>DASPNJ010000139.1:0-132788 GCA_035626595.1 Burkholderiales bacterium
GTTGTACGCCGCGCCGCCGATGGGCCCCTCGATCATGATGTCCAGCGCGGAGGCGATGCGGCCCGGCTTGCCGTAATCGCTCTCCCACGGCTGGCGCGCGCCGGGGATGCGCAGGTTCGAAACCGAGAATCCCGTGAGCCCCGCCTTGGGCTTCGCGCCCGTGCCGGTCGCGCCCTCGTCGCGGATCTCGCCGCCCGCGCCGGTGCCGGCGCCCGGGTGCGGCGCGATGGCGGTCGGGTGGTTGTGCGTCTCGACCTTCATCAGGATGTGCGTGAGCTCGTCACGATAGTCGTAGCGGCCCTCGTTGCCGGGATAAAAGCGCTCGATCGCCGTGCCTTCGATCACCGAGGAGTTGTCGGCGTACGCCACGACCGTGCCGCGCGGATTGCGGGCGTGCGTGGTGCGGATCATGCTGAACAGCGTGTGCGGCTCCGCCTTGCCGTCGATCACCCAGTCGGCATTGAAGATCTTGTGCCGGCAGTGCTCGGAGTTCGCCTGCGCGAACATCATGAGCTCCACGTCCGTCGGATTGCGGCCGCTGCGCCGGAAGTTATCGAGGAGGTACGCGATCTCGTCATCGGAGAGCGCGAGGCCCATCGTGCGATTCGCGTGCTCGAGCGCCGCAATACCGCCGGCCGTCACGTCCACGGTCGCGAGCGGCTGCGGCTCGAAATGCCGGAAGAGGCGCCCCGCGTCGTCGAAGCTGCCGAACACCGTTTCGGTCATGCGGTCGTGCAGGCTTGGCAGCATCGCTCGCCGCTCGGCCTCGCTGAATGCGACGCCGTTCGCAGGCGCGATCCAATAGGCGACGCCGCGCTCGATGCGTTCGACGCACGCCAGCCCGCAGTGCTTCGCGATATCCGTGGCCTTCGAAGACCACGGCGAGATCGTGCCGACGCGCGGCAGAACGAGGAAAAGCGTGCCCGCTTCCAGCGCCGCGCCGGCCTTCGGCCCATAGGTGAGCAGCCGTTCGAGCCGCTGTAGCTCATCGACCCTCAGCGCACGCTCCGTGCTGACGAAATGCCAGAACTCGGCGTCGACGCGCGCGCCGGACACGACGCGATCGAGCCCTGCGTGCAGTTTCTTCAGCCGGAACGGAGAAAGCGCCGAGCGGCCCCGGAGCCTGAGGAGATGCGGCATTCGCTGGAAGGGGAGCTGCTAAAGCGATATTTTACTTGCATGACCCGCCTGCCGCACGGTGCTCCGGTTTACCGCACGGATGAGATACGGCGCATCGAAGTGTCCGCGGCCTCGCAGGACGAGCCGCCGCAGCTCATGGAGCGCGCCGGTCTTGCGGCCGCAGAGCTCGCGCGCGAGATCGCGACCGACAAAGGGACGAAGATCGCGGTGCTCGCCGGGCCGGGCAACAACGGCGGCGACGCGCTCGTGCTCGCGCGTCACCTGAAGCGCTGGTGGTTCGATGTCACCGTCACGTTCACGGGCGATCGCGCCAGGCTTTCCGCCGACGCCGGTGCGGCGTTCGACGCGTGGCGGGCCGCAGGCGGCACGGTGACGAGCGAGCTGCCGGCCGCGAGCGCCCACGCGCTGGTGGTGGACGGCCTCTTCGGCATCGGGCTGCAGCGCGATCTCGCCGAGCGCTACGCAGAGCTCGTCGGCTGGATCAACGATGCGCGCGTTCCGGTCATCGCGCTCGACGTGCCCAGCGGAATCGAGTCGGACAGCGGCCGCATTCTCGGCTGCGCCGTGCGCGCCGCGCACACGATCACATTCATCGCATTGAAACCGGGGTTACTCACGCTGGAGGGTCCTGAGCACAGCGGCCGCGTCCATGTGGCCGACCTGGGACTCGATACGAAAGCGCTGCTCCCGCCGCGCGGGTCGGTGATCGGCGCCGAGACGCTGCGTAGCGTGCTGCCCAAGCGCCGCTGGAACTCCCACAAGGGCAGCTTCGGCAGCGTGGGCATCATCGGCGGCACGGCAGGCATGACCGGCGCGGCGCTGCTGGCGGGGCGGGCTGCGCTCAAGCTCGGCGCGGGCCGGGTCTACGTCGGATTCATGAGCGACGATGCGCCGGTCATCGACTCGGTGCAGCCGGAGCTCATGCTCCGCAGCGCGCGCGACATGCTCGGCCTCGATCATTTGACATGCGTTGCGGTAGGCCCGGGGCTTGGCCAGTCCGACGACGCGCGCGCGCTGTTGCGCGCCGCTGCCGCGACATCCACACCGCTCGTGCTCGATGCCGACGCGCTCAATCTGCTCGCCACCGAAAAAGGCGTGCGTTTCGCGCTGAGCTCGCGTTCCGCGCCAACACTTCTCACGCCGCACCCCGCCGAAGCCGCGCGGCTCCTCGGCTGCCGCACGGCCGACATACAACGCGACCGCGTCGGCGCCGCGGTGCGACTGGCGAAGACGTTCAAGTCCGGGGTCGTGCTCAAGGGCGCGGGGAGCGCATGCGCGTGGCCGGACGGCGGCTGGGCGATCAACACGTCCGGCAATCCCGGGATGGCGAGCGCGGGCATGGGCGATGTGCTCACCGGCATCCTGGCGGCCCTGCTCTCGCAGGGCGCACCGCCGCAGGACGCGCTGGTCGCAGGCGTTTACCTGCACGGGGCGGCTGCCGACGCGTTGACTGGCGACGACGTCGGCCCCGTCGGCCTCACCGCCGGCGAAACGATAGACCGCGCGCGACGGCTGCTCAACGACGCCCTGCGTTAGCGCCCGCTGTTCCAGCGCTCCGCAGCGAGGTCATCGCTCGCGCGCGCATCGACCCAGCGCGAGCCGCCCGCCGTCTGCTCCTTCTTCCAGAACGGCGCGCGCGTCTTGAGATAGTCCATGATGAACTCGCACGCGGCGAACGCATCCCCGCGATGCGCGCTCGCCACGATCACGAGCACGATCTGGTCGGTCGGCCTGAGCGTGCCGACGCGGTGCACGACCAGCGCGTCGATCACGTTCCAGCGTCCGCGCGCCTGCGTCACGATCTCCTCGATCGACCTTTCGGTCATCCCGGGATAGTGCTCGAGCGTCATCTGCGAGACGGCATCGCCTTCGTTTACGTCGCGCACGACGCCCACGAAGCTCGCGATGCCGCCGATCGCCGGATTACCGCGCCGCATTGCTGCGATTTCGGCTCCGGTGTCGAAGTCCTCGGTCTGGATCCGAACGCTCATGGAATTGCCAGCGGGGTCGGTGAGACCCACCTAACCGCCTGTCACCGGCGGGAAAAACGCCACCTCGTCACCATCGCGAATGGGCGTATCGGCGGCAGCCATCTCCTGGTTCACGGCGGCGCGGACCGGGCGCGCGCCTGAAAGCTCCTGCGCCCACGCGCCGCCTCGGCCTGCGAGCACATCGCGCAGGCCGCCGAGGTCAATCACGCTCTCTGGCAACGCGAATTCCTCGCGCGCTTTCCCCAGTGATTCCTTGAGCCGCGCGAAATAGAGAATCGTCACCATGTGTCCGATTATGCCCCGGCGTCGAGGCCGGTATGCCTCAGCACGAACGCGGCGATCTCGTCCGGCGCGTTGAGATCGAGCCGCGGAATCGGCGCCTGCACCGGCGCATCGCTCGCGATCGCCACGATGTTGTGATCGTGCGGATGGATAAGCGGTTCCCCGACTTCTCGTCGATACACCTCCAGCTTCGGTATGGGCTCGCGCTTGAAGCCTTCGACGAGCAGCAGATCGCAACCAGACATGCGGGCGACGAGCTCCTGAAGGCTGGGCTCCGGCGCGCCCCTCAACTCGTGCATGAGCGCCCAGCGGCGCGACGAAGTCACGAGCACTTCCGTGCAGCCCGCGTTGCGGTGACGGTACGAGTCCTTTCCGGGTGCATCGACATCGAACGTGTGATGCGCGTGCTTGATAAGGGAGACGCTGATGCCGTGCGCGGTGAAGCGTGGAATGAGCTGCTCGATTAGGGTCGTCTTACCGCTGCCGGAATAGCCGGCGAAACCGAAGATTTTCATGGGTCCGTATTATCCGGCATAAGGCACCGCTCGCCGATCGAGCGACACGGCCTTCACCAGCGCGAATACCGGCTGCCCCATTTCGAGCGCGAGCTGATCCGCGGCACGTTGAGTGACACTCGAGCGCAAGGTGACCGCGCCGACGGCGACCGCCACGTCGACGACGCCCTTGCGCAAAGTGCGCACGGCGGCGATCCGGCCGCGCAGCACGTTCTGGATGCTGATCGAGCGCGGCGCCTCCAGCGCGAGCGACACGTCGCGCGCGCGGATTCGAACCCGCACCGGCTCACCGACCGCGGCGCCGGTGTGTGTCGCGACGAGCGTACCGCCCTCGAACGCCAGCGTGGCGATGTCGTAAGCCGGATCCTGCGCGACGACCCGCGCATCGATCACCGAGCCGCCTTCGAAAACATCGGCTGCGGCCCCCAGATCCGTGCGGCCCATCACTTCCTCGACAGTGCCGGCAGCCGCGACCGCGCCGGCGGACATCACCACCACCCAGTCCGCCAGGCGCACTACCTCCTCGACCGCGTGGCTGACATACACGATCGGTATGCGCACGTCGTCGCGCATGCGCTCGATGTAGCCGAGAATCTCGTCCTTGCGCTGGGCGTCGAGCGAAGCGAGCGGCTCGTCGAGCAGCAGCGCCCGCGGCTGCGAAAGCAGCGCGCGGCCGATCGCCACGCGCTGCTTCTCACCGCCCGAGAGCTCTCCGGGACGCCGCGCCAGCAGGTGGGCCAGGCCGAGCAGCTCGACGATATGGTCGAAGTCGACATAGCGCTCCGCCGGCGGCGCAAGGTCGCGGCCATACATGAGATTGCGCCGGACGCTGTAGTGCGGGAAGAGCCGCGCTTCCTGGAAGACGTATCCGAGGCGGCGGCGCTCTACGGGCCTGTCGATACCGCCGGCACTGTCGAAAAGCACCTGTGCGTCGATCTCGATGCGTCCGCGATCGGGACGGGTCAGGCCGGCGATCGCGTTGACGAGCGAAGTCTTGCCCGAGCCGGACCGGCCGAAGAGCGCCGTCACCCGGCCATGCGTTTCGAAGGACACGCGCATGCGAAAAGCCCCGAGATCGCGCTCGACGTCAACGCGTAGCATCGCTGCCTTTGGTCGCAGCAGTCGCCCGCCGCGCCAGCACCTCGGAGGCGAGCAGCGCGGCAAGCGACACGGCGATCGAGATGAGCGAGAGCCGCATCGCCTGCGCGTCGCCGCCGGGCACCTGCGTATAGGTGAAAATCGCCAGAGGCAGTGTCCGCGTCTCACCGGGAATGTTCGACACGAACGTGATCGTCGCGCCGAACTCGCCGAGGCTGCGCGCAAAAGAGAGCAGCGTGCCGATGATGATGCCCGGTAAGGCCAGCGGCAGCGTAATCGTTGCCGCGACGCGCAGGCGCCCCGCACCCAGCGTGCGTGCGGCTGCCTCCAGGCGTTCGTCGACGGCCTCGATCGACAGGCGCATCGCGCGCACCATCAGCGGAAACCCCATGACAGCGCACGCCAGCGCGGCGCCGGTCCAGCGGAACGCAAACACGATGCCGAAATGCTGCTCGAGGAAGGCGCCGACGGGCGCGGTACGACCGAGCGTGAGAAGCAGGAAATAACCGATGACGACCGGCGGCAGCACGAGCGGCAGATGCACGAGCGCATCGAACAGGCTTTTGCCGGCGAAGCGGGTGCGCGCCAGCAGGTACGCGACCGCCACGGCGGGCGGCAGGCTCGCGGCGGCGCTCCACAGCGCCACCTTGAGGCTCAATCGCAGAACTTCCCATTCGTCGGGCGTGAGGCTCATGGCCGGCGGTAAGGGATAAAGCCGTGTCGGCTGAAGATCGCCGCGGCGTCATCGGACGTCAGGAACACGAAATACCGATCGGCAGCCGGATTGCGGCTCGCCACGAGGAGCGCGGCCGGGTAGACGATCAGCGGATGACTGTTCGGCGGGAACGCGGACACGACGCGCACGTTGCGGTCCGCCGCGGCATCCGTCCGGTACACGATGCCGAAGGGCGCTTCGCCGCGCGAGACGAATAGCAGCGCTGCTCGCGCGTTCTCCGCGCGCGCGAGCTTTCCCGCAACCGACGGCCACACGCCCAGCGTCTGAAGCGCCGCCTTGGCGTACTTGCCGGCCGGGACGTGATCCGGATCGGCTATTGCGAGGCGCCGATCGCCGAGTTGAATCGCGAGCGGAAAGCCCGGCGCGACGTTCAGTGCGGCCTTGCTCGCAGCCGGCGCGACGAGCACGAGCTCGTTGCGCAGCAGGTTCGTGCGCGATCCCGGTTTCAGCAGGCGGCGTTTGTCGAGATAGTCCATCCATTCGAGGTCGGCGGATATGAAGACATCCGCCGGCGCGCCTTTCTCGATCTGGTGTGCGAGCGCCGAGCTCGCAAGATAAGACGCCACGGTGCGCGGGCCGCCGGCCCTGCGGTATGCGGCGTCGATGTCGTCCAGCGCGTTCTTGAGACTTGCAGCGGCGAAAACCGTGACGCCCTGCGACGAAGCCACTGGTGCGAACCCGAACAGCGTCAGCAGGATGATCGCGAGCTGTAATGATGCGCTATGTCGATAGCAATATAGCGAGTTTCTGCGCGCCATGGCTGCCGTCAGCGTGTCCTCGCGGGCTTTCGCAGCCGATTTGAAAACTGCCTCAAGTCGGCTGCGATCGCGCTCGATGCTTTGTCCTCCATCTCCCGATATTGCGCGACGACCTCGCGTCCGAATGCGGTGACCGCTGCGCCGCCCCCGCGCTTGCCGCCCGCGGCCTTGATCACGACCGGAGAATTGAAGCTGTCGTTGATCGCCTCGACGAGCTGCCACGCACGGCGATACGACATGCCCATCTCACGCGCCGCGGCCGCGATCGAACCCGTTCTGTCGATAAGCGAGATGAGGTCCGCCTTGCCTGGGCCGATTGCAGGCGCATCGGCCGCGAGCACGCGCAGGGTCAGACCGGGGTAGCGGGACATCGGAGCGGTAGTCATTCGTTATGCTCGTGAGAATATAGCGCATGCGGCACCGCCGTCCACCCGCCGCGCGCGATTCTTCGCGCCTGATATGCTCGCATGCACGCCCAGGGAGAGGAGAACACGACGATGGCCGCAACGAAAAACGGCTGGGGACTGATCGGCACGGGACGCATTGCCAACGAGCGCATCCTTCCGGCCATCAGGAGCTTTGCAGGTAACCGGCTCGTCGGCGTGGTCAGCCGCGACGCGGCGCGGGCGAAAGCCTTTGCGGAAAAGTTCGGCGCGGAGCATGCGTATACGCGTTACGAAGACCTGCTCGCGAATCCGGACGTGACGGTGATCGCGATCCATACGCCGAACAGTCTCCACGCCCAGCAGACGATAACGGCCGCGGCCGCGGGCAAGCACGTGTTCTGCGACAAGCCGATGGCCACCTGCGTCGCTGATGCGCAGCGCATGATCGCGGCCTGCGACCAGGCGGGCGTGAAGCTCGCGGTGAACTTTCACAACCGTTTCATGCCGTCCTTCGTCGAGACGCGGCGAATCATCGAAAATGGCGAGATCGGCGAGCTGAAGCTCGTCGTCATTGAGGCGAGCCCCGGCGCGCGCCCCGGCGGGCGACTCGGCTCGTGGCGCGTAGACCCGCAGCTCGCGGGGCTGGGCACGACGATGAGCATCGGCGTCCACGTCTACGACATCCTGCGCTATCTCCTCGGAGCCGAGATCGAGTCGGTGACGTCCTTCTTCGACACGCCGCGCAACGTCATGGAAGAAGTGAATCTCTCCACGTTCAGGTTTTCGAACGGCGTCATGGCCCACGTGAACGTGAACGAGAACGTGCCCTACCCGCTGAACGATTTCGTGATTCACGGCACGAAGGGCCGCATTTTCGGAAGAGGTCTCACCCGCAGCCGCTCGAGCGGAGAGCTCGAAGTGAGAACGACCGACGGACAATCGCGGCGTATCGAGTATCCGGTCACGAACGCGCACGAAGCGTGCGTGCATGGCTTCAGCCGCGTGCTGCTCGAATCCGGCGAGCCGGCGGCGTCCGGCATCGACGGACTGCGCAGCATCCAGCTCACGGAGGCGATGGCACGCTCGGCATGGGACGGGGTGCACGTGAGAATCGCGTACTAGCACGCACATGGCCGACTCGCGCCTCGTCCGTGCCACGCTGTGGGCGGGGTTCTTCACCAATGGTGTGTGGGACATGCTGTCGGTGGCGGTGCCGCTTTATGCCGCCGCTGTAGGTCTCTCGCCGGCGGACATCGGCTTCATCGTCGCCGCGCGCTCGGTACTCCCGACGCTGCTTTCGATCCATGGGGGCATCCTCATGGATTACTGGGGTACGCGGCGCGTCATGCTGTGGGTGGCGGTCGCTTGCGTGCTGCTGCCGCTCCTGTACCCGCTCGCGGGATGGTTCCCGCCGCTGCTGCTGCTTCAACTGCTGCTGGGACTCGCATCGAGCCTGGGCATGGCGGCGGCGCAGACCTGGAGCCTGCAGACGAGCCACGACGTCGCGACGCTCGCCCGCTTCAGCCTGTTCTCGCGCATCGGGACTTTCATTGCGCCGCTCCTGATCGGCGCCGTGTGGGACTTGCTCGGCGCCCTGGCGGCCTTCACGTGCATCGCGGCGTGGGCGGCGGGCACGGTCGTCGCGACCGCGCGCGCACCCGATGAAGGCCCGGGACAAAGCTCCGGAAAACGGAGTCTGCGGCCGGTTTCGGTGCTGGTACCGCAATGGGCCGCACACCGCGAGGCGCTCGCGCTCTCGGTGATTCCGGCCGTCGCGTTCGTGCTGGCCGTGAGCTTTTTCCGCAACGCGCCAGGCGCGGTGCAGTCATCGCTCTATATCGTGTATCTCGGGAACGTCGGGTTCAGCGGCACGCTGATCGGCGCGCTGGTGGGAATCTGCGAATTTTTCGGCGTCGCCGGGTCTCTGCTCGCCGCCCCGCTGGAGCGCGTCGTGCGCACGCCCATGCTGGTGGTCTTCTGTATCGCGGCCTCGACGCTGGCAATCGCGGCAACGCCGCTGATCGCGTGGGCGTTCGCGCTTCTGATCGTCGCCGCGGGCATCCGCGGCGCAGCCCAGGGGCTGAGTCAGCCGCTCATGTATTCCCTACTCGGCAAAGCGGTGCCGCCGGCCGCGCACGGTGCGTCGGTCGGGGTTCGCAACGCGGTGACGCGGCTCGCATCGATGATCACACCGGCCGCGATGGGCATGGTCGCCGAAGCCTGGGGCATCGAAGCGAGCTTCTACGTCATCGGGGCGTTGCTGCTCGCGGGCACCGCGGTGCTCGCGATCGCGGCGCGGGCGCTGCAAAAGCGCGCGGTCGCCGCCGCGACGTAGCGCGTTCCGGCGGTCTCAGGCGTCCGGCTGATCGGCGTTCGGATAGAAGAGCTGCTCGCCCCCGATCGCGTACGCGGCGATCGCCTTCTGCCCCTCCGGAGACACGATCCAGTCGATGAAGGACTGCGCTGCGTAGCGCTTCACGTGCGGATGCTTCTGCGGGTTCACGAGGATCACGCCGTACTGGTTGAAGAGCCGCTTGTCGCGTTCGACGAGCACCGCGAGCGCACCCCGGTTGTTGAACGAGAGCCAGGTCCCGCGATCGGCCAGAATGTAGGCGGCGAGCGAAGAGGCTGTGTTGAGCGCCGGTCCCATGCCCTGGCCGGTATCGCGGTACCAGCGGCCTTTCTCTTTGGCGATGTCGATGCCCGCCGCCTTCCACAGCGCGATCTCCGCGAGGTGCGTGCCGCTACGGTCGCCGCGCGAGACGAACGGCGCGGACGCGGCCTTGATTTTCCGGAGCGCCTCGGCGATGTCCCTCGTGCCGCCGATCTTGGCCGGATCGTGCTCGGGGCCGATCAGCACGAAATCGTTGTACATGACCGGCACGCGCTTCACGCCGTGTCCCTCCGCGACGAATCGCTCCTCTGCGCTCCGCGCGTGAACGAACACCACGTCGGCGTCCCCGCGCCGCGCGAGATCGAGCGCCTGCCCGGTGCCGAGCGCAACCACGCGCACCTGGATACCGCTCCTTTTCTCGAATATCGGCAGCAGGTGTTTGAAAAGACCCGACTGCTCGGTCGAAGTCGTCGATGCGACCGTGATGAACTTCTGCGCGTAGGCAGGCGATGCCGCGCACGCGGCGTACGCCAGCAACGACAGCACGATGTTGAACCAGCGTTTCCTCAGCTCCAGGGCAGTTCTCCTCTTATGAACGCGGCGGCTTCGGCGCTCGCCGGTTTGATGAAAAACAGATCGACCGCAGCGCGCTCGACGAGCCGGCCTCCGCTCACGAACAGGATCTCGTCGCCGAGACGCCGCGCCTGTCCGAGGCTGTGCGTGGTCATGATGATCTTCGTGCCGCTCGCGCAGATGTGTCCCACGATGCTCTCGAGATCGCGCGTCGCGCGCGGGTCGAGGTTCGCGGTCGGCTCGTCGAGGAACAGCACCTCGGGACCGAGTGCCCACGCGCGCGCGAGCGCGAGCTTCTGCTGCTCTCCGCCGGAAAGCACCCGCGCGGGGTGGTGCGCAACATGCGCCAGTCCCACGGCTTCGAGCACGTCGTGCGCACGCAGCTCACGCTCCTGGCGGGAGGCGCCGGCGAGCTTCAGACCGTACGTGATGTTCTCCAGCGCCGAGCGGCGCAGCATCACCGGACGCTGGAACACCATCGCCTGACGGCGGTTTTTCCCGCTGCCGCGCCACTCCACACGGCCGGATGTGGGCGCGAGCAGACCGTGGCAGAGCCGCATCAGCACACTCTTGCCGGCGCCGTTCGGTCCGAGAATGACCGTGCGCTCGCCCGCCCGGATCTCGCAGCTCACGCTGTCGATGATCGTGCGGCCTTGCACCGCGAACGAAACGCGGTCGAGCACGAGGGGCAGCACGTTAGGGCACCGTCAGCCGTAGCGCCGCTGCGCGGACGTCTTGATGACTTGCGCCGCCGCGTTCACGGCGATCACGAGCGAGACGAGCACGATGCCGAGTCCGAGCGCGAGCGGCAAATCACCTTTGCTCGTCTCCAGCGCGATCGCGGTGGTCATGACGCGTGTGACGCCGTCGATGTTGCCGCCCACGATCATCACCGCTCCGACTTCCGCGGCCGCGCGCCCGAACCCCGCCAGCACCACCGTGACGAGTGCGAAGCGCGTATCCCATAGCAGGGTCAGCGCCGCGGTGAAACGCGATGCGCCGAGCGAGCGCAGCTGCTTTTCGTATTCGCGCCATGCGTCCTCCAGCGTCTGGCGCGACAGCGCCGCGATGATCGGCGTCACCAGCACCGCCTGCGCGACGACCATTGCTGCCGGCGTAAACAGGATACCCAGTGTGCCGAGCGGCCCGGCCCGCGAGAGCAGCAGGTAAACCACCAGGCCCACGACGACCGGCGGCAACCCCATGAGCGCGTTCAGCACGACGATGAGGGCATCGCGACCCCTGAAACGGCCGACCGCGATCAGCGCGCCCAGCGGGAGTCCGACCGCGGCGGCGATGAACACGGCGGTCAGGCTGACCTCGAGGCTCAGCGCGACGATGCCCAACAGGCCGGAATCCAGACGGTTGACGAGCGCCCACGCCTGCGCCAAAGCGGCGCCGAGCTCGCTCAAGCGGCCACCCGCGCCGCGCCCCGACGTTTGACCCAGTCGAGCGCCGCGTCGAGACCGGCGCGCGTGCCGGCTTTGGCTGCGTCGTAACCCGGCAGCCGTCCGACGCGCTCGGCGAATTCGCGGCCCTTGAGCACTTCGAGAAACGCCTGCATGCCCGGCGTCTTGAGCGCGGCGCGCGGGAACGCCAGAAAGTAGCGCTCGACCGCGAGCGGCACGAAATCGAGCCGGTAGCGCATCGCGTCCGCACGCAGTCCGAAGCCCGCATCGGCCCGTCCGGCGGCCACGGCCGCCGCCACCGATTCGACGTTCGGCGAAGCCGCCCCTGCCCCGGCGCCCTGACGGTGGATGAACCGGACGCCGGGTCGCGTCAGATCGTGCACGCTGCGTATGTGCGAGTCCGGCGTGGCGATGAGGCCCTGCTCGCGCGCGATGAAGTGGATCAGCGCATGTTTGCGCGGATCGAGCCAGCGCCCGAGCGCCGCCGCGGCGGCAGCGGCGCGCGGCAGCGCATCGGCGACATGAAAACCCGCGACGTCGCACTTGCCGTTCGCCAGCGCCGCCAGGCATTCGTCCGCGCCCCTGAATGCGAGCTCGAGGTCGAGGTTGCCGGTACAGGCGCCGGGCAGCTCCGCCAGCGCGAGATCGTGGCTCGCGTGCACGATGAGGCGCGGCAGCCGCTGCGGCAGGGCCTTGGCCAGCTCCAGTTCCACGTCATGCCGCAGCTTCGCGAACTGCGGATCGAGCGCATCGCGTATCAGACTGTCGGCCCACAGGAGCTTCTCCCCCAGCGGGGTCGGGCGTGCGCCCCGACCGCGCTGAAGCTCCACAAGCGGGGCACCGAACGCCTTGTCCGCTTCTCCCAGCAACCCCCAGGCGTGCCGGTACGACACACCGAGCACGCGCGCCGCCTGCTTGAGCGAGCCGCTCTTCGCCACCGCTTCGACCAGCCTCAGCGTGGTAGCGGCGCGGCCGGGCGCAAATCCGCGGGAGCCCAGCCAGGACAACGAGAAGTCGACGTGCACTGCCATACATGCAACCTGCTACATATGATTGTCGAGGAGAAGTATGCCGATGGCGCAAGTGTGCTGCAACCATATGTATTGTCTTGCATATGACTGTATCGGCGCAGTGGCACGAACGTATCCGGTAAAATTCGTGCGTCACACGACTTTCACTCGCCGATCCTCATGGACGAACCCGCTACGCTTGCCGCGCTCTCGTGCGCCGACGATTACGACCCGAATTCGATGCCGGTCGATAAGGCACGCGAGGTTATCGCCCGCTTCCTCTCGCCGCTTTCGACACTGGAGCGCGTCAACGTGCGCGCCGCCCTCGGCCGTATCCTCGCCGAAGACGTGATCTCGCCGCTCGACGTGCCGGCGCACGACAACTCCGCGATGGATGGTTACGCGGTGCGGCACGCCGACCTCAAAGCCGACGCCGAAGTCACACTCGCTGTCGTGGGCAATGCTTTTGCCGGTGCGCCATTCTCGGGCGAGGTCGGCGCCGGGCAATGCGTGCGGATCATGACCGGCGGCGTCGTGCCCCGCGGCGCCGACACCATCGTGATGCAGGAGCACGTCAAGGCGAGCGCTGAGCGCGTCACGATCGGCGGCGGGCATCGCAAGGGGCAGAACCTGCGCCGCGCGGGTGAGGACCTCCGGGCCGGCGCGCCAGCGCTCTCGAAAGGTCGCAGGCTGCGCCCGGCGGAAGTCGGTCTCATCGCCTCTCTGGGCATCCCCGAAGTCAGCGTCTACCGCCGCTTGCGCGTCGCGTTCTTCTCAACCGGCGACGAGCTCGTGTCGATCGGCACGCCGCCCCGGGAAGGCCAGATCTACGACAGCAACCGCTACACGATCTACGGCATGCTCGAGCGCCTGGGCTGCGAGATCCTCGACATGGGCGTCGTGCGCGACGATCCCGCCTTGCTGGAAAAGGCGTTCACCGAGGCCGCATCGGCGGCGGACGTGGTGATCACGAGCGGCGGCGTTTCGGTCGGTGAAGCCGATTTCGTGAAAGACCTGCTGAACAAGCTCGGCGAAGTCGTCTTCTGGAAGATCGCGATGAAGCCGGGGCGTCCACTCGCGTACGGCCGCGTGGGCGACGCGCACTTCTTCGGGCTGCCCGGCAATCCGGTGTCGGTGATGGTGACGTTCTACCAGTTCGTGCGCGACGCCCTGCTCAGACTCTCGGGCGAGGATCCGGTGGGCGCGCTGCCGGCGTTCAAGGTACCCTGCACGTCGTCGCTCAAAAAGGCGCCCGGGCGCACCGAGTTCCAGCGCGGGATCCTCACGCGCGGCGGCGACGGTCAGTGGACGGTGCGCGTCACCGGCGAGCAGGGCTCGGGGATCCTCCGTTCGATGTCGGAGGCGAACTGTTTCATCATCCTGCCGACCGACCAGGGCAACGTGACGCCTGGCACGCTGGTCGAGGTGCAGGTCATGGAAGGCATCGTGTGATGGGCCTCCAGCACCTCGAGCATTTCCTCATTCAGTGCGAGGACATCGCGGCGACGCGCGACTGGTACGTAAAGGTGCTGGGGCTGGCAGACGGTCCGCATCCGGATTTCAAGTTTCCGGTGTGCTGGCTCTACATCGGCTCGAAGGACGTCCTGCACATCACGCAGGGCGGGAAGAACGTCAGCGCGAATCGCCTCGCGTATCTGGGGCAGCAGTCCGACGCGCTGCATGGGAGCGGCGTGATCGATCACGTCGCGTTCCGCTGCACGGGTCTTCGGGAGATGCTCGAGCACCTGCAGAAGCTCGGTGTGCCGTGCCGCAAGCGACAGGTCGACGATCAGGGCTTGTTCCAGCTCTTCCTGATCGATCCGAACGGGGTGAAGGTGGAGCTCAATTACGCCAACGCGGAGGCGCACGGCGTGCGCCCGGAGCTGATGGCTTCGACCCTCGAGGCCTGAAACTACTCGCGCGCGCTACTTCTTGACCGCGGCGCCGGTCTTGGTCACCTGGACCTTCTTGTAGCGCTCCACCGCGCGATCCTGCGCCTTGCCGAGCGCCTCGGCCTGCTTCTTCGCCGCTTCGCCCGCCTTGGCTTTCGCCTCGGCAGCCTTGGCTTTCTGCTCTTCGGTCGGGGCCGGCAGCTTGGCGGATGCCATGCCGACTGCGAGCCCCGTCACCAGTGCGGCCACTGCCATCGATGTTTTTGTCGCGCTCATAGCTTCCATCCCTCCTTCACCGGTGACGCCGGAACGGCGGCGGGCGTTGCGCCCCCAGCCCGGCCGCGCTTCGCCATCTCCTCGTGATACCAGTATTCGTGGTGCTCCTTCGCCCACGTTTCGTCGACGACGCCGTGGCGCATCGAATCGTATGAGCCTTCCAGGCCGATGGTTCCGAGGTAGATGTGACCGAGAGACATCGCGATGAACAGCACCGCGGCGACCGCGTGTATGACGGTCGTCTGTTGCATCACATTGCGGCCCTGCTCGAAGTTCGGGAAATCGAGGATGAACCCCGTGACGCTGACGACCAGGCCGAGGACCGTCACGCCGAGCCAGAACCACACCTTCTCGCCCGCATTGAAGCGCCACGACGGCACGTGAGTGCCGCTGAACATGCCGCCGCCCTTGCGCAGCCACAGCGCGTCTCCCCGCTGCGGCAGGTTGTCCCTGACGAACGTCGCGAACATCAACACGGTGCAGATCACGAACAGCGGCCCGACGAAGTTATGCAGGTTCTTGCACAAGATCGCGAGCCAAGCGAATAGCGTGTAGCCGAACACCGGCAGCAGCACATACTTGCCGAAGAGCAGGACGAGCCCTGAGATCGCGAGGATCACGAAGCTGATTGCCGTGGCCCAGTGAACGGTGCGTTCCCAGGCGTTGAAGCGAAGGATGTTGCGGCCCGTTCTCGGCTCGTGCAGCCGGATCCGGCCGCGACGCCAGTAGAAGAGCCCGATCGCGACGACGACCAGTACGACCAACCAGCCGCCGTACACCGTCAGCGGGCCGTTACGGATGCGCCGCCAGATCTCGCCTTCGGTCTGGATGAGCACGTTCGTTTCGACGCCACGAACCTGGGTCGTCTGATATGGATTGATTTCGCCGCTGCGTATGTCGCGCATGACCGGCGCGTTATTGAGCGGCTGCGTCTGCTGACGCTGCACCTGCGCCGCCTGACCTTCCGCGGCGCCGGGCACTTCGGCTGCGCCGAGCTGCGCCGGCTGCTGCTGCGCCATGACGATCGCGGGCGAGACGAACAAGACCGCGAGCGCAAGAGCGGAACGCGCCGCCCAGCGCGTAAGGAAATTGCCGTGCATCACTCCTCCTGGCCGATCGCCGTCAGTTGCCGACGCGAATGTATTCGTTCTGGGCGTTGTTACGCGCCTTGATGGCCTTTTCCCACTCGGTCTGATTGTTGTTGAACGGCGCGCTCTGCCACGGCAGATTGTCGGGCTTGCCCTGATACTGGCCCTGCTTGTACACCGTGACCTGCGACTTCTCGCCGCAACCGGCGAGGCCGGCCGCGGCGATTACGACGGCGGCTGCAACGATGGCGGCTCTCACGACTTGCCTCCCGGCTGCTGCTGCGGCGCCTGCGGGCGCTGCGTCTCGGGTTTGCCGTAAGCCGTGCCCCAGCCCCAGACCTCGGAACCGCGCCCGCGGGTCGTGACGCGCGTGCGATAGATGTCCGCCAGGACGTCGCCGTCGCCGCCGAGCAAGGCCTTGGTCGAGCACATTTCAGCGCACGCGGGAAGCTTTCCTTCGGCGAGCCGGTTGCGTCCGTACTTGCGAAACTCGACCTGGCTGTGGTCCTGCTCCGGGCCGCCCGCACAGAACGTGCACTTGTCCATCTTGCCGCGCAGGCCGAACGCCCCATCCTGCGGGAACTGCGGCGCGCCGAACGGGCAGGCGTAGAAGCAGTAGCCGCAGCCGATGCACAGGTCCTTGTCGTGCAGAACGACGCCTTCGCTGGTCTTGTAGAAGCAGTCGACCGGGCACACCGCCATGCACGGCGCATCCGAGCAGTGCATGCACGCGACCGAGATCGACTTCTCGCCCGGCAGCCCGTCGTTCAGCGTGACGACGCGGCGGCGGTTCACGCCCCAGGGAATCTCGTGCTCCTGCTTGCACGCGGTGACGCAGCCGTTGCATTCGATGCAACGCTCGGCGTCGCACAGGAATTTCATTCTCGCCATTGTGGAAGCTCCTCCGATCCCTAGTCCGTTATGCCTTCTGAACCTGGCACAGCGATGTCTTGGTTTCCTGCATCATGGTCACGATGTCATAACCGTAGGTCATCGCCGTATTGACGGCCTCGCCGCGCACAATCGGCGCGGCGCCTTCGGGGTAGTACGACAGCAGGTCCTGCCCCTGCCACCACCCGGCGAAGTGGAACGGCAGGAACACCGTCCCGGGCCCGACGCGCTCGGTGACGAGTGACTTCACCTTGAGCCGCGTCTTGGTCGGCGTTTCGACCCACACGTACTCGTTGTTGCGGATGCCGCGGTCGTTCGCGTCCTTCGGGTTGATCTCGACGAACATCTCCTGCTGCAGCTCGGCGAGATACGGGTTGGAGCGGGTCTCGTCGCCGCCGCCTTCGTACTCGACCAGCCGGCCGCTCGTCATGACCAGCGGATACTGCTTGACGGCGTCCTTGTTCGCCTGCTGCACGCTCTTGAAGAGCACCGGCAGCCGCCAGCGCACCTTCTGATCATCGTGTGTCGGGTACTTGTCGATGAGATCGGGACGCGGGCTGAACAGCGGCTCGCGATGCAGCGGCACGCCGTCGGGGAAGTTCCACACCACCGCGCGCGCCTTGGCGTTACCCCACGGGTGGCAGCCGTGGCTCTTCATGACCACCCGCTGAATGCCGCCGGAGAGATCGGTCTTCCAGTTCTTGCCTTCCGCGGCCTTCTGCTCTTCCGGCGTGAGCTCTTCCCACCAGCCGAGCTTCTTCATCAGCACGTGGTCGAACTCGGGATACCCGGTCGTGATGTCGGCGCCGGCCGAATGCGAGCCGTCCTCGGCGAGCAGGTTCACGCCTTCGCGCTCGACGCCGAAGTTCGCGCGGAAATTGCCGCCGCCATCCATGATGTGGCGGCTCGTCTGGTAGAGGTTTGGTGAACCGGGATGCTTGAGCGCCGCGGTGCCGTAGCACGGCCACGGCAAGCCGTAGTAGTCGCCGTCCAGCACGTAACCGGTCTTCGCGTCCTTGCCGCCTTTCGCGCGCAGCGTCTTCACGTCGAAGACGTGCATGTTGCGCATGTGGGCCTGGAGCCGCTCGGGTGACTGTCCCGTATAACCGATGGTCCATGTGGCGCGGTTCACTTCGCGCAGCGTGTCTTCCATCGACGGCTCGTCCATGCCGCCCTTGCCCTTCTGCAGCTTGATCTTCGCGACGAACTTGTCGGCGAAGCCGAACTTCTGCGCGAGCTGGTACATGATCATGTGATCGGTGCGCGACTCGAACATCGGATCGATCACCTTCTCGCGCCACTGGAGCGAGCGGTTCGATGCCGTAACCGAGCCTTCGCATTCGAGCTGCGTCGCCGCCGGCAGCAGGTAAACGCCGTCCTTGCGCGCGAGCGCCGCCATCGCCGCAGTGGCCGATGGATAGGGGTCGACGACGACGAGAAGGTCGAGCTTCTTCATCGCCTCGAGCATTTCCTTGCCGCGGTTCTGCGAGTTCGGCGCGTGGCCCCAGTAGACGACCGCCTTGAGATTGGGGTCCTGGTCGATGTTCTCGTTTTTCTCGAGCACCGCGTCGATCCAGCGTGAGACGGTGATGCCCGGCTTCTCCATCATCGTCTGATTCTGGAACTGGGCTTTGAGCCACTCGTAATCGACGCCCCACACCGCCGCGAAGTGTTTCCACGAGCCGGTCGCGATGCCGTAGTAGCCGGGCAGCGAATCGGGGTTCGGCCCGATGTCGGTCGCGCCCTGCACGTTGTCGTGACCGCGGTAGATGTTCGCGCCGCCGCCGGGCACGCCGATGTTGCCGAGCGCGAGCTGGAGAATGCAGGATGCGCGCACGATCGCGTTGCCGTTCGTGTGCTGGGTCTGGCCCATCGCCCACACGATCGTACTCGGGCGGTTTTTCGCCATCGACTCGGCGACGTCGCGCACTTCGGCTTCCTTCATGCCGGTCACGCGCTCGCACTCCTCGGGCGTCCATCGCGCGGCTTCCTCGCGCACCTTGTCCATGCCGTAGACGCGGGTGCGGATGAACTCCTTGTCCTCCCAGCCGTTCTTGAAAATGTGATGCAGCATGCCCATCAGGAACGCGACGTCGGTTCCCGAGCGGATGCGATAGTACTTGTCGGCTTTCGCGGCGGTGCGGGTGAAGCGCGGATCGACGACGATCACCTTCGCGCCTTTTTCCTTCGCGTGCAGCGTGTGCAGCATCGAGACCGGGTGCGCTTCGGCGGCGTTACTGCCGAAGAACAGAACGCATTTCGAGTTCTGCTCGTCGTTGTACGAATTGGTCATCGCGCCGTAGCCCCACGTGTTCGCGACGCCCGCGACAGTAGTGGAGTGGCAGATGCGTGCCTGGTGGTCCATGTTGTTCGTGCCGAACATCGACACGAACTTGCGGAAGAGATACGACTGCTCGTTGTTGTGCTTGGAGGAACCGATCCAGAAGGTCGCGTCGGGTCCGGACGTTTTCTTGATCTCGAGCATCTTCTGCGAGACTTCGTTCAACGCCTGATCCCACGAGATGCGCTGCCATTTGCCCGCGACGAGCTTCATCGGGTACTTGAGCCGGTGCGAGTCGTGCGTCATGCCGTGCTCGCGGATCGACGCACCCTTCGCGCAGTGCGCGCCGAGGTTGATGGGTGAATCGAACACCGGCTCCTGGCGGATCCACACGCCGTTCTGCACGTGTGCGTCGATCGCGCATCCCACCGAGCAGTGCGTGCACACCGTGCGCTTCACTTCGATCTTTGCAGCGGGTTCCGCGGCCGCCTGCGCCTCCCCGACGATGCTGAAGGGAAGCTGGCTCGCGACGGCGCCGGCGCCGAGCGTGATACCGGACTGTTTCAGAAACGCGCGGCGGTCGATCGTGCGGCCGAGCATGCCTGCGACGGAACGTGTGAGACGGCTGTGCGCGCGCGAAGTTACGCCGGCGTGCGTCGCCTTGCGGGTGAGCAGCATTACGGCCTCCTCAGATCTTGGCGGTGCGGTAGTAGTTGCGGACGTGCTCGGTGAGCTGGTAGCCCTTCTTGGACTCGATGCTCTTGTCCTGAGAACCGCCCGGCGCGCCGGGCTTCGCTACGAGAGCGGCAGCGCCTGCTGCGGTGCCCGCGCCTACGGTAAGAAGAAAATTACGACGCGAAAGTCTGGCTTTCGAGGCCTTCATGACCGCTCCTCCTGGGGTTTGGTTGCCCACTATTAGTGCACGAATTTACGCTGCAAGGAATTGTGAATCAAGGCATATCAAAGAGACAACGGGACGAACCGGGTTGCGGTTATTCCTCGAGGTGCATCTCGAAGGCTTCGCGCTCGACTTCGCCGAACGCGCGGGCGAGCGCCGCGGCCGCGCGATAGAAGCTCGACGCCGGGCTTGCGTCTATTGCATTGCAAAACGCGCCCAGACCGGTATAGACGAACGCTTCGAAAAACCTGCGCTGCTCCGAGAGCGGCCGGTCCTGCTCGATCAGCCAGCGCATGACATCGCAGATGGCGGACACGTGGTCCTCCACTTCGAAGGCGGCGTCGCGTCGCGCCAGACCCCATTGCATGAGGTGCTCCCGGAGCGCGACCAGCTGACGATCGGGTGAGCTCGGGGCGGTATAACCGGAGGTGTAGGGGCTGACCGGCGCTTTGCCGGCCGCGACGAACAGGTCATCGTATTCCTGACGGACGGCCCCGGCATCGGCGTCGCGACACGCCTGCCTCAGTCCCTCAAATGCGGTTGGGAAATCGGGCGGTGTTCTATCCGCGCCGGACGCAGATCCGCGCGCTTCCGCACCGGTGGTGCTGCTCTCGTCGTCAGGGGCGCAAGCTTCCGCCGCCAGCGCGCTTAGAAGCGCCGCATCGGGTGGCGCATAGAAGAGACGAGAGACGAGCGCGTAACATTCGGCGCGCGCCCGATCTTCCTCCGCAATCTCGACCGCTGCTGCCGGTCCTGCCACGGGATCAGGTGGCACCGCCGCCGTCCGGGTAGTCGAAGATCGTGGTGGACGCCTTGTCTTCCATCATGTCGAGCACCCGGCAGTCCGCGCACATCTGGAGCCGGCGCAGCGCTTGGCCGCTCGAAAACATCGAGTGGCTGGCGAGGCGCCCGAGCATGTTGTCGATCATCTGCTTCGTCCCGAACGGCTTCGAGCAGCGCACGCACTGGAACGGCTCGGTTTCGTTCAGCACCACCGGGTTCTTCGCACCCGGCGTCAGCAGCAGACGTGGAACGAGGGTGATCGCATCCTCCGGACACGTGCTCGCGCACAGCCCGCACTGAATGCAATTGCGCTCGATGAACCTGAGCTGCGGCATTTCCTTGGAGTCGAGCAGCGCACTCGCCGGACACGCTCCGACGCATGCCAGGCACATCGTGCACGCCTTGCGGTCGACCTCGACGCGGCCGAACGGCGCGCCGCTTCCGAGCGGCACGACGTCGGCGGGCGTGGGCGCATGGCGGGCGAGATGATCGATTGCGGCTTCGAGCGTCCGCCGCTTCTCGTTGGACAGATTGAAGGTGGCGGGCGGTGCCGCGTCGCAGCGATCGAGCGTCCAAAGCGCGCCGTCGAGCGCAGCGGCGTCGTCCGCACGCACGAGCTTCATCCGCGTGCCTGTGTAACCGAGCGCTGCCAGAATCGTGTTCGCGTACGCGAGCTCGCGCGAGAGCGCCGCCTGGTATTCCTCGGCCTCCGACCCGGCGCTCAGGATGACGACCTGCGCCGCACCGAGCGCCAGCGCGCCGAGCAGCAGATCCGTCCCGAGCGCCGCCACGTGCACCACTTCGATCGGAATCACCCGGGCGGGAAGACCACGTCCACCGCGGGCGAGCTTCGCGACCAGGTCTCGGCCATCCGTAGTGTTATGAAAGAGCAGGCACGCCGCCTCGCCGCCGGCCTTGCGATACGCCGACAGCGCCGCGCGCAGTCGCGTACCGGAATCGCCCACACGCGGATACGCATAGGTCATCGCACCGGACGGGCAAACCGTCGCGCAGCCCCCGCAGCCCATGCAAAGGTGCGGATCGACCTGCACGCGGTTGTTTTCGAGATCGCCCGAGATGGCGGCAGTGGAGCAGACGTCCACGCACTTGTTGCAGCCCGCGATCCCGGAACGGCCGTGCGCGCAGATGCGCTCGTTGTAGGCGAAAAACCGCGGCTTCTCGAATTCGCCCACGAGACCCAGCAGTTGCGAGGCCGCGATCGACTGCTCGAGCGGATCGCGGCCCGGCGCGAGATAACCCTGCGGCGGCTGGCTCATCCTGAAGAGCGGTTCGGCGCTCAGGTCGAGCACGAGATCGAAGCGATCCTCGCGAGCAGCCGCGGTGCGTTCGAAATCGATCGCTTCCACCGTCCCGCACGCTGTCACACAGTCGCGGTGACTCTTGCAGCGCTCCAGATCGATCTGGAAGCTCAAGTCGATCGCGTGCTCGGGACATGCGCGCACGCAGGCGCCGCAACGCGTGCACGCATCGAGGTCGATCGGATTCGCCTGCCGCCAGGTCACCTCGAACGCGCCGAGATGACCGCGCGCCTTCACGTCTGCGCCGGAATACACGGCATAGCGGCGATCGGTGGCCAGCTCCGCGCCGCGGGTGTCGCCGGTGATCAGCACCGTGACGCTGAGCTGTGACACGAGGCGCTCCGCCCAGTCCAGCGCCGCGGCCGCCGGGCCGACGATCAGAAGCTCCCCCGCGGACCGGTACGGCACGACCGGCACGGGTTCCGGCGCAGGTAGGTCCGCGAGCGCCAGCAGCGCAGCCATCTTGGGCGCGGCATCGCGACTCTCGGCCGACCACCCGGCCGTCTCACGAACGTTGACGAAGCGGATCTCGCCAGTCGCCTCGAGCTGTTTGTGCACTTCGGTGAAGAGCGCCGCTTCCTGCGTGCAGGCGACGAGCAGATCGTCGCCGCTTTTCGCCGCGGCCTCGAAATGAGCGATGTGGCGGCGACACAGTTCCGTCGCCACGACCGGAACTTTCGCGATCTCGAGCGCACCGGCGACGGATTTTGCGTCGACTGTCATCGTGCGGTTGCAGTTGCAGAGCAGATGTGTGAAGCGTGCAGTCATGAGCTGGAAACGGCTGCCGGCGTTCGCCGGAAGCGGCCTACGTAGATTGTTTGGGAACCCCGGCCGGGTCGGGCACGGATACCGGCACGGCTTCCTCGCTTTGCGCTTCGATCGGCGTCAGTTGCGGAGCCGCTGCGATGTCCACCGATCCATCGGAAACGGGCTCTTCTTCTTTCTCGGCCGCCCATGCAAATATGCGTTGCGCCTGCTGCAGACTCGCGAGCATCGCGGCGGGAATCGGCTCGGTCTTGGAATAGTCGTCAATGTAGACGTCGAGCCCGTCCATCACGTTGAAATGCGGATCGCTGAAAAGCTTGCGCAGCGCCTTCCGCCGCACGTCCTCGTCGACTCTTGGATGGAAAAAGCCCCTGAAGTCCGAGTCGAGCGTGAGCTCCTCGACCGGCGGCAGCTCCGGCGCTTTCTCCTCCTCGACCCGTGCGGGCGCGACCGGAGCCGCCGGCGCGGCGCTCGCCTCACGCGCTCCGCTCTTCACCCGCGACCAGCGGGTTAGGAACGTCTCGCTCCGATCGTCGTCGCGCTCACTCATCGCCCGCACGTCATCCCGTGGGACCCATGCGGCCGCGGTCCTTATTGCTCGCGTAACGCTTTTTCTTCGGCGGCTCGGGCCGGTAATGCCGCTCGACGAACTCACCCATCCACGGCATGAGCTCCACCGGCAGGGCGACGCCGTCGACCTGCTCGCCGCTGTCCGCCCAGCGCGTGCCCTCGCCATAGCTCACCGTCAGCATCTCCGGGCGCGCGACACCATCGCGATCGCGCCAGAGCACGAAGACTTTCGGCTCCGGCGAAGTGAGATTCAGGTAGTAACCTTCGGCTTCGTCGCGCGTGAGCTGAAGCCTGAAGCCGGGGTGCAGCATCTGCATTACGTCCTCGCGCTCGACGATCACGCGTGGAGAAGCGTCCGAGCCGATATCGCGCACGACGCCCTTCGCTTCCCATTGCTCGGTCACCCAGCGGTTTACGAGCGTCCTGCGCTGCATGATGACCGCCAGCGGGTAGGAATGCGTTTCGGTGAGGGTCTGATCCACGGGACGATTGTGGACCAGGCGCCTTCCACATTCAACCAAAACCGCGCCAAATACCTGATTTGAAAGTGGTCATTTGTTGCCCGTACCCTGCCGCGCTGCGATAATGCGCCTCCCATGCCGCCCCCGGACAGCGTCCTTGCAACACCCGTGAACGCCGCGCAGGACCACCTGCGCGACGCGCTGGGGCGGCCGCTCCGCGACCTGCGGATCTCGGTCACCGACCGCTGCAACTTCCGCTGCGTCTACTGCATGCCGAAGGAAGTGTTCGGCAAGGACTACGCGTTCCTCGAGCGCAAGGAGCTGCTCACGTTCGAGGAAATCGCGCGGCTCGCGCGCATCTTTCGCGGGCTGGGTATCGAGAAGATCCGGCTGACCGGGGGTGAGCCGCTGGTTCGGCGCAATATCGAGCGCCTGATCGCGATGCTGGCCGACATCCCCGGGCTCGATCTCACGCTGACGACGAACGGCTCGAGCCTCACGAAAAAGGCGATGCCGCTGCGCTCCGCGGGCTTGAAGCGCATCACGGTGAGCCTCGACGCGCTCGACGACGCCACGTTCATGGCGATGAACGACGTCGATTTCCCCGTCGCAAGAGTGCTCGAGGGCATGGAAGCCGCCGCAGCCGCGGGGCTCACGCCCGTCAAGGTGAACATGGTCGTCAAACGCGGCATGAACGACGACCAGATCCTGCCGATGGCGCGCTTTTTCAGAAGCAAGGGCCACATCCTGCGTTTCATCGAGTACATGGACGTCGGTGCGACGAACGGCTGGCGCATGGACGACGTCGTGAGCGCACGCGAAATCGTGAACACCATCAGCGCCGAGATGCCGCTCGAGCCGGCCGACCCGAATTACACCGGGGAAGTCGCCGAGCGCTGGCGCTATCGCGACGGTTCGGGCGAGATCGGCGTCATCGCGTCGGTCACGCAGGCGTTCTGCCGCGATTGCACGCGCGCGCGTATCTCCACCGACGGCAAGCTCTATACGTGCCTCTTCGCGACCGAAGGCCACGATCTGCGCTCGCTGCTGCGCGGCGCGGCGAGCGATGGCGAGCTGGAGCATGCAATCCGCGCGATCTGGTCGCGGCGCAGCGACCGTTATTCCGAGATCCGCACGTCACACACGGTCACGCTGCGCAAAGTCGAGATGTCGTACATCGGCGGATAGCGCTGGCGCCGCCGCGGCTGCAAACCATCACATGATGCAAAAACCCAAACTGTCACGTGCGTCGCGTCCACTCACTTATCAGGTCGATGCGCTGAACGAGCGCGGAGAGCTGCTGCCGACCCCGATCGCCGGGGAGCATCCGCTCACGCTCTACGTCGACAAGCGCGAGATCGTCACACTGATGACGCTCGGACAATCGCCGGAAGCCCTTGCGATCGGCTATCTCCGCAATCAGCGCCTGGTGCGCTCGCTCGACGAGATCGCCGAAGTGCAGGTGGACTGGGAGACCGACGCCGTCGCGGTGACCACGCGCTCGCCGCTCCAGGATCTCGATGCGAAAATGGAAAAGCGCACCGTCACGACCGGCTGCGGACAGGGGACGGTGTTCGGCGGTCTCATGGACGAGGTCGATACGATCCGGCTGCGCAGCGATGTCACGCTCACCGAGGAGACGCTGTACGAGCTCCTCGACGCCGTGCGCCGCCACGAGACGATCTACAAAAGCGCCGGCGCGGTGCACGGCTGCGCGCTCGCGCAGGGCGCCGAGATCCTGCACTTCGTCGAGGACGTCGGCCGTCACAACGCAGTAGACGCGATCGCCGGGCTGATGTGGCTCGACGACATCGACGGCTCCGACAAGATCTTCTACACCACCGGCCGCCTCACTTCCGAGATGGTGATCAAGGCGGCCCAGATGCAGATTCCGTTTCTCGTCTCCCGCTCGGGCTTGACGCGCATGGGGTACGAGATCGCGTCGAAAGTCGGCATCACGATGCTCGGCCGCGCGGTGAACAAGCACTACCTGCTGTTCACCGGGCGCGAGCGCTTCGTGAAGACCATCAGCCCGACGATGCTCGCGTAGCGTGATGACCCGTGTGACCGGCGTGATACTCGCCGGGGGCCTCGGCCGGCGCATGGGCGGCGTCGACAAGGGGCTGCAGCCTCTGCGCGGCAGGCCCATGGTGCAGTGGGTGATCGAGCGTTTCGCCCCGCAGGTCGACGAGCTCCTCGTGAACGCGAACCAGAACCTCGACGCCTACGCTGCGCGCGGCCATCGCGTCATCCCTGATGTGATCGGCGGCTTCGCGGGACCGCTCGCCGGTGTGCATCGCGGGCTCACCGAAGCGGCGCATGAGCTCGTCGCGACGGTGCCGTGCGACTCACCTTTTCTGCCGACGGACCTCGTCGTGCGTCTGCGCGGCGCGCTCGAGTCGCAGCACGCCGAGCTCGCGGTCGCCCGCACGGGCGGTCAATCGCATCCCGTCTTCTGCCTCTGTCGTAAAAGCGTGCTCGCGAGCCTCACCGCGTTTCTGGAAAGCGGCGGCCGCAAGATCGACGCCTGGTATTCCGCGCTGAACGTCGTCGAAGTGCTCTTCGACGATCAGCCGGACGCCTTCAGCAACATCAACACCGAAGCCGAGCTGCGCAGCTTCGAGCGCTAGCCTGCGAGGCGCGTTGCCGCGGACAGCGCGCCGAGAAGCCCCACCTGGTCATTCATCACGACGTGCACCGGCACGCTTTCGAGCAGCGATCGAAAGCGCCCTTTAGAGACGAAGGCGCGCATGAACGTGCCGTCGGCCAGCTTCGGCGCGATCTTCGGTGCGATACCCCCGGCGATGTAGACCCCGCCGTGCGCGAGCATCGTGAGCGCCATGTTGCCGGCGAACGAACCGTAGGCCGAAACGAAAACATCGAGCGCCCGCACCGCGAGCGCGTCCGCGCCGCGCAGCGCGAAGTCGGTGATCGCCTTTGCGGGATCGCCTCGCGTCAGCGCGTCCCGCAGCGCGGCGGACGGCGCGCCTGCTCCGTTCGCTTCTAGGAAGCTCAAGACGCGGCATATACCCCGGCCGCTCAGCACCCGCTCGTAGGACACGTGCCGATAGTCGCGCCGCAGGTGCACGAGCAACTCGTCCTGCTGCGCGTCGTTCGGGGCGAAGTCGGCGTGACCGGCTTCGGATGCGTGCACCTCGTAATACGTGCTGTCCCACTCGAGCAAGGCAACCCCGAGACCAGTCCCTGCGCCGACGATCACCCGGCTGCCTTCAGGATCTACGCTCCCCTCCTGAAGCGGCAGGAGGTCTCCCGGCGCAAGCTCCGCGATTCCGAGGCCCGCCGCGGCGAAGTCGTTGATGATCGACACCCGCGGAAAACCGAAATGCCGCGCCAGGGTCGATTCATCCGGCCGCCACGCGAGGTTCGTCAGCGTAGCGCGACCGTGTTCGACCGGACCTGCGACCGCGAAGCAGGCGGCGCCGATCGCGTCCGGCGCCACCGCCGCATCGCGCATGAACGCCTCCACGGCCTGCTCGAGCGTTTCGTAGTCGGCGCTTGCGTACACCGCCTTTTCCCGGAAGCGCTCACCCGAGCCCGGCGCGGCGAGCGCGAGCTTCGTGTTGGTGCCGCCGATGTCACCTCCCAGCACGAGCGTGCGCGCGGTCATGCCGACGCGAGCTCCACCGGTTCGCCGGTCGGCGCGTGCAGCAGCGCCTCCGGCTGCGCGAGAAAGTAGCCTTGCGCGTAATCCATTTTGAGCTCGTTGATCTTGGCAAGAATGCTGCCGTCCTCGACCGACTCCGCGACGGTCTGGATGCCGAGGATGTGGCTGATCCGGTTGATCGCATCGACGATCGCGTAATCCATGGGATCGGTGGCGATGTCCGTGACGAAGGTGCCGGCAACCTTCAGCACGTCGACCGGCAGGTACTTCAGGTACGCGAACGAGGACATGCCCGTGCCGAAGTCGTCGAGCGCGAAACGGCAGCCCATGCCCTTCAATTCGTGCATGAGCTCGGCGGCGGCGGTCAGGTTCGAGATCGCCGTGGTTTCCGTGATCTCGAAGCACAGCAGCCCCGCCGGAAGCTGGTAGCGCGTGAGCAGGTTGCGCAGGAAATCCGGCAGGCTCCTGTCGTTGATGCTCACGCCCGAGAGGTTCACCGAGTACCAGCCCCGCTGCGTCGGCTCGCGCGCGATCGCGCCCGAGACCCACTGGTTGTGCAGGTATTCGATGAGCGAGCTGATCACCCAGCGCTCGATCGAGGTCAGCAGGTTGTAGCGCTCGGCCGCCGGCATGAAACCGGTAGGCGGAACGAGATTGCCCGCCCGGTCGATCATGCGCACCAGCACCTCGAAGTTCGCGACGTGCGCGGCGCCCGACGCGAGCGGCACGATGCGCTGGCGGTAGAGCCTGAAGCGCCCGAGCTCGAACGCCTGGTTGATCTGCGAGACGACCTGAAGCTCGCCCTGCCTGCCGCCCGCCGGCCCTTCCTGCGGCGTGTAGACCTGCACACGATCGCGGCCCTTGTTCTTCGCTTCGTAGCAACACGCGTCGGCGAGGCTCAGCACCTGGCTCAGCGTGCCGCTTTCGGCCGTGATCGGCACGAGCCCGATGCTCACGCCCACGCTGAAAGTCTTGTCTTCCCAGACGAAGCGGAACTCCCGCACCGTCTCCCGCATCGCGTGCGCAATTCTCAGGGCCTGCTCGAACGGACAGCTTTCCAGCAGCGCGCCGAACTCGTCCCCGCCGAGCCGCGCCAGCGTATCGCTGCCCCGCATGCGCGAGAGCATGACCGAGGTGAGCTGTCGCAGGAGCTCGTCCCCGGCGGTGTGGCCGCAGGTGTCGTTCACGGCCTTGAAGTTGTCGAGATCCATGAACATGAGCGCATGCTCGCGCTCCTGTGTGCGCGCCGTGTCGATCAGCTCGGCGAGCCGGCGCTCGAATTCGCGCCGGTTCACGAGCCCGGTCAACGCGTCATGGCTCGCCTGCCAGAGGAGCTGCTGCGCCATCGCGCGGATCTGGCTGATGTCGTGAAAGACGACGATCATCCCGAGCACGCGGCCTTCGCGGTTACGGATCGGCGCGTGCGAGTAGCGGATCGGGCATTCGCGCCCGCTCTTGTCCACGAGCCGCACCGAGACGGCGACCGCTTCTTCGCCCGGCGGCGGCTCCGGCTGCGGGCCGAGCGCGTCGATGCTTCTTCCGGTGCGCTCGTCGATGATGCGGTAGACCTCGGTGAGCGGCCGTCCACGCGCTTCGGCCGTGGTCCATCCGGTGTACTGCTCCGCCACCGGGTTGAGGTATTCGACGCGCGCCTGCGCGTCGGTCGTGATGACGCCGTCGCCGATCGAATGGAGCGTGACCTGGGCGAGCTCCTTTTCCATCTGGAGCGCGTTCTCGGCGCGCTTCACCTGCCTCGCTGCGGCCACCATCGCCGCCGAGATCACGAGCAGGCCGAGGACGACGATTAGACGGCTGTCGATCTGACGCGTGCTGGTGAGGCCCAGGACACCCGCCGCGACGAGGAGCGCCAGCAGCACGCTGAACGCCGCGAGCAGCATGTAGCGCGAGGAGACGGACGCGAGCCTCATCCGGCCGCCGGCGCCGGCTCGCGCGCCTCGCCACGGCGGGCGAGTCGCGCGGCGGGATCCTGTCGGTAGAACTTCACGAGCTGATCGTACACGGCCGGATAAGTCGTCCTCACGGCGAGAGGCGCTTCGAAGAACGTTTCACTGGTCACCGCGAAAAACTCCGCCGGGCTCTCGGCCGCGTATTCGTCCATGACGATGTCCAGACGCGCTTCCACGCGTCGGCAGAAGTCGTCGTACGCAGTCGTGAAGGCTTCGGCCCACGCCACGCGCTGCATGCCGGCATGCAGCGGCGGAAAACCATTGGGCTCGCCGTTCAGCATGTCGAGCTTGTGGGCGAACTCGTGGATCACCACGTTGTAGCCGTAACCGGCTTCCTGCACGTCGGCCCACGAGATGATGACCGGCCCCCGCTCCCACGATTCGCCGGTCATCGGCTCTTCGATGTGGTGCGCGACACCGGCCTCGTCCACGTAATCGTACTCGGCGACGAACTCGTCGGGGTACACGATCACCTCGACCCAGCCGCGGTAGTAGTCCAGGCCCAGATTCAGGATCACCATGCAGGCCTGCACGGCGATCGCGAGCCGTGTTTCCTCGCGCACCATCATGCCCGCCGCACCATGTATCGATTTTTCGTGCAGGAACAGGATCACGAGCTCGCGCAGCCGGTCGAGCTCCGGGCCCGAGAGAACGCGCGTGAACGGATAGCGCGCGACCGTGACGCGCCACAGATGCGGGTCGATCGTCGTGTGCTTCAGGACGCGCGCGCGGCGCCAGCGCCTGAACCAGAGCACGCGCTGCTAGCTTCCCTGCGCCTGCCCGTCGTCGCGCACGTCGACGAGATGCAGGGTCGCCGGCTGCTCGATCTCACCGAGCTCGGCAGCCTCGATCTGCGCGAAGCGCTGCGTGATCTTGCGGCTGCTGATCTGGACCTCCTCGACGTCGGTGTGCGCCTGCTTGATGTGGCGCGCGAGATTCGTCATGCGCTGGTCGAAGCGGTTGAAATCGACGGCGAGCCGCGCAAGGCACTCCTTGATGACGTGCACCTGACGGCGCGTCTCGGTGTCCTTCAGCACCGCGCGCGCGGTATTGAGCACCGCCATGAGCGTCGTCGGAGACACGATCCAGACGCAGCGCGTCATCGCGTAGTCGACCACTTCGGCGTGATGCGCGTGAATCTCGGCGAACACCGCCTCCGCCGGCACGAACATGACTGCGCCGTTCGAGGTTTCGCCCGGGATGATGTACTTCGTGCCGATCGCGTCGATATGACGTCTCAAGTCCGTTCTGAACTGCTTCTGCGCCGCCGCACGCTCCAGGTCGTTCGCCTCGGCGGCGAACATGCGGTGATAGTTCTCCAGCGGGAACTTCGAATCGATCGCAATCCTGCCCGTGGGCTCCGGCAGCTTCAGCACGCAATCTGCGCGCATGCCGTTCGCAAGCGTCGCCTGCATCTCGTAGGCGGCCGAGGGCAGCACGTTTCGCACCAGCGCTTCGAGCTGCACCTCGCCGAAGGCCCCGCGCGAGCGCTTGTCGCCCAGCAGCTCCTGGAGGCTGACCACGCTGCCGGTGAGACTCTCGATTTTCTTCTGAGCCTCGTCGATCGTCGCGAGGCGCGACATCACGCTCACGAACGTTTCATTGGTCTTCTTGAAACCTTCGTCGAGGCGCTCGTTCACCTTGCCGGAGATCTCGCTGAGCCGTTCGTCGATGCGCGTGTTCAGCGCCTGCGTCGTGTCGCCGAGGCGCACCATCATGGCTTCCCGGTACTCGTTCATGCTCTGTGAGAGCGAAAGCTTCAGCGCGTGGACGGTGTCGCGCGTCTGTTTGAGCTCTTCCGCCACGGCGCTGCGCAGGCGCTCGCTCGACTGGGTGAGGTGCCCGCCGAGCCGGTCTCCCTGCTGTGTGAGGCCGCTGTGGAGATCGACGAGCATGCCGCGGTGTTTCGATTCGAGCGCATCGGCGAGGCGCTCGGACAGCTCCGACACACGCGCTGAAAGCGCCTGCACGTCACGACCCTGATGCGCAGCGCGCAGGGCCACGAACGCGAGCAGCGCGACCGCGACGAGCGCGAGTGTGGCGAGCACGATCTCCATCGCGCGAGTATAACCCGCGCTCCCTCGCGGCTGCCCTCAGCCGAGCTCGCGCAGCACCTTCAGCGGCGCGACTTCCACGACGCGCCGCGCGCCGGCATATCCCGCCGCGGCGATGCCGATCGCACCGGCGAGCGCGCCGACGAGCCACACGCTCGCGCTGAATGCGTACGGGAGGTTGAGCACGCGCGTCGCGACGACGTAACCCAGTGCGGCGGCGCCCGACGCCGCGAGCAGTCCCGCGAGGGTCCCCAGCGCCGCATATTCGGCGACGAGCGCCTGCTTCAATTGCCGGCGGCTCGCGCCGAGCGTGCGCATGAGTGTGGCCTGGTAGATGCGCTCGTCGCGCGTCGAGGCGAGTGCGGCGTAGAGCACGACGAGACCGGCGAGCACGGTGAACACGAAAATGAACTGCACCGCGCGCGACACCTGATCCATCATCTTCTGCACCTGCGCGAGCACTTGCGCGACGTCGATCACCAGCAGGTTGGGGAACTGCTGGACCAGCCCGGTCAGCAGGGCTGCATCGTTCGGCGGCAGGTAAAAGCTCGTGACATAGGTGGCGGGATGCCGCTCGAGCATGCCGGGCGGAGCGAGCACGAAGAAATTCACGTTGAAGCTGTCCCAGTCGACCTTGCGCAGGCTCGTGATGCGCGCCGTCACCGGCGCGCCGGCGATGTCGAACGTCAGCATGTCACCGAGCTGCATACCGAGCGTCTCGGAGATGCCGGTTTCCACCGAGAACTGCGGCTGCGGCGCCGTGCCGCTCCACCAGCGGCCGTCCGCGAGCTGGTTATCGGTCTGCATGCGCTCGGCCCACGAGAGGTTGAACTCCCGGTTGATCAGCCTGCGCGCGCGCTCGTCGGCGTAGTCCGCGGCCGATACGGGACGCTCGTTGATGCGCGTGAGCCGCGCCCGCACCATCGGATAGAGCGTCGGCGAACGCACCGCGTGCCGCGCGAAGTAGGCGCGAAGCGGCGCCACCTGATCCGGCTGGATGTTCACGAGAAACCGGTTCGGCGCGTCCGGCGGCAGGCTCGTACGCCACGCGTGTATGAGATCGTTGCGTACGACGGTCAGCACGAGCAGCGCCATGATGCCGATCGCGAGCGCGACGACCTGAATCACGCTCCCCAAAGCCCGCCGGCGCAGATTGGCGACGCCGTAACGCCACGCCAGCGCGTCCATGCGCATGCGGCCGACGGCCTTCAGCGCGAGCCAGGTCAGGAGTGCCGCGGCGCCGACGGCAACGGTGAAGCCGCCGAGCACCATCGCACCGAGGCGCAGACCCTCGGCTTTCCACAGAATCATGCCCGCCACCGCCGCATACCCGAGACCATAAGTGGCGATCCCGGTCACCGGCGGCACGCCGAGCTCGCGCCGCAGCACGCGCAGCGTGGGCACGCGGCCGAGCGCGACCAGCGGCGGCAACGCGAAGCCGAGCAGCACCGCGAGACCGGTGAGCATGCCGTGCAGCGCCGGTCGGCCGCCCGGGCCGGGGAGCTCGACGTCCACCAGAGTGCCGAGCCACTGCGCGAGCGCGGCCTGCGCGCCGACACCGATGAGACACCCCAACGCGCTCGCGGCGAGCCCGAGCAGCACGAAATGCATGAGGTACAGGCGCAGCAGCATGCTCTCGTTCGCGCCGAGACAGCGCATCATCGCGCAGGCGTCCAGGTGCCGCTGAAGGAAACGCCGCGTGGCGAGGCCGATCGCCACGGCGGCGAGTACCGCCGCGACCAACGCCGCGAGGCTCAGAAATTTTTCCGCGCGCTCGAGCGCCGCGCGGATCTCGGGGCGCGCGTCGCGTATGCCTTCGATGCGCTGTCCGGGCTCGAGCTCGCGCTGTGCCCACGTCCGATACGATTCAATCGCTTCGGCGGTGCCGGCCGCCATCAGCCGATAGCTGATGCGGCTGCCGGGCTGGATCAGGCCGGTCGATTCGAGATCGGCTTCGTTCATCAGCAGGCGCGGCGCGCTGCTGATGAAGCCGATCGCCGCCTCCGGCTCGTGCGTGACGATCGCTGCCACGGTGAAGGCCGCCTGTCCCAGCTCGAGCTTGTCGCCGAGCGCAAGACCGAGCTGATTGACGAGGCGCTCGTCGGCCCAGGCCGTACCCGGTGCAGGGATTCCCGCGGCGCGCGCGTCCGGGCCGAATAGCGCCTTTGCGGTGCGCAGCTCGCCGCGCAGCGGGAAACCCGCGCTCACCACCTTCACGCTCGTCAACGCGCTGCGCTCGCCCCTGACCGCCATGCTGGGAAATCGCGCCGCGCGCACCACGGTGAGACCGCGCTCGCGCGCCTCCCTCTCGAACTGCGGCTGCAGCGGCTTGCCGCTTCCGATCACCAAATCGGCGCCGAGGAGCTGGTTCGCCTGGCGCCCGAGCGCCTGATGCACGCGGTCGGTGAAAAAGCCGACGGTCGTGACGCTGGCGACCGCGACGACGATCGCGACGGCGATCAGCGCGAGCTCTCCGGCGCGCCAGTCGCGCCACAGGAGCCGCGTGGCGAGGGCGAATTCGCTGCGCAGCTTCATCCGGCGGCGCCGTTCACGAGCCTGCCTGCCGCGAGTCTCAGCACGCGCTCGCAGCGTTGCGACAGCGCCTCGTCATGCGTGACCAGGACGAGCGTAGTTCCGCGCTCTCGATTCAGCTCGAACATGAGCTCGATCACGTGCTCGCCGGTCGCGGCGTCGAGATTGCCCGTGGGCTCGTCGGCGAGCAGCAATGCGGGCTGCGTCACGAACGCGCGCGCGATCGCGACACGCTGCTGCTCGCCGCCGGAGAGCTGCTTCGGGTAATGGCCGAGGCGCTCGGCGAGCCCCACGCGCTCCAGCATGGCGAGCGCGCGCACACGCGCCTCGCGTGCGCCGGCGAGCTCGAGCGGAAGCATCACGTTTTCGAGCGCGGTCATCGCCGGCAGCAACTGGAACGACTGGAACACGAAACCGACGGTGCGCGCCCGCAGCGCCGCGCGGCCGTCTTCGTCGAGCGCGAAGAGATCATGTCCGGCGATCCGCACGCTGCCGCTGCTGGGCGTGTCCAGGCCCGCAAGCAAGCCCAGCAGCGTGGATTTGCCCGACCCCGAGACCCCTACAATGGCGATCGCCTCGCGCGAGGCGACCTCGAAACTAATGTCGGTCAGGATGGTCAATGCGGAGCCGTCGGTCGCTACGGTCTTGCCGAGCGCCTCGACGCGAATGATTGCTTCCGCGGGTTTTTCTACTGGCACCATGCTCATGCTTGCACGTATCTTCGGTTTACTCGCACTGTTCGTCGCGCCCGGCCTTGCAGGCGCGGCCACGATACTCGTCTTCGGCGATAGTCTGTCCGCCGGTTACGGCATTCCGCAGGGAAACGGCTGGCCGCGGCTGCTTGAAAAACGTCTCGCCGAGGAAGGCTACAAATACCGCGTCGCCAATGCGAGCGTGAGCGGCGAAACGACGGCCGGCGGTGCAACCCGTATCGGTGAAGCGCTCAAAACGCACCGGCCACAGATCGTGGTGATCGAGCTCGGCGCAAACGACGGCCTGCGCGGACAGTCGCTCGACGCCATGCGTCGCAACCTCGAAACGATGATCGACGCCAGCCGGCGCTCGAAGGCGGACGTGCTCCTCGTCGGCATGCGCCTGCCGCCCAATTACGGCACGACATACACCGGAAAGTTCCAGCAGACGTTCGCCGAGGTCGCGCGCGCGAAGAAGATCGCGTTCGTGCCGTTCCTTTTCGAAGGCTTCGCCGAAGATACGCGCTACTTCCAGCAGGACCGCGTGCACCCGACGAGCGAGGCGCAGGCGCTCATGCTCGAAACCGTCTGGAAGGGCTTGAAGCCGCTGCTGAAGAAACCGTAGGGCTCGCGGGGTCGCGCACCGCCACGGTGCATCATCGACGCACCGTGCGTTTAGGCCACCGTTATCGCAGGTTGACCCGCGGACAGCCGCCCGATCACGCGCGCCTGCTTGAAGCCGTGCTTCACGAATATATCCAGCACGCGCGGTGCTGCATCGGGCGCGCACGCGACGAGCAGCCCGCCGCTCGTCTGGGGATCGGTGAGGAGCTTGCGATGCCACGCCGGCGCATCGGCCGGCATCGTGATGCCCGACTCGCAGCTCGCCCAGTTGCGGTCCGAAGCGCCGGTCGCGTAGCCCTGCTCGGCCAGATGCCGTGCCGCCGTGAGCACCGGCAGATCCGCGAACTGAATATCGGCTTTTACGCGCGAGCCGCGGCAGATCTCCATGAGATGGCCGACGAGACCGAATCCCGTCACATCGGTCATCGCGTGCACGCCGGCGATCTCGGCGAGCTCCGGGCCCGGCGTGTTGAGCTGGGTCGTCGTTTCGATCATCTGCTCGTAGGCCTTCGGCCTGAGCTCACCTTTTTTCAGTGCCGCGCTCATGATGCCGACGCCGAGCGCCTTGCCGAGGATGAGCACGTCGCCGGGCTGGGCGCGGTCGTTGCGCTGCACCTTGTCCGGGTGAACGAGCCCGAGGGCGACCAGACCGTACATCGGCTCCGGCGAATCGATCGAGTGACCGCCTGCGATCGGGATGCCGGCTGCCTGACACACCGACTGACCGCCTTCGGTGATGCGCAGAACCATCTCCGGGGGCAGCTTGTTCACCGGCACGCCCAGTATGGCGAGCGCCATGAAGGGGCGCGCGCCCATCGCGTACACGTCGGAGATCGCGTTGGTCGCGGCAATGCGTCCGAACTCGAACGGGTCGTCGACTATCGGCATGAAGAAATCGGTCGTCGCGACCAGCGCCTGGCTTTCGTTCAGGCGATAGACCGCCGCATCGTCGCACGATTCAGTGCCGACGATCAGGTTGGGAAACGCGCTCGTCTTGGGCGCTTTCGCCAGTATTTCGCTCAGCAACGCCGGCGTGAGCTTGCAGCCTCAGCCGCCGCCGTGCGCAAGCTGTGTGAGTCGGATCGCGGCCGGGTCGATCGGCTGGTTCATGGTTAAACTCGGAGAAGAGGTGAATCGCGGAATGTCGCGCCCGGAGAAACAGCAAGAACGAGAGAGCGTTCCACGCGAGCAGCGCGAGCGCGCACCGCTCGCAGTTACCGTAGCACAACTCCCCGAGTTTGACGAGGTGATCGACGTGCGCTCGGAAGGCGAGTACGGCGAGGACCATATCCCCGGCGCGATCAACTGTCCCGTGCTCGACAACAGCGAGCGGGCGCTCGTCGGCACGATCTACAAACAGACTTCGTCGTTCGATGCCAAGAAGATCGGCGCCGCGCTCGTCAGCGCGAACATCGCGCGGCATTTGCGTGAGCGCTTCGCCGACAGGCCGCGCACCTGGCGTCCGCTCGTGTACTGCTGGCGCGGCGGCGGCCGCAGTAACGCGCTCGCGCACGTGCTCGCGCAGATCGGCTGGCGCGCGGGTCGCCTCGACGGCGGCTATAAGGCGTATCGCCGCGCCGTCGTGGAAGACCTCGTGACGCTGCCGTCGCGTTTTCAGTGGCGCGTGCTGTGCGGTCTCACCGGAACCGGGAAGAGCCGCCTGCTGCGGGAGCTCGCGGCAGCCGGGGCGCAGGTGCTCGATCTCGAAGCGCTCGCGGCGCATCGCGGCTCGGTGCTGGGCAACATGCCCGATGAGCCGCAGCCGACACAGAAGATGTTCGACAGCCTCGTATGGAAGGAGCTCAAAGCGTTCGACGAGCGCCGGCCCGTCTTCGTCGAAGGTGAAAGCAGGAAGATCGGGCGGCTGCGCGTACCGGAGGCGCTGATCGAGGCCATGTGGGGCAGCGACTGCGTCGTGCTGGATGCGCCGGTGCCGGTGCGCGTCGCGCTGCTGAAGAGCGAGTACGCCCACTACATCTCGGAGCCCGAAACGCTCGCGGCGCAGCTCGACTGTCTAGCCGAACTGCATGGACGCGTAACGATTGCGCGCTGGCAGGAACTTGCGCGCGAGCGCGCCTGGGACCGGCTCGTCGAAGAGCTGCTCGAACGCCACTACGATCCTGCGTACCGGCGCTCCACGCTCAAACACTATCCGCGACTCGAACGTGCGCGGCATTGCCGCCTGAACGAAGCGAGCGACGCCGCGTTCGGGTCGCTTGCGCAAGAAATTCTGCACGACAGCAACCTGCGCGCCGCTTGAAAGCAGGCGAGGCGATCTTGTTGCGCGCGCCGGAAGATTAGTTCATATTCGTGTTCGTAAGATGCTAGATCAGCCTGCGCCCGACTTCGAGCTTCCCGCCACGGGAGGCACGAACTTCCGCCTCGCGGACGCAAGAGGACGAGCCGTCGTCCTCTACTTCTATCCGAAGGACAACACGCCCGGCTGCACCACCGAAGGCCAGCAGTTTCGCGACCTTCACGAGGAATTCGCGAAGGCGAACTGCGACGTGTACGGGATCTCGCGCGACAGCCTGAAATCGCACGAGAGCTTCAAATCGAAGATGGGCTTTCCGTTCGAGCTCCTGTCGGACGCCGACGAGACCGCCTGCAAGCTCTTCGACGTGATCAAGATGAAAAGCATGTACGGCAAGAAGGTCCGCGGCATCGAGCGCAGCACGTTCGTGATCGACCGCAGCGGCGTGGTGCGCCGCGAGTGGCGAGGGGTCAAGGTGCCGGGACATGCACAGGAGGTGCTGGAATTCGTAAGAACCCTGAACTGACTCACTCCCCGGGAGGTTCATGATCCATCGCAAGCCTGCGTCCAACGTCGCGCGTTTCCCCGCCTCCGCCTCCACCGCCACCCGGCTTTTCGTGCTGGATACCAACGTGCTCATGCACGATCCCACCTGCCTCTTCCGTTTCCAGGAACACGACGTCTACATTCCGATCGCGATCCTCGAAGAGCTCGACAACAACAAGAAAGGCATGTCGGAGGTCGCCCGCAATGCGCGCCAGGCGAGCCGCTATCTCGACGAGCTCATCAGCGGCTCCGAATCGTCGATCGCGGAGGGCATCGCGCTCGCGCGGCACGGCGACAAGACCGCCGCCGGCAAGCTCTTCCTGCAGACCGAGGCGATCACCAGCGCCCTGCCGGCGCGGCTGCCGACCGGGACCGGCAAGGCCGACAACCAGATCATCGGCGTCGTCATGCATCTGCAGGAGGCGCATCCGAAGCGCGAAGTGATCCTGGTGTCCAAAGACATCAACATGCGGATCAAGGCCCGCGCCGTCGGCCTCTCCGCCGAGGATTACTTCAACGACAAGGTCCTGGAGGACACCGACCTGCTGTACGGCGGTACCCAGGCGCTTCCGCCCGAGTTCTGGGAGCAGCACGCCAAGGACATGGAATCATGGCAGCAGAGCGGCCATACGTACTACCGCGTGCACGGGCCGCTCTCCTCGAGCTTCATCGTGAACGAGTTCGTCTATCTCGAGGACGAAAAGCCGTTTTACGCGCAGGTGAAGGAAGTGAGCGGCAGGACGGCGGTGCTGCAGACGCTCAAGGATTACGGCCACCATCGCAACAACGTGTGGGGCGTCACCGCGCGCAACCGGGAGCAGAACTTCGCGCTCAATGCGCTCATGAACCCGGACATTGATTTCGTCACGCTGCTCGGACAGGCGGGCACCGGCAAGACGCTGCTCACGCTGGCCGCCGGCCTCACGCAGACGCTGGAGCACAAGACCTATTCCGAGATCATCATGACCCGCGTCACGGTGCCGGTCGGCGAGGACATCGGCTTCCTGCCCGGCACCGAAGAGGAAAAGATGAATCCGTGGATGGGCGCGCTCGAAGACAATCTCGATGTGCTCAACAAGACCGACGACGAGGCGGGCGAATGGGGCCGCGCCGCCACGCGCGACCTCATCCGCTCTCGCATCAAGGTGAAGTCGCTCAACTTCATGCGCGGACGCACGTTCATCAACAAGTTCCTGATCATCGACGAGGCGCAGAACCTCACGCCGAAGCAGATGAAGACGCTGATCACGCGCGCCGGTCCCGGGACCAAGGTCGTGTGTCTGGGCAATATCGCCCAGATCGACACGCCCTACCTGACCGAAGGCAGCTCGGGGCTCACCTACGTCGTCGATCGCATGAAAGGCTGGTCGCACAGCGGGCATGTCACGCTCACGCGCGGCGAGCGCTCGCGGCTGGCGGACTACGCGGCCGAAGCATTGTGACAAAAATCGCGGTCTCGACCCGCGTTTGTGCGCACGCGTAAGGCTCGCGAAAGATTCGAGGGGGACAATGGCATCGACTCGATTCATGAGTTTCCTCCTCGCGGGGACAGCACCAGCCCCGCACTCGCCCGGCTCAGGCCGGGCTTTTTCTTTGTGTCCGCCGACGTGCGCTGGTTTCGCGCGGTGGGTTTCACCCACCCTGCGGCTCGCCCTCCTCCTGAGCGTGTTCGCCCTCGGTGCGTGCGCGCAGACGCCGCTCAAGCGTCCGGCTATCGCCTACGTGCCGAACGAAGGCTCCGGCACGTTTTCGCTCATCGACACGGCGAGCGATACCGTGATCGGAGAGATCCGGCTCGGGGGCAAGCCGCGTGGGACGGCGATCTCGCGCGACCGGCGAACCCTTTTTGTCAGTGACAGCCCTACAAATTCGCTCAAGGTCGTCGACATCGCGAAACGCGCAGCCATCGCGCAGGTCGCGCTCGGCAAGTCTCCGGAGGGCGTCAGCCTGTCACCGGACGGGCGCACGGTGGCAGTGGCCGTCGAGGAAAGCCACAGCGTGACGTTCATCGACACCGCGACACTGAAGGTCGTTGCCGACGTCAGGGTGCGCGGGCAGAACCCCGAGCACGCCGTCTTCAGCCCCGACGGTCGCTGGCTCTTCGTGAGCGCCGAAGACGGCGACACCGTAGACGTGATCGATGCGCGCACGCGTATGCAGGTGGCGGAAATAACCGTCGGCAGGCGCCCGCGCGGGATCGCATTCACACCCGACTCACGGGTCGCCTACGTCGCGTGTGAGATCGCGAGCACCGTCTACGCGATCGACGTGGCGAGCCGGAAAGTGCTTGCCGCGATCAAGGCCGGGCAGTTTTCGAACGGGCTTACGATGATGCCCGACGGCAAACGCGTCTACGTCTCGAACGGCCGCGACGCGAGCGTAATGGCGATCGATACCGCGACGAACACCATCATTGCGAGGATCGCCGTCGGACAGCGGCCGTGGAACATGGCGCTCACGCCGGACGCACGCAAGCTCTACGTTGCGAACGGACGCTCGAACTCCGTATCCGTGATCGACACTGCGACTAACACGAAGCTCACCGACATTCCGGTCGGCAGCCTCCCCTGGGGCGTCGTGATTCCCTAGCGCACGCAGGGCGGGATCAGCATCTGCACCACCCACAGCATCAGTATCGAAAGCGTGCTGAGCGAGGCCAACAGCGTCGCCCCGGCCGCGAGAAAGCGCGTGCGCGATTCGTGACCGGCTTTATCGTCCGGCAGCCCGCCGCCGACCGAGCGCCAGACGCGCACGGCAAGCGCGATGCAGCCGACTGCGACCGCCAAGCTCGCCGCCGCGGAGAGATGCATCGCGAGCCGCGTCTGGTTTTCGCACGCAGGCGGCTCCAGCGCGTAGTTCAGCGACAGCAGCGTGAGGAACACGAGCGGGGGGACGAACAGCGCGGGCCAGATGCGCAGCATACGGTTCTACAGCAGCCGCGGTGCTAGATAGATCATGCCGTAGATCGGCACCCACGCGATTACGACGAAATACCAGTACATCGCATTCTCGCTGACATCGACGAACCGTTTGCCTTCCCACGGACCGGTGACCGTGAGCGCGGTGAGCACCACGCTGTCGTAGAAATCCGTAAGGAGGTGCGCAGTGTGCAGGCCGAGGAGCATCCACACGGCCGATCCGTAAGCGTTCGTGTCCCAGCGTACGTTGAGCGCCGAGAACTCGAAGACGCGTACCACCAGCAGGCCGATGGCGAAGCCGAGGCAGATGAACAGTCCGAGCCGTGCCTTGGCGCGGTTCTCTTCCTCCGCGGCCTTTTTCGTCCACTGATTCGGAATGAGGCTGAGGAGCGCGATGGCGAGCGCCAGCGTGCCCCACAGGAGGTCCGGGGCGTCCGCGCTGGGCGGCCACTGGTCCACGCGCGACCGTACGTAGAAGTAGGTGAAGCCCGCGAGGGCGAAGACCGTGCTCTCGATCGCGATCATGCCGGCGGTACCCCACCAGATGATCCCGCGGTGCCCGTAGACGTACGTCGGCAGTGCCGATACGTCGATCACCTCGTCCGCCTCGCGCCTGCTCAAGGTCTGCGCTCCAGCGCGAGGTGCTCCTGCGTCTCCTGCTCGCGTGGCCAGAACCAGATCGTGACCGCGATCGTCACCGGGATGCTGAGCCACACGACAGCCCATGGCGAGAAGATCGACCCCACGAAGAACATCGTGAGCGCCACCGCGCTCAGGAACGGCCAGGGCGTCGGGGTCGGCTGGATGCTGCGGTGGTCCGGTTTTGCATCCACCAGCGTGGTCACGAGCGCCATTGGCGTATCGACATCGAGTCCTTCGACGCGCCCGGCGATGCCCTTCTCCTCCCAGAGCGGCTCGCGCCCGCCCAGCACCGGTATCGCCGCGAAGTTGTAGGGCGGCGGCGGCGACGGCGTGGCCCATTCGAGAGACGACGCGCTCCACGGGTTCGCGCCGGCACGCGCGCCGCGTCGGTAGCTCACCGCCACGTTGACGACGAAAAGCAGCATGCTGACCGCGATCATCGCGGCGCCGACCGAGGCAATCGCGTTCAGCACGTTCCAGCCCATGTCGGCTGGATAGGTGTACACGCGGCGTGGCATCCCCTGCAGCCCCAGGTTGTGCATCGGAAAGAACGTCACGTTGAATCCGACGAAGAAAAGCCAGAAGTTCCAGCGCCCGAGCGTCTCGCTCAGCATGCGTCCGGTGATCTTCGGAAACCAGTAGTAGAACGCGCCGAACAGCGGGAACACCGCGCCGCCGATCAGCACGTAATGCAGGTGTGCCACGACGAAATAGGTATCGTGGATCTGGAGATCGAGCGCGACCGAGCCCAGCATGATGCCGGTCAGGCCGCCGATCACGAGTATCACGAAAAACGCGAGGACGAAAAGAAGCGGGGTCTTGAAGTTGAGCCGGCCGGTCCATAAAGTCGCGATCCAGCAGAAGATCTGGAGTGCGGTCGGCAGCGCGATCAGCAGGCTCGCCGCGGTGAAAAACGCCTTGCCGACTTCGGGGAGCTGGGTCGCGAACATGTGGTGTACCCAGAGTCCGAAGGAAAAGAAACCGGTGGCGATCTGCGCGATGACCAGGCCGGGATAGCCGAAGACCGGACGCCGCGAGAAGGTCCCGATGATCATCGAGATCATGCCCAGCGCGGGCAGAAAGATCAGGTAGACCTCGGGGTGTCCGAAAAACCAGAACAGGTGCTGCCAGAGCAGGGCATCGCCCCCTTCGGCGGGATTGAAGAAATGCGTGCCGACCAAACGGTCGGTAATCAGCGATGTACTCGCGAACATCACTGCCGGCATCGCGAACACCACCACGAACGATGTCACCAGCATCGCCCACACGAAGTGCGGCATGCGATTGATCGTCATGCCGGGCGCGCGCAGCTTGAAAATCGTCGTTATGAGCGCGATGGACACGAGCAGCGCGGAGACTTCGGTGTACGTAATGAGCTGCGCCCAGAAATCCGAGCGCTTGCCCGGCGTGAACTCCGGCCCCGCCAGCGGCGTGTAGCTGAACCAGCCCGCATCCGGTCCCGCGTTGAAGAAGAAAGCCGTGTAAAGCATGAGCCCGCCGAACAGGAACACCCAGTAAGCGAACGCCACCATGCGCGGAAACGCAATGTTTCGGGCCCCCACCATGAGCGGCACGATATACACGCCGACGCCGAGCATCATTGGCACCGCGAAGAGAAACATCATCGTCGTGCCGTGCATCGTGAAGATCTGGTTGTAGAGATCCGGACCGATGAGCGTGTTCTCCGGGCGTGAGAGCTGGAGCCGCATCAGCGCCGCGAGGATGCCGCCCGCGACGAAAAAGCCGAACGCCGTGACGATGAAGCGCACGCCGCTCGTCTTGTGGTCGATGTCTGAAAACCAGCCCGCCACGCCCCCCTCGCGGCCCCACGCGCGGGAAAGCCGCGCGTGCAGATCGCCGTCGGCCTCGATGGCGGGTGCGCTGCGTGGCACTCGTGCGCGTGCCGCCGCCATCAGTGCAGGCTTTCGAGATAGGCGAGCAGCGCCTGGAGATCCGCTGCCGCGAGCGCAACGGGCGGCATCATCACGCCGGGCTTGGTGCTCTGCGGATCGAGTATCCAGCCGCCGAGGTTGCCGCGCGTGTTGGGCAGCGTGCCCGCGGCGATTGTGCGCCGGCTCGCAAGGTGCGTGAGATCGGGCGCCTGCCTGCCCTGCGCGACGGTGCCGTCGATCCGGTGGCACATGATGCAGGGTGAGGACAGGAAGACCTCGCGGCCGCGCTTTTGAAGCTCGCCCTCGGGTTCCTTTGCCGGTTGCCGCTGCGACTGCGCCCAGCGCTCGAAGTCCTGAGGCTCGTGTGCGATCACGAGGAAGGCCATCTTGGCGTGCTGGTGCCCGCAGAACTCGGCGCATTGCCCGCGGTAGACGCCGGGCTGGTCAGCGCGAAGCTGGATGAGCGATGTGTGGCCGGGTATCAGGTCTTTCTTGCCGTGCAGGTTCGGCACCCAGAAGCTGTGGATCACGTCGCTCGATTTGAGCTTGATCACGACCGGACGGCCGACCGGAATGTGCAGCTCGTTCGCGGTGCGGAAGATGCGCGACGGCTCGTGGTCGTCGTACACGATGTCCCACCACCATTGGCGCGCGGTGACCTCGATCACGAGACCATCCTTGAGCGGCAACGCGGCGAGCGCGCGATCGGTGAGGACGCTGGCGATGATGAGCGCGATGAGACCCACCGCCGATACGATCAAGCCGATCGACACCGCGAGCAGAGATTTCGGCTCCTGGCTGCTGATCGCCGCCACGTCCGGCGCCGTCCTTTCGGTCGCGCGCGGCGCGCGCCAAAGCGCCATGACGAACGCGCCGAAGACCGCGGCGAACACGATCGTGCACACGACCAGCATGAGCAGCCAAAGGTCGTAGATCTGTGCCGCCTGCACGCCTGCCGGCCGCAATGAATCCTGGATGGCGCTCATTTCGCGGTCTTCGGCACCGCCGGCTCGCGCCGGCTTTCCGGCGGCACGGCTGCGAGGTCGTCATCGCGACCCGGCGCGACGTCCGGGCGCAGCAGCCCGCTCATCGAACGCACGTAAGCGACGAGCTGCCACACCTGCGATTCCGGGATCACGGTGCCGAACGCGGGCATGCCGTTCGGCCGCCCCTCGACGATGGTTCGATAGACGTTCACCGGCTCGGCGCCGTACAGCCACTTGTCGTCCATCAGCGCGGGACCGCTGCCGCCGCCGCCATGCGCATGACAGCCGACGCAGTTGTACCAGACGAAGAGCCGCTTTCCCTGCGCCACGGCGTACGCGTTCTGTTCGGCCGGATTCGGGGTCGCTTTCGTCAGCGGCTGCGCCCCGGCGCGAATATCGGAGCCCGGCACCGCCTGCGGCGTCGCCGCGGTCGGCGCGGGCTGCTGAAAGCGGCGCGCCTCGCGCTCGCAAGACACCAGCAGCAAACATGCACACGACATCGCCACGATGCCGGCGCGGTTGTTCATGGAATTCCCGCCTGCGCGCGCTCTGCAGGCGGCCGGTCGCTACGCGGCACGCCAAACTCCAACAACACGCGATCGATGTCAGCGCGGCGGCGTTCGAGAACGGCATCGAGCTCGGCCATCAGCGCGCGATCGGCTTTGCGCACGCCGATCGACATATCGAATTCGAACGGCACGTCTGCAAGCTCGGGCGGCGCGCGCGCCGGTGAGATCGCCAGCGGAACGGCCTGCTGGCGCGCGTAGTACGCCGCCTGCGGCCCCCAGACCAGCGCGACGTCGAGCTCGCGGCGCGCCAGCGCTTCGATCATGACCTGGGCCTGCGGCCGCTCACCGAAAATCGGATAGCCGGCGACATTGTTCACGATGCCGCGCAGCGCGAGCGCGTGTCCCGGCGGCGTCGCCGCGAGATCGTCGCCGATCAACTGCACGCCGACCCGCACGCGTTGGAGCCGCGGATCGTCGAACGTCCGGAACGGCTCGCCCGCGTCCGCTCGAAACGCAAAGACGTAGCTCGATCGGTAGTATGGTTTCGTCGTGCGCACGCGCTCGTATTCGGTTGGAACGCCCATGACGACGTCGCACGCGCCGGCGTTCAACGTGTTGCGCAGAAACGTACGCCGCTGCGGAAACCAGGTATAGGCGAGCGTCGCGCGCAGCTCGCTGGCGACGATCTGCGCGATGCGGTTCTCGAAACCGCTGCCATCGGCGTGCGTGTACGGCAGGTTGTCGGGATCGGCGCAGACGCGAAGCTCGCGCTGCGCGGCTTGCGCGCAGCCGAGCGCCAGCGCACAGCACAATGCTGCAGCGGTCCGTTCAAGGCAGCGCGAAGACATAGAGCATCCCGCCTTTTGCGGTGCGCCTGGAAAGATCCTTCATCGCGTTGGCGAAGCCCAGTGCGGCCGATGAATCGCGCGTGTCGAGATCGCCCGCGACGACCGCGCCCGCCCATCCGCCAACGCCGGAGAGGACGGCCACGTACTGCTTTCCGTCTGGGCCGAGATACGTCATGGGCTGTCCGACGATTCCGGATCCCGTTTTGAACTGCCACAGGAGCTTGCCGTCCTGGGCATCGATCGCCTTGAACCAGCCGTCCATCGTGCCGTAGAACACGATGTCGCCCGCAGTCGCGAGAGCGCCGCTCCAGACCGGAAGATCTTCCTTGATGCTCCAGACTTTCTTCGCCGCGACTGGATCCCATGCCGTGAATTCGCCGCGGTGCCCGCCCGGCCCCGGATACATCTTCACGTCCGCCCCGACGTAGGGGGTGCCCGCGATGTAGCTCACCTCCATCGCCTCCTCGTCCTGGCACAGGTTCTGGTGCGGGATGTAGAGGAGCTTCGTGCGCGGCGACCATGCCGACGGCTGCCAGTCCTTTGCGCCCGGCGCCGCGGGACACATGCCGCGGACCACACGGCCGACCTTGGGCTCCTTGTCCGGGTTGTACTTGAGGCGGCCGGTTTTCAAATCGACACCGCTGGAGGTCGTGACGTACACGAACGAGGTCGCGCTCAATACTTCGCCGGTCACGCGATCGAGCACGTACACGTAACCATTGCGCTCCGGATGCACGATCACCTTGCGCATCCGGCCGCCGATCGGAAGCTCGAGCAGCACGTTTTCATTGATGCCGTCGTAGTCGTGCATGTCGTGCGGGCTCCACTGGTAGAACCAGCGCGCCTCCCCGGTATCCGCGTCGCGCGCGAAAATGCCCGCCGTCCATTTGTTGTCTCCCGGGCGCTGGTGCGGATTCCACGGTCCCGGATTCGCCGTGCCGTGATAGATGAGATTGAGCTCCGGGTCGTACGAGATGAAGCCCCACACCGTACCCCCGCCGATCTTCCAGGCGTTCGGGGGCCACGTGGATACGCCGAGGTCTTTTCCGCGGTCGCTCGAATAGAACGGCCGAAATTTCGGCCCGATCAGCACGTCCCGATCGGGACCCGTCATGTAGGCACGCCACGCCTGCTTCCCCGTGGCCGCATCGAGCGCCGTAATCCAGCCGCGCACGCCGTATTCGCCGCCGCTGTTGCCGACGAGCACCTTATCCTTCACCACAAGCGGCGCCATGGTCATGGTCTCGCCGTAGCGGATGTCGCCGAGCTGCGTGCGCCACACTTCCCTGCCGGTCGCGGCGTCGACGGCCAGCGACTGGCCGTCGAGCGTATTGAAGTAGATACGGCCGTGCGCGTAGGCGACGCCGCGATTCACCACGTCGCAGCAGGCGATGCCCTGCGAGGCGGCGAGCGGCTTCGGCTCGAACTTCCACTTGACCGGCGCGCCGGGCTTCGAGAGATCCAGCGCGTACACTACGTTGGGATACGGCGTGATGAGATACATCGTCGCGCCGACCACCACGGGGGCAGCCTCGTGTCCGCGAGTGGCACCGGTAGAGAATGTAAACGCGAGCTTGAGGTCCTTGGCGTTTGCAGCTCTGACCTGATCGAGCTCGCTGTAGCGGGTATTCGCGTAATCCTTACCGGCCATCGGCCATTCGCCGGTGCCGGCCGGACGACCCTGCGTCTGCGCGTAAGCGGCCCCGGCGGCAAGCGCGAGACACGCCGCCACGAGCACCGCCGACAGAGCTTCTTTAGACTTAGTAGACATTGCCAGGCCCGGTTTCGCCTTTAGCAAACTCCACGCCCGCCGTGTATGTGCGCCATAACGCTGCGATATCGCGACTCCAATGCTGACGGCATGGGTTCGGCCGCTCGTCCGAATCGGCCGTGAGCGCTGAAGAACGCGCCGAGCGTCTGCTCGGACAGTTGCATCAATGGGCGATGGAAGCGGTCGAGATCCCGCGCGAAGCACGGGCGGCTTTCATCGCCGAAGTAGCCGCGCGTTATCGCGACGACGCGGTGCGCAACGGCCTGACGCAGGCGCAGGCCGACGCATGGCGGGAGAGCATCGTGGACTGGCTCGCAGCGCTCGTCGACGTGATCGAAACGAGCGGCGGCGCCGGCGGAGGCAGCGCTTAGCGGGGCGCTCGGTTGAGCGCAAAAACGATCAGCGCTTTCGCAGCTCGTAGTCGATGCGCAACCCGGCACCGGCATTTGCGCCAGTCACCGCGGTCGCAGCGGTACGCGTCTCGTTCAATTGCGCACCGAAGTACCCGGCAGCCACGCCGAGCGCGAGCGCGACGGCGGCGGCCGCGGCGATGTGCGGCAACATGGTTTTGCGGTGCTGAGCAGGCGACAACGGCGCTGCGGGAAACGCGTCAGTGCTCGGCGTCGCTTCGGAGACCTTGGTGCTGCGCGCAACAGACGACCGCGTTTGAACGCTGGAGCGTGCGCGGGTCGCTTCCTCGGTGTCGACGGCGTCACGAGGTCCGGAGGTTTGCGTGCGCTCCGCCGATCGCAGCATCGCCAGCGCGTCGTCGAGCGCCATATCGTCCGTGCCGTCAGCCGCAGGCGAGCCGGGCGTGCTGCCCATCAGCTCCGGGCGGTATACCGGCGCGGGATCGTGCGGCCATTCGATCGCCTGCCCCATCTCGTCGCCGTGCAGCAGCACGTCGTCGAACGGCGTTTTCACCCGCTGCGGCGCGTCGTCCTGCGGCGCGAGCTCGGCGTAACGCGACTCGAACCGCTGCACGATCTCGCGCGCCTCGGCCTCGAAGCTCGTGCGCGACTTGTCGAGCTTCGGCTCGCGGCGTCCCCAGTCAGGATCGCTCGTGCCCATTGGATCGGTCATTAATGTCATGGGTCGATTCCGCTTCAGGATCTGCGCTGAGAATCGCAGAGACACGAGACGTAATCAGGGAACAAAGTCTCGGAATGCCTCAGGAGCTCGCCGTCGCGTGCGCGTTGTTCCCAACGCCACCAGGTGCGACCACTGACACGAACGGCGATGAGCTCCAGACCGGGCATACGGGTGGATTCTGACGTGTGTTTGCGGGAACCGAGCATGCGCACCGAACGTGAACAGGGCTTCGGCGCGATGCAACACACATGCCGCGTGAGTGGAAAGGTACTGCTACAGGTATCCTGCCGCTGGCAGCCGATCTGACGCAAGGAGCTTCAGAAGCTCGGACGGCACGAAAACGAACGGAGACGGCGCGGACGCGCGCCCGCGCCGCTCGAGCTCAAAGAGAAATTTGGTCGGGGCGAGAGGATTTGAACCTCCGACCCTCTGCACCCCATGCAGATGCGCTACCAGGCTGCGCTACGCCCCGAGAGCAGGGATTATACCTTCGGTTCTACTGGCGCAGGAGCTCGAGAACGCTCTCGATCTCTTTGCGCACGTGCGCGAGGTTCGCGGCGCGCGGCGCGTTGCGCGGGGACTTCGTCGGTTCCGCCACCAGCTCATCGAGGCGGTTGCGTGCACCGCTGATCGTGAATCCCTGGTCATAGAGGAGCTCGCGGATACGCCGAATGAGCAGGACTTCGTGGTGCTGGTAATAGCGGCGGTTGCCCCGGCGCTTCACCGGCTTCAACTGCGTGAATTCCTGTTCCCAGTAGCGCAGCACGTGCGGCTTGACGCCGCAGAGCTCGCTCACCTCCCCGATGGTGAAGTAGCGTTTGGCCGGGATCGGCGGCAGCGGCGCCTTAGTATGGTTGTTGCTGGCCGTTTCCATCGCCATAGTGCTCCTCGACCATAGCCTTGAGCTTCTGGGAGGCGTGGAAAGTGACCACGCGACGCGCCGTAATCGGGATTTCCTCGCCGGTCTTGGGATTGCGGCCCGGACGCATGGGTTTGTCGCGAAGCTGGAAGTTGCCGAAACCCGAGAGCTTGACGCCGTGACCATTCTCCAGCGCGGTGCGAACCTCTTCGAAGAACGATTCGACCATGTCCTTCGCTTCGCGCTTGTTGAAGCCGACCTTCTCGAACAGCAGATCCGCGAGCTCGGCTTTGGTTAGAGTCATCTTTTCCCCTTGTCAGCGAAGCTTTGCGTCGAATCGCTGGAGCAACGTCTCACGTATTTCGGAGACCGCTGCCTCTACTTCGGCGTCCGTCAGAGTTTTTCGAGTATCCTGCAATAACACCATGAATGCAAGACTTTTTTTCCCTTTTGGGAGGTCTCTCCCACGGTAGAGGTCGAAGAGCCGGATCTCGGTCACGATCGTGGGCGCGGCGGCGCGCAAAGCGGCGATGACAGCCCCATGCGGGACGCTCTCGTCGAAGAGCGCGGCGACGTCCCGCCGCACCGGCGGAACCTTCGCGATGTCGCCGTAGGCCGGTAGCGGACAGGCCGCGAGCAGGTCGTACTCGACCTCGAACACCACCGGGGCGGATGGCAGATCGTATTTCTGCTGCCACCGGGGATGGATTTCGCCGATCCAGCCGGCTTCCCGTCCGTTCACCCGGATGCGCGCGGATTTGCCGGGATGCAGCGCTGGATGGGCGGCCGCTTCGAGCTCGACCCGCGACGGGGCGAGAAGCGCTTCGATATCGCCTTTGACGTCGTAGAAGTCCACCCGGCGCGTTTTCTCGGCCCACTGCTCCGGCACCGCCTCGCCATAGGCGACGGCGCCGACGCGAACCGGCTGCGCGTAGTCTTCGCCGGCTCGTTGGAAACAGCGGCCGATCTCGAACAGGCGCACGCGGGTTTGCTTGTGCCGCGCGTTGAAGGCAACGGCCATGACGAGTCCCGGGACCAGGCTCGAGCGCATCACACTCATCTGGCTGGCGATCGGATTCGCGAGCGCGACCGGCGCCTCGTTGCCGCAGAAATCGGCTTCCCACTCGCGGTCGATGAAGCTGTAGGTCACGGCCTCGTGGTAGTCGAGGCGCGCGAGCCTTGCGCGCACGTGCGCACGCGGGCGAACCGTTTCGGTCTCGGGCAGCATTCGGACATGCCCGACCGGAGCGGCCGCCGGGATCCGATCGTAGCCGTGTATCCGCGCGAGCTCCTCGATGAGGTCCTCTTCGAGCGAGATGTCGAAACGATAGCTCGGCGGCGTCGCGAGGAATCCCGCAGCGCTCGGCTCGCAGACGAATCCGAGGTCCTTCAGGATCGATTGCGCGCGCGATCGCGGTATCTCGATGCCGATCACGCGCGCCGCGCGGTCCATACGCAGCGCGACCGGCACGCGCGCGGGCAGTGACGCGCTCGCTTCGCTGATCGGGCCGGCCTCGCCGCCGCAGATTTCGAGCACGAGTTCGGTCGCCCGATCGAGCGCTAGCCGCGTGGCGCCATAGTCGACGCCGCGCTCGAACCGGAAGGACGAATCGGAGCCGAAACCCAGCAGCCTGGATTTCCCCGCGATCACGTCGGGCGCGAAGAACGCACTTTCGAGAAAGATCTCACGCGTGGATTCGCTGACGGCGGTCGGCGCTCCGCCCATGATGCCGGCGAGCGCGACGGCTTTCCTGTCATCGGCGATGACGAGGTAGCGCCGATCGAGCGCCGGCGTTTCGCCATTGAGCAGCTCGAGCTTCTCCGCTTCGCGCGCGAGGCGCACGCGAATCCCGCCGTCGAGCTTCGCGGCATCGAAGGCGTGCAGCGGCTGGCCGAGCTCGAGCATGACGTAATTCGTGATATCGACGACCGCGCTGATCGATCGCAGGCCGCTTCGCTCGAGCCGCGTCACCATCCAGCGCGGCGTGGGCGCCTGCGCATCGACGCCGCATACCAGGCGGCCGCAGTAGCGGGGACAGGCGTCGGGTGCTTCGAGCGTGACCGGCAGCGTTTGCGAGTGGGCCTCGATCACCCGCGGTGTCGGCGGCTGTTCGAGCGGCGCACCGGTGACAGCAGCGAGCTCGCGGCCCATGCCGAGGATCGACAGGCAATCGCCGCGGTTCGGCGTGGGTTTGGTGGTGAGCACCCAGTCGTCGAGCTCCAGCACGTCGCGCACGTTCGCGCCGATCACCGAGTCCGCGGGCAAAGCCATGAGCCCCGCGCTTTCCGCGCTCAAGCCGAGCTCTTTTTCCGAGCACAGCATGCCTTGCGACTCGACGCCGCGCACCTTTGCGGCCTTGATCTCGATACCCGGCAGCTTTGCCCCGACGAGCGCCGTAGGCACTTTCATCCCGGCTTTCACGTTCGGTGCGCCGCAGACGATCGTGAGCGGCGCGACGCCAACGCTGACCTGGCATACCGAGAGCCGGTCGGGGCCCGGATGTTTGTCGACCGATAGCACCTCGCCCACCACCACGCGCTCGAAAGCCGGTGCCGCAGCGTCGATCTCCTCGACCTCGACACCCCCGAACGTGAGCGCGTCCGCGAGCTCGCGCGTGCCGAGCGGCGGATTGCAGAAGGTGCGGAGCCAGTTTTCGGAGAGCTTCATGTGAACTGCTTGAGGAACCTCAAGTCGTTCTCGAAGAAGAGCCTGAGGTCATTGACGCCATAGCGCAGCATCGTCAGCCGGTCGAGGCCCATGCCGAACGCGAATCCCTGGTAACGCTCGCTGTCGATGTTCACGTTTCCGAGCACCGCCGGATGCACCATCCCGCAGCCGCCCATCTCGAGCCAGCGCTCGCCAAAGCTCATATCGACTTCCGCCGACGGCTCGGTGAACGGGAAGAACGACGGCCGGAAGCGCACCTTGAGATCTTCGCGCTCGAAGAAACGCTGAAGGAAGTCCACGAGCACGCCTTTCAGATCGGCGAACGAAATGTGCTCGTCGATCCACAAGCCTTCGACCTGGTGAAACATGGGCGAATGCGTGGCGTCGGAGTCGACGCGGTAGACGCGGCCCGGCGCGATGATCTTGATCGGCGGCCGGTGGCGCTCCATGTAGCGGATCTGGATGGGCGAGGTGTGCGTGCGCAGGAGGTGCTTGCCGTCGGCGAGATAGAACGTGTCGTGCATCGATCTCGCCGGATGATTCTCGGGCTGATTGAGCGCGGTGAAGTTGTAGTAGTCGGTCTCGATTTCCGGCCCGTCTGCGACTTCGAAGCCCATCGAATGGAACAGCGTCTCGACGCGCTCGAGCGTGCGGCTCACGGGGTGTATGCCACCGATGCCGCGGCCGCGGCCCGGGAGCGTGGCGTCGAGCGCTTCTTCCCTCAACTTCGCTTCGAGCCGCGCGGCCTGTATCGCTTCGCGGCGAGCGCGCAGCGCCTCCTCGAGCCGTTCCTTGGCCGCGTTGATGCGGCTTCCGGCAGCGCGGCGCTCCTCCGGCGGCAGCTTGCCGAGTCCCTTGAGCAGCTCGGTGAGCGCGCCGGACTTTCCGAGATAGCGCGCCTTGGCGCTTTCGAGCGCGTCCGGGTCGTCGATGCCGGCGAAGGCCTCTAGTGCTTCTGTGACTATTGCGTCGACGTCATGCATCCGAAGGAAAGAAGGTTACGGAGGGAAACCTTGGTTTCCCTCTGTTCGTTTACCGGGGCGTAAAAAAGGAGGCTGGCAAGCCTCCTTTTTTGGCTCGGCCGCCGAGCGCGTCAGCCTGCGAGGCTTGCCCGAGCTCTTTCGACGAACTTCGCAAAAGCCGCCTTATCGAGCACCGCAATATCGGCGAGCACCTTGCGGTCCACGGCGATCTCCGCTTTCTTGAGCCCGTTCATGAACACGCTATACGTCATGCCGTGCTCGCGCGCGGCCGCGTTGATCCGCGTGATCCACAGCGCTCGGAAGTCGCGCTTCTTGTTGCGGCGGTCGCGGTACGCATACTGCCCGGCGCGCATCACCGCTTCGTTGGCGATGCGGAAGACGTTCTTGCGGCGTCCCCGGAAACCTTTCGCCGCATTCAGCACTTTTTTGTGCGCCGCGCGGGCGATTACACCTCGTTTGACTCGTGGCATGTCGCGGCTCCTTTAGTACGGCAGCATCGCCTTGAGGGCGCGCTTGTCCGAAGGATGCGTGGTGGTGGTGCCGCGCAGATGACGCTTACGCTTCTGCGCCTTCTTGGTGAGGATGTGGCGCAGGTTAGCGTTGCTGCGCTTGAACTTGCCGCTCGCGAGCTTCTTGAAACGCTTCGCGGCGCCGCTCTTCGTCTTGAGTTTCGGCATGAATGCTCCTGTTTTCATACAGCGCCAGGCGCTCCGTGAGGAGGCTTGTATAGCCTGGACAACTGCTTCTTTGCGGTGGGTTTGGCCCCGCTACCGCGGTGCGCGACTAGCGCACCCTACGCTCTACCTACTTCTTCTCTTCGGCGACCGCTGGCTGCCGAGGCGCCGCTGCCCTCGCCGGCTTCGCCGCCGCCGGTTTGGCGGCGCCGTCTTCGGCGGATTTGGCCGGTTTCGCCGCGGCGGGCTTGGCGACCTGCGCCTTCTTCGGTGCCAGCACCATGACGAGCTGGCGGCCTTCCATCTTCGGCCACTGCTCGACTACACCGTACTCCGCGAGATCCGCACGCACGCGCTCGAGCAGACGGATCCCGAATTCCTGGTGCGCGAGCTCTCGCCCGCGGAATCTCAGGGTGACCTTGGTCTTGTCGCCTTCTTCCAGGAACCGGATCAGGTTGCGAAGCTTGATCTTGTAATCGCCTTCGTCCGTCCCCGGACGAAACTTCACTTCCTTGACGATGATCTGCTTCTGCTTCAACTTCGCTTCGTGCCGCTTCTTGCTCTCACGGTACTTGAACTTCCCGTAATCCATGATGCGGCAGACTGGCGGCACCGCGGTCGGTGCTATTTCCACCAGATCGAGCTCGGCCTCTTCGGCCATCTTGTTGGCGGTCGCAAGACTCACGACGCCCACCTGTTCACCACCCGCCCCGATCAAACGAATTTCCGGTGCATTGATCTCACCGTTGATCCGGGCTTCCTTTTCCTGTGCTATGCGACGGTACTCCCCTGTTGATGGCTCTTACGCCGAACGGCCCCGACCGGCTTCTTCCGCTTTCAGACGGGAAATAAAAACCTCGGCGCTCATGCGGCCGAGGTCTTCGCCCTTGCGGGTCCGAACAGCAACCTCACGCGCTGCCACTTCCTTGTCTCCGACGACGACCTGGTAAGGCAGCTTGTGCAAACTATGTTCCCGAATCTTATAGGAAATTTTCTCATTCCTCAAGTCGGCAACCGCGCGTAAACCGCTGTTTCGGAGCGTTTCCGCGACGCTTTTGGCGTATTCGGACTGGTGCTCCGAGATGTTCATCACGACGACCTGGACCGGCGCCAGCCACAACGGCATCGCCCCCGCATGGTTCTCGATCAGGATCCCGATGAAGCGCTCCAGGGAGCCCACGATGGCCCGGTGCAGCATGACCGGCGATTTGCGCGTGTTGTCCTCGTCGACGTACTCGGCGCCCAGGCGCTCGGGCATCATGAAATCGACCTGAATCGTGCCGCACTGCCAAGGCCGACCGATGCTGTCCTTGAGGTGATACTCGATCTTGGGGCCGTAGAACGCGCCTTCCCCGGGCAGCTCCTGCCACTCCACGCCGCATTTGCGCAGCGCCTCCCGGAGCGCGTTTTCAGCCTGCGTCCAGACATCGTCGGAGCCGAGCCTTTTCGGGGGCCGCAGCGCGAGCTTGACCGTCACGTCGTTGAAGCCGAAATCGGCGTAGACCTGCAGCGCCCGGCGATGGAACGCCTCGACCTCCGACTGGACATGCGCAGGCGTACAGAAAATGTGCCCGTCGTCCTGCGTGAACGCACGCACCCGCATGATCCCGTGCAGCGCGCCGGACGGTTCGTCGCGATGGCACGAGCCGAATTCGCCGTAGCGCAGCGGCAGGTCGCGATAGCTCCTCAGTCCGCTGTTGAAAATCTCGACGTGGCCGGGGCAATTCATGGGCTTCACCGCGTACTCGCGGTTCTCCGACTTCGTGAAGAACATGTTCTCGCGGAAGTTGTCCCAGTGTCCCGAGCGCTGCCACAGCGAGACATCGAGGATCGACGGGCAGCGCACTTCCTGAAAGCCGGTCTCGCGGTAAACGCCGCGCATGTACTGCTCGACCTGCTGCCAGATGGTCCAGCCCTTGGGATGCCAGAACACCATCCCGGGCGCCTCGTCCTGCATGTGGAAGAGATCGAGCGCACGGCCGAGCTTGCGGTGATCGCGTTTCTCAGCTTCGTCGAGGCGATGCAGGTAGGACTCGAGGTCTTCCTTCCTGGCCCAGGCGGTGCCGTAGATGCGCTGGAGCATCTCGTTCCTGGAGTCGCCGCGCCAGTAAGCCCCGGCGACTTTCATGAGCTTGAACACGCGAAGCTTGCCGGTGGAAGGCACGTGCGGCCCGCGGCACAGATCGACGAAATCCCCTTGCCGGTACAGCGAGATATCGTCGCCTTCCGGAATGGAGGCGATGATCTCCGCCTTGTAGCGCTCGCCCATGTCGCGGAAGAACTTCACCGCCTCGTCGCGCGGCATCACCGTGCGCTCGACGCGGATGTCCTTCCTGGCGAGCTCGGCCATACGCTGCTCGATCGCCGCCAGATCCTCGGGCGTGAACGGGCGTTTGTACGAGAAGTCGTAATAGAAACCGTCCTCGATGACCGGGCCGATCGTGACCTGCGCTTCGGGGAAGAGCTCCTTCACCGCGTGCGCCAGCAGGTGCGCGCTCGAATGCCGGATGACTTCCAGGCCGTCGCCGTCCTTCTCGGTGACGATCGCGACGGTCGCATCCTGTTCGACGCGGTAGGCCGTATCGACGAGTCTGCCGTTCACGCGACCGGCAAGCGCGGCTTTCGCAAGCCCGGGCCCGATCGAGGCGGCGATCTCCGCGATCGTCACGGGCTTGTCGTATGTGCGGACGGAGCCGTCCGGTAGCGTGATGTCAGGCATAAAAATCTACGACGCGTCCTTCGACAGGCTCAGGACGCAAAAAGTGGCTTAGGCGCCTCGCGGCGCTCTATACGAATAAACACGACGCGTCCTTCGACACACAAACAAAAAAGTGCGGCCAGGCCGCACTTTTTCGATTTGGTAGGCGCGATTGGGATCGAACCAACGACCTCCACGATGTCAACGTGGCGCTCTAACCAGCTGAGCTACGCGCCTAAGGGATGCGTAGTTTAGCGGAACGCTCCGACTCCTTCAAACGAATCAGCACCTTGTGCGCTATCATGCCGCGTCGCTTCGACACGGAATCCGCGCGATGAGCTCCCGCAGGTGTACCGCCACCCTGACGCTCGTGCTGATCGGCACTGCCGCGCTGCAGGGCTGTGGCCGCGACGAGCAGACCGCCACCCGGGACGTATACAAATCGCGCCAGGACTGCCTGCGCGACTGGGGCGGCGATCCCCAGAAGTGCGAGCAGCAGACCTCCGGGCCTCATGCCGGATATTTTCTGGGACCGCTCATGTACGGTGCCGGCCGTTCGGGCTTCAGCTCCGGCGGCGCGATGCCCCCGCGTAAAGGCAGCAGCGCGATCGGCTCCACGACCGTGTCCCGCGGCGGCTTCGGCTCGTCGGCCTCCGCCCATCGGTCGAGCGGCGGCTAAGTTGTTGAGAGAAAAGCTGATGCCGCGCCGGGACTGGCAGGCGCAGCTCGAATCCGTCGGTTTTGCCTTTCACAGCCTCGACGGCGCGTATTGGGACGAATCCGCGTGCTACCGGTTTTCATCGAGCGAGATCGACATGATCGAAGAAGCGACGGTGGAGCTCGAGCAGATGAGCCGCGCCGCCGTGCAGTCCATGATCGACCAGCGAATGTTCGCTCGACTCGCCATCGAACCCTGGCTCGCCGATTACATCCGTGAGTCGTGGGAAGCCGACGCGCCGAGCCTCTACGGCCGCTTCGATCTGCGCTACGACGGCATGAAGGCGCCCAAGCTCCTCGAGTACAACGCGGACACGCCGACTTCACTCATCGAGGCGGCGGTCGCGCAATGGAACTGGCTGCAGGCGGTGCGCCCGAAGAGCGACCAGTTCAACTCCCTGCACGAAAAGTTGATCGCGCGCTGGCAGGCGATACGGCCGACCCTGCCGGGGATCGAGCCCGCGGTTCACTTCGCGTGCGTCAAGGACAGCGAAGAGGACATCGGCAATCTCGAGTACCTGCGCGACACCGCGCTGCAGGCCGGCATTGACGCACGTCGCATCTACATCGAAGACATCGGCTGGTCTTCCGAGCAGATTCAATTCGTCGATGTCGAAGGCAACCCGATCCGCGCCCTCTTCAAGCTGTATCCGTGGGAATGGATGATGCGCGACGAATTCGGACGCAACGTGCCGCGCGCGCGCCTGACCGTCGTCGAGCCGCCATGGAAGCTTCTGCTCTCGTGCAAGGCCGTTCTCGCCGTGCTCTGGGAGCTCTATCCCGACCACCCGAACCTGCTGCCGGCGTACTTCGAAGCGAAACCGCTCGGCGAGAAGTACGTACGCAAGCCGTTCTATTCGCGCGAGGGTGCCAACGTCGAAATCCACGGTCCGCGCGGCGTGTTCGCGCAGCCCGGCACCTACGGCGCGGAAGGCTACGTCTACCAGGCCTTCGCGCCGCTGCCGGAGTTCGACGGCAACTACCCCGTGATCGGGAGCTGGGTGGTGGACCGCGAATCCGCGGGCATGGGCATCCGCGAGGACGTGACTCCGGTGACACGCAATAGCAGCCGCTTCGTGCCCCACTACTTCGACTGACAGCTACAGAGAGCAATTATGGAAATCATCCAGGAATCGGCCCTCGGCATCCCCGCGTTCCTGCTGTATCTCGTCACGAGCTTCGCGCTCCTCGCGCTGTTCGTGTCGATCTACATCTCCATCACGCCCTATCGCGAGCTTACGCTCGTGCGCGAAGGCAACGCCGCCGCGGCTGCGAGCCTTTCAGGCGCGATCCTCGGTTTCGTCATTCCTTTGGCGCACGCGGTCATTCAGGCCGTCAGCCTCGCCGACATGGCGCTCTGGGCGTTGCTCGCGCTCGTCGTCCAGTTACTCGTGTTCTTCGTCATGACGCGGCTCGTCCCCGGCCTCGCGAGCGACATCCCGGCCGGCAGGGTCGCCCCCGGCATACTGCTTGGCGCCCTGTCGCTCGCGACGGGCATATTGAACGCGGCTTGCATGGCCGATTGAAGGCAAGAGGTGACGGAGAAGAGGTCCCGCGCGTCGAGCGTGGGCGAAGCCCACCGCCTGCTGACGTTCATCGTCGCCGCGTGCGCCGCAACGCTCGCGCTCGCCCAGACGCCGCTCGGCGAGATGGTGTCGATCCCTGCCGGGCCATTCACCATGGGCAGCAACCAGGGACCCGAAGACGAGCGCCCGGCGCACGAAGTCACGGTTCCCGCATTCTCGATCGACCGCTTACCCGTCACCAACGCGCAATTCGCGGAATACCTGAACGCGTCCGCCGCGACAGCCTCGGCCCGCGTTTACGATTTCGAGGACGCCGACGCGCGCATACACCGGCGCGGCAATGCCTGGGTGTCCGACCCGGGTTACGAAAAACATCCCGTGATGGAAGTCCCGTGGGCGGGCGCGGTGGCGTACTGCAAGTCGCGCGGTAAACGCCTGCCGACCGAGGCCGAATGGGAAAAGGCCGCGCGCGGCACGGACGCGCGACGCTATCCATGGGGGAGCGACATTCCCGACCGGCGGCGCGCGCAATTCGCCGCCGGCTGGAATGAATCCGCGCCTGTGGACGCATTCCCCGGCGGTGCGAGCCCTTATGGCGTGCTCGATATGGCGGGCAACGGGTGGGAGTGGGTGTCGAGTGCCTATCGCCCGTATCCGTATCGCGCGGACGACGGACGTGAAGATCCGCGACCCGGGCCGGTGCGCGGCACGCGCGGCGGCGGACACGATTCGCCGGCGGAGGAGATCACGACGACGCAGCGCGGGCGCAATCTCTCGCGCAACCCGGCTTCGGGGCATCACAACATCGGCTTCCGCTGCGCGAGATCGTAGCGCCGCTCGCCTGCCGCGGCGAAAATCCACGCGAGCTTCGCTCGCAGCCGCGGCTCAATCACGCCTCAGAGGAAAACCCAGGTTTTCCTCCGAGACCTCCATTCCTTGCGCTGGCTATCGGCGGGCGGCGGCCGTTACGCCTTTCACGTCGCGCACGAGCGCGAGCACGCGCTGTAGCTGATCGAGGTGCTCGATTTCGAGTGTGAAGCGCATGCGCGCGAATTGGGCGCTGCTCTGCGTCGACGTCGCGGTGACGTTGATGCGCTCGCGCGTGAGCACGTCCGAGATGTCGCGCAGCAGCCCGGTGCGGTCGACCGCTTCGATGATCACGTCCACGGGGAAAATCGCTCCGCCGGCATCACCCCACTCCGCATCGACGCGGCGGTCCGGATCGAGACGCTGCAGGTTCGGGCAGTCGGCGCGATGAACGCTGACGCCGCGGCCGCGGGTGACGAAGCCCACGATCGGCTCCGGCGGGACCGGCTTGCAGCACTTCGCCGTAAGCGTGAGCAGCTTGTCCACCCCCACCACCAGCACGCTGCTGCGGCCGCCGGCGCGCGACCTGCGCGCGGCGGGCGCGAGTGCGTCCGGAGGCTCGGCGGGCGCGGACGGCGGCTCGAGCAGATCCCGCAGCGCCTTGGGACCGATCTCGGCGCGCGCCAGCGCGACGAGGAAATCGTTCAGCCGATCGTAGCCCGCATTTTCCGCCAGCTTGTCATGGTTCATCGCGGTCATACCGTGCCGCTGCAGCTCCTTGTCGAGCAGCGCGCGGCCGTGGGCGACGTCCGCCTCGTAGTTCTGGCGGTTGAACCACTGGCGCACTTTCGTGCGCGCGCCCTGGCTGCGGATGAAGCCGAGCGCGGGGTTGAGCCAGTCTCGACTCGGCCCGCCCTGCTTCGCGGCGAGGATCTCGACCTGCTGGCCGTTCGCGAGAGACGTATTGAGCGGCACGATCGCGCCGTCCACTTTCGCGCCGCGGCAACGATGGCCGAGCTCCGTGTGAACGTGATACGCGAAATCGATCGGTGTCGCGCCGTGCGGCAGGTCTATGACGCGCCCCTGCGGCGTCAGCACGTATACCGTGTCGGCGAAGAGCTCCGTCTTGAACTGCTCGACGAGATCGCCGGTGTCACGCACTTCGTCTTTCCACTCGAGCACCTGCCGCAGCCACGCGATCTTTTCGTCGAAGCCGCGATCGTGGCGCGCGTCTTCCTTGTAGCGCCAGTGCGCCGCGATGCCGAGCTCGGAGTGCTGGTGCATCTCGTGCGTGCGAATCTGCACCTCGACCGCCTTACCGTCCGGTCCGATGACGGCGGTGTGCAGCGAGCGGTAGTCGTTGCTCTTGGGCTTCGCGATGTAGTCGTCGAACTCTTTCGGTATCGGCGACCACAGGTGATGGACGAGACCGAGCGCCGCATAGCAGTCCTTGACGTCGCCGACCAGCACACGCACGGCGCGCACGTCGTGCAGCGCTTCGAAGGTGACGCCCTTGCGCAGCATCTTCTTGTAGATGCTGTACAGGTGCTTTGGCCGGCCGCTCACGTCCGCTGCGATCCCTGCGCGCTCGAGCTCGTCTTTCAGTATCGCGACGACCTTCTCGATATAACGCTCGCGGTCCAGCCGCTTCTCGTCCAGCGCGCGCGCGATCGACTTGTACGTATCCGGCTCGAGGATGCGAAACGCAAGGTCCTCGAGCTCCCATTTGAGCCGCCACACCCCGAGCCGGTTGGCGAGCGGTGCGAATACGTCGCGCGTGAGCTCCGCCGCGCGCTGCGCCGCGCGGCCGCCCTCCCGCAACTCGGCGCGCAAGTCCTGCAGGTGGTCAGCGAGCTTGATCAGGACCACGCGCACGTCCTGCACCATGGCGAGCAGCATCTTGCGCAGCCGTTCGAGCTGCGCTGTCTGCTGCTGCGGCTTCTGCGCCGCGCTCTCGCGGTGCGAAAGCGCGCCGATGTCGCCCATTCGAACGATGCCTTCGCACAGATCGCCCACCTGCGCCCCGAACCGCTCGCGGATCGCGCGCGCGGTATCGGGTGAGCTCTCGAACGCACGATAAAGCAGCGCTGCCGCCAGCGCATCGGGGTCGAGCCTGAGCTCCGTCAGCGTGCGGAGCACGGCCACCATGTGATCCAGCAGCGGCTCGCGCGCAATCTGACGGTCGCGATATAACGGTTCGATGAATTCGAGCGCGCGCACGACGAGCTCCTGCTGCGCGGCTGCGCCCGGCAAACGCGAGCGCGCGGCCTCGCGCAGCGGCGGGTGGGACTCGACGAGCTGGAGATGGGAGCGCAAGGCCATGAGAGCCGAAATTTTATCGCACCGTGCCGTCGAGCTGCGGATCGAGCGCGGCCCGATCCAGCGCGGGCGCGTCGAGCCAATAGCGTCTGCGCGTAGCGCGGTAGCGTTCGATCCGCATCGCCCCATCCGGTGTGACATCGATCGTGACCGCACCGTCGCTGTCGCTCCGATAGACGGCAGCACCGGTATCCGCGTAACGCGCAACGACTTCGACGTGCGGATGCCCGAAGCGGTTGCGGTAGCCGACTGGGAAGACGACCGTGGACGCTTTCACCGCATCGACGAACGCTTGCGTAGACGATGTCCTGCTGCCCTGATGCGGCGCGACCAGCACGTCCGCGCGAAGCTCGACACCCGACTGAAGCAGCGCGTCCTCGGCCCTGCGTTCGATGTCCGCGGGCAGCAGGACCGTAGCGCCGGGCGCGATGATGCGCAGCACGCAACTGCGGTCGTTGTCTTTCATCTTCGTGTCATAGCTCGAAAGCGATGGATGAAGCATGGCAAAGCGCACGCCATCCCATTCCCACTCAAGCCCGGCGCGGCAGCGGAACGCGTCGTCCGCGACGAGATGCAATGGATCCGTGTCGTCGAGCGAGCTCGCAACCCAGTCCACCGGCACGGCCTGTAGCACGGACAGCGCGCCGCCGGTGTGATCGCTGTCGTCGTGGCTCACGATCATGCCGTCGAGACGCCGCACGCCTTGCGCGCGCAGGTACGGCGCGATGACCCGATTGCCGCTGTCGGCGAGCGTGCCGAAGGCGGGCCCGGTGTCGTAGAGCAGCGCATGGTTCGCGGTACGCACCACGACTGCCAGCCCATGGCCCACATCCAGGACGGTGACCCGCAGCTCACCCCAGCGTAGCTGCGGCGGAAACACGAGGAAGAGCGGCAGGCAGGCGACGGCGCCCAGCCAGCGAGCGGGCATGCCGCGCGGCAGCATGAGCCACGCGGCACCGGCAAGCGCCAGCGGAAGGGTCCAGACCGCGGGTGCGTGCTGCTGCCACACCGCGTCGGGCAGCGCGCTCATCCACTCCAGCAGCGCCATGCACAGCGCCATCGCAAGGTGCGCCGCGTGCAGCATCAGATCGATCGGCAGCAGCATGCCGACGAGCGCGAGCGGCGCGACCACGAGGCTCACGAGCGGAATTGCAAACGCGTTCGCAACCGGCGAAATGATCGACACGAGCTGGAACAGCGCGAGCGTGAGCGGAAGGAGCGCGATCGTCACCGCCGCCTGCGTGCGGCACCACGCGTGCACCCATCCCGGTTGCGCGACACGATTGATGATCACGAAGAAAATTGCGGCAACCGCGGCGAACGAAAGCCAGAATCCGGCCGCATTGACGGCCCAGGGATCGAGCACCAGGACGGTCAGCAATGCTGCAGCCAGTACAACGGACGCGGACGCAGCCCTGCCCGTCCACAGCGCCGCCGCCACGACGCACACCATATAGAGCGTGCGCTGTGCGGGTACGGCGAAGCCTGCGAGCAGTGTGTATAGAAATGCGGCCCCGACCCCTGCGAGCGCTGCGGCTTTCGGCGCCGGCAGGCGCAGCACAAGCCGCGCGCTGCGCCGCCACAGCCAGAGCACGCAGGCATACGCGAGTCCCGAGACCATCGTCACGTGCAGACCTGAAATGCTCATCAGGTGGTTCACGCCCGTGCGCGTGAAGGTCTGCCACTGGTCCGCGGGAATGGCGCGCTGATCGCCGATCGCGAGCGCTGCGATGATGCCGGCGTAAGGCTTGCCGTCGAGCGCCTGGAGGATTCGCGCGCGCAGCCGCTCGCGCGCGGCTTCGACCCAGTACGCAGGCCGGTGCACCATCGCGTTCAGACGCTGCGGCGCGGGACGCGATCGCACATAGCCTGTCGCGCGTATGTTGCGCTCGAGCAGCCACGCTTCGTAATCGAAGCCATGAGGATTCGCGAGGCCGTGCGGGCGCTTGAGCCGTACCGCGAGGCGCCAGCGTTCGCCCGCGTGCACTTCGGGCAGGGCGCCGGCGCGGCCCCACCACGAGACGGAAATGCGCGACGGTACGTGCGCGGCCGCCGTGAGCACGTGCTCGACATCGAGCTCGAAACGGATGCTGCGTTCCGTCGGCTGCGGCAGACCGGCCACCACCGCGATCAGCTCGATGTCGCGCGCTTCCCACTCGATCGGGAGCGCATCGGCGATCCGCACCTGCGCGAAGGCCGCCGCCCACATGAACCCGGCGCCGAGCGCGCAGGCGCCGGCAAGCGCCGTTCCTGCAAGACGCGCCGCGCGGCTGCGCATGCACATGAGGACCGCGGCGGGCACCACGATCGACAGTGCAGACGCATATGTGAGCGGCGGCAACTCGCCCTGGCGCTGCAGCAGCCACACGCCGAGCGCGAACAGCACGATGTTCACGCGCATCGCGCCCTCCCCTTTGACTTCTTTTAACGTCCGGGCCGCGGGAAGGAATACGCGTTTGGCTACAATCCCCGGCGATGCGCAACGCTCTTCGGAAATTTCTGCCGACGCATGACAGCGTGAGGCAGAACCGCCATATCGCGCGGCTCGGGCCGTTGCTGCAGCATCACAATCTTTGGCATCTGAACCGCCGCTCCGTTGCGGGCGGCGTCGCCGCGGGCCTTTTCGCCGGCCTGATTCCGGGCAGCAATCCGGTGCAGTTCTTCGCCGCGGCGATGTTTTCGATCGGCTTCAAGGTGAACCTCCCCATCGCCGTGTTCGTCACCCTGTACTCGAACCCTTTCAGCATCGTTCCGCTGTACTACGCCGCGTTCAAGCTTGGTCAGCTCGCGCTTTTCAGCGGCGGCGGCGATCTCCCCGACATGGCGATGGGACTCGAAGGCAAAGGCTTTCGCGAGTGGATACCGGCGGCGCTCGATTGGCTCACTGCCGTCGGTAAGCCGCTGCTGGTGGGTCTGCCGCTTCTCGCCATCGCGCTCGCGGTCGCCGGCTACGCGCTCGTCGATTTCGCGTGGCGGCTGCGGGTGCGGGTCGAATGGCGGCGGCGGCAGCTTCGTCGCGCGCGCGCCGGGCACTAAGCGCATGCCCCGCAGACGTGCGCTCAATACGCCGGAGTACTGGCACGACGCGACGCGCGAGCTCGCCGCGCGCGATCCCGTGCTCGCGAAGCTCGCGTCTCGCGTTCAAGGCCTCACGCTCGGAAGCCGCGGCGATGCGTTCTCGACACTCGCACGCGCGATCGTCGGTCAGCAGATCTCGGTGAAAGCCGCGCAGTCGGTATGGGACCGGCTGGTCGCCGAAGTCGCCGCGATCACGCCCGCCAATCTGGCCGCCTGCGACCTCGCGCGGCTGCGCACCTGTGGCCTGTCGGGTCAGAAGAGCGCGTACCTGCTCGATCTGGCGCAGCGTTTCCGCTCCGGCGCGCTCGATCCGGCGCACTGGGCCGTCCTCGACGACGAAGCGCTCATCAGCGAGCTGGTGCAGGTGAAAGGCATCGGTCGCTGGACCGCGGAGATGTTTCTCATCTTCTATATGGCGCGGCCGGATGTCTTTCCGATCGACGATCTCGGATTGCAGCGTGCGATGAGCTTGAGCTACAACGCGGGCCGGCCGATCTCGAAGGTCAAGATGCGCCGGCTGGGTAAAGCGTGGGCGCCGTGGCGCTCGGTCGCGACGTGGTACCTGTGGCGCAGCCTCGATCCGCTGCCGGTGCAGTACTAATGGAAGAAGCCAATCAGCTCATCCTGATCGGCGCGGTGCTGGTCGCGGCGAGCCTGATCCTGAGCGCGTTCGCCTCGCGTGCGGGAACCCCGCTGCTGCTCGTTTTCCTGGTGCTCGGAATGCTTGCCGGTGAAGACGGCCCGGGCGGCATCCAGTTCAACGACGTGCAGCTCACCTATTTGATCGGCTCGATCGCGCTCGGCATCATTCTGTTCGACGGCGGCATCCGGACGAATCTCGAAGCGGTGCGGGTCGCGATCGCTCCGGGGCTCGTGCTGGCGACGGTCGGTGTCGCCGCCACCGCAGGGATCGTGGCCGCGTTTGCCGTCCTCCTGTTCGATTTCAACTGGCTGCAGGGCCTGCTGCTCGGCTCGATCATCGGTTCGACCGACGCGGCAGCGGTCTTCAGCGTGCTCAACTCCCGCGGGCTTGCGCTCAAGCGGCGCGTGAGCGCGATACTCGAATTCGAATCGGGCAGCAACGACCCGATGGCCGTGTTTCTCACGCTGGTTCTCGTCGGCGCTCTTGCAGCCGGCAAGTCCGCGCTCGACTGGAACGTTGCCGGCCTGCTCGTGGCACAGTTCACGATCGGCGGCATCGCGGGTGTCGCGGGCGGATTTCTCATGGCCGCGATCATCAACCGGCTCGATCTCGCTCCGCCGCTGTATCCACTCCTCGCTTCGTCGCTCGCGCTGCTGCTTTTCGCCTTGACCAACGAGGCCGGCGGCAGCGGATTCCTTGCAATCTACCTCGCCGGTCTCGTCATCGGAAACCGCCAGGTGCATGCCGCACAAAACATCCTGCGCGTGCACGATGGCCTCGCATGGCTCGCGCAGATCGGCATGTTCCTTGTGCTGGGTCTGCTCGTGACCCCCAAGGACCTCCTAGATGTCGCGGGCATGGCGCTCCTCGTCGCGGTCATACTCACGGGGGTGGCGCGGCCGCTGGCCGTCGTGCTGTGCCTCGCGCCGTTCCGCTACCCCTGGCGTGAGCAGACGTTCATCGCCTGGGTCGGGCTGCGCGGCGCGGTGCCGATCATTCTGGGTATCTTTCCGCTCGTCGGCGGCGTGGAGAACGCGTGGCTGTACTTCAACGTCGCTTTCTTCGTCGTTCTGATGTCGCTGTTCGTGCAGGCGTGGACCGTCGCGCCGACCGCGCGGCTATTGCAGCTCGAAGTACCGCCGGCATCGCGCCCGGCCGCCCGCTATGACCTTGGGCTCGAGGGTCAGTGGGATCTCGAGATGCTGCGATACGATCTGGCCGACGACAGTCCCGCCGTCGGACAGACTTTCATCGATCGCGCGCTGCCGGACGGGGCGTCGCTCGGCGGCGTCATGCGAGCCGGTCGCGTGGAGCCGCCGGAGAAGGTCGATCGCCTGCAGTCCGGCGATCGCGTATTCGTCATCGCGCCGGCGACGGCGGTGGACACGCTCAACCGCGTCTTCATAGCGCCGCACCACCCGGACCGTCTCGAGGAACACAAGTTCTTCGGCGACCTCGTGCTCGATGCCGATGCGAGCGTGCAGGACATCGCGTCCTTCTACGGCGTCGAAATGCCGCCCGCGGCTTCAGGCATGACGCTCGGCGGCTATCTGCAGCGCGTATTCCACAAGCGCCCCAGCGTCGGCGATCGCATCAAAGCCGGGCGCGTGGAGTTCGTGGTGCGTGAAATGGCCGACGGGCGCGTCTCGCGCGTGGGGCTGAAGTTCCGTTGATGTTGCGGCATCGGCTTCACTGCCGTTGCGCTCGGCACGCACGAGAATGACGCACGCGCAGTTCGTGGCGGCTTATCACTCCGGTACGATCCGTGTGGACATCGACCGGGCGGCGGCCGCGCGCTATATGAGCGGCCGCCTGTTGCTGCCGCTCGTAATGCTGCCGGTGCTGGGCATCGGCACGGCGCTCGCCATACTGGGGTGGATCTGGGTCGGCCTCGCGATCATCGGGCTCGCGACGATCGCGCCGATGCTCATCAAGCGCTCGGCGCCGCACTTCGTGCTGACGCAGGCGCTCGAAGATGCGAGGTTCTATGACGACGTCGCGGGCAGCGGGTTACTCCAGATCGTGAAGATCCGATCGTAGGTTCAAGTTGCGCGCCGGCTGGTGGGCGATCGGCCTAGCCTACGATCGAACCAGCTTTCCGTCGACCAGCGTCATCACCCGGTTTGCGCGTGCCGCGAGCCCCGGATCATGCGTGACGATGATGAAGCTCGTGCCGAGTGCCTGATTGAGCTCCAGCATGAGCTCGAACACCGATTCGGCGGTGTGCCGGTCGAGATTACCCGTGGGCTCGTCGGCGAGCACGCACGCCGGACGCGTCACGAGCGCACGTGCGAGCGCCGCGCGCTGGCGCTCGCCGCCCGAGAGCTCGCCCGGGGTATGCGTGAGCCGGTGCGAAAGACCGACCTGCGCGAGGATGTCCGCAGCCGCCTTGTACGCCTCCTGCTTCGGCGTGCGCCGGATGAGGAGCGGCATCGCGACGTTCTCCGCCGCGGTGAATTCCGGCAGCAGGTGATGGAACTGATACACGAAGCCCAGAGCGCGGTTGCGCGTCTCGCCGCGTTCGGCCTCCGTCTGCTTGCGCAGGTCGGCGCCGAGCACGCGCACCTCCCCTTCGGTCGGTGTATCGAGCCCGCCGAGGAGATGGAGCAGCGTGCTCTTTCCCGAGCCTGATGCACCGACGATCGCGACACGCTCGCCGCGTGCGACGTCGAGATCCACGCCAAGCAGCACCGGCACGTCCACCTTCCCCTGCCGGTAGATCTTCTGGAGATTGCGGCAGGTCAGCACGGCCTCGGCGGTGCGCGGCTCACTCATAGCGCAGCGCCTCGGCGGGATTGACTTTGGACGCGCGCCAGCTCGGGTAGATCGTCGCGAGCAGCGACAGCGTGAGCGACACGGCCGCCGTGCTGATGACGTCGGTGTAGCGCAGCTCCGAGGGCAGGTCGGAGATCTGGTAGACGTCCTGCGGCAGGAACTTGAAATTGAACACGCGCTCGACGAACGCGACGATCACGTCGACGTTGAGCGCGCCGGCGATGCCGAAAACGATGCCGAACGCAACGCCGACGACGCCGATCAGCGTGCCCTGAATCATGAAAATGCGCATGACGCTGCGCGGCGAGGCGCCGAGCGTGCGCAGGATGGCAATGTCGGCGTTCTTCTCCTTGACCACCATGAAGAGACTGGATACGAGATTGAACGCGGCGATCGCGATGATGAAAAAGAGCAGCAGCGACATCATGCGTTTTTCGAGATCGACGGCCCGGAAGTACGTCGCGTTCATGCGCGTCCAGTCCACCAGCATCACGCTCGGCGGCATTTTGGCGGCCAGCTCGCGCGCCACCGCCGGCGCGCGGAAGAGATCTTCGAGCTTCAAGCGCACGCCGGTCACCTGATCGCCCATCGCGTACAGCCGCTGCGCATCCTGCATGTGCACCAGCGCGAGCGTGGAGTCGATCTCGTAGTGGCCGATGTTGAAGGTGCCGACGACGGTGAACTGGCGCAGCCGCGGCAGGATCCCGGCTGGCGTCACCTGCCCCTGCGGCGCGACGAGCACGACGCGATCGCCGGGCATCGCGCCCAGGCCCCGTGCGAGCGGCTCTCCCAGGATGATGTTGTATTCCCCCGGGCGCAGCGCCGCGAGCTCGCCGCGGCGCATGCTGCGCCCGAGATCGTCGACCTGCTCTTCGAGCTCCGGCTCGATGCCGCGCAGGAACACGCCGCGCACGTGCCCGCCGCTCGTCAGCAGCCCCTGCGCGGAGACGTACGGCGCCGTGCCCTTGACTTCGGGATGCTTCGCCACGGTCTGCGCGATCGACTGCCAGTCCGGCAGCCCCTCGTTCAATCCCTGCACCTGCACGTGCGCAACCGCGCCGAGCATGCGCGTGCGCACTTCCCGCTGAAAGCCGTTGAACACCGAGAGCACCGTGATCAGCACCGTCATGCCAAGCGCGATCCCGATGATCGAGATGAGCGAGATCACGGAAATGAAACGCGTGCGCTGGCGGGACCGCGTGTAGCGCAGCCCGATGAAGGCCTCGAAGGATTTCACGTGACGCGTGGGCGGGACGAAAGGCGAGAGTTTGCCACACGCGATGAGTAAACTCACTCGATGAACTGCACGCTGCTCATACCCGGCCTCTTCTGGGCGCGCGAGACTGCGGACGCAGTGCTGAGCGGCATCGAGCTGCCGGCGCTCACCGAGCTTCTCTCGCGCGCGCGCAGGCAGCCCGTCACTCACGGCACACTCGCCGCGTGGCTATGCGCATCGCACGGCATCGCGCGGCAGCGCGACTGGCCGATCGCGCCGCTCACGCTGGCGCATGACGGCGTCGACCCCGGCGATGCGTACTGGCTGCGCGCCGATCCGGTGCATATCCGCGTGGAGCGCGACGGGCTCACGTTCGTCGCAACGGCGCTGCTCGCGCTGTCCGACGAGGAATCGCAGGCGCTCGCCGCCTCGCTGAAAGCGCATTTCGAAGCGATCGGAATAGCGTTCCATGCGCCGAGCGCTCGCCGCTGGTACGTAAACGCCGCAGGCACGCCCGATCTCGTCACGCACGCGCCGGACGAAGTCGCGGGCCGGGACGTGCAGGCGAGCCTTCCCCACGGCGACGATGCGCTGCAATGGCACGGCGTCTTCAACGAAGCGCAGATGCTCCTGCACGCGCATCCGGTGAACGCCGGGCGCGAGGACTGCGGCGCGCCGACGGTGAACTCGATATGGTTCTGGGGGGGCGGTACGCGGCCGCGTGTCGCCACGCGGCCTTTCACGCACGTCTGGAGCGACAACGCCGAAGCGACTGCAGTCGCCGCCGCCAGTGGTGCACGCACAGCGGCTCTACCAGGCGAGGCGCAAACACTGTTGCAGCAGGCGCATGACGCGACGCCGGAGCATCTCGTCGTGCTCGACCAACTCGCCGCGCCCGCCGCGTATCGCGATGCCGACGTCTGGCGCGACCGTTTGGCGCAGCTCGAGCCGGCGTGGTTCTCGCCGCTCGCCGCCGCGCTGCGCAGCGGCACGCTGAAACGGCTCACGCTCATCGCGCTCGCCACCGATGGTGGCGTCCGTTTCGACGTGACGCGCGGCGACCTCCTGAAGTTCTGGCGGGGCCGCAAGCCGTTGTCGCAGCTCGCGTGAGCGCGCCGCTGATCGTCGAGCGCGCGGTGCCGTCCGACGCAGCGGCACGCCTCGCGGCATCGGGCTATGACCCGCTGTTCGCGCGCATCTACGCTGCGCGCGGCGTCTGCTCACCCGGCGAGCTCGACGATGCGTTTGAGCGCCTCCACGCGCCGGACGCCCTGCTCAACGTGAAGCACATGGCACGGCTGCTGGCCGATGCGATCGCCGCGCGCGCCCGGCTCCTCATCGTCGCGGACTACGATGCCGACGGTGCGACCGCCTGCGCGCTGGGTTTGCGCGCGCTGCGCCGCTTCGGCGCGATCGCGGATTATCTGGTGCCGAATCGCTTCGACTACGGCTACGGTCTTACGCCGGAGATCGTGCGGCTCGCCCACGAGCGGTTCACGCCCGACGTGCTGATCACGGTGGACAACGGCATCGCGAGCATCGACGGCGTGGCGCAAGCGAACCGCCTGGGCATGCGCGTGCTCGTCACCGACCATCATCTGCCGGCCCCTGTGCTGCCGGACGCGTGGTGCATCGTCAACCCGAACCAGCCAGGTTGTGATTTTCCGAGCAAGCATCTCGCGGGCGTGGGCGTGATGTTCTATCTCATGGTCGCGCTGCGCGCCGAGCTTCGCGCGCGCGGTGCGCCCGAAGGCGAGGTTGCGCTCGCCGGGCTGCTCGACCTGGTCGCGCTCGGTACCGTGGCGGACGTGGTCCGTCTGGATGCGAACAACCGCGTGCTGGTGCAGCAGGGCCTTAAACGCATACGAGCGGGGCGGATGCAGCCCGGGATCAGTGCGCTCTTCGAAGCCGCGGGACGCGATGCCGCGCGCGCATCCGCCTACGATCTCGGATTCGCGCTGGGGCCGCGGCTCAACGCCGCCGGACGGCTGACCGACATGTCGCTCGGCATCGAATGCCTGGTCACCGACGACGCATCGCGGGCGGCCGAGATCGCGCACGCGCTCGATCGGCTGAACCGCGAGCGCCGTGAGATCGAGGCCGGGATGCAGGAGTCCGCGCTGGCCGCGATCGGCGACACTTGCGCCGACGCGTGCACCCTCGCGCTCTTCGATCCGGACTGGCACCAGGGGGTGATCGGCATCGTCGCCTCGCGCCTGCGGGAACGCTTTCACCGTCCGGCCGTCGCGTTCGCGCGCGGTGGCAACGGCGAGATCAAGGGCTCGGCACGGTCGATTCCGGGGCTGCATCTGCGCGACGCGCTCGATATCGTCACGAAGCGCTACCCCGGTCTCGTGCTGCGCTTCGGCGGTCACGCCGCAGCCGCCGGCCTCACGCTGCGCGAAGCCGATTTCAGTGTCTTTCGCAGCGCTTTCGAGCAGACGGTGCGCGAGCTCGTCACGCCTGCCGATCTCGAACGCCAGCTCGAAACCGACGGCTCGCTGGAGCCCGATGCGATCACGTTCAAGCTCGCGCGCACGGTATGCGATCGCGTCTGGGGCCAGGGTTTTCCGGAGCCGCGCTTTTTCGATGCGTTCGATGTCGCCGCCCATCGCGTCGTGGGTGGACAACACGCGAAGCTCGCGTTGCGCCGCGGCGCGCGCACCTACGAGGGCATGCTGTTCCGCGAGACGGATGCGCTGCCCGAGCGTATCGAAGCCGTTTACCGGCTCGACGTGAACGAGTTCGGCGGCACGCTCGGCCTGCAACTGACGCTGGACTACTGGCGGCCGGTATAATTCGCGCCATGGAATCGGAACAGATCAACATCATCGCCAAGCGGCTCGAAGACGTCGAGGGTCGCGCCGCCGCGCTGCGGAGGTATCTTTGACTTCGACCAGAAAAAGCTGCGGCTGAGCGAAGTCGAACGGCTCACCGAAGACCCCGCGATCTGGAACGAGCCTGCGCGCGCGCAGGAGCTCGGCAAGGAGCGCAAGACCCTCGAAGGTGTCGTGCAGACGCTGGAGCGCCTCTCCGACGGCGTGCGCGACGCGAAAGAGCTGTTCGAAATCGCGCGTGACGAAAACGACGACGACACGCTGAAGAGCGTCTCCGACGATGCCTCGATCCTGGAGCGCACCGTCGACGATCTCGAGTTCCGGCGGATGTTCTCGAATCCTGCGGACCCGAACAACTGCTTCGTGGACATCCAGGCGGGCTCCGGCGGCACGGAAGCGCAGGACTGGGCTGCGATGCTCCAGCGGATGTACCTGCGCTACTGCGAGCGCAAGGGCTTCAGGGTCGAGGTGCTGGAAGAGTCGCCGGGCGAGGTGGCGGGGCTCAAGAGCTCGACGTTCAAGGTGGCCGGCGACTACGCTTACGGTCATCTGCGCAGCGAGACCGGCGTCCACCGGCTTGTGCGCAAGTCGCCGTTCGACGCGAACAACCGCCGCCATACCTCCTTCGCGAGCGTGTTCGTCTATCCGGAAGTCGACGAGACGATCGAGATCGACGTGAATCCCGCGGACCTGCGCGTCGACACCTATCGCGCCTCGGGCGCGGGCGGCCAGCACGTGAACAAGACCGATTCCGCGGTGCGCATCACGCACCTGCCGACCGGTATCGTCGTGCAGTGCCAGAACGACCGCTCGCAGCACCGCAACCGCGCCGAAGCCATGGCGCTGCTCAAATCGAAGCTCTACGAGCAGGAGCTGCGCAAGCGCACCGAGGAAAAGCAGGCGCTCGAAGACACCAAGACCGACATCGGCTGGGGACACCAGATCCGGTCGTACGTGCTCGACCAGTCGCGCATCAAGGACCTGCGCACCAACGTGGAGATCGGCAACACGCAGAGCGTGCTCGACGGCGATCTCGATCCTTTCATCTCGGCAAGCCTCAAACAGGGTCTATAGCGATGAACGACGAACAAGAAAAACCGGCTTCCGACGAAAACCAGATCATCGCCGAGCGCCGCGAGAAGCTCAAAGCGCTGCGCGCCAAAGGCAACGCGTACCCGAACGATTTCTTCCGCCAGCAGTTCGCGGCCGAGGTCGTCGAGAAATACGAAGGCTTCGATCGCGACGCGCTCGACTTGAATCCCGTGCAGGTCGCGGTCGCCGGCCGCATGATGCTCAAGCGCGTAATGGGCAAGGCGAGCTTCGCGACGATCCAGGACATGAGCGGGCATATCCAGCTCTATCTCACCGACAGCTTCCCGGGCAAGACCGAGCACGAGGCGTTCAAGCACTGGGACATCGGCGATTTCCTCGGGGTCGAAGGCGTGCTCTTCAAGACCAAGACCGGCGAAGTCACCGTACGCGTGCGCAAGGTGAAGCTGCTCTCGAAAGCGCTGCGTCCCCTGCCGGACAAATTCCACGGCTTGACCGACCAGGAGCTGCGCTACCGCCAGCGCTACGTCGATCTCACGATGAACGAGGAGACGCGGCTGCGGTTCGTGCAGCGCACGCGCATCATCCAGGCGCTGCGCAGCTTCCTCATCCTGCGCCGCTACCTCGAAGTCGAAACGCCGATGATGCAGCCGATCCCCGGCGGCGCGGCGGCGCGGCCATTCGTGACGCACCACAACGCGCTCGACATGGACCTGTATCTGCGCATCGCGCCGGAGCTCTATCTCAAGCGCCTCGTGGTCGGCAGCTTCGAGAAGGTTTTTGAATTGAACCGCAACTTCAGGAACGAAGGCATCTCGACGCGGCACAACCCCGAGTTCACGATGCTCGAGTTCTACGCCGCGTACACCGATTACAAATACCTGATGGGTTTCATCGAGGCGATGCTCGCGCAGGTCGCGCAGGACGCGCTCGGCACGAAGACGATCACCTACCAGGGCACCGAGATCGACCTCACGAAGCCCTATGCGCGGCTCACGATCACCGAGGCGATCAAGAAATTCCACCCGGAATACGACGACGCCCTGCTCAACGACCGCGAACGCGTCATCGCGAAGCTGCAGGAGCTTGGCGCGACGTACAAACCGGCGGACGGGATCGGCGGCCTGCAGCTCTCGCTGTTCGAGGCGACCACCGAGCAGCTTCTGGTGCAGCCCACGTTCATTATCGATTACCCGGCCGAAGTCTCGCCGCTCGCGCGCCGCAGCGACAAGAACCCCGAGGTCACCGAGCGCTTCGAGCTCTATATCGCCGGGCGCGAGATCGCGAACGGCTTCTCCGAGTTGAACGACCCCGACGATCAGGCCGCCCGCTTCTTCGAGCAGGCGCGGCAGAAGGAAGCCGGCGACGCGGAAGCGATGCATTACGACGCCGACTACATCCGCGCGCTGGAATACGGCATGCCGCCGACCGCGGGCGCGGGCATCGGCGTCGATCGCCTGGTCATGCTGTACACCGATACGCCGTCGATCCGCGACGTGATTCTCTTCCCGCACCTGCGGCCGGAATGAAACCGCTGTGGACGCCGTCGCCGGAGCGCGTCGCGCGGGCGAATCTCACGTCGTTCATGAGTGACGTTCGCGGGCGCTACGGCGTTGACGCGACGGATTATCCGCAGCTCCACGCGTGGTCGATCGAGAAGCCGGAGCAATTCTGGCCGGCGGTCTGGAGCTACGGCGGAGTCGTCGGCGACCGGGGCGCGGAGCCCGTGCTCGTGAACGGCGATCGCATGCCCGGCGCCACCTGGTTCCCGAACGCGCGGCTCAATTTCGCCGAGAACCTGTTGCGCCGGCGCGACGATGCGCGCGCGCTCGTCTTCTGGGGCGAGGAGCACGTCCGGCGCACGATGACCTACGCCGAGCTCTACGAGAAGGTCAGCCGCGTTGCGCAGGCGCTGCGCGCTTGCGGCGTCGGCCGCGGCGACCGCGTCGCCGGGTATCTCCCGAACATGCCGGAAGCGATCGTCGCGATGCTGGCGGCGACGAGCATCGGCGCCATCTGGTCGTCGTGCTCGCCGGATTTCGGCGTGCAGGGTGTCGTCGATCGCTTCGGGCAGATCGGGGCCAAGGTACTGTTCGCCGCCGACGGTTATTACTACGGCGGCAAGACGATCGACCTCATGCCGCGGCTGCGCGACGTGCTGGAGAGGCTCCCGACCGTCGAACGCCTGGTGATCGTCCCCTACACCCGCGAGCCGCCGCCGATCGAAGGCGTTTCGCGCGCGCAGACGCTGGAGGCGTTCGTCCAGCCGTTCCGCGCCGGCGCGGTCGAATTCGAGCGCCTGCCGTTCGACCATCCGCTGTACATCCTGTATTCCTCGGGCACGACCGGGGTGCCCAAGTGCATCGTGCACGGCGCCGGGGGCACCCTACTCCAGCACCTCAAGGAGCATCGGCTGCACACCGATCTGAAAACCGGCGATCGGCTGTTCTATTTCACGACCTGCGGCTGGATGATGTGGAACTGGCTCGCTTCGGGTCTGGCGGCCGGCGCGACGCTGATGCTCTACGACGGCTCGCCGTTCGTGCGCGAGGGCCGCATGCTCTTCGATTTCGCGGCCGAGGAGCGCATCGACGTGCTGGGCACGTCGGCCAAATTCATCGACGCGTGCGCCAAGGCAGGTCTCGAACCACTGCGCACGCATGACCTCGCGTCGGTGAAGACGATCCTCTCCACCGGTTCCCCGCTCGCGCCCGAAGGCTTCGACTACGTGTACGGCCGCGTGAAATCCGACGTGCAGCTCGCCTCGATCTCCGGCGGCACCGACATCATCTCGTGCTTCGCGCTCGGCAATCCGATCGGGCCGGTGTGGCGCGGCGAGATCCAGTGCCGCGGCCTCGGCATGAAAGTCGAGGTATTCGACGACGACGGCCGTCCGGTGCGCCGGCAGAAAGGCGAGCTCGTGTGCACGGCGCCTTTTCCGTCGATGCCCGTCGGCTTCTGGAACGATCTGGACGGCGCGCGGTACCGCGCCGCGTATTTCGAGCGTTTCCCGGGGGTCTGGCACCACGGCGACTACGTCGAGCTGACGCAGCACGACGGGCTCGTTATCTACGGCCGCTCCGATGCGGTGCTCAACCCGGGCGGCGTGCGCATCGGAACCGCCGAGATCTACCGTCAGGTCGAGCAGCTCGACGAAGTCGTGGAGAGCCTCGCAATCGGGCAGGACTGGGCGAACGACGTGCGTGTGGTCCTGTTCGTGCGGCTGCGCGAAGGGCTCACCCTGGATGACGCCCTCGCGGAGCGCATCCGGCGCCGGATCCGTGAAAACGCGACGCCGCGCCACGTGCCGGCGCGGGTCGTTCAGGTCGCGGACATTCCGCGGACCAAGAGCGGCAAGATCGTCGAGCTCGCGGTACGCAACGTGGTGCACGGGCAGGCCGTCAAGAACGTCGAGGCGCTCGCGAATCCCGAAGCACTGGAATTGTTCCGCAACCGCCCGGAGCTCCAGACCTGAGACTTCGTCATTCCGGCGCGAGGCCGGAATCCAGTACCGCGCTGGACCCCGGCCTTCGCCGGGGGTGACGGTTTTCTGGCTCAGCTTTTGCTCTCTACCGGCTGTCACACCCGCCGCAGACCTGTTTCGAGGTGTAACAGCGTGTAAAAGCCCGGCACGGGCGACACGACCGGCGGTCAGTACCGGCGAGGCAGAACAAAGGAGATCACCATGGCGGATACCAGTTTGAAGACCCACCCGTTGATCGTGATCGCCGCGACGGCGGTGATACTCACGTGTTTGCTCGCGATCGGCATCATGACCGGCATCGTGCCGAGCCCGATCGGGCGCGATCGCGGCATCGTGCAGGGCGATTCGACGGCCGTGCAGGGACGATCGGCATCGGTCGAAGCGCGGATCGCGTCGCAGGAGCGCTCCACTTCAGCGACCGCCGACGCGCCGCAGGCGGCACCCCGGCCGCGATTGAGCAAGCGCGAGGCAGGCACACCGACCGGCGCCACGGCCTCCCGCTCACCGTCGCAAAGCGTCGCGGGCAGCGAGCCCGCTTCGAGCGCGGCGCCGGCGGCACCCAAGGTTGCCGCCGTGTGCACGAACTGCGGCAGGATCACCTCGGTGCGTGCCGTCACGCAACAGGGCGAAGCAGGCCTGCTCGGGCCGGCGGCGGGGGGCGCAGTCGGCGGCCTCATCGGCAACCAGATCGGGAGCGGGTCCGGCAACACGATCGCGACGATCGCCGGAGCGGCGCTCGGCGCCGGCGTCGGCACCGAAGTGGAGCGCCGCGCGAAATCGACGACGCATTACGTGGTGGGCGTGCGGCTCGAGAACGGCACGACGCGGAGCTTCACTTACCGTTCCGCGCCGGGATTCCAGCAGGGCGACCGTGTGCGAATCGTTGACGGGCGGCTGGTACGCGATTCTTAGTCTTCCCCTCACGCTCACCCTCTCCCCCGAAGGCGGGCGAGAGAACGAACCGCGCCCCGAGGCGCGGTTTGTTTTTTGCGGCGCTAGACTCCGATCATGAACGACGCTTTGCCGACACTCGATGCGTCGGATCGGTCGGGCAGCGCGCCTGAACGCATCCTCGATCTCGCGCTGGAAGGCATGACATGCGCCGCCTGTGCGGCGCGCATCGAGAAAGTGCTCAACCGGATGCCCGGCGTGTCCGCAACGGTCAATTTCGCGACCGAGAAAGCGCGCGTGCAGTACGCGCCCGGGAGCACGGACCTCGAGCGCATCATCGGCGCGGTGCGCAAGGCGGGCTACGACGCGCGTCCGCTCGACGCGCAGGCGCGCACGCGCGAGGACGCGCGGCAGGCGAGCGCGTACCGCAGGGAGCTCGCGCGCTTCTGGATCTCGGTCGCCCTGACCGCGCCGTTCATCGCCCAGATGCTCGCGATGTTCGCCGGCGTACGTCACGACCTGATCCCCGGATGGCTCCAGCTCGTGCTCGCGACGCCGGTGCAGATCTGGATCGGCCGCCGCTTCTACGTGGGCGCATGGCACGCCTTGCGCGGCGGCGGCGCGAACATGGACGTGCTGATCGCGCTCGGCACCACGATGGCATACGCGTACAGTGCCGCGGTCGTCGTGCTCGCGCTGCCGTTGCACCTGTACTTCGAGGCGAGCACCGCGATCATCACGCTGGTCCTCATGGGCAAGCTCCTCGAGGCGCGCGCGCGATCGCGCGCATCGGCCGCGATCGAGGCGCTGGTGCGCCTGCAGCCGAGGACCGCGCACGTCGAGCGGAGCGGTGCGCTGGTGGACATACCTGTCGCGCAGATGCACGTCGGCGATCTCTTCGATGTGCGGCCCGGCGAGAACGTGCCGGTGGACGGGATCGTCGTCGCGGGCGAGTCGAGCGTGAACGAGTCGATGCTGACCGGCGAGAGCGCGCCGATCGTCAAATCACCCGAAGCGCGCGTGTTCGCGGGCACGGTCAACAACGACGGCGTGCTCCGATGCCGCGCGACGGGCATCGGCGCCGACACCGCGATCGCGGCCATCATCCGGCTCGTCGAGGAGGCCCAGGGCTCGAAAGCACCCATTCAGCGGCTCGCGGACCGTGTATCCGGTGTGTTCGTGCCCGTCGTCGTCGCAATCGCGGCCGCGACGCTCGCGCTGGCGTGGTGGACCACCGGTGACGGCGCGATCGCGCTCGTGCGCAGCGTCGCGGTGCTGGTCATCGCATGCCCGTGCGCGCTGGGTCTCGCGACGCCCACCGCGATCATGGTCGGGACCGGGGCGGGCGCGCGGGCGGGCACGCTGATCCGCAACGCCGCCGCGCTCGAGCTTGCCGCCCGCATCGACACCCTGATCGTGGACAAGACGGGAACGCTGACAACCGGCTCGCCGCGCGTTACCGACGTCATCGCCTTCGATCCAAGCTCGCACGACGACGTCGTGCGCGTGGCCGCAAGCCTCGAGCTCGGCTCGGAGCACCCGCTCGCGCGCGCGGTGGACGCCTACGCCGCCGCGAAAGGCCTGGCAACGCATCCCGTGACCGGCTTTCGGGCGATCGCCGGCAAAGGCGTAAGCGGACGTATCGATGGCGCAACCGCGGCGGCCGGCACGCCCCGCTTCATCGCCGAGCTCGGTATTGCGCTCGAGCCCGCTGCGCTCGAACCTCTGGAACGCGACGGCAAGACTGCGATCGTCGTTGCGCGGGACGCACGCGCGATCGGCGCCATCGCATTTGCCGATACCGTTCGACCGACCTCGCGCGCCGCAGTCAGCGCACTCGCTGCGATGGGCATCGATGTCACCATGGTGACCGGAGGCAATGCCGCGACTGCCGCTGTGATTGCGCGCGACGTCGGAATCGCGCGCTACGAGGCAGAAGTATTGCCGGACGCGAAAGCCCAGCGGGTCAACGCGCTCAAGCTCGCAGGGCACACCGTGGGCATGGTGGGCGACGGCGTGAACGACGCCCCCGCGCTCGCTCACGCGGATGTGAGCTTCGCGGTCGGCGCCGGGTCGGACGTGGCGATCAATGCGGCCGACATTACGCTCATGCGCAACGACATGATCGGTGTAGTGGACGCGATTCGGCTCTCGCGCGCCACGCTCGCCAAGATCCGCCAAAACCTGTTCTTCGCGTTCTTCTACAACGTGCTCGGCATTCCGCTCGCGGCGCTCGGGCTGTTGAATCCGGTGATCGCGGGCGCGGCGATGGCGCTGTCCTCGGTGTCGGTCGTCACGAACTCGCTGCTGCTCAAACGCTGGAAAGCGGTTCGGTTATCGTAAGGTCGGTCGAGAATGCACCACGGTGCGCCGCAGGCGCACCCTACGGAGATAAAAGACATGCAAACGGTGACGATGAAAGTGAAAGGCATGACGTGCGGCGGCTGTGTCGCGAGCGTCGAGCGCGTGCTGAGCGACCTCGACGGGGTCGATAAGGTCGACGTGTCGCTGCAGCGTGGTGAAGCGACCGTGGAATACGCGCCCGAGCGCGTACGGGAATCGCAGCTCCGCGAAGCGATCGAGGACGCCGGCTTCCACGTCGAATGAGCGCTCTCGCCCTGGGCCTCGTGCTCGCGGCGGCGGCGATCCACGCCACCTGGAATTACCTGCTCAAGCGCTCCGGAGGCGGCATCGCGTTCGTCTGGCTGTTCGCGACCGTCTCAGCCGCGATCTACGCGCCGATCGCCGCCGCCGTCGTGTGGTGGACGCAGCCCGCCCTCACGCCCATGAGCTACGTGCTGATGGTCGCCAGCGCGCTCATCCATACGGCGTACTACATGCTCCTCGACCGCGGCTACCGCAGCGGCGGCGATCTGTCTCTCGTGTATCCGCTGGCCCGCGGAAGCGCGCCGCTCATTACCGTGGCGGTGGCGGTGCTGCTGCTGCACGAGCAGCCGACGGCGGTCGCCGTCGCAGGCGCCCTGCTCATCGCGGGCGGCGCGGTCGTGCTCACGGGCAATCTGCGCAAGCTGCGCGAAGCCGGCAGTCTGCCGGCCGTGGCCTTCGCGCTACTCACCGGCTGCACGATCTCGAGCTACACCGTCGTCGATAAGCTCGCGGTCGCCGCTTTCGCCGTGCCGCCGCTGCTTCAGGACTGGGCGACGAATCTCGGCCGCGTCGTCATCATGACGCCGATGGCGCTGCATCAGCGCGCTGCCCTCGGCGCGACCTGGCGGCGCGCACGTTTCGAGATCATCGCCGTCGCCGTACTGTGCCCGCTCTCGTACATCCTCGTGCTGACGGCGATGGTGTTCACGCCGGTGAGCTACGTCGCGCCGGCGCGCGAGATCAGCATCCTGATCGCGACACTGCTGGGTGCTCACCTGCTCATGGAGCAGGACGCGCCGCGGCGGCTCGCCGGCGCGGCCGCCATGGTCGCCGGCATCGTCTGCCTGGCGCTAGGTTGAAGGAAAGGAGGTTTCGGAGGGAACTTGGTTCCTCCGAGGCGTTCACCGCCGCCACGAACTGGTGAACGGCATCAGCCGTTCACCAGTTCCAAATCTCCCACCAGCGGGTGTCGCGGCCCGGCGCACGCCCCTTGAGATACGGGCTGTTCGGGAAGTTCGCGAGCAGTACGCGCTCCGCGTCATTGCGCAGCTCCGTCATCCCGAGCGCGTCGTAGGCTTTCACGAGGATCACGAGGCCCTCCTCGTTGGCGGGCGCCTGCGGGTAGGTCTTCAACGCGTACTGTGCGCGATTCACCGCCGCCACGTGCGCGCCGCGTTTGAGGTAATAGCGCGCGACATGCACCTCGTGCGCGGCGAGCGAGTTCACCAGGTACTTCATGCGCAGGATGGCGTCGGGCGTGTACTTGCTGTCCGGGAACCGGTTCACGAGCTCCTTGAACGCGTCGAACGACTCCACGCCCGCTTTCGGATCACGCTCGGTCATGTCCTGGTTGCCGATGAAACCGAGGATGCCGAGATCCTCGTTGAAGTTCGCGAGGCCCTTCAGGTAGTGCACGTAATCGACGTTCGGATGGTTCGGATGCAGCTTGATGAAGCGATCGGCCGCGGCCACTGCGAGCGCCGGCTCGCCGTCCTTGTAATGAGCGTAGGCGATCTCGATCTGCGCCTGCTGCGCGAAGCGGCCGTACGGGTAGCGCGCTTCGAGCTTCTGATAGAGCTTGATCGACTCCTCGTAGTTGCGGTCGTTCAAGTTCTGCTTGGCCTCGGAATACAGCTTCGCCGCGGACCAGCCCTTGGTCTCGTCGTAGTCGTCCCGGAACATGGCGCAGGACGCGAGCGACCAGCCGACGAGGAGCGCGAGAATTGCGGCTAAACTACGTGTCATAAATGCAAAAATCTCTCGGAAAACAAGATTATAGCGCAGCATATCCGAGCGATGCCGTGGAGCTGGTGGTGCCGCCGGACTGCGCCGGATTGCGCCTCGATCAGGTGCTCGCGCGGCTGCTCCCACAGCATTCCCGCAGCCGCCTCACGACCTGGGTGCGCGAGGAACGCGTGCAAGTGGACGGGCGGCCGGCGCTGCCGCGCGTAAAGATGTGGGGCGGCGAGCATCTCAGCGTGCGTCCGGGAGCCGGGCCTGAAACGCTCGCGCACGCGCCGCAGGTCATGCCGCTTTCGATTGTGTACGAGGACGAAGCGCTGATCGTGATCGACAAGCCCGCCGGCCTCGTCGTTCACCCGGGCAGCGGCAACTGGGAAGGGACTCTGCTGAACGCGCTGCTCGCGCACGCGCCCGAGCTCAAGGCGATCCCGCGCGCGGGCATCGTGCATCGACTCGACAAGGACACGAGCGGTCTGCTCGCCGTGGCTAAGACCGCAACGGCGCAAACCGATCTCGTGCGCCAGTTGCAGGCGCGCAGCGTCAGACGCGAGTACGCCGCTGTCGTACACGGCCGCATCGCAGGCGCCGGGACGATCGAGGCGCCGATCGGGCGCCATCCGGTCAGCCGCACGCGTATGGCGGTCGTCGCGCGCGGAAAACCCGCGGTGACGCATTACGTGCCGATCGAACACTTTGCCGGTGCAACGCTCCTCACCTGCCGCCTCGAAACCGGCCGCACGCACCAGATCCGCGTTCATCTCGCTTCGATCGGCCATCCGCTCGTCGGGGATCCGGTCTATGGCCCGCGCAGCGGCCGCGGCCAGGAACGCGCGTTTCACCGGCAGGCGCTGCACGCGCGCAAGCTCGGGCTCGTGCATCCGGTGACAGGACGTGCGGTTGCATGGGAATCGCCTCTGCCGGACGACATGCAGGCGCTCATCGCGAACATGAAGCAGGCGCAATGAGCGCGACTCCCGGCGCGCATCCCGACTGGATCGCGCCCGAGTGGTCTGCTCCGCCCGCCGTAAAGGCGCTTGTCACCACGCGCGCCGGCGGCGTGAGCGCCCCACCGTACGACAGTCTGAACCTCGGCTTCTCGACCGGCGACGACCCGCGCGCGGTCGAAGAAAATCGCCGGCGCGTCCGCGCGCTCCTGCCGGAGGAGCCGCGCTGGCTCAAACAGGTGCACGGCGCGCGCGTGGTGGTGGCCGAAACCGTAGCGGATCGGCCTGAAGCCGACGCGGCCGTGACCCGCGAATCCAACGTCGTATGCGCGATTCTCGTCGCCGATTGTCTGCCGGTCCTGATGTGTGACCGCGCGGGCACCGTAATTGCCGCAGCGCACGCAGGCTGGCGCGGACTTGCCGCCGGCGTGATCGACAACACGGTACAAGCCATGCGCACGGCAGGCGCACGTGACGTTCTAGCCTACATCGGCCCCGGCATCGGTCCACGCGCGTTCGAGGTCGGCCGTGACGTATTCGAAGCGTACGTGACACGCGACAGCGCGGCGGCCGATGCTTTCATGCCTGCGCGCGCGGGCAAGTGGCTGGCCGATCTGCCGGCGCTCGCGCGCCGCGCGCTGCGCCGCTGCGGCGTCCTGGAGATCCACGGCGGAAATCTCTGTACCCATTCGGATGCGCGACGCTTCTATTCATATCGGCGCGAGCCGACGACCGGCCGCATGGGCGCGCTCATCTGGCGCGAGTGATCGGTCGCTTAACCGGCAGCCACATGGACACGGGCAACATCTCTTCCGCGCAGGCGCTCGCCGAATTCAACCGGCGCCTGCTGGAGCAGGTGTTCAAACCGCTTGCGCGCGACGGCACGGCGCCCACGCCGCCGCAAATGATGGAATCCCTCGCTGCGGGGCTGGCGCACGACACGCAGCGCTGGGCGGAGATCCAGAATCGTTACTATCGGAAGCAGCTCGAGCTCTGGTCGAGCATCGTCGGCCAGCCGGCTCACGGGACGCCCGTCAAAGTCGTCGAACCGGAGCCCGGCGACCGGAGGTTTCGCGCGCCGGAGTGGCAGCAGCCGTACTTCAATTTCCTGGCGCAGTCGTATCTGCTCAACGCGCAGTGGCTGAAGGAGCTCGTGGGAGCCGCCGAGCTCGATCCGCAGGCGAAGCGCAAGCTCGCGTTCTATACGCGGCAGTATCTCGACGCGATCTCACCGGCGAACTTCCCCTGGAGCAATCCGGAGGCGCTCAAGCTCGCCTCCGAGACGCAGGGCGAAAGCGTTTCGAAGGGACTGCGCAATCTCGCCGCCGACATCGAGCGTGGCCTGGTATCGATGACCGACGAGAGCGCCTTCGAAGTGGGCCGCAACCTCGCGGTCACGGCCGGCGCCGTCGTTTACGAAAACGACTTCATGCAGGTGATCCAGTACCGCCCCGCCACCGACACGGTATACGCGCGGCCATTGGTGATGATTCCCCCGTGCATCAACAAGTACTACATCCTCGATCTGCAGCCGGAGAATTCGTTCGTGCGGCACGCCGTCGGCGCAGGCCAGACGGTATTCATGGTGTCGTGGCGCAACATGCCCGATTCGATGGGCAAGGCGACCTGGGACGATTATCTCCAACAGGGCGTCATGAAAGCGCTCGATGTCGCGCAGGAGATCTGCGAATCGGACAAGGTGAACGCGCTCGGCTTCTGTGTCGGCGGGACGCTGCTCGGAGCCGCGCTCGCAGTCCGTGGCGCGCAGGAAGCGAACGGCGCGCGAAAGAGCGACGCGCAACGCGCGAACGAGCGCGTCGCGAGCCTCACGCTGCTCGCCGCGATGCTCGACTTCTCCGATACCGGAGAGCTCTCGGTGTTCGTGGACGAGTCGTACGTGCTCAAGCGCGAGCTCGAGTTCGCCGAGGGCGGGCTCCTGCCCGGGCGCGAGCTCGCGCTGACGTTCGCATCGCTCCGCGCGAACGATCTGATCTGGCAGTACGTCGTCAACAATTATCTCAAGGGCAAGACGCCGGACCCGTTCGACCTCCTGTACTGGAACAGCGACAGCACGAACCTGCCGGGCGTGATGTATGCGTACTACATCCGTAACATGTATCTGGAGAATAACTTGCGCGTGCCCGGAAAGCTCACGATGTGCGGCGTCAAAGTCGATCTGCGCAAGGTCGACATGCCCACATACGTGCTCGCGACCCGCGAGGATCACATCGTCCCGTGGAGGACGGCCTACGCGAGCGCGAATCTCCTGCGCGGGCCGACCGAGTTCGTGCTGGCGGCGAGCGGCCACATTGCCGGCGTCATAAATCCGACGTCGCGCAACAAGCGCAATTACTGGCTCGGCAGTGGGAAACGCGCAGCGCACGCGGCCGGTAAACTGCCCAAGGACCCCGAGCGCTGGCTGAAATCCGCGGAGTCGACCCCCGGGAGCTGGTGGACGCACTGGAGCGCGTGGCTGGCGCATCACGGCGGCGAGCGCGTGCCTTGCCGCAAGGCGCTGGGCAACGCGACTTATCGCGAGATCGAGCCTGCGCCGGGACGATACGTGAAAGAGAAAGTAAAGAGTTAGTGCAACACGCGTGAGGAGAACACGATGGCCAAGCGGGTAGCGGTGGTAACGGGCGGGATGGGCGGACTGGGCGAAGCGATCTGTACGAAGCTCTCCGCGATGGGCGACAAAGTGATCGCCACCTACTCTCCAGGCAATACGAAGTACGGCGAGTGGCTCGCGGAGATGAAAAAACAAGGCCACGAGTTCGGCGCGGTCGCGGTCGATGTCGCGGATTACGAGTCGTGCCAGCGCGCGGTGACGCAGATCCAGAACGAGTTCGGGCCGGTGGACGTGCTCGTGAACAACGCCGGCATCACCCGCGACATGACCTTCCGCAAGATGGACAAGGCCGCGTGGGACGCCGTGATGAAGACCAATCTGGACAGCGTCTTCAACATGACGAAGCCGGTGATCGACGGGATGGCCGAGCGCGGCTGGGGGCGCGTCATCAACGTGTCGTCCGTGAACGGCCAGAAAGGCGCGTTCGGTCAGACCAACTATTCGGCCGCGAAAGCCGGCATGCACGGTTTCACCAAAGCCCTCGCGCTGGAGTACGCGCGCAAGGGCGTGACGGTGAATACGATCTCGCCCGGTTACATCGGGACCAAGATGGTGCTCGCGATCCCGAAGGACATCCTGGACTCCAAGATCGTCCCGCAAATCCCGATCGGCCGGCTCGGCAAGCCGGAGGAGGTCGCGGGGCTCGTGGCGTATCTCTGTTCGGAGGAGGCCGCGTTCGTCACGGGCGCCAACATCTCGATCAACGGCGGGCAGCACATGTCGTGATGTGAAATAATCGCGCTCCCGCCAGACGTTAAACGAGAATCACATGGCCCAGGCGACGCGCATCATCAAGAAGTACCCGAATCGCCGGTTGTACGACACCGAGACGAGCAGCTACATCACGCTCGCCGACGTGAAAAAGCTCGTGCTGGACCATGTCGATTTCCGCGTCGAGGACGCGAAGAGCAAGGAGGATCTGACGCGCAGCATCCTGCTTCAGATCATCCTCGAGGAAGAAAGTGCCGGCGCGCCGATGTTCTCCTCCGACATGCTCTCGCAGATCATCCGCTTCTACGGCAACGCCATGCAGGGCATGATGGGCAGTTATCTCGAGAAGAACATCCACACGTTCATCGAGATCCAGAAGCGCCTCCAGGACCAGTCGCGGCAGCTCTACGGTCAGAACCCGATGCTCGGCTCGGAGGCGTGGAGCGAGTTCGTGAAGATGCAGGGACCGGCGATCCAGGGGCTCATGAGCCGCTATCTGGAGCAGAGCGCGAGCGCGTTCATGGACATGCAGAACCAGCTCCAACAGCAGACGCGCAACCTCTTCGGCAGCTTTCAGTTCCCGAATTTCGGCGGCACTCCGCCCAAGACGCCCGAGCCGGACAAGGGCGGCGAGAACAAGGGCTGAACTTTTCAGCGAAAACGGGGACAGACCACCTTTTTCCGGAAAAACGGGGGCCTGCCCCCTTTTTTTACGTCTCGTGACAACTGAAAACACCCCTAAAGTCGGTTTCGTCTCGCTCGGCTGTCCGAAGGCGCTCGTCGATTCCGAGCGCATTCTCACGCAGCTTCGCGCCGAGGGTTATCTGATCTCGCCCTCGTACGCAGACGCCGACGTCGTCGTCGTGAATACCTGCGGCTTCATCGATTCGGCGGTCGCCGAATCGCTGGATGCGATCGGCGAAGCGCTGGAGGAAAACGGCAAAGTGATCGTCACCGGCTGCCTGGGCGCCAAAGGCGACGTCGTGCGCAAGACGCACCCGAAGGTGCTGGCGGTGACGGGGCCGCACGCGACGGACGAAGTGATGCGCGCGGTGCACGCGCAACTGCCCAAACCGCACGATCCATTCGTCGATCTCGTGCCGCCGCAGGGCATCAAGTTGACGCCGCGGCACTACGCGTACCTGAAGATCGCCGAGGGCTGCAATCACCGCTGCACGTTCTGCATCATCCCGTCCATGCGCGGCGATCTCGTCAGCCGTCCGATCGGCGAGGTGATGACCGAGGCGCAGGCGCTGGTGAAAGCCGGCGTGAAAGAGCTCCTCGTCGTCTCGCAGGACACGAGCGCGTACGGTGTCGACGTGAAGTACCGCACCGGCTTCTGGGGCGGCCGGCCGCTGCGCACCCGCATGACGGAGCTCGCGTGCGCTCTAGGCGAACTCGGCGCGTGGGTGCGCCTCCACTATGTCTATCCGTACCCGCACGTGGACGAAATGATCCCGCTGATGGCGGAGGGCAAGATCCTGCCCTACCTGGATGTACCTTTTCAGCACGCGAGCCGCCGCATATTGAAAGCGATGAAGCGGCCGGCAAATGCCGAGGACAACCTCGCGCGCATCCGGCGCTGGCGCGAGATCTGCCCGGAGCTCACCATCCGCAGCACGTTCATCGTGGGCTTTCCCGGCGAGACCGAAGGCGATTTCGAAGAGCTGCTCACTTTTCTAGAAGAAGCGCAGCTCGATCGCGTCGGCTGTTTCGCCTACTCACCCGTGGAAGGCGCCGCCGCGAACGCGCTGGCCGGCGCGGTGCCGGAGGCAGTGAAGGAAGCGCGCCGCGAGCGGTTCATGGCCGTGCAGGAGCGCATCAGCGCCGAGCGGCTCGAGCGCAAGGTCGGACGCCAGATCACGGTGCTCGTGGACGAGATCACCGACGATGGCGCCATGGCGCGCTCTGCCGCAGACGCGCCGGAGATCGACGGCGTCGTACACGTTGCGCGCTCGCGCAAGTTCGAACTCGGCGAATTCGCGCAGGTGCGCGTCACGCGCAGTGACGCGCACGATCTATACGCAAAAGCCGTCTGACGTCGGAATCGCGATGCTGACGTAGGGTGCGCCGATGGCGCACCGCGGTGCGCTACCAGCGCACCCTACGATTACGCCGCGGTCGTCGCGAAAAACGCCACCGCGTCGGCTTCGACGCGCGTGCGCCGCATCGGCGGCAGGCTCTGGAGGATGCGCCGGCCGTAGCTTTTACTGAAGAGCCGCGGATCGCAGATCATCAGCACGCCGCGATCGCTCTCGTCGCGTATCAATCGCCCTGCCCCCTGCTTGAGCGTGATCACGGCATGCGGAAGCTGATGCTCGAGGAACGCGTTGTGTCCTTCCTGATTCATCTTGTCGATGCGCGCGGCAAGCACCGGATCGTCCGGCGCGGAGAACGGCAGTTTGTCGATCACGACGAGCGAGAGCGCCTCGCCGCGCACATCCACACCTTCCCAGAACGACTGGCTGCCCACCAGCACCGCGTCGCCGAGCTTGCGAAAGCGCTCGAGCAGCTCGGAGCGCGAACCCTGGCCCTGCATGAGCAGCGGGTAGCCCAGTCCCCGCCGCGCGAACGCGTCCTGTAACAGCGCATGCGCCTCGCGCATCGCGCGCAGGCTGGTGAACAGCAGGAACGCCCGGCCGCCGCTCGCTTCGATCACGGGGACCGCGGCTTCGACGACCGCGCGCGTGTGCTCCGGCGTGTTCGGCTCGGGCAGCCGCGGGGGCACGTACAGGAGTGCCTGGCGCTCGTAATCGAACGGGCTGCCCCAGCTCTGCGTCTGCGCGTCGGCAAGCCCGAGTGCGCCGCAGTAATGCGTGAAATCGCCGGCGACCGACAACGTCGCAGACGTGAAGATCCACGCGCGCGCGCTTTCGCGCACCTGGCGCGAAAAGAGCTCGGCGACGGAAAGCGGCGTGGAATGCAGGTGTACCGCGTGCGTGAAGAGCTCCAGCCACTTCACGCGCTCGCCATCGACGCCGCTGCGCCAGCGTTCGAGCCGCTCGGCGAGGTCGAGCACGCGCTCGTGGCAGCGCTGCAGCGGTTCGCTGCGTTCGGCGTGCGGCACGAGCTGCGTCTGAAGCGCGTCCAGCCGCGCGAGCACCTGTGCGAGGGCGTCGTGAAAATCCCGGTTCCTTTCGAGCGCGCGCATCGGCACGCGCCCGGAGTCCTCGCGAAATGCGAGCCGCAGATCGCGCGCCGCTTTCTCCAGCGCACGCGCCGCTTCGGGCAGCTCGCGGCTGTCCTTCGCGGCCACCGCCGCCTCGAGGACCGTATCGCGCGCAAGCGTCACGACCTGCGCGCTGGATACGCTCTCGCCGAAGAAGATCGTCGCGGTCTCCGGGATCTGGTGCGCCTCGTCGAAAATCACCGTGTTGCACGCCGGCAGGAGCTCGCCCACGCCTTCGTCGCGCAGCATGAGGTCGGCGAAAAAGAGATGATGGTTGACGACGACCACGTCCGCTTCGAACGCCTGCTTGCGCGCCTGCATGACGAAACAGCGGTCGAAGTGCTTGCAGTCCGAGCCGAGGCAGTTCTCGCGGGTGGAGGTCACCTGCGACCAGATCGACGCTGATTCCGACACGGCGTCGCAGTCGGCGCGATCGCCGGTCTGGGTCGTGCGCGCGAACCGCTCGATGTGGGCGAGATCCTGCACATCCTGGCGGTTCGCGAACCGGCCGTCGGCGGCGGCGCGCTCCAGATGGTAGTGACAGACGTAGTTCGCGCGGCCTTTGAGCAGTGCAACGGTGACCGGCAGCTTGAGCGCCTTGCGCACGGTCGGAATGTCGCGATCGAAAAGCTGGTCCTGGAGCGTCTTGGTGCCGGTGGAGATGATCACCTTGCCGCCGGAACGCAGCGCCGGCGAGAGGTATGCGAACGTTTTTCCGGTGCCGGTTCCGGCTTCAGCGACGAGCACGCTGCGGTTCTCGATCGCGGCAGCGACCGCGCGCGCCATGTCGGCCTGCAGCGGCCGCGCGCGGAACTCCGGCACCACGCGTGCGAGCGCGCCGTCATCGGCGAATACGGGATCGATCTCGAGCATCGGGAGCGATACTACTGTATACTTCGCCACTTCCGTGCGCTTTGCCGATCAGCGCACCGGTCCGGAAATCTCCGTTTCTTTCCCCTGATTCGTCTGCCTTGATTGGTGTCCCTCGACTTTGAGCGACAGGCCGTCGCTTGGAGTTCGTAGTGAACACTGAAAATCAATTCGCCGGGCTCGGCCTGGCCGAACCGCTGCTGCGCGCCGTTTGCGACGCCGGCTATTCCATTCCCACGCCGATACAGGCGAAAGCCATTCCGCTCGTGCTCGCCGGCGGCGACCTGCTCGCAGCGGCGCAAACCGGAACCGGCAAGACCGCGGGATTCGTCCTGCCGATCCTGCACCGGCTGCACACTCAGCCGGCAAACGTGCGGCCGGGCCGTCCGCGCTGCCTCGTGCTCACGCCCACCCGCGAGCTCGCCGCCCAGGTCGAAGAGTCCGTGCGCACCTACGGCAAGTACGTGCCGGTGAAATCGATGGTGATGTTCGGCGGCGTCGGCTTTCAGCCGCAGGCCGCGCAGCTTCGCAAGCGCGTCGACATGCTCGTCGCGACCCCCGGACGCCTGCTCGACCACGCCGGCCAGCGCACCGTCGATCTGTCGGGCATCGAGATCCTCGTCCTCGACGAAGGCGATCGCATGCTCGACATGGGCTTCATCCACGATATCAAACGCGTGCTGGCGCTGCTGCCCAAGACGCGGCAGAGCATGCTCTTCTCGGCGACGTTTTCCGAGGACGTGCGGGCACTCGCGGCGAAGCTCCTGAACAATCCCGGCTGCGTGGACGTCGCGCCGCGCAACACCGCTTCGGAGCTCGTGCAGCAAAGCGTGCACATGATCTCCAAAGAAAAGAAGCGCGACCTGCTCTCCCACCTCATCCGCAAGCACGAGTGGCGCCAGGTGCTCGTCTTCACGCGCACCAAGCACGGCGCGAACCGCCTCGCCGAGAAGCTCGAGAAAGACGGCATCCGCAGCGCGGCGATCCACGGCAACAAGAGCCAGTCGGCGCGCACGCGCGCGTTGACCGATTTCAAGAACGGCAGGGTGCCGGTGCTCGTCGCGACCGATATCGCCGCACGCGGACTCGATATCCAGGAGCTGCCGCACGTGGTGAACTTCGAGCTGCCGAACGTGCCGGAAGATTACGTGCACCGCATCGGCCGCACTGGCCGCGCGGGCGTGAGCGGCGCCGCGGTGTCACTCGTCGATCGGGACGAGATCCAGCTTCTGCGCGATATCGAGAAGCTCATCAAACGGCCGATCGAGCGCATCACCGTCGACGGCTTCTAGACGTCACGCCCCGCGCAAGCGGGGCCTCGATGGAACGTTCCGGAGTCCCGCGTTCGCGGGAATGCCGGATATGCTCTACCCGTGGAAAAAGTCAGACTCTCGAAGCTGATGGCCGCGCAGGGGCTGTGCTCGCGGCGCGAGGCCGACAGCTACATCGAGCGCGGGTGGGTTTTCGTCGACGGCGAGCGCGTGAGCGAGCTCGGCACGAAGATCTACCCCAATCAGCGCATCACGCTCTCGCGCGCGGCCGCGGCCGAACAGACGGCGCGCGTGACGATCCTCCTCAATAAGCCGATCGGCTACGTTTCCGGACAGCCCGAGCCCGGCTACACGCCGGCGGTGACGCTCGTCACACGCGAATCGCACTGGAAGGACGATCGCAGCGCGACCCGCTTTCATCCCTCGCATTTGAAAGGTCTCGCGCCGGCGGGCCGCCTCGACATCGACTCGCAGGGCTTGCTGGTGCTCACGCAGGACGGACGCATTGCGCGGCAGTTGATCGGCCAGGAGAGCGAGATCGAGAAGGAATATCTGGTCCGGGTCGAAGGTAAGCTCTCCGCACAGGGCCTCGCGCTGCTCAACCACGGCTTGAGCCTCGACGGCGCAGCGCTGAAACCCGCACGTGTCGCGTGGCAGAACCGCGAGCAGCTCCGGTTCATCCTGCAGGAAGGCAAGAAGCGCCAGATCCGCCGCATGTGCGAGCTGGTCGGCCTCGAAGTGACGGGGCTCAAACGCGTGCGGATCGGCCGCGTGCGGCTCGGCGATCTGCCGGTCGGCCAGTGGCGCTATCTGCGTTCCGACGAGCCGTTCTAGCCGCGGTACTCCCCTTGCATCACGCCGGGGAACGCAAACGTTCCCGATGGGCATGATCCGAATCGGCATCTCCGGCTGGCGCTACGAGCCGTGGCGCGGCGTCTTTTATCCGAAAGACCTTGCGCAGCGGCGCGAGCTCGAGTTCGCTTCGCGCGCCTTTCCGACGATCGAGCTGAACGGCTCGTTCTATTCGCTCCAGCATCCGGCGAGCTACCAGACGTGGTACGACGAGACGCCGGACGACTTCGTTTTCGCCATCAAGGGCGGACGCTACATCACCCACCTGCTGAGGCTGAAGAACTGCGAGAGCGCGATGGCCAACTTTTTCGCCTCCGGCATATTCAATCTGTGCGAGAAAACGGGACCGTTCCTGTGGCAGTTTCCGCCGCAGTTTCGCTACGACGAGGAGCGCTTCGAAAATTTCTTCCGCGCGTTGCCGCGGGACTACGAAGCCGCGCTCAAGCTCGCACGCAGGCGTGACGCGCGGATGACCGGGCGCTGCCGGCTCGCGATCGACTGCAACCGGCCGCTGCGTCACGCCGTCGAGATCCGGCACGAGAGCTTCGTCGACGAGCGCTTCATCGCGCAGCTTCGGCGCCATCGCATCGCGCTCGTGGTCGCGGATACCGCCGGCAAATGGCCCTACTACGAAGACGTCACCGCGGATTTCATGTACATCCGTTTGCACGGCGATGCCGAGCTCTATGTCAGCGGCTATACGGACGCTGCGCTCGAGCGCTGGGCGCAGCGCATCCGCGCGTGGGCCGGCGGAGCCGAGCCGGACGATGCGAAGCGCATCTCGGAGAAAGCGCCGCCGCGCCGCCGCTCGCGCGACGTGTACTGCTACTTCGACAACGACGTGAAGGTCCGCGCCCCGATCGACGCCCACAACCTCATGCGCAAGCTCGGCCTGCCGGTGAAGGTCCATGCGGCGGTCGTCGCCGAAACGCCCGAATCGTTCGTACCCGAAGCGCTCGACGCGCTGCCGTACGCGTTGCCGCGGCAGGATACGCGCTGGCATTTCGGTCCGCGCGTGAGCGCGGCCGCCGCGCGACGGCTTGCGAGCCGTGCGGGACCGGGCGCCAAAGCACACCCGGAGCGCACGCGGAGGAACCCGTGAGCGTGGGACGACACGACCGCGTGCGCGCGCACACCGCGCACGCGGTGAACGCCGCGATCGACGACGCGATGCGCGACCGGCTGTTCGCCTACAGTACGTGCAGCGACGAGGAGATTTCGGCGCGGCTCGACGCGCTCGACGACGAATGGGATATCGAGCGCTACCTCGAAGTCCTGGCGCCGGGCTTCGCGCTGGCAGGACTCGCGCTCGGCCTCGTGCGCGACCGCCGGTGGCTCATCTTGTCCGGCGGTGTGCTCGCGTTTCTCCTGCAGCATGCGGTGCAGGGCTGGTGCCCTCCCCTCGCCGTGCTTCGGCGCATCGGCGTGCGCACGCGGCGCGAGATCGACGAGGAGCGCTATGCGTTGAAAGCGCTGCGCGGCGATTTCTCCGGCCTGCCGCCGGACGCGCCGCGCAACCGCGTCACCCGTATCGACAGCGTGCTGGACGCGGTCAGGAGCTAGACCTCGCACGGAGGGCCGTTCATCCTTCGACAAGCTCAGGACGAACGGATCACAATGGCTGCCTCATCCAGGGACAGTCATGAGAATCCTCGCGTTCGCTCTTAGCGTTATCGCACTCACGCTCGGCACTGCACGCGCCGCTGACAGGGTCATCGACATTCCTACGCGGCCCGGCGTGACGCAGCGGTTCGTGCTGATCTCGCCCCCGGATGCGAAGGCAGCTGTCGTGCTCTTCGCCGGCGGTCACGGCGGGCTGCAAATCAGCGATTCGGGCGCGTTCGCCTGGGGCCGCGGCAACTTCCTCGTGCGCAGCGCACCGCTTTTCGCGCGGCAGCAGCTCGTGGTAGCCATCATCGATGCGCCGTCCGACAGGCAATCGCATCCCTACCTGATGGGCTTTCGGCAGACACCCGAGCACGCCGCGGATGTGAAGGCGGTGATCGCTTGGCTGCGCGAGCACACCAAGCTGCCGGTATGGCTCGTCGGCACGAGCCGCGGCACCCAATCGGCGGCGGGCGTAGCGGTGCAACTTGGCGGGACGCACGGACCGGACGGGCTCGTCCTCACCGCCACGCTGTTCGGGGATGCGCGGGGCAGGCCCGTTCCGGAAATGCCCGTCGACTCACTCCGAATTCCGGTGCTCGTGGTCCATCACGAGCAGGACGAATGTCGCTACACGCTGTTCCGCGACGCGCCACAGCTCATGGATAAGCTCACCGCCGCTCCGCGCAAGGAGCTCGTCTCGTTCCGTGGCGGTGAGAGCTACGGCAACCCGTGCGAAGGGCAGGCGTATCACGGCTTCAGGGGGCTCGAGGAGGACGTGGTCTCGCGCATTTCGAGCTGGATCCTCACGAAGTAGATGCAGATCGCGTTGTAAGCCGTTGCGAGATATGCAGATGTCCTCTATAGTCCGCCGCGATGAGGACCTTGCTGCTGGCACTCGCGGCGCTCTACATCGCCGGATGCGCATCGACGCCGACCACCCGCTCGCGGCCTGCACCGCGCCCGGTCCCCATCGCGAAGCCGGCGCCCGCCCCGTCACCGGCGCCTGATGCGCTCCCCGCCCCCCCGGCCCCGGTGACACTGTCCCCGCGTGCCTTCGACGAAATTGCGGCGGCCCGTACGCGGGAGCTGGCGCTGCATGCACTGGCCCATGTCGGCGTGCCCTATCGCTACGGTGGAACCTCCCCGGAGAGCGGGTTCGACTGCAGCGGACTGGTTTATTACGTGTTTCGTAACGGCCTGGGGCTCGCGCTGCCCCGCAATACCCAGGCTTTGAGCGAAGTCGGCGAACCAGTGCCGACAGAGGCGTTGGAACCGGGTGATCTCGTCTTCTTCGATACGATGCGCAAGCCCTACTCGCACGTGGGGATCTATCTCGGGGATTACCGGTTCATCCACGCACCGACGACCGGCGGCCGGGTCGAGCTGGTAGACCTGCGGCACCAGTACTGGCGCACGCGCTTCAACGGCGCCCGCCGTCTCTCCCTCTAGTACTTAATACCTTGCGCGTTCGTGTAGGAACGATTGTGAGCCGGCTTGTTAGTGAGAATCATTCTTGTTAGCATTCCGGCGCGACTTCTCAACACGCCGACCAAGGACTCGAATGACCTCGATCACCCGCAGTGCCTGCACGCTCGCCATCGCGACCCTCTTCACCTGCGCGCCTTTCACGGCTGCCGCGCAGGACAAGGTCCTGAACCTCTATTCATCACGCCATTACCAGACCGACGAAGCGCTCTACGCCAACTTCACGAAACAGGCGGGGATCAAGATCAACCGCATCGAGGCCGGCGAAGACCCGCTGATCGAGCGGCTCAAGAACGAAGGCGCCAACAGCCCCGGCGACGTGCTCGTGACCGTCGACGCCGGGCGCCTGTGGCGCGCCGAGCAGCTGGGCCTGCTCCAGCCGGTGAAATCGAAAGTGCTCGAAACGCGGCTGCCCGCGCACATGCGCGCGACCAACGACCAGTGGTTCGGCTTCTCGGCGCGCGCCCGCGTCATCGTCTACAACAAGGCGAGCGTCAACCCGGCCGACGTCCAGAACTACGAGGACCTCGCGAATCCGAAGATGAAAGGCAAGGTCTGCACGCGCTCCGGCAGCCACGTCTACAACCTCTCGCTCATGAGCGCGCTCATCGAGCATTGGGGCGAGAAGCGCGCGGAGGAATGGGCCCGCGGCGTGGTCGCGAACTTCGCGCGCGCGCCCAAAGGCGGCGACACCGACCAGATCCGCGGCGTCGCATCGGGCGAATGCCAGGTGGCGATCAGCAACAGCTACTACTACGTGCGGCTGCTCAAGTCCGAGAAGCCAGAGGACAAGAAGGTGACGCAGGCGGTCGGACTGATCTGGCCGAACCAGAAGAGCTTCGGCACGCACATGAACATCTCGGGCGCGGGCGTGCTCAAGAACGCGCCGCACCGCGATGCGGCGGTGCGCTACCTCGAATATCTCGCGAGCGACAGCGCGCAGAGCTATTTCGCGAACGGCAACAACGAATGGCCGGTCGCGAAAGGCGTGAAGCTCGACAACGCCGCGCTCGCCTCGCTCGGCACGTTCAAGAGCGACACGCTCAATATCTCGGTGCTGGGCAAGAACCAGGCGCTCGCGCAGAAAATCTTCGACCGCGTAGGCTACAAGTAACGGTTTGGTTGCGGCAGAGACGATCCGTCGCACCTCATGGAGCCGCAAAACCGTTTTCCAAGCGCGAAACCCCGTTCGCGGCGGTCAGTCAACACACGACAGACCGCACACGACAGACCGCACACGAACGGCGCGCTTCGATGACTGCGGCTCAAATCGGCACGCCGGCTCAGCACTGCCGCAGAGGCGTAGGTGGGCACCAGCCCACCGGCCGGCGGGTTGCGCTTCGCTGCACCCGCTCACGCGCCGCGCGTTAGGCGCGGTCGCGCTCCAGCATCATTCGTGACAAGACGATCAGCGGAATCAGCCCGACCACCACGATCGTGAGCGCGGGCGTAGCGGCTTCGGCGAGACGCTCGTCGGATGCGAGGTTGTAGGCCTGCACCGCGAGCGTGTCGAAGTTGAACGGGCGCATGACGAAGGTCGCGGGCAACTCTTTCATCACGTCCACGAGCACGAGCAGGCCGGCGGCGAGCGCGCTGCGCCACAAGAGCGGCGCGTGCACCCGGACGAGCGTCGTCCCCGGACCGCAGCCGAGCGAGCGCGCCGCGCTGTCCATGGTCGGCGTGATCTTGGTGAGCCCGGCATCCACGGCGTGCAGCGCGACCGCGAAGAAACGCACGAGGTACGCGTAGACCAGCGCCGCGATCCCGCCGGTCAGCAGGAGTCCCGGCGACGAGCCGGTGTAAGCCTGTATCCAGGCCGCCAGCGCCTGATCGAGCCGCGTCACCGGGATCAGCACACCGACCGCAATCACCGCGCCGGGCACCGCGTAGCCCATACCGGCGATGCGGATCGCTCCGCGCACCACGTTCGAGCGGCTGGCGCGCCCGGCGTATGCCACGACCAGCGCGAGCGCGACGGCGAGCAGCGCGGTGATCGCTGCGAGCGTCACGGTATTCGCCGTGAGCTGAATGTAGCGGGAGCCGAACTGCACGTCGCCGCCCGACCAGGCGAGCTTCGCGAGAATCGCGACCGGTAACCCGAAGCCCACGACGAGGGGCGTCACGCACATCAACACGGCGAGACCGGCGCGTGCGCCCCTCAGGTGGTACACGTTGCGCAGGCGCTTGCGATGGGAGGTGTTGTGAAAGGTCGCGCGCGCGCGCGTCACGCGCTCGATGTACAGCACCAGAAAGACGAACGCGAGCAGCACAGACGAGAGTTGCGCGGCGGCGACCGGATCCCCGAGGGAAAACCATGCGCGGAAAATGCCGGTCGTGAAAGTCTGCACGCCGAAATACGCGACGGTACCGAAATCGGCCAGCGTTTCCATCAGCGCGAGCGCGGTACCGGCGACGATGCCGGGCCGCGCGAGCGGCAGCGCGACCTTCGCGAACGTGCCCCATGCCCCGTAGCCGCAGACGCGCGCGACCTCCAGCATGCTGTCGGACTGCTCGAGGAAGGCCGAGCGCGCGAGCAGATACACGTAGGGATACAACACGAAAGACAGCATGACGACTGCGCCGCCGAGCGAGCGCACGTCGGGAAACCAGTACTCGCGCGGGCCCCATCCGGTCAGCTCGCGCAGCCACATCTGAACCGGTCCGGCGAACTGGAGGAAGTCGGTATAAGCGTACGCCATCACGTACGCGGGCACCGCCATCGGCAGCAGCAGCGCCCATTCGAACACCTGTCGCCCCGGAAAGCGGCACATCACCGTCAGCCACGCGGTCGTGATGCCGCCGACCATTACGCCGAAGGCGACGCCTGCCATCAGCAGCAGCGAGTTCGTGACGTACTCGGGCAGAACCGTCGAGGCGAGATGAGACCATGTGCCCTGCGTCGGCGTGAAGACGTTGCTCACCACGACGACGATGGGCAGCGCGAGCAGCGCCGCGATGAGCACGGCCGCGACGCCGAGCGGCGTCGGCCGCGTCACTGGAAAAAATCTGGCCGGCAGCGCAGTCAGTGTGTCGGTTCGGGACATGCCTTAACAAGAATCATTCGCAACACGCCCCGTATAATCGCCTGATGGCCGCATTACTGGAAGTACGTGATGTCAGTCAGCGCTACGACGCACGTCCGGTGCTCCAAGGCCTCAGCTTCGAGCTCGCGCCCGGCACGATCGGCTGCCTGCTCGGCCCGAGCGGCTGCGGCAAGACGACCGTGCTCCGCTGCATCGCCGGGTTCGAGCCGCTGCGCGCCGGCGAGATCGTCCTGCACGGCGAGACGATGAGCCGACCCGGCCTCACGGTGCCGGCCGAGCGCCGCCGCATCGGCATGGTGTTCCAGGACTACGCGCTGTTTCCGCATCTCAGCGTCGAGCGCAACATTGCGTTCGGTCTGCGCGATGTCTCGGACAACGAGCGCAGCGCACGCGTCGCCGAGCTCCTCGACATCGTCGGCCTGCACGCGGTCGCCACGCGTTACCCGCACGAGCTCTCCGGGGGCCAGCAGCAGCGCGTCGCCCTGGCCCGCGCGCTCGCGCCGCGCCCCGATCTCATGCTCCTCGACGAGCCGTTCTCCAATCTCGACATCGAGATGCGCGAGCGCCTCAGCATCGAAGTGCGGGACATCTTGAAGCAGCAGAAAACCACGGCGATACTCGTCACGCACGATCAGCACGAAGCCTTCAACATCGCGGACGAGATCGGCATCATGTCGCAGGGGCGCATCGAGCAGTGGGATACGCCGTATCGGCTCTACCACCAGCCGGCGACGCGTTTCGTCGCGGATTTCATCGGCCAGGGCGTGTTCCTGCCCGGCATGGTGCTCGACGACCGCACGATCGGGCTCGAGCTCGGCGCGCTCCAGAGCAGCGACATCCAGGAGCTGGGGCGCGGCACCGCGGTCGATGTCCTGCTACGTCCGGACGACATCCTCCACGACGATTCGAGCCCCCTGCAGGCGCGCGTGCTGCACAAGGCCTTTCGCGGCGCGGAGTTCCTCTACACCCTGCAGCTTCCGGGCGGGGGGCGCGTGCTCTCGCTCGTGCCGAGCCACCACAACCACGCGATCGGCGAGAGCATCGGCATTCGTTTGGAGATCGATCATTTGGTGGCATTTCCCCGGACGTGAAACCGGTGCGCAGTTGCGCACCGGCCGAAGGATGGGAGGTTACGGAGGGAAACCATCATCGGTTTCCCTCTGTTCGTTTACCGCGCCGAGGAGCCCGCCGAATGGCGGGCTCGAACCTCGGTCGCGAGCTCCCACACCGACATCGCGTAATTCGTCGAACGGTTGTAGCGCGTGATCACGTAGAAGTTGTTGAGCCCGAGCATGAGCTTCGGCCCGTCTTCCGCCTGCACGTAGAACACCGTCGCTTCGGCGTTGTCGTCGAGTGGCTCCTGCGGCACGACACCTTTCGCGCGCAGCTCGCCCACTTTCGTGTGCGGCTTGATGCCCGCGGTGAGCACCGCGCCGAGCTCCGCCTCGCGCGGGTCCGCGGGAACGACGACGGGGGCACCGGTCTGCCAGCCGAAGCTGCGGTAGTAATTCGCGACGCTGCCGATCGCGTCGGCGACGCTCCCGGCCAGATCGCGGCGGCCGTCGCCGTCGAAGTCGACGGCGTATTTCCGATAGCTGCTGGGCAGGAATTGCGGCACGCCGATCGCACCGGCGTACGAGCCGCGGATGCTCGCCGCATCGAGCCCCGCCTCGCGCGCGAGCAGCAGAAACTCTTCCAGCTCGCCGCGGAAAAAAGCCGCGCGCGGCGGATAATCGAAAGCGAGCGTGGTGAGCGCGTCGATCACCTTGAACGATCCGGTATGACGGCCGTAGAGCGTCTCGACGCCGATCGTCGCGACGATCAGCTCTTCCGGGATCCCGAATTCGCGGCGCGCGCGCTCGAGCGCGGCGGCGTTCTCGGCCCAGAAACGCGCTCCGTTCTCGATGCGCACGGGCTCGACGATACGGCGGCGATATTCGAACCAGGGCCGGGCGGTGCCGGGCGCGGACATCGCGCGAATGATCGAGGGGCGCACCTGCGCCTGCCGCAGGAGCTTCCGCAGCGGCGCCTCGGCGAGACCGTGCTTCGCCGCGACTTCGGTAATGAAAATCTCGATCTCGGGCCGCAGCGGCGGCGTCGCGGCAGACGCGGGAGTGGCGAGGACCAGTGCAAGCGCGGCCAGCGCGAGCCGCAGGAAACGCGCTCGAGTCAGGTCTCGACCGTTTCGTGCGAGGTCGCAGGACGCCGGCACAGGTTCGCCGCCGTGGAGAGCGGTCCGGGACGTCCGAGGAAATAGCCCTGCGCGCGCATGACGCCGAGCGCTCTCAGTGCTTTGAGCTCCGCGGCGGTCTCGACGCCTTCGGCGATGACTTCGCTGCCGTTCTCGCCGGCGAACTGGATCAGCGCCGAAGCGAGCGCACGCCGCGCGCCGTCGGTGTCGATGTTGCGCGTGAGGCTCATCGGGATCTTCACGATGTCCGGTTTGAGCGCGAGGATGTGCCGGAAGCTGCTCAAGCCTTCGCCGGTGTCGTCCACCGAGATGCGCAGACCGTCGCGGCGCAGCGGCTGCAGCGCCTTCGCGATCTCGTCGTATTCGCGGATGCTCACGTGCTCGTTCACTTCGAGCACGATGCGCTCGAGCGGCATGTCGCGGAACGCGAGATCGAGCTGGCCGTTCAACACGATGTTCGGGGACACGTTGAAACCGACGTAAATCCCTTCAGGCAAATGGGTAAAGCTCGCGAGCGCCTGCTCGATCACTTTCATTTCGAGCGCGATGTCGAGCCCCACCAGCGCGGCGTCCGCGAACCACGCATCCGGCGAACGCATCGGCGCGGTCGTGAACCGCGCGAGCGCCTCGAAACCCACCACCTGAGCCTGACGCAGGTCGAAGATCGGCTGGTAGGCGAGCGAGATCGCGCCCCCGTTCATGATGGACTGGAGCTTGCCGATGTGCTGGTGCGTCTGTTCCTGCGCCTGGATGTCCGCCTCGATGTGCTCGGCCGCCATTTCCGCGAATACCCGCATCAGGCTCGCATCGCGGGCGCACAGCGTCGGATCGGCCACCGCGCCGATGCAGGTCAGCGTGCCGTAAAGACTGCCGTCGTAGAGACGGATCGGGACACACAGGTGCGATCCCACCGGGACCAGCCGCGTGAAGCCGAGGTCGCTCGCGTCCGGCAACGCGGCGGTGTCGTTGATGATCTCGGGGAGGCGGCCCTCGACCACACGCTGGCAATAGGTGTCTTGCAGCGGATCGCTCGCGCCCATCTGGACCGCCGGGCTGTCGCGCGCCGCATCCACATAGCGGAAAATGCGGCGGCCATCCCGGAATTCGGAAATAAACGCGACATCCATGCCGAGGTGGGAGCGCAGCGCCCGCAGCGCGCGCGGCAGCAACTGATCGGGCGAAACGGTGTTGGGGGCCTTGTCCTCGACGAGGAAATTGAGCAGAAGGATCTCGCTGGGCGCCGCTGACATGAGCCTGTTTCTAGTTATCTTTCGGGCACAATCATACCCGAGCCGCCTCCTCAGGCGGTCAGGCAAAACCGCACAGCGAAATGCGCGAGCCTAACGCGGCGGGAAAAACGCGTGCGCCAGGAGTACAGCGACGATCGCGAGCACCAATACGACATCGAGTGCCTGAGCCATCATCCCCCTCCGTAGTTATGAAGGGAATCTAGCACAGCGGTAAAGGAACTGCGATGAGTGGCGCTGAAATGAAAGGGGCCCGGGATACGTTTGGCCCGAGCCCCGGTCCCTGAGCCAGCCCAATCGTGGTCAGTAAAAACTGGTCGGAACCACTTGAAGTACGGCAAGTGCCGTGCCTTATTCAGCGAGCCGGGCGAGACAGGTGCTGATCTCGAGGCGCGAATCGGAACTGAGCGTCGGTGTTCCGGTGTAGACCGCGTCGGTGCGCTGGTCCCAGCGCTTGATCCCGAGCGTCAGCGGCTCGCCGGCGGCCACGGTTTCGAACAATGCGAGCACTTCGTCGGCAGCGAGCATGTAAATCAGCGAATCCCGCCGTTCGATGTTCTCTCCGCGCCGGGTGCTGCCTGCTCCACCGCTCAACCACGCGCTCTGCACCGGCACTTTCGCCGGCCGGCTGTCGCCCTCCAGATCGGAACGCCGGATCTCGTACGCGATCGACTGCGCGATGCCGACGCCGCGCCGGAACACGTTGAACGAGACGTCGAACCACGAGGAAGCCGGCGTGCTGGGCTCGCCGCCGGTGAGGCGCACGCCGCAGCCCTGTACTTCGCCGTCGCGGACGTACGTCAGCGGCTCCGCCTCGATGGCCGCGGACTTCGTGCTCTGCGCCCCCGCGCCGGCGGCGCAGGCGATGAGAACCAGGATCGGGACGATGCGGCGATACACGCCGCGATTTTAGCGCCCGCTTCCCGGCACGCAGAACCGGCGAAGCGCATCGCGCTGCCGCCGTGCGAGAATCGGTTCATGCATATCGAACGCGAGCCCAAGCTCGATTTCGCGGACGTCCTGATCCGCCCCAAACGCTCCGCACTGCCTTCGCGGGCCGAAGTCGACATCCACCGCGAGTTCACCTTCAAGCACTCGCGCGCGAAATACCGCGGGATCCCGATCGTCGCCGCCAACATGGACACCGTCGGCACCTTCGAGATGGCCCGCGCGCTCATGCCGTTCGGGCTGTCCGTCGCGCTTCACAAGCACTATCCGGAGGATGAGCTCGCCGCGTTTTTCCGCACGCTCGAGGTGAAGTCCGCGGTCTTCTATGCGATGGGCATCACCAGGGCCGACCAGGAGAAATTCGAGCGCGTCGTCGCGCAGGTCGGCGACGCGATCGGCTACGTCTGCATCGACGTCGCGAACGGCTACACCGAGGCGTTCGTGCGGTTCGTCGAAGCGTTTCGCCAGGCGCATCCCAAGCTCACGATCATGGCCGGCAACGTCGTGACCGGTGAGATGACCGAGGAGCTGATCCTCTCGGGCGCCGATATCGTGAAGGTCGGCATCGGCCCGGGCTCGGTCTGCACCACGCGCAACATGACCGGCGTGGGTTACCCGCAGCTCTCGGCGGTGATCGAATGCGCCGACGCGGCGCACGGGCTCGACGGGCGCATCTGCGCCGACGGCGGCTGTGCCGCGGCCGGGGATATCGCGAAAGCGTTCGGCGGGGGCGCGGATTTCGTGATGCTCGGGGGCATGCTCGCGGGACACGACGAGTGCGCCGGCGACGTGGTCGAGCAACACGGCGTGCGCTACAAGCGCTTCTACGGCATGAGCTCGCGCACCGCGATGGAAAAGTACGCCGGCGGCGTCGCCGATTACAGGGCGGCGGAAGGTAAAGAGACGCTGGTGGAGCTGCGCGGCCCGGTTGCGGCCAGCGTGCAGGAAATTCTCGGCGGCGTGCGTTCCGCCTGCACTTACGTCGGCGCGCGCACGCTGCGCGAGCTCACCAAGCGCACGACGTTCGTGCGCGTCGCGGGGCGCAGCGCTGAGACACGCTCCAACGAATAACGACTATCGATCACCTCAGGGAGGTCTCATCATGAAGCGAACGATGCATACGCACGCCGTCACGGGCGCGATAATGAGCATTGCGGTTGCCTGCGGCGCCGGGACTGCGCACGCACAGGCTTATCCGGCAAAGCCGATCGAGCTCACGATTCCGAACTCTCCGGGCAGCGGCGGCGATCTCGTCTCGCGCACGGTCGTGGAAATCATCCGGAGGGACAAGCTTCTGCCTCAGCCTTTCATCCTGGTGAATCGCGCGGGCGGTGCAAGCGTGCCGGCATACACCTACTTCCAGACCCGCCGCGGCGACCCGTATTACATGCTGTCGATCACCGGAACGATCCTGGCGATGGCGTACCGGCCGGACACCAACATTCCGCTCAAAAATTACACGCCGGTCGCGCTGATGGCCGTCGATCCGCAGACGATCATGGTGCCGTACGACTCGCCGTACAAGACATTCAAGGAGCTCGTCGAGGCCGCTCGTAAAACGCCCGACTCGCTGGTCGCCGCCACGACGTCGGTCCAGGGCACCGGCCGCCTGGTCGTGCATCTCATCGAGAAGCACGTTCCAGGCGCGAAGTTCAAGTTCGTGACGTTCAAGGGCGGCGGCGACGCGGTGACATCGACCGCCGGCGGACACACGCACTTCACGACAGAGAACCTGAGCGAAGCGCTGAGCTTTGTCCAGGCTAAGAAGCTGCGCGTCCTGGCGGTGTCCGCCGACCGTCGGCTGCCGCAGGCGCCCGACGTGCCGACGCTGCAGGAGCTCGGCTATCCGATCACGGCCGGAACCATGCGCGGCTTCGCGTTCACTGCCGGTGTACCGAAAGAAGCGGTGAGCACGATGGAGTCGGCGCTGCAGAAAGTGCACAACTCGTCGGCATGGAAAGAGCTCGCACAACGCAGCATTTTCCAGGACGTGTTCCTGGGCAGCGCCGAATTTACGAAATTCCTCGAGATGAAAATGGAGGAATACAGGGTGTTCTACGACGCGATCGGGCTCGGCAAGTCGAAGTCGTGACGGACGACCTGGCGGGCCGCGACACAACTCGTTACAACTGCTCGCAATTCCTCACGATAGTCAGGTGAGATATGGGTTCCAATCTGTACAGCCTGATCGTGGCCGACAATCTGGGAATTCGAAGATGAAACAAGTCGTCATTACCCGCACTTGCGCCGGCCAATGGCTGTACACGATTTACATCGATGGCCGCGTGGTCGTCGTGGGTATGTCAAGCACGCGCACGCGCGCCGAGGAAGAAGCGAGACTCGCCTGACGCGTTTACTGGGCGGATATCCGTTCAGGAACCGGATGGCGGGTTGAGCGCTGCATTTCCGTTCGTTTCGCCGGGAGCGCTCGCCTCCGGCTCTGTCGCCCGCAGCGCAAGCATACGGCCCTGCGGGCGCGAATTCGCGTGCAAGCCCGCGTATTGCCGATCGAGATACTGGTCGAGCCACGCTGACCAGCGGCGCACCACGTCCTGAAAAACCTGTTTCATGGAAATCACCCCTGTTTCACGGCTGTTACGTGCGGCAGGGGAGCAATGAGCGCACCCAATCCGGCGGCTTCGCGCTTCGTTTCAACGCGTTATGTGACATCCATCACCAGTCGCGCCGGTGCGACGTTTGCATCGAATCCAGACCTACATCCGGAGCTGCGACCATGACCGCGAATCGATCCCGGAACAGCACGCGCGAACACGACCAGGACAGCGACCCACCGCGTACCGCGGTGCCGCCGGACAGCCCCACGACGCCCGGCCAGCCCACGTCCGACGATCCTGCGCGCGATCAGGACAGCGATCCGCCGCGTACGCCGGTGCTGCCCACGGCGGCCGACAAGTAGTCCGTTCGGGCTGAGCTGGTCGAAGCCCGAACGCAATCGGCGCAGTTCGTGGTTCGACAAGCTGCCACGAACGGCTCTGTCCCCGTTCACCACCCGCCGCCGAGCGCCTTGATCAGCCGTACGACCGCCGCGAGCCGCTGGCCTTCGAGTTGCGAAATGCGGCGTTCCTCCGCGAGTACCGTGCGCTCGGCATCGGCGACCTCCAGATAGTTGGCGGTGCCGGCGTCGTAACGCGCCTGCGCGAGCGTCACCACCTCGCGCGCCGAACGTAATGCCTGCGCCCCCGCGGACGCCTGTTCGCCGCGCAGCACGATCGCCGCAAGCGCGTCTTCAACTTCCCGCAATGCGGCGAGAACCGTCAGACGGTAAGCGGCGAGCGCTTCGTCGTAGGCGCTTTCGGCGCGCTGCACATCCGCGGCGGTGCGTCCTGCGGTGAAGAGCGGCAGGCTCACGCGCGGCCCGATCGACCAGACGCGGCTGTCGGCGGAGAACAGCGCGCCTGCCGTATCGCTCAAGAGCCCACCCTGCCCCACCAGCTGTACCGACGGGAAATAGGCGGCGCGGGCGACGCCGATCTGCGCGTTGCGCGCCGCGAGCGCGCGCTCGGCGCGCGCAATGTCGGGTCTGCGCTCGAGCAGCGTCGAAGGCAGCGCGGCCGGAATCGCAACGTGCCGCGGCGCCGGGCCGCGCGGCAGCTCGAAGTCACCCGGGGCCCTGCCGCAGAGTAGCGCGAGCGCGTGGCGCACCTCGGCATGCTGGCGCTGCAGGTCCGCGAGATCGGCCTCGGCGCTCGCCAGTAACGCGCGCGCCTGTGCCACGCCCGTCCCCGTGATCACGCCGGCTGCGTAGCGCTCTTCCAACAAACGCAGCGAGTCCTGACGCACGCGCACCGTGTGCCGGATCGCCGCGGCCTCCGCGTCGATCGTACGCGCCAGAGCGAAGTTGATCGCGACATCCGCGGTGAGCGTGAGCAGCACGTGCTCGTAATCCGCTGCGCTCGCCTGCGCTTCGGCCTGCGCCGATTCGATCATCCGGCGCACGCGACCCCACAGATCGATCTCGTAGCTCACGTCGAACGGAAGGCTGAAGGTATCGATATGCGCCGACGGAACCGGAAACGGCACCGGGGTCGGCAGATTGCCGGAGGTGCGTTCGCGTTTGACCGACGGCGCGAACGCCGCCTGCGGGAAAGCTTGCGCGCGCGCTCCCGCGGCGATGGCACGCGCCTGTTCGACGCGTGCGACCGCGGCGCGCAGTCCCGGATTCGCGGCGACGGCCTGCGCCTGCAGTGCGTCGAGCACCGGATCGCCGAACACCTTCCACCATTCGCCTTTCGGCGCGGCGTCGCGCGGCGCTGCGATCTTCCAGCGCCAGTCCTGCGGAACCAGGTCGCCCACATCGGGCTTGCGGTACTCGGGGCCCACCGTGCACGCCGCGAGTAGCAGCAGCGCGAGAGCGGTCAGCGTGCGCAGCGCGGCCATCAGTCGAGCGTCTGGCGATACCGCTTGACGCCGATCGCGAGAACGACCGCGGCAAAGATCGCGATCGGCCACAGGTGCGGAGCGATCTCGGCCATCGCATTGCCCTTCAGGAATATGCCCCGCACTACCCGCAGGAAATGCGTGAGCGGCAGAACTTCGCCGATCGCCTGGGCCCAGCCCGGCATGCCGCGGAACGGAAACATGAAGCCCGACAGCAGGATCTGCGGCAGGAAAAAGAAAATGCCCATCTGTATCGCCTGGCGCTGGTTCTGCGCGACGGTCGAGAACATGATGCCGACCGCGAGGTTGGCGACGATGAAGATGAACGAGACCGCAAGGAGCAGTGTCACGCTGCCCACGATCGGCACGTCGAATATGAAGCGTGCGGCGAGGAGCACCAGCACGAGCTGGAGGTAGCCGACGAGGATGTAGGGGACGATCTTGCCGATCAGCACCTCGAGCGGGCGCGCCGGCATCGAGAGCAGGTTCTCCATCGTGCCGCTTTCGCGCTCGCGCGTGATCGCAAGCGCCGTGATCAGCACCATGGTCATCGTCAGCACGACCCCGATCAGCCCCGGCACGATGTTGTGCTGCGTGATCGCCTCCGGGTTGTAGCGTGCGTGCACCCTAAGCTCGATCGGCGGATCGCCGGCCGCGAGATACGCAAGCGGACCCTTGAGATCGTTCTGAAGCGCGCGTGCGAGGATCGTCGCAAGAGAGGCCACGGCATTGCCGGTCGTGCCCGGATCGGTCGCATCGGCTTCGACCAGCAAGGCGGGCTTCTCTCCTCGCAGCAGTCTGCGGCTGAAGTCCTCGGGCACGTTAACCACGAACTGCACGGCGCCGCGGTCGAGCGCATCGCGCGCCTCGCGTTCGCTGCGCACTTCCTGTACGAGATCGAAATACGCGCTGTTGCGCATCGCGGCGAGCACGCTTCTGCCGTACGGGCCGTGGTCCGCGATCAGCGCCGCCGCCGGCAGATGCTTCGGATCCGAGTTGATCGCGTAACCGAACAGGACGAGCTGGAGCAGCGGGATGCCGACCATCATTGCGAAGGTCAGGCGGTCTCGCCGCATCTGGATGAACTCTTTCAGCACCAGTGCGCGAAAGCGCGCCGCGGAGAAGCCCGTCCTCATGGCGCCCGCGCGTCCTGAGCGCTGTTCATGAGGCGCACGAACACCTCTTCCAGCGCCGAAGCGCCGCCGCGCCGCGCCATCGGCAGGAACTCGTCCAGCGTTCCGTACGCGAGCAGCCGTCCCTCCGACAGAAAGGCGAGGCGGTGACAGCGTTCCGCTTCGTCCATGTAGTGCGTCGCGATGAGAAAGGTGAGCCCCTCGTCGGCGAGCGCGTGGATCTCGTCCCAGAATTCGCGCCGGGCCTTGGGATCGACGCCTGCGGTGGGCTCGTCGAGGAGCAGCAGACGCGGCCGGTGAATGAGACACGCCGCGAGCGCGAGTCGCTGTTTCCATCCGCCGGAGAGCGTGCCGGCGAGCTGATCCTTGCGGCGCACGAGGCCGAGGCGCTCCAGGGCTGCGCGCACCGCGTCGCGCCGCGACGGCACTTCATAGACGCGCGCGACGAAATCGAGGTTCTCCTCGATCGTCAGGTCCTCGTAGAAGCTGAAGCGCTGCGTCATGTAGCCGACCTCGCGCTTGATGGCATCGCTTTCGCGCACCACGTCGTAGCCCAGGCAGTATCCGCTGCCCTCGTCGGGACGCAGCAGCCCGCACAGCATGCGGATGAACGTGGTCTTGCCGCTGCCGTTGGGGCCGAGAAAACCGCAGATCTCGCCCGCCGGCACTTCGAGGCTGATGTGATCGACCGCAGTCAGGCTGCCGAAGCGCTTGGTGAGGCCCTCGACATCGATCGCGGGCGCCGCGCTCATCGGGCGCCGTCCTCCCCTTTGGCGGGAGCGGATCGCTGTGGGGCGGGAGCCGAAGATTGGGACGGGGCGGACAACCTGAAGCTCACATCCACCGGTTGGCCCGGATGCAGCTTTGCCGCGACGGCCGGTTCGAACACGGCCTCCACCATGAACACGAGCTTCTCGCGGCTTTCGCGGCTGTAGATGACGGGCGGGGTGTATTCGGCGCGCGGCGAGATGAAGCTCACCCTCGCGGCAAACGTCTGGTGCGCGCCGTTCACACGGATCTCCACCGCGTCGCCGACGTGTATCGCCCCCAGCCACGGCTCGGGCACGAAGGTCCGGACCTTGACATGCTGCGGCGGCAGGAGCGCAACGACCGGCCGGCCTGCCGCGACCCACTCGCCTTCCCGGTAGAGCGTGTCGAAGACCGTGCCCGATACCGGCGCGGACTGACGCTTCTGCGCGAGGTCCCATTCCGCTTTCGCGAGCGCCGCGTCGAGCGCACGCAGATTGGCCTCGGCGCCAGCGACTTGGTCGGAGCGTGAGCCCAGACGCGCGGTACGCAATTCCGCCTCGAGCTGCGTGACGCGTTCGCGCTCCTGGTCGCGCACCGCGCGCGCGCGGTCGAGCTCCTGCGGGGTGGTCGCGCCGGCGACCTTGATCAGCTTTTCCTGCCGCGCGAGCTCGCGATGTGCGAGATCGAGCGCGGCCTGTGCCTGTTTAACCTGCGCCCGGACCGATTCGATCTCGGACGGACGGCGCCCTCTTTTCAGGTCCTTAAAATTCGCGAGCGCCTGCGCGCGCCGCCGCTCGGTCTCTTCGCGGGCCGCTCTCTCGGGGGTGTCGTCGAGCGCGAACAGCAGATCTCCGGCGTTGACGGCGGCACCGCGCCGCACCGCGAGCTTCTCGAGCTTCCCGGAATGCGGCGACGAGACGTACACGAAATCGGCCTCGACATAGCCCTGCCGCACGCTCGATTCCCCGTTGCCGCAGCCCGTTGTCATAACCGTCGCGGCGAGCGCGGCGCAGAAAACGCTTCGGATCGGGGCGCCCATACGTCGCCGGATCATAGCAAGGCCGCCCTGGCACGCTTGTCGCCTACGTGCAGCGCGCGTCCGCCAGTGGATGACGCCGTCGCCGGCACGCGCTAGAGTCGGCTCTGTAACCGGAGATTTCCGCTCACGATGCCCCGCGACGCAGCCTCCACCAGCCCGGACGCGATCGGATGGTGGTTCGCGGTTTTCGCCGCCATCCTCTACGGTGTGTACGCGGCCCTCCTGCTCGGGCTCGTCGCGGCCGCGGCGTGGCTCGTTGCAGGCGTCACATCGAACCGCGCGTGGGCGCGCAAGATCGTGCGCGCCGCGGCACGCGTCTATCTGAGGCTCGCGGGCATCGGTGTTTCGGTGCGTGGCATCGAGTATCTCCCGCCGTGGCCGGTCGTGCTCGTGGCGAACCTCGCAAGCCGCCTCGACGCGCTGGTTCTTGCAGCGGCCCTGCCGGCACGATATTGCTTCGTCGCCACGCGCGAGTTCCAGCAGCACGTCGTCGCCGGCGTGCTCCTCGCACGCATCGGCGTGCAATTCGTGGAACACGCCGGTGACGTGCATACGCCGGACGACGCCGAGCGCCTCGTGCGGCTCGCGGCGAACGGCACGTCGCTCGTATTCTTCCCGGAGGGAACACCGATCCGCACAGCCGGGCTGCGCGAATTCGATAGCGGCGCGTTCATCGTCGCCACCCGCGCGGACGTGCCGGTGGTCCCGGTCGCGATCAAAGGCACGCGCGCCATCCTGCGCGCGGGGCAGTGGCTGCCGCGCCGCGGCGGCAACATCGTCGTGACGGTGAATCCTCCGGTGTTCGCGGCGACGAGCTGCGATCCAGCGGCGGCGGCCGCGAAGGTTCGCGACAGCGTGCGCGGCGTGATCCTGCGACACTGCGGCGAGGCCGATCTGCCGCAGGCGCTCGCCGAGGCGGACGCTTTAGCGGCTCGCGGCAGCGTCTGAGGTCACCGCGGCTTTGCGCCGCGCGTGAGCGCCAGCGGCTTTATGCCGCCCCCGCATAAGCAAATGCCGCGGCCGACCGCCAGAAAGCCTTTGTTTATATTACGATCGCCCCATGTCCGAACCGATGAGAATCAGGGCCACGCTGCAGGGCGATGTCGCGGACGTGCGCATCCTCATGCGCCACCCGATGGAAACCGGCCAGCGCAAGGACGCCAAGGGCGAGATCATCCCCGTCCACTTCATTCAGCACGTGCTGGTTACGCACAACGGCAGGACCGTGCTCGATGCACAGTGGAGCCAGGCCGTGTCGCGCGACCCTTTTCTCGGCCTGCGCGTGAAGGGCGCAAAGGCCGGCGACAAGATCGCCGTCACGTGGACCGACAATAAAGGCGACAAGCGCACCGACGAAGCGACGATAGCGCCCGCGTCTTAAAGTCCGACACCGGCTGTCGGGCAGTACCGAGGAGAACCATGGATACGTTACGCAGCGGCGCAGCCGCGTTCGCACTCGCCTGCCTCTTGACCGCGCTCGCGGCCGCGCAGTCGCCCAGCGGGCTCGAGGTCGGCCGCAAGATGCTGATGGAGGACAATCCGGGCGAGCTCTGGATCGACCGCGGCAAGAAGCTATTCCACGAGAAACGCGGACCCAGGAAAGCCTCGCTCGAGCAGTGCGACTTCGGCCTCGGCCCGGGCAAGTTGAAGGGCGCCACCACGCACCTCCCGCGTTATTTCGCGGACACCGACAAAGTCGAGGATCTCGACTCGCGCATCGTCACCTGCATGGTCACGCTCCAGGGGTTCAAGCTCGAAGACGTCAAACGCACCGCGATCGGGCGCCCGCTCACCGACGGCTCCGACGTCGAGGCGATCGCGATGTACGTGGCGTCGAATTCGAACGGCATGAAAATGGACGTGCGTCTCGATCATCCAAAAGAGCGCGAGATGTACAAAGCGGGGCAGTACCTGTTCTTCCGGCGCAGCGGCCAGACCGATTTCGGCTGCGTCACGTGCCACGGCGACCCCGACAAGCGCATCCGGCTCCAGGACCTCGTGCACATGCTCGACAAGAAGGAGATTCAGGCGGTCGCCGGAAGCTGGCCCGCATACCGCGGGGCGCACGGCATCGCGCGCACGATGCAATGGCGGCTCTACGACTGCTTCTGGCAGATGCGCCTGCCGGAGCTCGGCTATCTCTCCGACGTCTCGATCGCGCTTTCCACCTACCTGAACTACCAGGGCAACGGCGGCGTCGTGAAGGTGCCGGGCTTCAAGCGCTGAGGAGACGCCGATGAAAAAAGCCATCAGATGGACGCTCGCGGCCGTGCCGCTGCTGATCGCGGTGGGCTGCGCGACGTTTCCGGATGCGCAGAGCACGCGCGACACGGCGGAATCCATGATCAAGGCGAGCTTCACGGCGCCGGCGCCGCATCTGCTGAAGCGCCTCGACCAGGACCGCGCGCAGCAGATCTGCAGCAAGGTCGACCAGGCGCCGCTCACGCAGGAGGAGGCCGCAGAGGTCGTCAAGCTCGCGCGTGCCTCCATCGAATATCCGAAATCGGGGAAGCTCGTCGGCGACTGGAAGATCGGCGCCAAGCTCGCGTACAACGGCGCCGGCGACCGCATTCAGAACGGCCGCCTCGAAAAACGCAAGGAGAACGGCGGGCTGTGCCAGAACTGCCACGGGCTCGAAGCCGGCGAGATCAACGTCGGCAATATCGGGCCGCCGCTCACCGGCTTCGGCGCGCAGCGCGGCAATTCCGAAGCGGTCGCGAAATACGCGTACGAGAAGATCTACAACGGCTGGGCGTATTTTCCGTGCTCGAACATGCCCCGGCTCGGCGCGAACAAGCACCTCACGCTCGAGCAGATCACCCACCTCGTGGCTTATCTCATCGACCCCGAATCGTCGCTCAACAAGAAATAGCGCGCTTACCGGCCGCGCCGAGACTGCTTCCAATGCGCCACCACGTCGTGGTGCGCGTGCGCCCCGGCTCCTCGCGATGACACCGGCGGGATGACGCGCAGAGAATTCCTCGAAGCGGTCGCGGCCGCGCTGGCGGCCGGCCTGCCGCTCGGCTCGGCACGCGCCGCGAGCGATGCGCAGGCGCTGTACACCCTCCCCGCACGCCGCGGCGGCGTCACGCTGCTCCATTTCACGGACTGCCACGCGCAGCTCCTGCCGGTCCACTTCCGCGAGCCGGACGTGAACATCGGCGTGGCGGCCGCGCGCGGCAAGCCGCCGCATCTCGTCGGCGAGGCGCTGCTGAAGTACTTCGGGATTGCACCGGGCACGCCGCTCGCGCACGCCTACACGCATCTTGATTTCGCGGAAGCGGCGCGCCAGTACGGAAAGCTGGGCGGCTTCGCCCATCTCGCGACGCTGGTGAAGGCGGTGCGCGCGCAGCGTCCCGGCGCGCTGCTCCTCGACGGCGGCGACAACTGGCAGGGCTCGGCGACCGCGCTGTGGACCGCAGGGGCGGACATGCGCGCGGCGTCGAAAGCGCTCGGCGTGGACATCATGACCGGCCACTGGGAGTTCACCTACGGCGCTTCACGGATGAAGCAGGCGATCGACAAGGACCTCGGCGCAATCGAGTTCCTCGCGCAGAACGTGCGCACCGCGGATTTCGACGACCCGGTGTTCAAGGCGTACACGCTGAAAGAGATGAACGGCGTGCCCGTTGCGATCGTCGGGCAGGCGTTTCCGTACACGCCAATCGCGAACCCCCGCCACTTCGTGCCCGACTGGACCTTCGGCATCCAGGAAGAGCGGCTCCAGAAGATCGTGGACGAAGCGCGCGCCAAGGGTGCGTGGAGCGTGGTCCTGCTCTCGCACAACGGCGTGGACGTCGATTTGAAGCTCGCGTCGCGCGTGACCGGCATCGACGCGATCCTCGGCGGCCACACTCATGACGCCGTGCCGCAGCCCATCGCGGTGAAGAACGCAAAAGGCACGACGCTCGTCACCAGCGCCGGCTCCAATGGCAAGTTTCTCGCGGTACTCGATCTCGACGTCACACGCGGCGGCGTAAAGTCGTACGACTATCGCCTGCTGCCGGTTTTCTCGAACGTCCTGCGGGCCGATGCGCAGATGGCGGCGCTCATCGACAAGGTACGTGCGCCGTACGCGGCGAAGCTCTCGGAAAAACTCGCCGTGAGCGAAGGGCTGCTCTATCGCCGAGGCAACTTCAACGGCACGCTGGACCAGGTCATCCTGGACGCGCTGCTGACGGTGAAGGACGCGCAGATCGCGTTTTCGCCCGGTTTCCGCTGGGGCACGAGCGTGCTGCCGGGCGCGGCGATCACCGCCGAAGACGTGATGAACGCAACCGCGATCACCTATCCGTTCGTCACGGTGAACGAGCTCACCGGCGAGAACATCAAGGCGCTGCTCGAGGACATCTGCGACAACCTGTTTAACCCCGATCCGTACTACCAGCAGGGCGGCGACATGGTGCGAATCGGCGGCCTGCGCTATTCGTGCGATCCCACGAAGCCGATCGGCCGGCGCATCGACAACATGACGCTCGGCGGCAAGCCGCTGGACGCGGCTCGGGGCTACAAAGTCGTGAGCTGGGCACCGGTCGCCGAGGGCGCATCCGGCGAACCCGTGTGGGAGGCGGTCATGTCGTACCTGCGCAACGTGAAGACGGTGCGTGCGCCGGCCCTCAACCGGCCGACGCTGCACGGCGTCGCCGGCAACCCGGGAATCGCTGAGCGCCTCTGAACGGAGCGACTACGGCCGCAGGTACGCGTAGCCCTCGCGCTGCTGGAGCCGCGTGATCTCCGCGACACCCGACGGCACGAACGTCGCCTCGGGAATGAAGCCGCTCTTCGAGAGCTTACGATTGCGCAGCGTGATCTCGCAGACCTCGAACTGCACGCCGCGCCCTTTGAGCTCCTCCACGCGGATGTTGTAGGGATTGCCGTTGCGATCCTTTGCACCATCGAAGAGGTAGTCGACGCCCTGCGCGTGCGCGACGACGACGATCTTCGCCTGCGGATTCACCTCGAGATGATTGTTGATGTTGCGCAGCGCCGCCGAGGCTTGCGCCGCGGTGTCGTTGATGTGGTAGACGACCTTGTCGGGTCCCACGACGCCGCTGCCGTTACCGCCCGCGCCGCCGGTTGCACAGCCGCCGAGCGCCATCGCAAGCGCCGCTGCGTATGCCGCCGTATGAATCTTCATCGCGTCACCTCCGTGGCGCGTATCCTACCGCCGCGCGCGGCTGGTGTATCGGTAAACGCAATTACGGTTTCCGTACGCGGAAAATTAAGAAGTACTGGTTGGGCAGGAACGTATGCTCCTGCGCGAGCGCGTAGCCGGCTTTCTCGAGCTCCGACTTCACACGAGCGGCTTCGATTCGAGCGGACCTCGGCGGGCCCACCGGCGAATCGATCCTGAAGTCGATGATTGCGACGCGGCCCTGCGGCTTGAGCGAGCCGGCGAGCTGACGGAAGTAGCGCTCGCGACTGTCGATGTGGTGATAGACGTCCACGAACAGCGCGACATCGACTTTCTCCGGCAGCGCAGGATCGCTCGGCTTCGCCGCGATCGCAGCGAGGTTCTTCAACCCCTCGCGTTTTGCGCGCTCGGCGAGATGTTTGACCATCGCCGGCTCCGAGTCGACGGCATAGACGCGGCCTCCTGGCGTCATGTGCGCAAGGCGCACCGCGAAATAACCGGTGCCGGCGCCGATGTCCGCGATCACCGCATCGGGCTCGAGCGCGAGCGCCTGGATCACCTCGTGCGGCTTCTGCCACGCATCGCGCCTGGGATCGTCGAAGACCTTCGACCACCGAGCGGCGTCGCCGAACCCGTGCTGATGCGTGTGGGGCGCCTGCGCCGCGGCAAGCGGAACGGCCGCGAGCGCCGCAGCGATCGCAGCGATGCATGCACGTCGATTCATTGAGCGGCGACGGCGATTGCGTCAGTGATCGTCGCGCTGGCTTCTTGGCGTTTTGGCGGCGAGCTGCCGCAGCAGCATCTCCGCCACGCGCCGCGGATTCGCGCGGCCGCGCCTTCCTGTCAGGCGTGCCGAGCCACAGGACACGCTGACGAAGTCATTCGCAACGCTATAGGTCCCGGAAAGAACTCTGCCGCCTGCCAGCACCGTCAATCGAGCGCTCATGACTGATCGAGCCTCCCGGGATTCCGGATGCATGAATCAGTCCCGGGTTGTGTCGGGAATTTCCCGACGCGCGTCCGTGCATCATCGAGCGGCTGCGCAACCATGCGACGATGACGGTGGATCAACCGCGCCGGTCGGCAGGCCGCCGCAGCAGTTGGTAGCGTTGCGAGCGCACGGCGTCCAGATCCGCCAGCACCTGCTCGGCCGGCGTGCCGAGCACGAGCAGAAGCTGAGTCGCGAGCATGAGCGAAGCTTCCATCGCTTCCGGAACGACCTCGGTCGCCCCCGCATTCACCAGCGCCTCGAGGCATGCCTCGTCGGCTGCGCGCGCGAGCACCGGCAGCTTCGCATCCGCGCGCCGCGCTTCGCTCAGCACGCGCAACGACGCGTTCAGGTGGTCGAAGCTCACGACGACCGCGCGCGCCTGCCGCAGCCCGGCAGCTTCGAGAACGCCGCGGCGCGCCGCGTCGCCGTAGTAAACGCGCTCGCCTTCGTCCCAGCCGCGCTTCACGCGTTCCGGATCGTTGTCGATGGCGACGCAGGCGATGCCGTGATCTTCGAGCAGGCGCACGAGTTGACGCCCGACGCGTCCGTAGCCGCAGACCACTACATGATCGCGCATGCCGGCCGTGGCGTGGGCGAGGTGCGCTTCGTCCGGCGCCGGCGCCGCTGCGTCGCTCCGAAATACCCGCGCGAGGACAGCGCCGCTGCGCCCGATCACGAGCGGGGCCATCAGCATCGAAATGACGATCGCCGCAAGCACCGGCTGGCTCGCCTCGAGCCCGACGAGACCGGTCCCCAGCGCGAGCGCGAGCAGCGCCACGCTGAACTCCCCGCCCTGCGCGACGGTAAGCCCGGTACGGGCGGCCTCGGGCATGCGATAGCCATAGACACGCGCAAGCAGCGTCACCAGTGCAGCCTTGCCTATGACGATAGCCACGACGAGCAGTGCGATCCGCGCCGCCGCGGGCGGCAATGCGGCCGGTTGAAGCTGCATGCCGATCACCATGAAGAAGAGCCCGAGCAGCACGTCGCGAAATGGCCGGATCTCGTCGTCGATCTGGTGCCTGAACTCGCTTCCGGAGAGCAACATGCCGGCGAGAAAGGCGCCGAGCGCAAGCGACAGGCCGACCGTCGCCGTCGTCCACGCCGCCGCGAGCGAGAGCAGCAGCGCGGTGAGCGTGAAAAGCTCGCGCGAGCGTGCTGCCTCGTGCAGGATCGGCCGCAGCGCATAGCGGCCGAGCACGAGCATCACCGCCCCCACCGCGAGCGCTTTTCCCAAGGCGATCACGAGCGCCATGCCGAGCCCGCCCCCGCCGCTCTGCGCGAGGATCGGAATCACCACGAGAAACGGGATCGCCGCGATATCCTGGAAGAGCAGGATGCCGATGGCGAGCCGCCCGTGCGCCGTCTGGAGCTCGAGCTGATCGCGAAGCTGCTTGATGACGATGGCGGTGGACGACATCGACAATGCACCGCCCACGACGATCGCGCCCGCGGGATCGATGCCCAGCAGCCACGCCACGGCCGCTCCGGATAGTGTCCCCAGGACGACCTGCGCGCCGCCCAGCAGCAGCACGATGCGGCGCATCGCGACGAGCTCGGCGATCGAGAACTCGAGCCCGAGCGTGAAAAGCAGGAAGGCGACGCCGAGCTCGCCAAGCAAGTGGATCGTCCCGCTCTCGCCGATCCAGCCGAGCGCGTGCGGACCCGCGGCCGCGCCGAGCAGCACATAGCTCACGATCGGCGGCAGCTTCAGCCGCCGCAGCACCGCGAGCGCGATCGCAGCGAGCACGAGCAGCTTGAGTACCTCGGTCAGTCCATTCATTCGCGCGCATGGATAACACCGCAGGCGGCGGCGTGTCGAACATACCAAACTGCAACTACACTGCGGACATGAGCATCCTGATCGCCGGTCTCGCGCTGTTCCTCGGGCTGCACCTCATCCCGGCGTTTCCCGCGCTGCGCAAAGTCGTGGCCGAGGACCTGCTCGGACTGAAGCTCTACCAGCCGCTATTCGCCCTCGGCTCGGCGCTCGGGCTGGTGCTCATCATCGCGGGCTGGTGGCTGCGGCCGGAACGCGTACAGCTCTTCGACCCGTTTCCGGCGGCGCGTGCCGCTGCGCCGCTCCTCGTCACGCTCGCGTTCGTGCTGTTCGCGTCGGCCAACATGAAAACGCACATCCGCAAGGTCGTGCGGCACCCGATGCTGATCGGCCTCGTGCTGTGGTCAGGGGCGCATCTTTTCGCGAACGGCGACCTGGCCGGCACGATCCTCTTCGGGAGCTTCTTCGCGTATTCCATCGTGGACCTGATCTCGGCGATCGCGCGCGGCGCGGTCAAGCCGTTCGAGCCCATGTGGAAGTACGACGGCATGGCGATCGTCGGCGGGCTCCTGCTGGCCGTCATCACGATCTACTTTCACCCGGCGATCTTCGGTACCGGGCGCGTGATGTAAGCGGCTAACGCTTCACGCCGCGGCGCACAGCCATGGTCGTGCCGATCGCCGCCTGCTCGTCCCCACGCAGCACTCTGGCGGCGAGCGGCAGAAGCTCGGACTCCTCGCGCGCGATGTGCCGCCGGTAAGTCGCCGCGAATTCGGCCACCGCAGCGCCTTCGAGCGCCGCGCAAGCGCCCGAGGCGATCGCGCTCAAGCGCTCGCGCAACGCGCTCCAGAGTACCCGCATACGGTCGTGGTCGCGCTGCAGGCCGTCGATCAGATCGAGCGTGCGCGCGTCACCGGCATGCGAGCGGATCGCGGGAAAAACATCGCGCTCTTCATCCTGGTGGTGATGCTCGCCCGCCGTATCGAAATAGCGCATGACGTTCGCCGCGGCCTGCCGCGCCTGCTCGTCCGCGCCGTGCTGCGGAAGGTGCCCGGCGAGACGCTCCAGCGTCTGCAAACGCTCTTCGATACGGTCGTGGCAGGCCTCGAGCATCTCCAGCGGATGATCGAAATCCGCGCCGGGCGACGGTGTGCCGACGATGCTCACGCGCAGCCGGTCATCGGGCCGTTCGATCCATCGTTCGCCGGTCCGCGGCGGTAGAAGCGATCTCATGGAGCAGCGCCGGGAGTGTTGCGGGATCGATCGGCTTCACGATGTGATGGTCGAAACCCGCCTCCTGCGTGCGCAGCTTGTCTGTCTCCTGGCCGAAGCCGGTGATCGCGACCAGGACGATCGCACCCGTGCGCGTGTTCGCGCGGAGCGTCCGCGCCACGTCGTAGCCGCTCATGCCGGGCATGCCGATGTCGACGAATGCGATCCGCGGCTGGAACGCCTCGGCCGCGGCGACGCCGGCTATGCCGTCGTGCTCCACCCTCACCTCGTGTCCCAGATCGCGCAGGATCATGGCGAGACTCGTCGCGAAATCCTGGTTGTCGTCGACGACGAGAATGCGCTGCGTGGGCTGCCGCGTTTCGTCCCTCGCGGATGCGCCCGGCGCCGCGGCGTCGTGCCTCGACGCGATCGGCAGTCGCACGGTAAAGCGGCTGCCGCGGCCGACGCCTGCGCTGAACGCTTCGATAGAGCCGCCGTGCATGCGTACGAGATGCCGCGACAGAGCCAGACCGACGCCGAGACCGCTCTGCACGGTGCGGTCGACCGCCGCATCGCCCTGCGTGAACATCTCGAACAGTCGCGGCAGAACGTCGGGCGCGATGCCCATGCCGTTGTCCGCGATGGTGACACGCACTTCGTCGGCCGCGACCTCCGCACGCAGCGCCATGTCCCCGCCCGGCTGGGTGTACTTCGCCGCATTGTTGAGCAAGTTCGAGAATACCTGCGCGAGCCGCGTCTCATCGCCGGTGAGATAGATCTCCTGTGGCGGCAGCTCGACGGTGAAACGGTGGCCGCGTGAATCGATGACGGGGCGCGCAATCTCCACCGCGTTCTCGATGACGCCGCGCAGCTCGACCAGCTCGCGGTGCAGGACGAGCTTGCCGGTCGTGATGCGCGAGACGTCCAGCAGGTCGTCGACCAGACGCACCATCTGCTTTACCTGCCGCGCCATCATGCGCCGCGCTTCGGCCGCGACTTCGGGCTTGCCGTCCGCCGCCTCGAGCAGGTGCAGCGCGTTGCTGATCGGCGCGAGCGGATTCCTGAGCTCGTGCGCGAGCGTCGCCAGGAACTGGTCCTTCATGCGGTCGGCGGTCAGCAGCGCCTGCGAGCGCCGCCCGATCTCCGCCAGCATGTCGTTGAAGGCGTCAACGAGATAGCCGATCTCGTCGCGCGTCGTCTTCTTCACGCGCAGCGAGAAGTCCCGGCTTTCCATCACGTGCCGAGCGACCTGCGACATGTCCGCGATGGGGCGCGTGATGGCGCGCTGGAGCCACGCCGACATGACGAATGCGGCGAGCAGGCTCAGCCCGAACACGAGACCGAGAATGCTCACGTAATCCGCGATGCGGCCGAGCAGTCCGTAGCGCGCCCGGATATATACCGTGCCCTGCTCCCGCTGGTTTTCGACGATCCGGTGAAAGATCTCGATGTCCCCGTCCTTCACGTCGACGCCGCTGCCGAAGGGCGGCCGCGGAAATTCTCGCTCGGGAATGCCGGCCTGCGTGTAGCTCGCGAAAAGCTCGCCTCGCGTGTTGTAGATGGCCGCCGCGAGGATCTGCGGCCGCACCCGCAGCAGATCGAGGTTTTCGCGCGCGACGCGCCGGTCGTCGAACGCAAGCGCTGCGATGCTCGCGCCGCCGAGGATCTCGGCCTGCGTCGTGAGGTCGCTCGCCCAGCGCTCGTAGTGCGTGCGCACGTCGTACGCGATGAGCGCCGCACCCGCGACAAGGAGCGCGGCGAGCGTGCTCGCGAGCATCAGGGCGAGCACCTTCGAGCGAACCGAGTAGCCGATGCGCCAGAGCATCACGGCCCGCTCCGCACGGACTGCGCGACCGCGAGCATTCTCGCGCTCAGCTTGACCTCGCGCTTCTCGGCGGCGGCGAGCGCGACCTCGAAGCGCACGCGCCCCTCCACGATCACGAAATTGATGATGCTGCCCTGCGCGAGCGCGCCTTCCGATTCGGTCACGAGCACAGCGTATTTCGGTGCGGCGCGCGCGAGCTGGCCGATGCGCGCGCGCTCGGATGCCGGGATAAACAGAAGGTGCACGGGTCTCGCGCCGAGTACGGCTTCCGTCACGCGCCGCACCTCGATGCGCCGTCCGCCCACCGTGCGCCCCGCCGTCAACTGCGCGAGCTCCGCGGCGACGCCGTCGCTCGCTCCGGCCACCGCGATCACGATCGGCGCGTCGGCAGCCGCGAAGGCGCCGTCGGGCCACGCGATGAATTCGGTGAACCGATACAGGTACGCCGCCTTCACGCGCTGCTCCAGCGCGCGTTCGCTATCGTCCGCGGCACCCGCGAAGTGCGCCGCGAACACGAGAATGAGCGCGCAGACGAGACGCGCGATCACGGTCGCCATACCGCTTTCACGAACACGCCACGGCGGTGTTCCGCCGGATTGATGGCCGGACCCCATTCCGGATGCCCCGGATCGAACAGGTTCTGCGCGAGCAGCGAGAGCTCGATATCGCGCCGAACGTGCCAGCCGAAACGCGCATCGACAGCCGTATAGGAGGCATCGACCCCGAACGGCAACGGCCCCACGCGCCGTGCGATCACGTCGAGCTGGTGGCGCGGCGTGATGTCGACGCTCGAGCGCACCTTCACCCAGTACGGCGGATCGCCGCCGAGCGTGGCGATGCTGGCCGCGCTGCCGGGCTCGGGCGCGAGGCGTTGCCTCAGCAGCACCCAGCCGGCATCGAGGCGCCAATTCGGCAGGACGCGATAGCTACCCCACGTCTCCAGCCCGGTCGTCGAGCCTTCGATCCTGTTCTGGATGGTCGTCCCGAGCCCCGGCTCGACGCTTCGCAGACGCTGATGCTCGTGCCGGAACAGCGTCAGCGAATAGTTGAGCCCCGGCGTGAGCTGCGCGCGGTATCCGAGCTCGAAGACGTACGCGACCTCGGATTGGAAATCCGGCCCGCCGCGAAGTAGCACCACCGGCCCGGCGGCCGGAATGAAGAACTCGCGGTCGATGCGCGAGGGTGCGCGCACGGCACGCGACACCGCCCCCCATAACACCTGCGTCGGCGTCGCCGACCAGGCGAAGCGCGCGCTCGGCAGCCATTCGAGTCCGGTGTAGTCGTTGTGCTCGGCTTTCATGCCGAACGTCAACGCGAGGTCCGGGCGCAGGCGCCACTCGTCCTGCGCGAAGACGTGCCACCACGAGAGGCTCCGGCTGTCGGGGATGAACCCGAGGGCCGCCGGCACCAGGTTCTGCAGACGATCTCGCGCGTGTCTGAATCCCGCGCCCCACAGCACGTTGTGCGCGCCGAGCGCGAGGCCGTGCTGGAGCTCGGCGTCGAAGATGTCGAGCTCTTCACGGATCGCGCCGGGCTGGTCGCGCTCGATGCGATCGTAGTACGCCTGCGCCTGGATGCCCGAGCCATCGGCTTTGCGGTCGGTCCAGCGCACGATCAGGTTGGCGCCGCCGAGATCGCGCGAGCCGCCGGCCACCTGTTCGATGTCCGTCTTGTACGCATCGCCCTGAACGGTGAAGCCGCGCTCGGCCGGTCCCCAGTCCATTCTGAAGCCGGCCTGGTTTCTCACCGGCGCGTCGCGAATGGGTGCGCCGCTGCGCGCCAGAGACTGTTCCCGATCGAAGTGCTTTGCGTAGACGCGGTAGTGCCCGCTTTCGCCGACGGTGCCGCCGTATCGCACGGCGCCCGCGCGCTCGCGATTGCCGGCGCCTGCAGAGACGAGCCCGCTTTGGGTATCCCGGGCGCGGCGCGTAATCACGTTGATGACGCCGTTGACCGCGTTCGCGCCCCACAACGTCGCGCCAGGACCGCTGATCACCTCGATGCGGTCGACGTCTTCCAGCATCACGTCCTGCACTTCCCAGAACACGCCCGAGAAGAGCGGGCTGTACACAATGCGCCCGTCGATCAGTACCAGCAGCCGGTTCGCAAGCGTGGCGTTGAAGCCGCGCGCACTGATCGCATACTGGTTCGCGTCGGCGCGGGCGACGTGCAGGTTCGGCGCGAGCCTCAGCGCCTCGGGAAGCGTGTTCGCGCCCGCCCGCCGGATGTCCTCATTCGAGATGACGTAGACCGAAGCCGCCGCCGATCCGAGCCGTTCCTCGCGCCTTGAAACGGACGTGACGACGATATTCGCGAGCTGCTCGAGCGAGAGCTCGGCGATATCCGCGGCGGCCAGGTTCGAAGCCTGCGCTGCTGGAAACGGCAGCATGCATGCCAGTACCGCGGCTGAGAGGCCATCGAAAGCGCGTCGCACCCGACGCGCAAGCGCGGAACTGACCTGCATTTTTTCATTCTCCCCGGCGTGCGCGACTCCGGCAGTCGCGCCGCTTGCAGGTCAGTGTAGCGTTTTTGTGCTACGACGCCTTGGCGCCGATTGCGCCGTCGCCGGGAGCAGCGCCCGACTCGCCCCCACCGGCCTTGCCGGCTTCATGCTGCACCCCGTCCACGATGAGCTGCGGGCCGCTCGGATGCCCGGAATGCCGCAGGTGCGCGCTCACCGGCACCAGCGTGCGAAATCCCGTCTTGCCCTGAAGGTGCGCGTATTCGCGCGTGCCGTCCGGAAGGATGCGCCATGGGCGCGACACCCAGTGGTATCCCGGCGGCGCCGGCTCCTCATCGAGCTTCTGCAGATCGACGACCACGGTCTCCTGATCCGGGACTTCGCGCGCCATGTACTTCCCGACGCCGATCACCAGCAGCGTCGCGAGTACCGGGGCTGCCCAGTGCAGCCAATGCGCGCTCGAGTCGACCCACGCGCTGATCGCCGGGTCGGTGACGGCCATCTCGCCCGCGACCCAGCCGAGCAGCCCGCCGCCCGCCGTGATGATGATGGGCCAGCGGTTCATGAGCTTGAGTATCACCGTGCTGCCGTAGATGATCAGCGGGATGCTGACGGCGAGGCCGATGACGAGCAGCACGATGTTGCCCTTCGCGGCGGCCGCGACGCCGAGCACGTTGTCGAGGCTCATCACGAAGTCGGCGACGATGATCGTCTTGATCGCGCCCCACAGGTTGGAGTGGCCGTCGAGCTCGGCTTCGGCGTCGTCCGGCAGGAGGAGCTGAATGCCGATCCACACGAGCAGGACCGCGCCGACGATCTTGAGGTAGGGCAGCGCGAGCAGCGCGACCGCGAAAAACGTGAGGATGATCCGCAGCACGATCGCACCGAAGCTGCCGAAGAGAATCGCCTGTTTCTGCTGCTGCGGCGGCAGCGCGCGGCTCGCCATGGCGATCACGACCGCGTTATCGCCCGAGAGCAGGATGTTGATCATCATGATCTGGGCGAGCGCGACCCAGAATACCGAAGTGGTGAACATGTCCATGTCTGACGGCCTCCCTGTACGCGCGGGATGCGCGCTACCAGGAGGCGAGACTACGGGGCGTCGATTGACGCACCCTGTCGCGGGGATTACACGAAGTACACGCGAAGATGAACGCAGGCTGATACGCCGCGCCGGGTTCGCTCAGGAGACTGCGCGCGAATCGAAGGAGACAGTGAAGGTATTGCCCGTTCCGTCGAGATCGTCCGACGGCGTGATGCGCGCACCGTGCAGATGGGCGATCTCCTGCGCGATGGCAAGCCCCAGGCCGCTGCCGCGCTCGGTGGTGCCGAGCACGCGATAGAACCGCTGGAAGATCCGTTGCCGGTCGGACGTGGGAATCGTCGGGCCGTCGTCGCTCACCGAAACGCTCGGCGGCGCTCCGCTCACGCGGACGGTGACGCGCCCGCCCTCGGGCGTATAGCGCACCGCGTTATCGAGCAGGTTGTCGAGAAGCTCGCGCAGCCTGACCGGGTCGCCCTCGACGCTCACGCCGTCCTTCTCGCCTTCGAACCCCAGGTCGATGCTCTTGCCGAGCGCCGCATCCACCCAGTCCGCCGTTGCCTCGAACACGAGCGCGGCAAGGTCCACGCGGGCGAGCATCATGGTCCTGGCCGCTTCCGGCTCGTTGCGCGCGAGCGCGAGCAGTTGCGACACGAGGTGCGAGAGGCGCTCGAGCCCTGCCGCGACCTTCGCGAGCGACTCGCGCGTGCGCTGCGGATCGGGCTCGCTCAGCGCGAGCTCGAGCTGCGCCTGGAGCGCCGCGACCGGCGTCTTCAACTGATGCGCGGCGTCGGCGATGAACCTGTCCTGCATGGTGAGCGCATCGTCGAGGCGGTCGAGAAGCTGATTGATCTCGTCGATGAGCGGCTGGACCTCGCCCGGCACCTCGGATACCACTACGGGGCTGCGGTCGCGATACGAGCGCGACGCAATCGCGTCCTGCAGCGCCGTCAGCGGCGAGAGGCCGCGCACTACGCCGACCCAAACGAGAACCCCGGCGAACACGATGAGCAGCACCTGCGGCACGACCACGCTGAACATGATCTCGCGGGTGAGCTCGCCGCGCTTCACCTTCGTTTCCGCGATGCGTATCGCCGCGTCCGCGTCGCGGGTGCCCGGCTGCGTCGCGACCCACAGCTCCGCGACGCGCACCGGTACGCCGTCGATCTCGCTGTCGTACACGAGCTCCGCGCGGCTGCCACGGCCGCGGCGAGGCGCCGCGATCGGCTTGCCGTCTATGAGTGCGCCGGTCGCCGTGGTGATCTCGTAGTAAAGCGTGTCGGTGAGGTCCGTAAAGATCACGGCGCGCGCAGGCTCCGGCATGTCGAAGCGGAGCCGCCCGGCTTCGCCGCGCAGATGTATCGACGCCTCGCGCGCCATCTCGAGCAGCGCGCGGTCGTGAGCGCGGTCGGAAAAGCGCAGCGCGAACCAGTAGCTCACCACCGTGTCGGCCGTGAGCAGAAGGAGGAGCGGCACCAGCAGCCACCGCAGCAGCTTCGTGCGCAGCAGCGGATGGTCAGTCACGCGCTTTTTCGATGAGATAGCCCATGCCGCGGATGGTGCGGACGGTGACGCCAGACGGCTCGAGCTTCTTGCGCAGCCGATAGACGAAGACTTCCACGGCGTTGCTCGAAGAGCCCTCCTCCCAGCCGTAGAGCTTGTCCAGAATCTGCTGCTTGGTGACGACCTTGCCGGCGCGCGTCAGCAGCAGCTCGGCCACGGCGAACTCGCGCACCGAGAGCTCGACCGGCTCGTCGTCGGAATAGAGCCTGCGGCCGGCAACATCGAGCCGCAGACGGCCGTGCGCGATGTCGGAGCTCGCGCCCGCCTGCGCGCGCCGGACCACCGCACGCACACGCGCTTCCAGCTCCGACAGGTGAAAAGGCTTGGTGATGTAATCGTCGGCGCCGCAGTCCAGGCCGTCGATGCGGTCCTCGAGGCTGTCGCGCACGGTGATCAAGATGACGGGGACCGACGAGCGTCGCGCCCTCAGCCGCCTCAGCACCTCCAGCCCGTCCATCTTCGGTAGCGCGATATCCAGCAGAACGAGATCGTAGGTATTCGCGGCGAGCGCCTGGTCGGCAGCTTCGCCGGTGCGCACGGCGTCCACGGCGTGCGCGTTCTGGCTGAACGCCCGCGCGACGGCGTCGGCCAGCAGCGGATCGTCTTCCACGAGGAGGATGCGCATGGCTACTCCGAAGATACACGCAGTGCCGCGGCCGTGGCCCACGGCGCCAGCACCACCGCGACGATGAGCAGCGCGCCCATCAGGAGGAAGTGCGCCTGCGCGCTCGAGCCCGCCGACACCATGTCCACGGCGCCGGTGCCGAGTATCAGCACGGGAACATAGAGCGGGAGCACGAGCAGCGAGAGCAGCACGCCCGCCGCCCGTAAGCCGAGCGTCAGCGCCGCGCCGATCGCACCGATGAAGCTCATGACCGGAGTGCCGATCAGCAGGCTCAATACCAGCACCCCGAGGGTGTCGGCCGACAGGTCGTACTGGATCGCGAGCACCGGGCTCACGATGACGAGCGGCAGCCCCGATATCAGCCAGTGCGCCGTAACCTTCGCGACGACGAGCGCGCCCAGCGGCTCCGCGCTCAGGAGCATCTGCTCGAGCGTGCCGTCGGCGTGATCGGAGGCGAACATGCGCGGCAGCGCGAGCATGGACGCGAGCAGCGCCGCAACCCACATCGCGCCCGGTGCGATTGCGCGCAGAAGCTCCGGCTCGGGTCCGATGCCCAGCGGAAACAGCGTCACGGTGATGACGAAGAAGATCACCGCTGTATAGACGTCGGCCGGACGCCGCATCGCGAGCAGCAGATCGCGATAGATCGCGGTGCGCAGCGCGCCCGTCATGCGGCGAGATCGATCCTGTGCTGGCGAGCGTCGATCGCCACCTCCTGGTGCGTGGTGAGCACGACCGAGCCGCCTTGTGTGATGTGCTGCGCGAGCCTCGCGCTGACGAAATCCACCGCTTCCGCGTCGAGCCCCGGGAACGGCTCGTCGAGTACCCACAGGGGTGTGCCGCGCAGGACGATCAGCCGCGCGAGCGCCACACGCCGCCGCTGGCCCTGCGAGAGCACGCGCGCGGGTAGCTCCGCGCATTGCGCGACGCCGAGATCGCCGAGCGCGCGCAGTGCGGCCTCACGCGTGACGCCGCGGCCGGAGAGCGCCGCGCCGATCTGTATGTTCTCGAGGCCGGTGAGATCGTCCTTCAGCGCGTTGAGATGCCCGATGTAGTTCAGGTCGCGCCAGTACTCTTCACGGAGGCTGCGAATGTTTTCGCCTCTCCAGCGCACTTCGCCTTCCGCCTGCAGCATCAGGCCGCACACGATCCGCAGCAGGCTCGTCTTGCCGCTGCCATTCGGGCCCGCGACGCGCAGCAGCGCGCCGGGTTCGAGCGTGAAACTGACGCCGCTGAAGAGCGTGCGCTCGCCGCGCACGCACGCGAGATCGGAAACTTCCAGCAAACGAAGGACTCCGTGATGGAACCACCGACCGGGTTCCGCGCCCGCATTATGCATAATCCCCTCCATGCGCAGCGACAGCGATGTGCTGGTCATCGGCGCCGGCATCTCCGGCTTGACGGCGGCATACGAGCTGCAGCGCCGCGGATTGCGCGTGCTCGTCGTCGAAGCCGCCGAGCGCGCCGGCGGCGTGATCGCGACGGTGCGCGAGAACGGCTTTCTCTACGAGCGCGGACCGAACAGCATTCTCGACACGAGCCCGCGCATCGGCGCGCTGCTGGACGCGCTCGGCATCCGCGGCGAGCGCGTCGAGATGCACGCCGCCGCGGCGCGACGCTACGTGCTCAAGCACGGGCGGCTCGTTGCGCTGCCGATGTCGCCTCCTGCATTCCTCGCAACGCCGCTCTTCTCACTGCGAGGGAAGCTGCAGTTGCTGCGCGAGCCATTCGTCGCAGCGGCGCACGGCGAGGAATCGATCGCGGACTTCGTCAGGCGGCGTCTCGGATCCGAATTCCTCGACTACGCCGTCGAGCCGTTCGTCGCCGGCATCTATGCGGGCAATCCCGACGAGCTGTCGGTACAGGCGGCGTTCCCGCGCCTGTACGCGCTCGAGCAGGCATACGGCAGCCTGATCAAAGGCCAGATCGGAGGCACGCGTGAGCGCAAGGCGCGCGGTGAACCCGCGAAGAACATCGCGAAGAGCTTCTCGTTCCGGGAGGGCGTGCAAACCCTGACCGATGCGCTCGCCGCGCGCGTAGAGGTGCACACCGCGCATCGCGCCGCCGCGTTGCATGCCGCCGGCGGCGAAGGGATACGCGTCGATATCCAGAGCCGCAACGGCGGGCTCGAAGTCCACGCGCGCGCGGTCGTGGCGGCGGTACCGGCGAGCGCCGCAGGCGATCTGGTGTTACCGCTTGCGCCCGACGCCGCCGTGGCGCTGAACGAGATTCCCTATGCGCCGGTCGCATCCGTGGCGCGTGCGTACCGGCGCGAGCAGATAAGCCATCCGCTCGACGGCTTCGGTTTCCTCGCGCCGCGCGTCGAACGACGGCGCATCCTCGGCTGCCTCTTTTCTTCCAGCACGTTCGAAGCCCGCGCGCCCGCGGGTCACGTGCTGCTCACGACGTTCGTCGGCGGACAGCGCAATCCGGACCTCGCCCGCGGCACCACGGACGAGATCGATCGTACCGTCTCGGATGAGCTTTCGGTGCTGCTCGGCGCATCGGGACCGGCGGAGCTGAGCGTCGTCACCCAGTGGCCGCGCGCGATCCCGCAGTACACGATGGGGCACCTCGAGCGGTTGCGCCGCGCAGCCGCAGCCGAAGAAGCGATGCGCGGACTTTTCCTGTCCGGCGCCTACCGCGGCGGTGTTGCGGTGGGGGACTGCATTGCGTCTGCGTACAAAACCGCCGAGCGCGTGGAGGCATATTTCCGTTCGTAAGGTGCGTCGATGGCGCACTGCGGTGCGCTACCAGCGCACCCTACGCCCGGCGGCATAGGCCTTGCAGAAAGCCCGGCACAGCGCGAGAGAACGAAGCTCGCGCGGCGTGATCTAACAAGCAGACACGCGAGGCTTGCATGAACGACGCTGCGTTCCCACAGGCACACACATCGATCGCGCTCGAGCAGGGCTACGGCGCGCACAACTACGAGCCGTTTCCCGTGGTACTGGTGAGGGGCCAGGGCGCCTATCTGTGGGACGATCGCGGACGCCGCTACATGGACATGATGAGCGCGTACTCGGCCGTGAGTCATGGGCACGCTCATCCGCGCATCGTGGAGGCGCTGCGTAAGCAGGCGGGCGAGCTCGCCGTCACTTCACGCGTCTATTACAACAACAAGCTCCCGCTGCTGCTTCAGCGGCTGTGCGAGCTGACCGGGCAGGATCTCGCGCTGCCGGCGAACACGGGCCTGGAAGCGGTCGAGGGCGCGCTCAAGGCGTGTCGCAAGTGGGGCGCCAAGGTCAAACGCATCGCGTCCGATCGCGTGGAAATCATCGCGTGTCGCGGAAATTTTCACGGCCGCTCGATCGCGATCCTCGCGATGTCCACCGAAGCGCAGTATCGCGACGGCTTCGGGCCCTTCCCCGGCGGGTTCCGCACGATTCCCTACGGAGATCCGGCGGCGCTGGAAGCGGCGATCACGCCGAATACCGCGGCCTTCCTGGTCGAGCCGATTCAGGGCGAAGCGGGCATCGTGATTCCGCCGGTCGGCTATCTCGCCGAATGCGCGCGCATCTGCCGGGAGCACAACGTGCTGCTCGTATGCGACGAGGTGCAGACGGGCCTCGGGCGCACCGGGCGGTTCCTCGCCTGCGAGCACGAGCACGTGAAGCCGGACGGCCTCATTCTCGGCAAGGCGCTCGGCGGCGGCGTGCTGCCGGTGTCGGCGTTCCTCTCGCGCCGCGACGTGCTCGGCGTGTTCGCGCCCGGCGATCATGGCAGCACGTTCGGCGGCAATCCGCTCGCCGCCGCGGTTGCGCTCGAGGCGCTGTCGGTGCTCGTCGACGAGCGGCTCGCCGAGCGCGCCGCGACGCTCGGCCGGTATTTCCTGTCGAAGCTCGCCGAGGCGCGCTTGCCGCTCGTGCGCGCGGTGCGCGGCCGCGGTCTTCTGATCGGGCTCGAGATCGACACCTCACGCGTCAGCGCGCGGGCAGTGTGCGAGCGGCTGATGGAACGCGGCATACTGACGAAAGACACGCACGAAACGGTGATCCGGCTCGCCCCGCCGCTCGTGATCACGCAGAATGACATCGACACCGCGCTCGAAATCATCCGCAACACCTTCCATGAGCTCGCCGATCAGTCCGCGGAGCGCCCCATCGCATAGCCGGCTCGTGCACGACATCCTGAGCACGCTCGGGCTCGGCGCCGACAATCCAGCGGCGTCGGACGGCTCGCACTGGATGGCCGGCACGCATCAGTTCGCCTCGACCGATCCCGGCTCTGCCGAGCCGATCGCCACCGTCGGCGGCGCCTCGCATGAGGCGTACGAGCGCGTGATCGCCGCCGCGCACGCACGCGCGAAAGCCTGGCGGCTCGTGCCGGCGCCGCAGCGCGGCGAGATCGTGCGCCTCATTGCGATGGAATTGCGCCGTCACAAGGACGCGCTCGGCAGCCTCGTGTCGCTGGAGACCGGCAAGATCAAGGCGGAAGGCGACGGCGAAGTGCAGGAGATGATCGACATCGCGGATTTCGCCGTCGGCCAGTCGCGCATGCTCTACGGCAAGACGATGCACTCCGAACGCCCGCACCACCGGATGTACGAGCAGTGGCATCCGCTCGGCGTCGTCGGCGTGATCACGGCGTTCAATTTCCCGGTCGCGGTGTGGTCGTGGAACGCGTTCATCGCGGCGGTCGCCGGGAACGCCGTCGTCTGGAAGCCGTCGGCGAAAGCGCCGCTCGCGGCCGTCGCGGTCCAGCGCATCATCGAGCGCGTGCTGGCGCAGACGGAGCACCGGGGCGTCTTTTCGCTGCTGGTGAGCGACGACGACACGCTTTCCGAAGCGCTCGTGGCCGATGCGCGGGTAGCGCTCGTTTCCTTCACCGGATCGAGCGCCGTCGGCAGGCGTGTCGCGGAAACGGTCTCGCGGCGCATGGGCAAGTACCTGCTCGAATGCTCGGGCAACAACGCGGTGATCGTGGACGAGACCGCGGATCTCGAGCTTGCCGTGCGCGCAATCCTGTTCGGCGCGGTCGGCACGGCCGGCCAGCGCTGTACGACCACGCGGCGGCTGATCGCGCATGAAGCCGTTTACGACGAGATGTGCCGGCGTCTCGCGTCCGCCTACCGCAGCGTGCGCATCGGTCATCCGCTGGAACCCGGCGTGCTGATGGGGCCGCTCATCGATGCGGCCGCCGTCGAGCGCTATGCGAAAGCCATCGCCGAGCTGAAGTCGCTCGGCGCGGATATCGTCTACGGCGGCAACGTGCTGGAGCGGCCGGGCTACTTTGTTGAGCCGACGCTCGTGCACGCGAAGCCCGAGTGGCCGATCGTCCAGCACGAGACGTTCGCGCCGATCCTGTACGCGCTGCGCTACAGCTCGCTCGAGGAAGCCATTGCAATCAACAACGGCGTGCCGCAGGGGCTCTCCTCGTCGCTATTCACGCGCGATCTGCGCCGCGCCGAACGCTTCCTCTCCGCTGCCGGCAGCGACTGCGGCATCGCGAACGTCAACGTCGGCACTTCGGGCGCGGAGATCGGCGGCGCATTCGGCGGCGAGAAGGAAACCGGAGGCGGGCGCGAAGCGGGTTCGGATGCATGGCAGGCCTACATGCGCCGCCAGACGAACACCATCAACTGGGGCACCGATCTGCCGCTC
>DASPNJ010000140.1:0-18826 GCA_035626595.1 Burkholderiales bacterium
GCGGCGCAGGGCTGGCGCATCGCGGATTTCCGCCTGCCGATCGGCCGTCACAACGGCAGTGCGAACGCGCTGTTCTGGGCGAAGCTCGCGCCGGGCGACGTTCACGGACGTCACCGCTACGATCGCTGCGAGGTGCTCTACTACGTGATTCGCGGGCGCGGCGTCGTGGGCGCCGGAGACGCGCGCTGCGACGTGCGCGGCGGTCACGTGCACTTCGTCGGCAGAGGGGTCGAGCACTTCATGGTGAACACGAGCGCCACCGAAACGCTGGAAGTGATCGGCGTCTATACCGGCGCGGGCAGCCTCGAAGAAACCGGTTATGTCATGGTGGGCTAGCGTAATGAGCGTGTCGAACCCTGAACGGCCCAACAGCGTCAATAGCCGACCCAGCCGCCGCCCAGCGCGTTCATGAGATCGACCGTGTAGGCGAGATACGCCTGCCGGTTACGCACCAGCGCGAGCTGCGCGTCGTTGAGCGTGCGCTGCGCATCGAGCACTTCCAGATAGGCCGAGTAGCCGGATTCGTAGCGCAGTGTCGCGAGCCGCAGCGTGTTGGCCGCGGCCTCCGCGCGGCGCCGCAGGTCCGCTTCGCCCTCGGCGGCGAGCCGCACGTTCGACAGCGCATCCGATACTTCGCGAAACGCGCGTTGCGCCGTCTTCTCGTAGCTCGCCGCCGCCTGCCGCGCGCGCGCTTCGGCCTGCTCGGTGCGCGCCTTGTAGCGGCCGTAGTCGAGGATCGGGCCGACGACGTCGAGTCCGACCGACCAGATACCGGCGCCGGTCGAAAAGAGTGTCGAGAGCTCGCGGCTTTGGCGACCGAGTGCGCCGGTCAAGCTGAACGTCGGAAACTGCGCGGCGCGCGCGACGCCGATCTGCGCGTTCGCGGCGGCGAACGTCGATTCGGCTTCGCGGATGTCCGGCCGGCGCTCGAGCAGCGTCGAAGGCAGTCCCGCGGGCGGCAGCGGCGGCGATGGCAGCGCGCGCAGATCGGCGGGCTCGATCGCGAGATCGAGCCCGCCGGTGAGCACGCCGAGCTGATGGACCGCGGCAGCGCGCTGGCGCCTCAAGTCCTTCAACTGCGCCGAGATCTGCGCACGATTGGCATCGGACTGGTTGACGTCGAGATCGGAAACGAATCCGGCGTCGGCGCGCTTGCGCGCGATGTCGAGCGTGTCTTCGGCGGCCTTCAGCGATTCTTCCGAGACGAGGATCTGCGCATCGAGACCCCGGACGTTGAAATACGTCTGCGCGATGCCGGCGACGAGCGTCAGGGCGACGGTGTCGCGCGCGTAGCGCGTCGCCATGTACTGCGCGCGCGCGGCCTCGCGCGTGCGGCGGAGCCGCCCCCACACGTCGAGCTCGAAAAAAGTGTTGGCCGCGAGCCGGAAATCGTTGCGGATCGGTGCGGCCGAAGCCGGAAGCGTCCCGGTGCGGGTGCTCGAGCGCGAGCGCCCGGCACCCACCTCGCCCTCGATCTCGGGCAGCAGCGATGCCGCGTTCACTTCGCGCAGGAACGCTTCGGCTTCCTCGATGCGCGCGACGGCGATGCGCACGTCGACGTTGTGCTCGAGCCCGGCGGCAACGAGCTTCTCGAGTACCGGGTCCCCGTACAGGCGCCACCAGTTCGCCGGCACCGGCAGCGGCGCCGCGGTAGTCGTCACCTCGGGCTGCGGATAGGCCTTCGGCAGGTTCAGGAACGGCAGCTTGAAGTTCGGGCCCAAGGTGCAGGCGGAGAGGGAGAGCGTGAGGACGAGCGTGGTGATGCTGCCCCTCACGGGCACGTCCAAGCTCACAGGTCGCCCGCTGCGTCGGTGTCGGCCGCCGGGGTCTCGCCCATTTTCTGGCGGCGCGCGAGCCACACGAAAAAGAGCGGCACGAACACGGTGGCGATGAATGTCGCCGCGAGCATCCCGCCCACCACGCCGGTGCCCATCGAACGGCGCGCGCCGGCGCCCGCGCCGGTCGCGACGGCGAGCGGCAGGACGCCGAGCACGAACGCGAGCGAGGTCATGACGATCGGCCGGAAGCGCAGCCGCGCGGCCTGCAGCGCGGCGTCGGACGCGCGCATACCCGATAAGAGCCCCTGCTGGGCGAATTCCACGATCAGGATCGCATTCTTGGCGGCGAGGCCGATCAGCACGACCAACCCGATCTGAAAGTAGATGTCGTTCTCCATGCCGCGCAGCGCGACGAGCACGAGCGCACCCAGCACGGCGAACGGCACCGCGAGTACCACCGCGCCCGGCAGGCGCCAGCGTTCGTAGAGCGCGGCGAGGATGAGATACACCATCACGATCGCGAAGCCGAACGCGAAGAGCGAGGCGGCGCCGGTGCGCTTTTCCTGGAACGCCTGCCCGGTCCATTCGATCGTGTAGCCCGCCGGCAGCGTCTCCTGCGCGATGCGCTCCACGGTGGCGATCGCCTGCCCGGAGGACACGCCGGCTCTCCCGCTGCCGAACACCTTCGCCGCGAGGAAGCCGTTGTAGCGCTCGACCTGCTCCGGCCCCGTGATCGTCGAAGTGCGCACCAGCGCGCGCAGCGGAATCATCTCGCCCGTCGTATTCGAGCGCACGTGCACCTGTCCGACGTCGTCCGGCTGCGCGCGGTACGCGGCGTCCGCCTGGACCTGCACGCGGTAGGTGCGCCCCTGCATGTTGAAGTCGTTCACGTACAGCGGTCCCATCGTGCTCTGGAGCGCGTCGAAAACCTGATCGATCGGTACGCCGAGCGCCATCGCCTGCTCGCGGTTCACCTCCACGAAAAGCTGCGGCACCGTGGGCCGAAAGAACGTGTTGATGCCCTGCAGATCGGGATGTTTCATGAGCGCGGCCGTGAATCCCTGCACGGCCTGCGCGAGGCGTCGGGGGTCGGAGTCCGCACGCGCCTGCACGAACGCTTCGAAGCCGCCGGCGGCGCCGAGTCCGCGGATCGCAGGCGGGTTGAAGGCGACGGCCATGCCGTCGGTGAAGGTCTGTCCCATGCGCGAGATTTCGCCGGCGAGCTGCGCGCCGGTCTTCTCCCGGTCGTCCCAGTGCTTGAGCAGGATGAAGCTCGTGGCCGCATTGGGCTTGTTGCCGCCGCCGATGAAGTCGCGGCCCGGCGCGACGAACATGTGATCGATCGCAGGATCCTTCGAAACGCGCTGCTGAAACTCCTCACCCGTTCTGGCGGTGCGCTGGAGCGTCGCCGCGTCCGGCAGTACGATCGAGCTGATCACGTAGCCCTGGTCCTCGGGCGGGACGAAGCTCGTGGGCACCTGGTAGAAGAGCAGCACCGCGAGCGCGATGACGCCGAGCGTGGCGAGCCCGGAGAGCACCCGGTGCCTGAGGGCGCGATTGACGAACGCCAGAAAGGTCTGGGTGAGCTTGCGAAATCCGGTATTGAATGGCCTGAACAGGCGCGACTCGTGATCGCCGGGCTTGAGCAGCAGTGCGCACATCGCCGGCGTCAGCGTGAGCGCCACGAAGCCGGAGATGACCACGGCGATCGCGACGGTCACGGCGAACTGCTTGTAGAGCACGCCCGCGATGCCGCCGAGGAAGGCGACCGGAATGAACACCGCACAAAGCACGAGCACGATCGCCAGCACGGCGCCCGACACCTCCTGCATCGCCTCGATCGATGCCTGCTTTGCGCTCATGTGCTCCTCGCGCATGAGGCGCTCGACGTTCTCCAGCACGACGATCGCGTCGTCGACCACGATACCGATCGCGAGCACCATCGCGAACAGCGTCAGCGTGTTGATCGAGAAGCCCAGCGCGAGCAGCCCGGCGAAGGTCCCGATCAGCGATACCGGTACCGCGATCATCGGGATCAGCGTCGCCCGCCAGTGCTGGAGGAACACGAACACGACCAGCAGCACGAGGACCGCGGCTTCCGCGATCGTCACCACGACCTCGTGTATCGAGGCCTCGACGACGCGCGTCGTATCGAAGGGGATCAGGTACTCGACGTCTTCCGGAAAGCCGCGCGCGAGCTCGGCGATGCGCTGCTTGACCGCGCCGGCGACGTCGAGCGCGTTGGCGCCGGTCTGAAGAAAGACCGCCATGCCGACCGCGGGCTTGCCGTCCACCGTGGTGCTGATGTCGTAGGTTTGCGCCCCGAGCTCGACACGCGCAACGTCCCTGATCCGCAGCACGCCGCTCGGGCCGCCCGCGCGCACGACGATGTTGCCGAATTCCTCCGGACGCACCAGGCGGCCCTGTGCGGTGACCGTGTAATTGAGCGCCTGGCCCGCGGGCGCCGGCTCGCCGCCGACCTTTCCGGCGGCGTACTGCGCGTTCTGCACGCGGATCGCGTTCGCGATATCGGTCGGCGTGACGCCGAGCCGGGCCATCTTGTCGGGCTGCAGCCAGATGCGCATCGCATAGCCGGAACCGAACAGCGTCACGTCCCCGACGCCGTTCACGCGCTTCAGCTCGTCCAACATGTTCACCTGCGCGTGATTGGCGAGGAATGTCGTCCCGCGCGAGCCTTTCGGCGACATGAGCCCGACGACGAGCAGAATGTCGTTCGAGCGCTTCTGGACGATGACGCCGTTGCGGCGCACTTCTTCCGGCAGACGCGGCAGCGCGAGCTGCACGCGGTTATTCAACTGGAACACCGCCTTATCCACGTCGGTGCCGACTTCGAAGGTCGCCGTGATGCCGACGCTACCGTCCGCTGCGGCCGAGGACGAGAAATAGATCATGTTCTCGACCCCGGAGAGCTGCTCCTCGATCGGCGCCGCGACTGTTTTCGCCAGCGTCTCCGCGCTCGCGCCCGGGTAGCTCGCGCTGATCGTCACCGTCGGCGGCGCGATCTCCGGGTACTGCGAGACCGGCAATGCGACCGACGAGACCAGCCCCGCGATGGTGATGATGATCGCGAGCACGCTCGCGAAAATCGGCCGCTCGATGAAAAACCGCGAGAAGTTACCCATTCAGCACGAAAACCCCTCTCCCCAGGACCGTGGGGGCAGGGTTGGGGGTGAGGGGCAAACGAAAGATCACTTCGACGCCGGCTGCGGAGCCGCGCCCGGCGCGCGCGGTTTCACCGCCACGCCCGGGCGCATCTTGATGAGGTTGTCGACGACCACGTTCTCACCGGCCTTGAGTCCGCCGGTCACGATCCAATCGGTGCCGAGCCAACCGGCGGTCTGCACCGGCCGCATCGAAGCTTTGCCGTCGGCTGCGGCGATCCACACCATGCGCGCCTGCTCGGTCTGCACGACGGCCGCCTGCGGCACCAGAAACGCGTCCTGTTCGCCGGCGAGGATTTGCACCTTCAGGAACTGGCCGGGAAGCCATTTATTGCCGGGATTCGGAAATTCCGCGCGGAGCTGCACGGTGCCGAGCTTGGGATCGACGGTCGAGCCTGCGAAATTGAGCCTGCCGTTTTTCGCCGCGATGCCGCCGTCCTGGTTGACGATGTTCACCTGCGCGCCCTTTGCGCTCGCGCGGATGCGCTCGAAATCCGGCTCCGCGAGCGAGAAGCGCACCCACAGCGGATCGACCTGCGTGAGTGTCGTCAGCAGCGCCGACTCGGTGTTCGCGGTCACGAGGCTGCCCTCGGAGCGCACGGCGCGCCCCGTGATGCCGCTGATCGGTGCTCTCACGCTGGTGTAAGAGAGATTCAACTGCGCTTCGGCGAGCTTTGCCTGTGCGCCTTCGGCGGCCGCGGCGATCTGCCGGACCGAAGACTGGGCTTCCTCGAACTCGCGCTGACTGATCGCGCGCTGCTGGGCGAGCGTCTTCAGCCGCTCAGCCTCGCGCACCGCGAGGTCCTGTCGCGCGCGCTCCTGCGCGAGCGCGGCCTTCGCCTGCGCGACCGCGATCTCGTACGGCGCGCGGTCGATCACGAAGAGCACGGCGCCCGCTTTTACCGCAGCGCCTTCGTTGTAGAGACGTTTCTCGACGATGCCGGTGACGCGGGCGCGGACCTCGACTTCACGCGAGCCTTCTGCCTGGCCCACCGCCTCGAGCGTGACCGGCACGCGTTGCGGCTGCACGCTCACCACCGTCACGGCAATCGCGGGCGGCGCTGCAGCCGCGTCTTTTTTCTTCGCGGCATCGTCGCCGCTCCTGCCGCACGCTGCGAGCGCGAAAAGGACGCTCGTCACGGCGCAAACAAGAAGCGCGCGTGAATGACGCGCCGGCGCAAAAGTCTTCAAAGGGCTGATCGGGGTCCAGCGGAAGGAGGCGCTATTATATGTCGATGCCCGATCAGAACCCGGCAACGAGCGCGCCCGTCTCCGCAAAGAGCGCGGCGTGTCGAGCGTTCGAGGCGCTGGAAACACGTAGGGTGCATCGATGACGCATCGGCCGGTGCGCTACCAGCGCACCCCACGACTTAGAACATCATCACGCCGCCATTCACCTGCAGCGACTGGCCGGTGATGTAGCTTGCGCCCGGTCCCACCAGGAAGCGCACGGTGGTGGCGATCTCTTCCGGATCGCCTTTGCGTTTGAGCGGGATCGAATCGACCGCGGTGCGCGTGGTGCGCCCCGGCGCGCGTTCCGTGTCCATCTGTCCCGGAGCGATGCAGTTCGCGCGAATGTTGCGGTCCGCGAATTCGCGCGCGATCGCCCGCGTGAAGCCGACGAGCCCGTGCTTGGCAACCGAGCCGTGTACCCGCCGGGCCGCGCCGGAGAGCGCCATCATGCCTCCGAGCGTCACGATGGCGCCGCCGCCGTTCTGGAGCATGGACGGCACGCAAGCCTGCGTCAGCCAGAATGCGCCGTCGAGCGTGATGGAGAGCGGCGTGCGCCACTCTTCGTAGGAGAGCTCGAGGAACGGGCGCTCGGTACGCACGGAGGCGTTGAGGATGAGATAGTCGATGCGGCTGAAGCGCTTCAGCGCGTTTGCCACCATGCTTCTGGCGGCTTGCTCGTTCGCGATGTCCGCGACATAGAGCTCCGCTTGTCCGCCGGCGCTGCGGATTTCGTGCACCACGCTTTCGCCGTCCGGTACCGAGGCGCGCGTATTCACCGCAACGGCGGCGCCGGCTCGTGCGAGCTCGGTGGATATCGCGCGGCCGATGTTGCGCGCGCCGCCGGTGACCAGCGCCACCTTCCCCGCAAGCTCTTTCCCCTCGGTCGTCATCGTATGTTCCTTTTCAGCGGATGGGGCGGAGAGGATACCATCCGCCCATGAGCCTCCTCCTGAAGATCCTGGCGGCGCTGCCGCTTGCCGCCGCGTGCATCGCGTCGGCACAAAGCTATCCCGAGCGCCCGATTCGCGTCATCGTCGGCGTGCCCGCCGGCGGCACGCCGGACATCATGGCGCGCATGGTGACCACCGGCATGTCGCGCGTGCTCGGGCAGCCGCTCGTGATGGATAACCGCGGCGGTGCCGGCGGCCTCATCGGTACTGACACCGCCGCGAAGGCCGCGCCCGACGGCTACACGCTGCTCGTAAGCAGCCCCGGCCCGCTCACGATCCTGCCGCACATGCAGAAGATCGCTTACGATCCGCTGCACGACTTCACGCCGATCGGCTTGATCGCCAGCAATCCGTTCCTGCTGATCGTGCATCCGTCGGTACCGGCAAAATCGGTGAAGGAGCTCATCGCGCTCGCGAACGCGCATCCCGGCAAGCTCAACTACGCTTCAGCCGGCAGCGGCGCGGCGAACCATCTCGCGATGGAGCTTTTCAAGAGCATGGCGGGCGTGAGCATCACGCACGTGCCGTACAAAGGCGCACCGCAAGCGGTCAGCGACGTGCTCGCGGGACACATGAATATGATGTTCAACTCGATCCCGCCGGTGCTTGCGCACATCAAGGCCGATCGCATACGCGCCGTCGGGGTCGGCGCGGGCAAACGCGCGGCGCAGCTTCCGGAAGTGCCGACGATCTCGGAGGCGGGTGTCCCCGGTTACGAAGCGATCACCTGGTTCGGGCTGCTCGCGCCCGCGAAGACGCCGAAACCCGTGCTCGCGCGCATAAGCGAGGCTTTCGCGCAGACGATCAACGCGCCGGAGACGCGCGCGACGCTGGAGAAGCAGGGGGCGGTGCCCGGATCAGCGAACGCCGCCGAGTTCGCGGCACTGATCCGGCGCGACCTCGCGAAGTTCGCGAAGGTGGTGAAAATCTCCGGCGCCAGGATCGAGTAATTCACTCCCGCGCTCGGCCGCCGATGACGCTTGCGTCGTCGGCTGCGCCGCTACGCTGCGCGGAGCGGAGTCGTCCACGCGTCGTAGCCGTAGACCCAGCCCGGGTCCGTCGCGCCGCGCAGCCACGTGTTCGTGCTGGAGTGGGTCTGAATCGCCGAAGCGCGCGGCTTGCGCGTCGCTTCGTACTGCGCGAGCGCGTCGCCGACGCCGTCCTGTTCTACGCCTTCGAGACAGCGCATGAGCACCGCCGCATCCTCGAGCGCCGAGGCCGCGCCCTGTGCCATATAGGGCGTCATCGGGTGACAGGCATCGCCGAGCAGCGCCACATGCCCTTCGTGCCAGCGCGGTAGCGGATCGCGATCGAGCAGCGCCCATTTGTACACTTCCGGGCAAGCGGCGAGCACCGCCTGCACTTCCGGATGAAAACCGGCGTACGCGGCGCGTAGCTCTTCGAGATCGCCTTTCGCCGACCATGACTCGGGCGTCATCCATTCCGCGCTCTCGGGCACGCTCGTCACGAAATACAGCTCGTCCAGCGCGGCGGTCACGTAATACACCACCATGTGCCGGTCGGGTCCCCACCATTTGGTGCGTGCGGGCGTGATGCGGGCCTTGAGGCGCGAGGCGGCAAACGTGGTGCGGTAGGCGACGCGGCCCGTGAAACGCGGCTGCTCGGGTCCGAGCAGCGTCTCCCGCACGACCGAGTGCACGCCGTCGGCGCCGATCGCGATGTCGGTTTCGACGCGCGTGCCGTCGGCGAACGCGAGCGTGACACCGCGTGCGCTCTGGTCGAGCCCGGCGAGCTTCATGCCGAGATGGATGCTGTCCGGTCGCACCACCGACAGGATCGCGGCGTGCAGTTCCGCGCGATGCATGAAGAGGTACGGCGCGCCGTAGCGCTCCTCGACTTCTCGACCCAGCTTGAGCTCACTGCTGACTTCACCGGTGTTCCACTCGCGCGAGAGCGCGACTTCCGACTGGAACGCGATCTTCCTCACGCGCGGCTCGATGCCGAGCCCGCGCAGCACCTTGACCGCGTTGGGCGCCATCTGGATCCCGGCGCCGACGCGGGCGAAGCGCGGCGCCTGCTCGTAGACCTGAACGTGATGGCCCGCGCGCGCGAGCAGCGAAGCGGCCGCGAGGCCGCCGATGCCCGCCCCGATGATGGCGATCTTCATCTCACTCGAACGCGATCTTCGCGCCCTGGATCACCTTCCGCCATTTCGGAATCTCGCGCGCGATGTGCGCGGCGAAAGCCTCCGGGGTGCTCGGCGTCATCTCGACGGTGCTGAATTGCTCGCGCAGTCGCGACTGCGACAGTACTTTGCCGATGTCGGCCGACAGACGCTTGACGATGGCGGTCGGCGTTCCGGCGGGCGCGAGCAGGCCGAACCAGATCGTCGCTTCGTAGCCCGGCACGCCGCTCTCCGCGAGCGTCGGCACCTGGGGCGCCGCGGCGCTGCGCCTCGCGCTGGTGACGCCGAGCACGCGTACCTTGCCGGCGCGCGCTTCGGCGAGGCCGGCTGCGCCGAGCATGAGGTCGACGTGCCCTGCCATGACGTCGATCATCGCCGGGCCGGCGCCCTTGTACGGGACGTGGAGCAGATCGACCTGCGCGAGCGTTTTGAAGAGCTCGCCAGCCAGATGATTGGACGAGCCATTGCCGCCGGAACCGTACGCGAGCCTGCCCGGTTGGGCGCGCGCGATCGCGATCAGGTCTTTAACCGACTTCGCGGGCACCGAAGGATGCACCACGAGATAGAGCGGCGTGGTCACGCACAGCGCCACCGGCGCGAAATCCCTGAGCGGATCGTACGGCAGGTTCCTGTGCGCGCTCGGATTGATCGCGAGGCTCGTCACGCTGCCGTACACGAGCGTGTAACCGTCGGGCGGCGACTTGGCGGCGGCCTGCATGCCGATGATCTGGCTCGCGCCCGGGCGGTTCTCCACGATCACCTGCTGGCCCAGGAGCTCGGTCAGCCCCAGCGCGATCGCGCGCGGCACCGTATCGCCGAGACCGCCCGGCGAATACGGTGAGATGATCCGCACCGGTTTTAGCGGATAGCTCTGGGCGCGTGCGGTGTCGAGGACGACGACCGCCAGCAGCAGGGACAGAACGAGTCGAAAGAACACGGCGCTTCTGACATCGACGAAAGGCGCAATGCTACGACATCGCGCGCGCGGCATGCTGCGAAGGAAAGGAAAGTGAGGCTCGAGCCGGAGATGAGTACCGCTACACCGCGGGCGGCTTGTTGTTGCGGCACTCGGCATGACCGCATTCGCATCCCTGGCCGGCGAGGATCGCGCTGCGCGCCTGATTTTCGCAGTGCTCGCTGCAGTAAGTCTCTTCGCCCTGCACGGTACAACCGCAGCCGGAGCTTCGGCACTTACGCAGACTTACGCTTTCCGGCTCCATCTCACGCGGAAAACAGCGTCAGAAGATCTTGCCGTCGCTGCCGTTGGCCAACTCGTCACTGCGGCGCATGATGAACTGAAAACGGTAGCCCTCGCCGCACTCGTTGCAGCAGACGTAGACGCCGCTCGCGTCGGACACGATTTCCAGATATCCGCGGCACCGCTCGTAACGCCTTGTTCCGTCGGCGTTAAAAATGTGCGGGTATTTCGTGGGAATGCGCTTCATGACTGTGACTGAGCAAGGTTGGTGCCGGCGTGAAAAACGCCACCAACAGCGCGCGCGGCCGCGCATGTCTCAATCCAGCTACAAAGCTACTTGCGTGTGCGCGAGGCAGAGAGCCTCGCAGGTGTCGCCGCCTACTGGCTGCCGCCGGTGGCGGTCGCGGTGTCCTGACGCGCCTGCTGGAGCTGCGGCGCAGGCGTGGACGACTTGTAGTTCGCGGTGAACGTAACCCCTGCTTGCGCGGCGAAGCGCACGGATGGGTCGCTCGCGTAGAACAGCACGGGCACCGACTGGCGCGCAACCTTGCCGTCGGTGACAGTCGGTTTCGAGACGATGAAGTGCAGGTGCGGCCCTGACGAGTAACCGGTGTTGCCCGAGTAGCCGATGTGGTCGCCCGCGGCGACGCGCTGTCCCAGCCTCACGACCTCGGCGCCGTGGGCGAGGTGCGCGTATTCGGCGACCGTGCCGTCGTCATGCATGATCGCGACGGTGTTCGCCTTGTCGATGTAGCGCATATCGAACCCGCCTTCTTTGTGCCGCACGGTTGCATCCACCACTACGCCGCCACGGGCGGCCATGATGGGTGTCCCGACGGGCATCGAGAAGTCGATCGCGTACAGATTCTCGCGATTGTTGTGGCTGGTGAGCTTGCCGCCGTAGGCCTGCGTGACGGCGTATCCGTGCCCTTCCTGAAACGGCAGCCGGTACACGGCATCGGGGTCGTGCGCTGCCTCCAGGCGGCCAAAGTGGTGGCTGTACCGGAACAGGAAGTTGTATCCGCCCGCCGACCTGTCCGCCGAGAACACCCGGCCGACCGGCAGCGCCGTCTGGGGCGGCACGACCACCGTCGCAGGCCAGTTCCGGTCGGAAGCGAAATTCTCGCCGGTGAGGGTGATGTAAACGGTAATCGTTGCCGGCCCGTCGTTTTCGGCGACGAGCTCCTGCTCAGCGCCGAGGTTCTTGGTGACGAGCCGGAACGGGTAATCGGTAATCGAAGCCTGGGCGGAAAGGGCTGCACACGCCATCATGGCGCCCAAGAACGCAAAAAACCCCGGGAAAGCGCGCATTTTCAAAGTAGTTATTGCAGCCGCGGAGGATTGTGCCACGCAACTGTTTTGTTGCAAACCGGCGACACATGAGTTTTTTTGGCCGGTAAATTACACCCTCTTTCGTCTTTCTCTCCTCTGTACGGCGGCCTCTGCCGCACCTGAAAAAATCTTTCGCGGGAGCGGTCTCAGACGACCGTCCGTTGAAAACCGCACACTGGGCACTTGACTGCTCCCGCAGGCGCAAAAAAAGGGCGGCCGAAGCCGCCCACGGGGGAGAACCTGGTTGGTCTTAGAACTGGCTGCCGATAAAGCCGCCGATGGCTGCCCCGACCGCGGTGGTCGCCGGGCGCGAATGCCGGTCGCCGACCTGGTGGCCGAGTACTGCACCGATGGCGGCACCTGCGGCGGCGCCGACAGCGTTTACGCGTGGCCGGCTGTCGTAAACCGGCACCGGCTCATAGGCGGGATAGGGCTGGCCATACGGTTCGTAGGCCGGGTATGGCTCGTAAACGGGGGCACCGTAAACCGGCCGCTCGTAGACGACCGGACGCTCCACGTAGACAGGGCGCTCGACCACGACCTGGCGCTCGACGTATACGGGCCGCTCGACGTATACCGGGCGCTCCACCACCACCCGGCCGCGGGCGTGACCGTGGCCGCCGCCGTGCCAGTCGCGGTGGTGGGCCAACGCCGGCACGCTCGCCGCCATCAGCGCGCCTGCCGCAAACAGATAAGTTGTCGTTTTACGCATCGTCATGACGGGCTCCTTTTCTTCCGCCTGCAGCGAAATGCTGCGTGTTCGATGCATTAAACGTTTCGGCCGCGCGCGGCGGCAACAAGTAAAGTGCAACAATCTGTTAGCGCTGTTACAGCTATGACGGCATTTAGTGATTCGGGAGCATCGCCTAAGGATGGGATGTTATGGCGGGAACACGGGCACCTGATGGGTTGCCCATGCCCGGCTGCCCTCTGTTCGTTCTAAGAAGTGCCGGCAGGCACGGTAGTTGTTAACGGGGAGGCATGGCCAACCTGACGAAGCAACAAACCGACACCCTCCGGCAGCGCTTGCTCGACCGGCAGCGCACGCTTACGAGCGAGGTGAACGACCAGCGCTCGCAGGCAGCCGGCGACGGCAACGAGGACGCGACCGGCGGCCCGGGCGACGCTGCGGACGAATCGGTCGCGCGCATGATCACGGACCTCCACCTGCAGGAGGCCGGCAGGGACCTCGAGGAACTGCACGATATCGATGCCGCGCTGCGCCGCATGGACAGCGGCGACTACGGCGAGTGCGATTCCTGCGGCAACGAGATCGGCTATGCGCGGCTGGAAGCGCAGCCGACGGCGTTACGCTGCGTCGAGTGCCAGTCGCAGTACGAGAAGACGTACGCGCACAAGAACACCCCGACCTTGTAGTGACGCAGTGATGCGGTGACGCGGTGACGTGGTGAAGCGGTGACGCAGGGCGCTCTTCATCACTTCATCACGCGGTCAGCAGCGCACCTGCTGCTTACAGAAGCGGGTGAGATCGGCCACCACCGTGTGCGCGCCGATGCGCTGGCGCGCGCGGCCGCTGCCGTAATCGAGCTCGAGCTTGAGCTCGTATTTCGCGAAGAACTGGTTGAACATCTCTCCGCCGAGCGTGCCGACCGCGTAAAGGCCGTCGCTCGAAGCGTCGTGCTCGAGCAGGATCGCCGCCAGCGGCTGCGGCGCCGGGCCGTTGAGGACGCGCGCGCCCGCGCCGGGATCGTACTGGCTGTGCTCCGAGCAGCAGTGGATCGTGTTCGGCCGCGATACCGGCGAGGCGGTCGCGCGATCGCGGTAGCTGATGAAGCTGATCTGCCGCGTCGGATAGGTCATGCGATGGGTGCAGATCGCCGAGTACGCCACGACGCTGCGCTTCGGCCCGGCGCCGCCCGGCCATTCGTACGTGCCGCCGTCTTCGGTGCGCAACGCGACTTTCTGGACCGTGGGCGTGCCGAGATCGATGAGGAAGCAGGGCGTGCCTTCGAAAGGGTAATGGAAAATGTAATTGCGCCCGACCGTGAGGCGGCTCGCACGCAGCGGCTGACGCGACTCGTCGACGAGACGGCTCTTCGTATAGAAGCGGGGCGCCAGGTCTTTCGCATCCAGGGTCGCCGGCGCCGCCAGAGCGGCCGCCGCGCACGCCTTCATGAATTCACGTCTTTCCATCAGAACATCCGCTCCATCTCGCGGCGCACGCGCACCACCTCGCTCGCTTGCGGCGCCTCGATATCGTTCCACGACAGCGCCTGTCCCTCGCGCACCGCACGCGTGAGCTTCACCCCGTGCGCAAGTCCGATCGGCAGGGCCGCCAGTCGCAGCGAATCCGCCGCCGGCACGAGCCTGCCGTACACCGTGTAGCCGCCTTCTCCATCCAGTGTGTCGCCCGCCGCGAGGTCGCGCTTCGCGACCGCCACGGCGTCGGCCCGGAAGCGATCGGGCGCGCCCGTCGCCTCGCCGCGCAGGCCGGCGCTCGCAACCGAGATACCCAGCTCGAGCCCGATCAGGTGGAACGGCTTGTACATCGCCGCATATTCGCCCGAATCGTCGGTGACCAGACCGTACTCGTCGAAGCAGCGGCGCACGTACTCGGAGTCGGCTGCAAACGTCACGTAAACGCCCCAGCGCAGGTCGCGAAACACGGGCGTGCCGTCACGCTTCAGGCTCGAGACGACCTCGACCTGCCCGCGATGATGCAGCACGCCGCCGGCTTCGCGCGGTTTCAGCACCTGCGGCAGCTCGTCCACGCCGGCCGGCGGAAATCCGAGACCGTCAGGCGCGGGCGTGAGGCCCGTCGCGTTCGCCACCGCTGTCATCTCGATCGCCGATTTCGTGCCGTCGAGGAACGAATTGAACATCTGCGCGTTGAAGTCGCCGGCTGCGACGCGCTCCGCGGAAAAGCCGTAGTGGCCCCACACGGTATCGGGTGTCGAGGCGTGGTATGGCGGAAGATACTTCGTGCCTTTGCCCGCGGCGATGACCTCGAACCCGGCGGCGCGCGCCCAGTCCACCATCTCGCAGATCAGCGCGGGCTGGTCGCCGTATGCGAGCGTGTACACCACACCCGCTTCGCGCGCGCGGCGCGCGAGCAGCGGCCCCGCGAGCGCGTCGGCCTCGACGTTCACCATCACGATGTGCTTGCCCTGCGCGCAACAGGCGAGCGCGTGACGCACGCCCGCTGCGGGATTGCCCGTGGCGTCGATCACGATCTCGACGCGCGGCGCGCGGATGACGGCGTCCGCGTCTTCGGTCACGTACGTCGAGCCGCCGGAAAGCGCCTCGGCGAGCGAGCGTGCCATGGTCTGTTCGCGCGGCCAGCCGGTCCGCGCGAGGCTTGCGCGCGCGCGATCGGGCTGCAGATCCACGACCGCGGCGACGTGCATTCCGCGCGTGCGCCGCGCCTGCGAAAGAAACATCGAGCCGAACTTGCCGGCGCCGATCAGCGCGACACGCAGAGGCCTTTCGGCTGCGGCACGCCGTAGAAGCAACTCGTGCAGGTTCACGGTGTCGTCACCGGACGACGATCGTGCCGATCATCCCTGCTTCGAAATGGCCGGGTACGAGGCACGCGTAGTGGAATTCCCCGGCCTTCGTGAACTGCCAGACGAGCCGGCCGGTCGCGCCGGGTGCAACATGCACCGCATGCTCCTCGATCACGCCGGTTTCTGCGTTTTTCTTCGAGAGCGCCGCCTTGCTTTTCAACTCGTCCATCGTGCCGATCACCATCTCATGAGGCATCTGCCCGCTGTTGCGGAGCGCGAAACGCACGGTTTCGCCGCGCTTTACGCGGATCTGGTCGGGGAAAAAGCGCATCGTGTCGGACATGTCGATCTTGATGACGCGCTTGACTCTTCTCGCGTCGCCTTCGCGGCCGTACGGACGCTCCACGCTGCGGCCCTTCGCGGGCGAGGTCTTCCGTTTCGCTTCGACGACGGCGTCCGCGCGCTCCGCTGCGGCGGCGGAAGCCGGATCGCATGCCGCGATGGCGGCGAAAGCCATGAAAAGAGCCGCAGCTCTAAGAACGACCGATAACGACACTGGATACCTTTGGCGCGAGCTATTATGCAAGCAAGCTCCCGCGCGCGTGCGAAATATCACGATGACTTGCAGAATTACATCAGGAATCGCGGCTAAGGCACGTCGGTTGCTCCCAATTGGCGCCGAGAAAGACCGGGGCACACACGAGCTCCGGCGCGAATGCGAGGACCCGCAGGCATGACGGAAACACCGAGCGCGCAGCAGCCCGAACGGGCGAGCATTCTGATCGTTGACGACAACGCGGCAAACCTGCTCGCCATCGAAAGCATACTCGCCGATCTCGGCCAGAACATCGTGACGGCGAGCTCGGGCGCGCAGGCGCTGAAGCGGGTGCTCGAGCAGGATTTCGCCGTCATCCTGCTCGACGTCAACATGCCGGGCATGGACGGCTTCGAGGTCGCCGCGTTGATGCGCAGCCGTGCGAAGAACGCGCATACGCCGATCATCTTTCTCACGGCGCACGCCGAAGCGATGCACAGCTCGAAAGCGTACGCGCTCGGCGCGGTCGATTGCATCGTGACGCCGGTCGTGCCGGAGATCCTTCGCACCAAGGTGCAGGTCTTCACCGAGCTCTATCGCGTGACGCGTGAAGCGAAGCGCCTGCAGGCGTTACACACTACGCAACAGGCGATCGAGGCGCTGCCCACGCCCATCTACTTCACCGGTCCGGACGGACGCTACTGCGGGGTCAACAAGGCGTGGGAGACGTTTTTCGGCATGCCGCGCAGCGAGGCGATGGGCAGGACGGCGCGCGAGATATTCGGCGACGACGAGAACGCCGTGCGCCTCTCGGAATCGATGAACGACGTCCTGATGCGCGAGGCGGGAAGCCATACGTACGAAGGCACCATCACTTCGAGAGACGGCAGGCTGCGCGAAGTGGCGTATTACAAGGCGACCCATACCGGCACGACCGGTACACCGGAAGGAGTGATCGCGACGATCGTCGACATGACCGAGCACAAGCTCGCCGAAAGACGCCAGGCGATGGAGCACGCCATCACGCGCGTGCTCGCGGAGTCCTCCACCACCGAGGAAGCGATGCGCAAAGTGCTCGAGACGATCTGCACGACGCTCGGCTGGGAGTATGGCGCACGCTGGCACTGGGACGCCCGCGCGGCGGCGCTCACCCGTCATGAAAGCTGGCACGGCGAGCGCGCCGAGATGCAGGCGCTCGATGACGAATTCCGCGACCAATCGCTCCAGCCCGACGGCCAGGCCGAAGGGCTCCTGCGTCGCGCCTTCACGACCGCCCGGCCGGTGTGGATCTCGGATATCTCCACGGACGAGAGCTTCGCGCGACGCGAGAACGTCGCAAAAGCGGGGCTGCACGCGGCGTTCGCGTTTCCGTTGCTTCGCCGTGGCGAGGTGATGGGCGTGATGGAATTCTTTCACCGCGACGTGCGCGAGCCCGACAAGGTGCTGGTCAAGATCGCGGAGTCGATCGGCAGCGAGATCGGCCAGTACATCGTGCGCACGCAGGCCGAGGAAGCGGTCAAGTTCATGGCGATGCACGATGCGCTCACGGGACTTCCGAACCGGCTCATGTTCAACGAGCGGCTCGCCCGTGCGATCGCGCAGGCGCGGCGGCATACGCGCGCGCTCGCCGTGCTCTTCGTCGATCTCGATCGATTCAAGGTGATCAACGACACGCTGGGACACGAGGCCGGCGATTCCCTGCTGCGCGAAGCGGCCGACCGGCTCACCGAGAACCTGCGCGCCGGCGATACCGTGGCGCGTCTGGGCGGCGACGAGTTCGTCGTGCTCCTGGAAGAGGTCGTCGATCCGCTGTACGTCGGCGCGGTGAGCCGCAAGATCATCGACGCGCTCGCCGCGCCATTCATGATCGCCGATCGCGAGTACTGCATCACCGCGAGTGTCGGCGTCGCCGCGTTTCCGGAGGACGGCACCGATCCGGGCACGCTGCTCAAGAATGCGGACATCGCGATGTACCGCGCGAAGGAACAGGGGCGTAACGCGTTCGCGTATTACTCGGAGCAGGTGACGGCAGGGTCGCTCGAGCGGCTCTCGCTCGAGTCCGGCTTGCGCCGCGCGCTCGACCACGGCGAGGAGCTCACGCTGTTTTACCAGCCGCAGATCGAAGCGTGCACCGGGCGCATCGTCGGCATGGAGGCGCTGGTGCGCTGGCAGCATCCCGAACTCGGGCTGCTCCCGCCGGCGCGTTTCATACGCCTCGCCGAGGAGACCGGCCTGATCGTGCCGCTGGGCGACTGGGTGCTGCGCACCGCGTGCAGGGCGCATCGCGAATGGCAACGCATGCGGCTGCCGCTGGCGCGTATCGCCGTAAACCTATCCCCGCGCCAGTTCCTGCACGCGGGGCTGCTCAACGACACGCTGCGGGTGCTCTCCGACACCGGCTGCGCCGGCAAATTCATCGAGCTCGAGATCACCGAGAGCATGGTGATGCACGACCCGGCCGGCGCGGTCGGCCTCATCAAGGAGTTGAAGGACATCGGCGTGCGCATCGCGATGGACGATTTCGGCACCGGCTATTCGTCGCTCGCGTACCTGCGCCGTTTTCCCATCGACAGTCTCAAGGTGGACCGTTCTTTCGTCGCCGACGTACCGAACGACGCCGGCAACGTCGCGATCACGCAGGCGATACTCGCGATGGCGCGCACGCTGCACCTCACGGTCATCGCGGAAGGCGTCGAGACCGCAGCCCAGTTCAATTTCCTGAGGAGCCGCGGCTGCGACGAGGTGCAGGGCTATTACTTCAGCCCGCCGATCTCCTTCGACGACGCGACTTCCCTCCTGCAGCAGCAGGAGGTGCCGCTGCACGCGGAGAGTGCCAGGCGCACGACTTCGTCGGTCTAGACGCGCGGCACTTCTGCCGTGCGATGTCAGGGCTTTTCCTACGAGCCGAAATCGCGGGTGATACAATCCGCCGACCTTTCAGGGCAAATTTCCTGCAATGGCGGTGGGAAAAAAAACCAGAGCGGCGCGCAGCGGCCGACAGAAGG
>DASPNJ010000141.1:0-47247 GCA_035626595.1 Burkholderiales bacterium
ATCACGACGCGAATCTCCTTCTCGAATTCTTCGGGCGCGATCAGCGCGTTCACCATGCGATCGGCTTCGAGCTTGATCGCGAGCTCGAGCTGGGAACGGTGCAGCGTCTGGAAATAACCGGTGTAGTCGCGGCTGGTGAACGCGTTGTCGCGCCCGCCAGCCTCCGAAATGATGCGCGAGAACTCGCCGGCGGGCACCGCTTTCGTGCCCTTGAACAGCATGTGCTCGAGCACGTGCGCGACGCCGGTGGTGCCGCTCGTCTCGTCGATGCTGCCGACCCGGTACCACACCATGCATACGACGACCGGTGCCCGATGATCGGATTTGACGATGACCTTGAGCCCGTTCGGCAGCGTCGTCTCCGAGATCGGCACGACCGCTGCGCGCACGAGCGCGCTCGATACGAGCAGCACGAAAAAAAGCGCCGCAGCGGCGCCGGCACGGACATTGAGCGGGATCATCGAAACGGCGCGCCTTTCGGGTCGGGTAGAATTGTAACGAATGAATCAATGGGGTCAGACTCGATTGATCAATCGAGTCTGACCCCATTGATCCTTCCACCATCCTCCGCGTTTCAGACTCGCTCAGCTCATGTTTGGTTTCCTCAAGCCGAAGCCGCGGCCGGCTCCCGATACGCCCGCCGCGCCCGCGGCCGACGCAGCGACGCCGCAGTCCGGCTGGTTCTCGCGCCTCAGGGAAGGTCTTTCCAAGACGCGCCGCCAGTTCGGTGGGCGACTCAACAGCGTGTTCGGCGCCGGCCGCAAGCTCGACGAAGCGTTCTATGAAGAGCTCGAGACGGTGCTGCTCACCTCCGACGTCGGCGTCACCGCGACCGAGTTCCTCATCGATAACCTGCGCGCGCAGGCGCGGCGCGAAGGCTATACCGAAGCCGCACAGTTGAAACAGGCGCTCGGCGAGCTGCTGCTGACGCTGCTGCGGCCGATCGCGCAACCGCTCGACGTCACGACGCAGAAACCGTTCGTGATCATGCTCGCGGGCGTGAACGGCTCCGGCAAGACCACCTCGATCGGCAAGCTCGCGCACTATTATCAGCAGCGCGGCGCCAAGGTGCTGCTCGCCGCGGGCGACACATTCCGTGCGGCAGCCCGCGAGCAGTTGATCGTGTGGGGCGAGCGCAACAACGTGGCCGTCGTCGCGCCGCAATCCGGTGACGCAGCCGCGGTGATCTACGACGCCGTGAACGCGGCTGCCGCGCGCGGCATCGACGTCGTGCTCGCCGATACGGCGGGACGGCTTCCGACGCAGCTCCATCTGATGGAGGAGATCCGCAAAGTGAAGCGGGTCATCGACAAGGCGCTGCCGGGCGCGCCGCACGAGGTGCTGCTCGTGCTCGACGCCAACACCGGCCAGAACGCGCTCGCGCAGGTCAAAGCGTTCGACGATGCGCTCGGCGTGACCGGAATCGTCATGACCAAGCTCGACGGCACCGCCAAAGGCGGTGTCATCGCTGCCATCGCGCACACGCGCGCGAAGGCCCACCCGGGCACACCGATTGCGCTGCGCTTCATCGGCGTGGGCGAAGGCCTGGATGATCTGCGGCCGTTCGACGCCGAGGAGTTCGTCACCGCGCTGCTCGGCGACGACGAGCCGTGATCGAGCTTTCCGGCGTCACCAAGCGCTACCCGGGCGGGCACGAAGCGCTCAAGGACGCCTCGCTTGCGATCGCCGAGGGCGAAATGGTGTTCCTGATGGGGCACTCCGGCGCCGGAAAGACGACGCTGCTCAAGCTGATCGCCGCCATCGAGAGGCCCACCCGCGGCTCGGTCGTCGTGCGGGGTCAGAACGTCGACAGACTGCGCGCTCGCGCAATTCCGTTCCTGCGCCGCAACCTCGGTCTCGTGTTCCAGGACCACAAGCTCCTCTTCGACCGCAACGTTTTCGAAAACGTGATGCTGCCGCTCGAGATCATCGGCTACGACCGCCGCGAAGCTGCGCGGCGCGTGCGCGCTGCGCTCGACAAGGTGGGCTTGCTCGAGCGTGAGAAAGCGATGCCGATCACGATGTCCGGCGGCGAGCAGCAGCGCCTGTGCATCGCGCGCGCGGTCGTGCACCGGCCGGCAATCCTGCTCGCCGATGAGCCGACCGGCAATCTCGACCCGGCGTACGCCGCGGAGATCGGGGAGCTCTTCCGCGCGTTCAACCAGGTCGGCGCGACGGTCATGATCGCTACGCACGATGTCCAGCTCGCGGAGCGGCTCGCGCCGCGGGTGGTGACAGTCGCATCCGGCCGGGTCGATGCCTCGGTGGCGCAGCCGTGATCGGGTGGCTGCGCCAGCAGGCGCGGGCGCTCGCCGCGGCAGGCCGCAAGCTCTTGCGCGCGCCGTTCTCGACGCTGTTCAACGTCGCCGTGCTGGGCATCGCGCTCGCGCTGCCGGCCGGCCTGTACGTGGCCCTGGCGAATCTCCAGACTGCGGCGCGCGCGGCGGCGCCGGAGCCCCAGCTCACGGTGTTCATGGCGGTCGAGGCCGGCCGCGCGGACGTGCGCGAAATCGACACGCGGCTGAAAAAACACGCCGAAGTCGTGCACCTGCGCTACGTTCCGCGCGAGCAGGCGCTGGAGGAAATGACGCGGGTGAGCGGCCTGACGGGCCTCACCGAGGGGTTGTCCGGAAATCCCTTGCCCGATGCGTTCGTCATCGACGCACGCGATCCCTCTCCGGCGGCGCTCGAGCGGTTGCGGGCGGAGCTCGCGAGCTGGCCGAAGGTCGCGCTGGTTCAGCTCGATACCGCGTGGGCGCAGCGGCTCGACGGGTTGTTGCGTCTGGCGCGCCGCGCGCTCCTGCTGCTGGCGACGGTGCTCGGATTCGCGTTGGTCACGGTGACGTTCAACACGATCCGGCTGCAGATCCTCACCCAGCGCGAGGAGATCGAGGTCGCGGCTCTGATCGGGGCGACGGCCGCCTTCATCCGGCGCCCGTTCCTGTACCACGGCGCGCTACTGGGCCTGCTCGCGGGCTGCCTCGCCTGGGGCGTGGTGGCGATGGCGACGGAGGTGATGAGCGACGCCGTAGCCGATCTCGGCCGGCTTTACGGCGGCACCTGGCGGGTCGTGCCGCTCGCCCCCGCAGACGCTGTCAGCCTGCTCGCGTTCGCTGCCGCTTTGGGATGGCTCGGCGCGTGGCTGTCGGTCGGCCGGCACCTCTTCGAGGCGCGGTTGCGGTAAGCACTCACTCTCCTGCAAGCCCCTGCGACCTCAGGCTTTTTGATCGTGTCCTTGCGGAACTCGGCGGCATTCTGGCACTCTTAAGACGAGAGTGCTAGACTTTTCCGAGCATACGAAAAGGGGATTAGGGATATGACTGTCACCGCTTTACCGATCCCGGCTGCAGGCAGCCTGGACACCTACATACAGACCGTCAACAGCTTTCCCATCCTGACTCAGGAGGAGGAGACGGCGTATGCGCGCCGGTTTCGCGAGCACGACGACCTCGAAGCCGCGCGCGGGCTGGTCGTATCGCATCTGCGCGTGGTGGTCGCGATCGCCCGCGGCTACATGGGCTACGGGCTGCCGCAGGCTGACCTGATCCAGGAAGGCAACATCGGCCTCATGAAAGCGGTCAAGCGCTTCGATCCGGACCGTGGCGTACGGCTGGTGTCGTTCGCCGTCCACTGGATTCGCGCCGAGATCCACGAGTTCATCCTGCGCAACTGGCGCATCGTCAAAGTCGCGACGACCAAGGCTCAGCGCAAGCTCTTCTTCAATCTGAGGAGCCTGAAGCAGAGCCTGGGCGCGCTCGGCGTCTCCGAAGTCAGGGCGATCGCCAAGGAGCTCGGCGTGAAGAACGAGGAAGTCGTGGAGATGGAAACGCGGCTTTCGGGTCAGGACGTTTCGCTCGAGCCCGCCACGGACGACGATGACGACAACGCGTACGCGCCGATCGCCTATCTCGCCGCCGAGGACGCCGAGCCTGCCGCGAACCTCGAGCGCGAGGAGAGCGCGAAGCGCCGCAGCGCCGGCCTCGCGGAGGCGCTCGAGGCGCTCGATCCGCGCAGCCGCCGGATCATCGAAGCGCGCTGGCTGAACGAGAAGGAATCGGCCACGCTCCACGAGCTCGCCGGCGAGTTCGGCGTGTCCGCCGAGCGCATTCGGCAGATCGAGGTGAAGGCGCTCTCGAAAATGAAGGGCGCAATGGCCGCCGCGGCCTGATTGGGCTATCGGCGGGAGGTGACGCGGTGACGAAGTGACGGGGCTACCGCGGAGGTGACGCGGGTCGCCACAGGAGGTGACGTAACGCGAGGTTCGTCACCTCTTTTTTTCGCGCCACTTCTTCTTCGTCACTTCGTCACTGCGTCACTCCGTCACCTCTTAACTTCCTAGCAGCAGCCGGATGTCGTGCAGCAGCACCTTCGCGCCGGCGCCGTAGTTCGCGAAGAGCCGCAGCCGCCCCTCCTGGTCGAGGATGAAGGTGCCGGCGGAGTGATCGACTGTGTAGTTGCCGCCCGGCTGCGGCTGCTTCTGCACGTAGACCTTGAATTCCTTTGCGGTCGCGGCAAGCTCGTCCGCGGTGCCGTAGAGCCCGAGGAACGACGGGTGGAACGACGGCACGTACTGGCGCAGCACCTCGGGGGTGTCGCGCTGCGGATCCACCGTCACGAACAGCACCTGCATGCGCTGCGCATCCGGCCCCAGCTCGCGGGCGACGGTCGAGAGCTCCGACAGCGTCGTCGGGCACGCATCGGGGCAGTGTGTGAACCCGAAGAACACGACGACCACCTTGCCTTTGAAATCGGCGAGGGTGCGCCGCTGACCGTTGTGATCGGTGAGATCGAGCTTGCGCCCGAAGCTCGCGCCGGTGACGTCGGTCGACTGGAATTTCTGCGCGTTGCGCTCGCCGCAGCCGGCGGCGAGCGCGGTTGCGAGCAGAGCGAGCGCGAGGATTCGCGCCGGCCGTGACAGCATGCGGAGGATCCGCGCCTTAGAAGAGTTGGCGCGCGTAATGATCGGCGAGCAGCGCCGCAAACAGCGTCGCGAGATACGTGATCGAGTAGCGGAAGGTGCGCCGCGCGAGCGCGTCGCTGTAGTCGACGTAGATCCGCACCGCGTACGCGAGGAACACCGCGTCGAGCACGAGCGCCGCGGTGAGATAAATCCCGCCGCTCATGCGCACGACGAACGGCAGCAGCGAGCACGCGCACAGGATCACGGTGTAGAGCAGCACGTGCAGGCGCGTGAACTTGTCGCCGTGCGTCACCGGCAGCATCGGCACGCCCGCCTTCGCGTACTCGTTCTTGCGGTACAGCGCGAGCGCCCAGAAATGCGGCGGCGTCCACGCGAAGATGATGAGAAAGAGCGTCAGCGCGTCCGCGGTCACCTCGCCCGTGACCGCCGCCCAGCCGAGCACCGGCGGCATCGCGCCGGAGGCGCCGCCGATGACGATGTTCTGCGGCGTCATCGGTTTGAGTATCACGGTGTAGACGATGGCGTAGCCGACGAACGTGGCGAGCGTGAGCCACATCGTGAGCGCGTTCACGAGGCCGTGCAGCAGCGCGAGGCCGATGCCGCCGATGACGCCCGCGAACAGCAGCGTCTGCAGCGAGGTGAGCTGTCCGCGCGGCAGCGGCCGTCGGCTCGTGCGCGTCATGATCGCGTCGATCTTCTGCTCGACCAGGCAGTTCACCGCGGCGGCCGCGCCAGCGACCAGCGCGATACCGATCGTCGCGGCGAGCAGAATCTGCAGCGGCACCGCACCGGGCACCGACAGGAACATCCCGATCACCGCCGTGAAGACGATGAGCGAGACCACGCGCGGTTTCGTGAGCTGATAGAACTGATACGCGCGGGAGCCGAACTGCTGCCCGGCAACGGACTGAAACATCAGGAGAACTTGGGGGTGGCGCGGGAAAGCGCGAAGTTTATCATCACCATTGTCACCAGCAAAACCGCGGCGACCGCGTTGTGCGCGACGGCGATCGGGAGCGGCAGTCCCGCCAGGACGTTCGCGATGCCGAGCGCCACCTGCAGCGCGAGCACCACAGCAAGCGCCGCGCCGAGCCACGCGAGGCCGCTGCGAATCACCGCGAGCGCCAGCGCGCCGACGTAGACGAACGTCACCAGCGCGCCGGCGCGATGCGTCCAGTGGATCGCGGTGAGCGCTTCGTATCTGAGGTGTCCGCCGTCGGCGGTGCGGCCGAGCTCGCGCACGAGCTGGAAGCCCTGCCTGAAATCCATCTGCGGCACCCACGCGCCATGGCAGGTCGGGAAATCCACGCACGCGAGCGCCGCGTAGTTGCTCGAGACCCAGCCGCCGAGCGCGATCTGCACAACGACGATGACGAGCCCGAGCGCCGCCCACGGCCGCAGCCGGCGTGCGCGAGCGGCATCCTGCATGACGGGGACGCGCGATTTCTCACGCACGGTGAGCCACGCGAGCAGCGCGAGCGTCGCCATGCCGCCGAGCAGGTGCAGCGTCACGATCACGGGTTTCAGCAGCAGCGTGACCGTCCACATGCCGAGCGCCGCCTGGAAGATCACGAGGACGAGCAGCGCCGTGGCGAGCGTCGGCGAGCGCGCGATCTGCGCGCGCTGGTGCCACGCAAGCAGCGTGAGCGCGAGGATCGCCAGGCCGAGCATGCCCGCGAGATAGCGGTGGGCCATTTCCTTCCAGGCTTTGTGAACGGAAACCGGCCCGTGCTCGCCGCCCTGTGCCTGGACCGCCGCGTCGATCTCGGCGCGGGCATGGTCCGGCGTGATTTGTCCGTAGCAGCCGGGCCAGTCGGGACAGCCGAGACCGGCATCGCTCAAGCGCACGTATGCGCCGACCACGACGACCACGAACGCGAGACACGTTGCGGCCCCGGCGAGAACGCGATAACCGGCGGTCATTTCCACTTCGAGTGCCGCAGCAGACGCGAAACGTCTTTCAGCATGCGGCGGGGATCGGGATCAGCGGGAAAACGCATCATCAGGTTTCCCAGCGGGTCGATCACGTAGATGTGCTCCGACGGCGCCTGCTCGGCCGGCAGCAGAGACGCGAGTGCGCCGCTGGGATCGCGCGCGACCAGCACCCCCGGGTGTTCCGCGAGCAGCTTGGGGTCAGGGGCGCCCGTGCCGGCGAGCAGCCACAGACGCTCGATGCGATCGCTCTCCTTCCCCACCGCGAGCCGCACCTGGCGCATGTAGACGAGCTTCTGGCGGCAGCGCTGCGCGCAGGTCGTCGCGTTGATCGTCAGCAGCACCCATTGCCCCCTCAATTCGGACAGTGCGAGTGAACGGCCGTCCGGCGCGATGAGCTTGATCTCGCCGATCGGCCGCGGCTCGAGCAAATCGCCGTAATTGACCTGGCCCGCAGGCCTGCCCCAGTAGAAGAGCGCGTACGACGCGATGAGCGGCGCCGCGCACACCCCGAGGATCAGCCACAACGTCAGGCGGCTGCGCTTCTCAGGCTTTGCGGCGGCGGTAGCGGGTGGCTGCATAGAAAACGAGTAGGGCCGCGGCAAGCGCGAACCACTGGAACGCGTAGCCGTAATGTTTTTCGATACCCAGGTCGGGCGCAGGCCATTCACGCACGAGACCGTCGGCGAGCGGCGTGGCCTGGCGAATGACGAACGGCTGAACGGCAAGCGGCCGTGCGCTGCGGTAGCGCTCGATCGTGAGGTTCTGCCACACGCGGCCCTCCATCACCTGGTCCGAGAGCTCGAGCGTGCGTTTGCGCGGAATCACGGCAATGCCGCTCACCGCGACGGTCGCGCTCGGCGTCGGCACTTCCGGTAATCGCGAGCGCTGCGCCGCCGCGGCGATCCAGCCGCGGTTCACGAGCACGTGACGATCGCTGCCTTCGATGCGCAGCGGCGTCACGACGTGGTAACCGGGCACGCCGCGGTGGATGCGATTGTCGATGTACACCGTGTGCCGCGGATCGAATACGCCGCGCGCTTCCACGGGCCGCAGCTCCACCTCGGCCGCTGCGAGCTCGACGCCCGGCACGCGGATCGGCGGCTGCGCCGCGAGCGCGTCCACATGGGCTTTGAGCTCGCGCTTTTCCTGCGCGCGACCGAGCTGCCAGGTGCCGAGCGCGACGGCGACGCCGATTCCCGCGAGCGTCGCGACGAGCGGCCACAGGCTCCCGCGGCGCGCGGGTTCGGCCATTGCTGACATGCTATAAAGGACCCGCCATGCGGTTTATCGTTCTCGCCTTCGTCGCGTTCATCCTCTTGAGCCTCTTTTCGGCGCTGTATTTCCTGCTGAAGGACAAGGGCCAGTCGACGCGCACGGTCAAAGCGCTGACGATCCGGGTCGTGCTCTCGATCGCGCTCTTCGTCATGCTGCTCCTCGGCTTCCACTTCGGTTTCATTACGCAACGACTGTAAAACCTACGACGCGCCGAGACGCTTCAGCGTCTCGGCCCAAAAAGTAGCTTAGCGCGGCAGTCGCCGCGTCCTTCCGATACAAAAAAAACGCCGCACGTCGTGCGGCGCTCTCTCCCTACTGACGGGGCTAGCTCTCCCTTTGTTCTTGCGCCTGTTGTTGTTGGTTGTTCGGGTTTTCTGCTTGGCGGCTTATAGCCAGTAGACGAAGATGAAAAGACCCAGCCACACCACGTCGACGAAGTGCCAGTACCAGGCCACGCCTTCGAAGCCGAAGTGGTGCTCCGGACGGAAGTGTCCCGCGACGCTGCGGAAGAGGATCACGATCAGCATGATCGTACCGACCGTCACGTGGAAGCCGTGGAAGCCGGTCAGCATGTAGAAGGTTGCGCCATATGCGCCCATCGTGAGCTTGAGGTTCAAGTCGCTGTAAGCGTGCGCGTATTCGTAGATCTGGAACCCGAGGAACGCCATGCCCAGCGCGACGGTCATCACCAGCCCCCAGATCAGTTGGGACCGGTTGTTCTTGAGCAGCCCCCAATGCGCCCAGGTCACGGTTGCACCGGAGGTGAGCAGGATAAGGGTGTTGAGCGCTGGTATGCCCATCGCGCCCATCGGCGTGAAGCTCTCTTCGATTCCGGGTCCGGAAACCGGCCAGCCCGGCTTGAACCCGGGCCAGATCAGCGCCTGGCTCTCGAGGCTGCCGAGATCCGGCACCGAGATCACGCGCATGTAAAAGAGCGCGCCGAAGAACGCGCCGAAGAACATCACTTCCGAGAAGATGAACCAGCCCATCCCCCAGCGGAACGAGGTGTCGACCTGCTTGTTGAACTTGCCGCCCTCGGATTCGTGCGCGACGGTGCTGAACCAGCCGGCCATCATGTAGAACAGCACGAGCAGCCCGGCGATCACCAGAAACTTGCCCCAGCCCGCGCCGTTGAACCACGCGGCCGCGCCGAGCGCCATGGAGAGCAGCCCGAACGACCCGAAGATCGGCCAGGTCGAGGGCTCCGGTATGTAGTAACGCGGCGATTGGCTCAGCATCTTAAGTAGCTCTCCCCTAGTTCACTCTAGCTCGTGACGTAACGCACGAGCATGACCAGACTCAAAACGAAAATCGCCGCGCCGATCACCCCGGCGACGATCGCCTGCACCGGCGTGATCGTCCCCACGTCCTGCTCGTGCGCCGCGCGCTTGCGGATCCCGAGGAAGGACCAGAACACGGCCTTCGCGACCTGCAGCGGCCCGGCTTTCCTGGGCGCGTGCGGCGGCCCGCCCTGAGGGTGTCGAAGGCTCACCAGATTCACCCGGCCTGTCCTTCCCTGCCGTTGTGTCGAGCGCTGCCGTCCACGTCGGACGACGTCGAGGACACGGCTTCGCGCGCCCTGCCCTCGACCTGAAAGAAGGTGTACGACATCGTCACGTAATTCACGTCGTCGGGCAGGGACGTCTCCACCACGAATACGACCGGCATCCGGCGTGTCTCGCCCGGCTGCAGCGTCTGCTGCGTGAAGCAGAAGCATTCGAGCTTCCTGAAATGCCGACCCGCGACCTGCGGTCCCCAGCTCGGGATCGCCTGACCGGTGAGCGCACGATCCGACTCGTTACGTACTTCGAACTCGACGTGCACGAGCTCGCCGGGATGGAACCGCACGTTTTTCTCGACCGGACGGAACGACCACGGTAGCCCGCTGCGCACGTTGGAGTCGAACTCCATGGTCACGAACCGGCTTGCGTCCACCTGCGTATTCTCGACCGCAGCCGGTTTTGCGATGTTGTTGAGACCGGCGATCTCGCACAGCTTCTTGTAGAACGGCACCATCGCGAAGCCGAAGCCGAACATCACGCACGCGACGACGATCAGCTTCTTCAGCGTCGCGGCGTTGTCGCGATGGGTGTCGGCCGTCACCACAGCCAGTGCCTCACGACGATCCCCACGAAGAATGCGACGGCCAGTGACAGCAGGATCAGAGCCGTCCGGGTCTTCTCAGTCACCGCATGCTCCATGGTCGGACGTGGTGCCTACTTGACGACCGGCGGCGTCTCGAACGTGTGGTACGGCGCCGGAGAGGGCACCGTCCACTCGAGTCCTTCCGCACCCTCCCACGACCGGTCCGGCGATTTCGCGCCGCTACCGATGCACTTCAGCACGATGTACAGGAACAGGAGCTGTGATAGGCCGAAGCCGAATGCGCCGACCGTCGAGAGCATGTTGAAATCGGCGAACTGCAGCGAGTAATCGGGAATGCGCCGCGGCATGCCCGCCAATCCCGTGAAGTGCATCGGAAAGAACGTGACGTTGAAGAAAATCATCGTAAGCCAGAAGTGGATCTTCCCGAGCTGCTCGTTGTACATGTGCCCCGTCCACTTCGGGATCCAGTAGTAGATGCCGCCGAAGATCGCGAACAGCGAGCCAGCCACCAGCACGTAGTGGAAGTGCGCCACCACGTAATAGGTATCCTGGAGCTGGATATCGACGGGCGTGATCGCGAGCACCAGGCCGGTGAAGCCGCCCATCGAGAACACGAAGACGAAGCCGATGGCGAAGAGCATCGGCGTCTCGAACGTCATCGCGCCCTTCCACATCGTCGCGATCCAGTTGAACACCTTCACGCCGGTGGGCACCGCGATCAGCATCGTCGCGTACATGAAGAAGAGCTGCGCCGCCGCGGTCATGCCCACGGTGAACATGTGGTGCGCCCACACGATGAACGACAGGATCGCGATCGACGCGGTCGCGTAGACCATAGACGAGTAGCCGAAGAGCGGCTTCCTCGAGAACGTGGGGATGATCTGCGACACGATCCCGAACGCCGGCAGGATCATGATGTAGACCTCGGGATGTCCGAAGAACCAGAAGATGTGCTGGAACATCACCGGGTCGCCGCCGCCCGCGGCGTTGAAGAAGTTGGTGCCGAAGTGGCGGTCGGTGAGCACCATCGTGATCGCCCCCGCGAGCACCGGCATCACCGCGATCAGCAGATACGCGGTGATCAGCCACGTCCATACGAACAGTGGCATCTTCATGAGCGTCATGCCCGGCGCGCGCATGTTGAGGATCGTGGTCACGATGTTGATCGAGCCCATGATCGAGGACGCGCCCATGATGTGCAGCGCGAAGATCGCGAGGTCCATGCCGGGACCCATCTGCGTCGAGAGCGGCGCGTAGAGCGTCCAGCCGGCCGCGGTGGCGCCGCCCGGGACGAAAAACGACAGCACCAGCAGGATCGCGGCGGGCGGGAGCAGCCAGAAGCTCCAGTTGTTCATGCGCGCGAACGCCATGTCCGGCGCGCCGATCATGAGCGGGATCTGCCAATTCGCGAATCCCACGAAGGCCGGCATGATCGCGCCGAACACCATGATGAGCCCGTGCATCGTCGTGAGCTGGTTGAAGAAGTGCGGCTCCCACAGTTGCAGCCCCGGCTGGAACAGCTCGGTGCGCAGCATGAGCGCGAGGATGCCGCCGACGATGAACATCGAGAAGCTGAACCACAGGTACAGCGTGCCGATGTCCTTGTGATTGGTGGTCGTCACCCACCGCATGAATCCCGTCGGGTGGTGTGCGTGATGATCGTCGTGCCCGGCCGTGTGGCCGCCGTGGCCGACGGGGTGGTCTCCGGTGTGGGCGTGTTGAGGCGTGCGTGCTTCCATTTAAGCGCCGTCCTTATTTGCGAAGGGCTTTGACCTCGGCGGGCGTCGTCACGTCGCCGGTCTTGTTGGTCCAGTTGTTGCGCGTGTAAGTCACCACGGACGCGATCTCGACGTCGGAGAGGTGCTTGAACGGCTGCATCGCGGTGCCGGGCTTGCCGTTCAGCACGATCCTGATCTGCTCTTCCTCGGGGCCCGTGACGACCTTCGATCCGGCGAGCGCCGGGAAGGTGCCGGGTATGCCCATGCCGGTCGCCTGATGGCACGCCTGGCAGTTCGCCGCGAAGACTTTCGCGCCTTGTGCGTGCAGCTCTTCGAGCGTCCACTGCTTGGCCGGATCGGCGGCCGCCTTGGTCGCCGCCGCCGCCTCGCCCATCTTCTGCTTGGCGGAGGCCACCCACTGGTTGTACTTCTCCTGCTCGACCACCTCAACGACGATCGGCATGAAACCGTGGTCCTTGCCGCACAGCTCGGCGCACTGGCCGCGGTAGGTGCCGACCTTGTCGGCCTTGAACCAGGTGTCGCGCACGAAGCCGGGAATCGCGTCCTGCTTCACGCCCAGCGCCGGCACCCACCATGCGTGGATGACGTCGTTCGCGGTCGTGATGATCCGCACTTTCTTGCCAACGGGCACGACCACCGGATTGTCGACTTCCAGCAGGTAATTCGCGTTGGCCGCGCGCGCGCTGTTGTTGTGGCCGTCGATCTGGTCGCGCGGCGTGCCGAGATTGGAATAGAAGCTCACGCCTTCCTGCAGGTAATCGTAGCCCCACTTCCACTGGTACCCCGTCGCCTTGATCGTGATGTCGGGGTTGGACGTGTCCTTCATCGCGATTACGGTCTTGGTGGCCGGATACGCCATGCCGATCAGGATGATGAACGGGATCACCGTCCAGATGATCTCGACCGTCGTGTTCTCGTGGAACTGCTCGGCCTTGTGCCCGAGACTCTTGCGGTGTTTCACGATCGCCACGGCCATCACGCCGAACACGACCACGAAAATGCCGACGATGATCCACATGATCAGCGTGTGCAGATCGTAGATCTGGTGCGCGATGATCGACTGCGGCGGCTGGAGGTTGTACTGGCTCGGCATCTCCGCGGCGGCCGCCGCGACGGGCGTCATCGCGAGTGCCGCGAGCGCGCTCCCCAACTTCCTGGTCATGCTTTCCTCACCTGTGAGTTCCCTTCTGAAGCTCCCGCGCGAGCTCGCGGGCCATCTCCCGCCTCTGCTCCTCGCGCAAGTGCCGGCCGACGTGCACGTCACGGCCATGAGAGCGCAGCGCAAGCCGGGCCCCGTCGCCTTCGCAAACCACCTGCGCCCAGCAGCGGTTCAGCTCGAACCGCTTCACATCCGCGCCTTCACACACTTCGACAGCCACCGAATCGTTCCGGATCGTGATGCGCTCGTAGTCGCCCGCGTGGACATCGACGTACCGCAACGCAAGGTACAGCACCACCATCTCGAGTCCTGCAAACGGCAATATCGGCCACGCTCCGAAAATCAGGGAGAACGCGGCCGCGATGCCGAGCGAGACGGTCAGGATGAAACCGAAGACGAGCAGCCGTGCGGAGGAGGAGAGGGAGTTATTGCGGCGGGCGATGTAAACGTACTCAGCCGCTTCCCCTCCGGCGACGGAATTCATCGTCGTACCAGCCCGTTGAAACGGCGGGAATTTAGCACAGGACGCGAGGCGGGCGCAATTACGCGGCCGCGCGTTTCGAGCGCGTTCGAACGTGCAAGCACCTAATCTCTTGCGCCTGCTTCTTGCAGTCGCGCGACATCGATTTCGCGTGCCATCAACCACGGCTCGCAAGCAGCCGAATGCGCGAGCCTCGCGATGAGCGGCGCATCGATGCGTTCGCGCAACGCACCGACGTTTTCGTCCGCGTATGGCGTGTCGTGCTCAATGTGGTTTGCCACCCACCCGGCGAGATGCAAACCCGCGGCGCGCACGGCGTCGGCCGTGAGCAGCGCGTGATTGAGACAGCCGAGACGGATGCCAACGACCAATATCACGGGCAGCGCGAGCTCGTGCGCGAGATCGGATGTGTTCGCGCGCGCGGAGAGCGGAACGCGAAAACCACCGGCGCCTTCGACGATCACGCAATCGGCGAGCCGCGCCAGCGCGCGCTGCGCATCGACGATGCGCGTCACTTCGATTTCGATGGCCGCCTGCGCCGCAGCGATGTGCGGCGCGATCGGGGGCTCGAAGCAGTAGGGATTGACGAGATCGTCCGCCGCGCTCGTGTTCGATGCGCTCTTCAGTGCCGCGACGTCTTCGTTGACGAGTACGCCGTGCTCGCGCCGCGCGCCGGCCGCGACGGGTTTCATACCGATCACGCGCAGGCCGCGCTGCGCATACGCGTGCAGGAGCGCGCACGCGACGAGCGTCTTGCCGACGCCGGTGTCGGTGCCGGTGACAAAAAAGGCGTGACGCGTGACTCGTGATTCGTGACTCGTGACGAGCGAGTTCGTTAACGATGTCGGTTCACGGTTCACGATTCACGGCTCACGGTTCACGGCCTTTATCTCGATCACCGCCCGGCCGCGCGGACCGACCCGCGGCTGCGGCTTCCACGCATGCCCGTACACGATCTCGAAGGTCGCAGGAAGCTTGCCGTCGCGGCGGAACGCTTCGTAATTGCGCTCGACCGCGCGCAGCATCGATTTCGGCGAAAGCGCCGCGGGACGTCCGCGCGTCGCATTGTGCGCCCCGATCGCCTTGAGATCGCGCATGAGCCCGCGCACGTCGTCGTAGGTGAGCGTGATCCTCTCCATGTCCATTACCGGGTCGGCGTAGCGCGCGGCGACCAGCATGTCGCCGATGTCGTGCATGTCGACAAAGCGGTTGACGTGCGTGTGGCGATCGGTGCCTTCGTAGGCGCGGCGCAGCTCCTTCAGCGTATCGGGTCCGAACGTGCTGAACATCACGAGACCGCCGGGCTGGAGCACGCGGTGCATCTCCGAGAGCGCGCGCGGGAGGTCCGTCATCCACTGCAGCGCGAGGTTCGACCACACCAGCCCGAAGGCGTCGTTGGCGAGCGGCAGGCGCTCGAGATCGGCGCAGACCGCATGCACCGGCGGGCGCAATCCCGGCAGGTGCTGCCACCATTTGAGACGCGTCTGGACGCGGCGCAGCATCGCGTGCGCGATGTCGAGCGCGACGATGGTCGCACCGGGATAGCGATCGAGCAGCGCGGAAATCGCGTTGCCCGTGCCGCTGCCGGCGTCGAGAATCGCGTGCGGCACGGCTTTTATGTATTCCAGCCGCTGCTGCATGCGTCGGGCGATCTCGTGCTGGAGCACGGCCGCGGCGTCATACGTTTGCGCCGCGCCTTCGAACGCGCGCCGTACTTCGCGCTTGTCTACGGCGAGCTCATCGCGCATCGAGGTGCTCCGCCAGGAGCTGCGCGACGCGCTCGGTCTGCGAGATGAACGGCGCGTGCGCAGCGTCCTCGATGCGCTTTAAGCGCGCGTTCGGCAGCGCCGCCGCCAGGTAATCCGCCGCCCCGATCGGCACGACTGCATCGCGCGCGCCATGCACGATGAGCGTGGGCTGCCGCACGGTGGCGAGTTCGAAGCGCAAGTCGCTGTCGCGCAGCAGCGCAAGGCCGTGCGCCAGCGCGCCGACGCTCTGCGCATCGCACGGCGCGAGCGCCTGCCGCAGACGGCGCGCTACGTTCCCCGCTGCGCGATCGCCGAGCGCCTGCAGCGCCGCGAAACGCGAGAGCGTCGACTCGCAGTCGCGGACGAGTGACAGCGCGAAGTCATCGAACACGGGGCCGGCCATTGCGCAGGCCCAGCCACCGCGTTGGACGAAACACGGCGTACCCGCGAGAAGCGCGAGTCGCTCGACCTGGTCCGGTCGCGAGCGGGCCCAGGCGAGCGCGACCAGCGCGCCGAGCGACCAGCCGACCACGGTGCACTTCGCCGGCGCCTCGCGTGCGATCTCGTCGGCGAGCCGGTCCAGCGTGTACGGCATGCAGCTCGCGCGGCCATACCCCGGCAGCGCAGGCGCGGACGTTTCGAAACGCGCGGCAAGCGCTTCGCGCAGCGCATCCAAGACGCTTGCCCGTACACCCCAGCCATGCACGAAGACGATCGCGCTCATGCATCGCTTCGAAGCGCGTTCAACTCCGCCGCGAGCCGCTCGACGTCTTCAACCCGGTGATCGGCGGAGAGCGAGATACGCAGCCGCGCCGTTCCTTTCGGCACCGTCGGCGGGCGGATCGCGGGCACCAGCAGGCCGCGCTCGGCGAGCGCCGCGGAAAGCGCGAGCGCGGCTCGCGGCTCGCCGACGACGAGCGGTTGGATCGCCGTCTGCGAGGGCAGCAGCCGCCAGCGTCCGGGCACGAGATGTTTGCCGAGCACCGTCACGAGCTCGCGCAAGCGCGCCCGCCGCCAAGATTCGCGCGCGATCAGCTCGAGACTCGTCGTGAGCGCGTGCGCGAGCAGCGGCGGAGGCGCGGTCGTGTAGACATAGGTGCGCGCGCGCTGCACCAGGAGCTCGATCAACTCGGGCGCGCCGGCGACGAACGCGCCATAGACGCCCGCCGCTTTGCCGAGCGTCGCCATGTAGGCGATGCGCGGAGCGCCCGCGGCCGCATGCTCGAGCACGCCGCGCCCGGTTTCGCCGAGCACGCCGAAACCATGCGCATCGTCGATCAGGAGCCACGCGTCGTGCGTCTGCGCGAGCGCGAGCAGGTCCCGCACCGGGGCGATATCGCCGTCCATGCTGAATACCGCATCGGTCACGATCAGCTTGCGCCGTGCGCGCGATGCGCGCAGCAGCCGCTCGAGCGCCTGCAGGTCGAGATGCGGATAGCGTTTGAGCTCCGCGCGCGAGAGCAAAGCGGCGTCGTTGAGCGAGGCATGATTGAGCCGGTCGGCGAAGATCGCGTCGCCGCGGCCGGCGAGCGCCGTGATTAGACCGAGATTCGCCATGTAGCCGCTCGAAAAGGTGAGCGCCGCCGGCAGCCGCACGAACTGCGCGAGCGCGCTTTCGAGCTTCGCATGCGCGACCGAATGCCCGAGCACGAGGTGTGAAGCACCGGAGCCGACGCCGAAGCGCGCCGCGCCTTCGCGGGCCGCTTCGACGAGCGCGGGATGCGAAGCGAGGCCGAGGTAATCGTTGCTGCAGAACGCGATGTAGTCGCGTCCGTCGACGCTCACACGCGCGCGCTGCGGCGTCTCCAGCGTGCGGCGGACGCGGCGGAGCCCTTCGCTGTCCAGCGCAGCAAGCTCGGCCGCGAGCGCTTCCAGCATGCCGAGGTCCTCAGGTCGCCTGAGGCATCGGCCGCAATCCGAGCCGCGCGAACAGCGCTGCATCCTGTTCCGCTTCGGGATTGCCGGTCGTAAGCAGCTTCTCTCCGTAGAAAATGGAATTCGCGCCGGCGAGAAAGCACAGCGCCTGTATACCTTCGGGCATCTGCTGCCGGCCGGCGGACAGGCGCACGACGGCTTTGGGCATCGTGATCCGCGCGCACGCGACGGTGCGAACGAATTCGAACGGGTCGAGAGCCTCGGTACCCTCGAGCGGCGTGCCTTCGACCTGGACCAGGTTGTTGATCGGTACGGACTCCGGATACGGGTCCATATTGGCCAACTGGGCGATGAGCGCCGCGCGCGTGCGGCGCGTTTCCCCCATGCCCACGATGCCGCCGCAGCACACGTGGATACCGGCGGCTCTGACCTGCTCGAGCGTATCGAGGCGGTGGTCCTGCGTGCGGGTGCTGACGATTTCGCCGTAGAACTCGTGCGCGGTATCGATGTTGTGGTTGTAGTAGTCGAGCCCCGCCTCCTTCAGTTGCTCCGCCTGCCCCGGCTTGAGCATTCCGAGCGTCGCGCAGGTCTCCATGCCGAGCCCGCGCACGGCCTTCACCATGTCGACGACGCGATCGAGATCACGCTGCTTCGGTCCGCGCCAGGCCGCGCCCATGCAGAACCGCGTCGCGCCCTTGTCGCGCGCGCAACGCGCGGCGGCGAGCACCTCGTCCACAGACATCATCGGCTCGTTCGCTACGCCGGTGTGGTAACGCGCAGCCTGCGGACAATAGCCGCAGTCTTCGGGGCAGCCCCCGGTCTTGATCGAGAGCAGCGTCGAAAGCTGCACGGCGTTCGGGTCGAAGTTCTCGCGATGCACCGTCTGCGCGCGATAAATGAGGTCGCCGAACGGCAGCGCGTACAGACCTTCGACGGCCTCGACGCTCCAGCGCGGCCCGTCGTGCGCGCCGGCGTGCACGGACTGACGCTCTGCTTCGTTAAGTGGACTGCTGCGCATGTGAGCCTCGACGGGTGCCGGAAAACGGAAGCGCCCGATACTCTCGGATGGAGGCCGCCGTTGTCAAACCGTACGACCGCTTTTTTTGACCACTGCGCGCGCTTCGCTCACGCCGCGCTGCCGCAGCGGTGCGTGCTCTGCGCGGCGGCGGCCGGCCCGAGGCGCTTCTGCGAGCCCTGCGAGTCCTCGCTGCCGCGCGTGCCCGGCGCCCGCTGCGCGATCTGCGCCTCACCGATCGGCCGCGCAGGCGTTTGCGGGGCGTGCCTTCAGGACCCGCCGCTCTACGACGCCGTCGCCGCGGCGTTCGCCTACGCGTTCCCGGTCGATGCCCTCCTTCACGCCTACAAGTACGGCGGCGACCTCTCGCTCGCGCCGGTGCTCGCGGCCGCGCTGCTCGAGGCGCGCACGTGCGCCGTGGACGCGCTCGTGCCGATGCCGCTTTCGACCGCGAGATTGCGCGAGCGGGGGTTCAACCAGGCGCACGAGATCGCGCGCATTGCGGGTCGAAGCCTGAAGCTTCCGGTGCTCGCGCGCGCGTGCCGCAAAGTGGCCGACACGCCGCCGCAGGCCGCGCTGCCGTGGAAAGCGCGGGCCGGTAACGTGCGCAACGCCTTCGTGTGTGATGCCGACCTCACCGGCAAACGCGTCGCGATCGTCGATGACGTCATGACGACCGGCGCTACGATGAACGAGCTTGCACGTAACCTGAAGCGCGCGGGCGCCGCTTACGTGACGGGCTGGGTTGTCGCGCGGACGCTGAAACAAGCCGGGGGCGCGGCGACCGCGTGACGCGGTGATGCCGTCACGCCACTCCAGCGCTGCGTCACCCGTCGGTCTTGTTCTGCTTCAACTCGGTGCGAATGCCGTTCACCGTCCGCAGCACGGGCTTGTTGGCGGCGATCGAAGCAGGCAGCTTCTCGAGCGCCTGACGTGCGGACTGACGGTCGGGGTAGGCACCGTAGATAACCGTGATAGACGGCTTGCCCTGCGCCTTCGTGCGAAAGATGTACAGCTTCGCCGGATCGAGCACGTTTCCCAGCACCTTCATCTGTGCGCGAAGGTGCTCGGCGTTCGCGGTACCCATCAATTGAATCGTGTGCGTGGTTGGCGCTGCACCGGCAAGCCACTCCCGCGTCGCATCGAGGCGTGCTTCCATGGCATCAGCCGCGTGAGTCACCGATGGCGTCGCACCACCTGTCCCCTCGGAGGAGCCGCCTGAAATTGTCTGCGTCGAGGCCGTCGCCAGCGCGACCAGCGGCCGCACGGTACCACCCTTCTTCGCTGCGTCCGCGCCAGCGCCAGCGCCCTCTTTGCGCACGATCGAACCGGCGGCCATGCTGCGTTCGGCTTCGATCTCCGCGCGCATGTCGCCGACAGCGCTCGCGACGATCGGACGCGTCGGAGTATCCGGTAGCTTCGTGACGTCGATGTCGCGCCCTTCGAATACGCGCGCCGCCGGCGGCAGCGGAGCGGCTTTCGCCTGCGCCCGCGGCGGCTCGCGGTAGTCCGGCTTCTTCGCTTCCTTGTCGATTTCACGGGTGCGATCGCTCGGCGCCGGCGGTGTCGCGCTGATGGGCCGCGCGTTCGCGATGCGTTCGCGCACCTGCGGTTCCGCTGGCGGCGCGACGGGCACGGACGACGCGCTCACCGGCAAACGCGCCGGCGTCGCAGCGGGCGGGGGTGCCTTCGGTGGAGCCGCCGGCCGTTCCTGCGGGAGTTGCGAGAGCTCGTAAGTGAGCCGCGAAGCGAACGGCTTCGCGTCGCCTGTCGCGAGCGCGGGCTCGACTGGAAGGCGTTGCTGCGTCCCCACCGGTGCATCGAGCGGGCCGCCGGTTTTCAGCCCGGCTTCCCGACCCATATAGAAGTAGTACATCGGCAGCAGCGCGAACAGCGCGCCGACGACGAAGCCCGCGAGGACCCGGGTAATGCCGGAGAACCGGCGCTCGCCGGCCGGCCACGAAACCGTCCCCGTCGTATCGGTCATTATGGTCCCGGACAATAACTCCGGAGCCTGTCGCGCCGCAAGCCGCGAAGCGCTTCGCAGCCGGCCTAAATCGCGGCCGCTTAACGTTCATCCGGGAGGGCTTACGAAAGCATCCTCAGAGAGCACTTTAATACGATCGTACTCGTATAATGCTGGCAACGATCGAAACGCGGTTGCTGCCTCGCGCGCGCGAGGAGGCCGGTGCGGGAGGCACTACGTGAGCAAGCTGCTACATGACATACGCCGTGCGGAGCTCGTGCGGCGCGAAGTCGAACGCGAGCGCGAGCAGCGCAAGGCCGCTGCCGAATCGGGCATCGAACCAGACGATCAGCGGCAGGCCGGCGAGCTCGTCGACGTTCCCGGGGGTCCGCCACTCCAGGCATTCTCGATGCCTGCTGAAGAGCCGCGCGCGCGTCTGACTCCCGAAGCCGAACGTCGCGCGCTCGCGGCAGCGCGTGCACGCAAGGCGTCCGAAAGCGCAAGCGCGGCGCAGGCGACCGCGCGTGCCGAGGCGGACCGCAACGCGGCGCGCATCGCGCTGCAGCGCGCTGAAATGGAACGTCAGGCCGAAATGCGCGCGCAGAGCCGCATCGCTGCGAACACCCGCGCGATCGAGGAAGCGCAGGCGCGCCAGCAGGCCGAGATGGAAGCGCAGGCCGCCGCACACGCGCGCGCCGCCGCCGACCAGCAGGCCGTGGAAACCGCTCACGCGCGGCTCACCGCCGAGAACGAAGCTCAGCAGCAGGCCGCGGCGCGGCGCAAGACCGACCGCGCGGCCGAGGCAATCGCGAAATCCCGCGCTGCCGCCGAAGCGCGCGCGACCGAGGCGGCGAAGGCCCGCGCCGCGTCCGAGCAGAAAGCGCTCGAAGCCGAGCGCGATCGCATCCAGGCCGAAACCGAGCTCGAGCGACAGGCGAACGCGCGTATCGACGCGGAAAACGCCGCCGAATCCGTCGCGCGCGCACGTGCCGCGGCGGAAGCGGGTGCAATGGAGGCGGCGAAAGCGCGCGCCGCGGCGGAGCAGGAAGCGGCTGAAGCGACCCGCGCGCGCGAGCGCGCCGAGGCGGAGCTTCAGCAGCAGGCCGCCGCCAGGATCGAGGCTGACCGCGCCGCCGAAGCCGCCGCGAAATCGCGCGTAGAGGCCGACGGCAAGGCTGCCGAGACGGCGAAGCAGCGCGAGGCGATCGAAACGGAAGCGCGCGCGCAAGCCGAGCTTCGCGCGCAAGCCGAGGCCGAAGCGCACGCGGTGGCCCAGGCGCGGCTGGAGGCGGAGCAACAGGCCGAGGCCGCGGCGCGCGAGCGCATCGCAGCCGAAAGCCAAGCAACCGAGCAGGCGAACGCACGCGCGCAGACCGAACGCGAAGCCGAGCAGACGGCGCGCGAGCGCGCCACGGCCGAAGCGCTCGCTGCCGAAACGCTGCGCAGCCGCGAACAGGCGGAAGCGGAAACGGCGACCGCGGCGCAGGCGCGCGCGGAATCCGAGCGTCAGCTTGCCGATCTCGCGCAGAAGCGGGCCGAAGCGGAAACGGCGCTCGCGGCTGAAGCAGCGCGCCGCGCACAGGCCGAAAGCCGCGCTCGCGAGGAAGCGCAGGCGCGACAGGATGCCGAGATGCGCGCGGAAGCCGCCGCGCGCTCCCACGAGGCGGAACAGGCAAAAGCACTTCAGGCGGCCGAAGAGCGTACCGCGGCCGAGCATGCGCTCCAGCAGCAGGCACAGGCACGCATCGCCGCGGACGCCGCTGCCGAGGCGGCGGCGAAAGCGCGCGCGGAAGCCGATTCACGCGCGCTCGCCGAAGCGCAGGCTCGCGAAGCGCTCGAAACCGAAGCCCGCGCGCAGGCCGAGCGCACATCGGACTCTGAAACCGAAGCGCTGCAGCTCGCTCAGGCGCGCCTCGAGGCGGAGCAACGCGCCGAGGAAGCCGCGCGCGAACGCAGCGACGCCGACACCAAAGCGGCGGGCGACGCCGCAGCGCGCCTCCAGGCCGAACGCGAGGCCGAGCAGGCTGCGGCTGCGCGCGCTCAGGCCGACACCGTTGCGCTGGAAGCCGCGCAGGCACGCGAAGCCGCCGAGCTCGCGCTCAAGGCGCAGGCGGACGCACGGGCGCAGGCCGAAAGCGAAGCGCTCGAGCTCGCGCGTGCGCGGCTCGATACCGAGCAGCGCGCCGAAGCCGCGGCACGGGCGCGCGAAGAGGCCGAGCGTCAGGCGGCCGAGCAGGCAACGGCGCGCGCGCGCAGCGAGCGTGAAGCCGAAGCCGCGGCACGGGCGCGCGAAGCAGCCGATCAGCAGGCGGTGGAAGCCGCCGCCGAGCGCACCAACGCCGAGACCGCCCTCGAGCAGCAGTCCGCGCAGCGCATCGAAGCGGAGCGCGCCGCGGAAACCGCCGCGAACGCACGCGCCGAGGCCGATGCGCAGGCGCTTGCCGCCGCCGACGCGCGCGAGCGCGCCGAGCGCGAAGAGCAGGCGCAGACCGAACGTCGCGCACAAGCCGACGCGGAAGCGCTGCGTCTCGCGCAGGCGCGCCTTGAAGCCGAGCAGCGCGCCGAAGCCGCGGCGCTCGAGCGCACGGCCGCCGACCGGCACGCGGCGCAGGAAGCCGTCGAGCGCGCCCAGGCCGAGCGCGAAGCCGAGGCCGCCGCGCGCGCGCGCGAAGCGGCCGAGCAGCAGGCCCTGGAAGCCGCCCGCGCGCGCGCGAGCGCCGAACAATCCCTCGCCGAGCAGGCACAGGCGCGTGCCGAAACCGACCGTGCAGTAGAGGCCGTCGCGCGTGCTCGTGCGGAGGCCGAGGCGCGCGCGATCGAGCAGGCGGCGGCGCGCGAGGCCGCCGAGCTCGAGGCGAAGGCACAAGCGGAGCGCCGTCTTGAAACGGCCGCCGAGGCGCGCCGCCTCGCCGAGTCGCGTCTGGAAACCGAGCGCAGCATCGAAGCGAACGCGCATGCCCGCATCGAAGCCGATCGTCGCGCCGCGGAAGAAGCGGCGGCGCGGGTGCAGGCGGAGCGGGAGTTCGCGCTCGCCGCGCAGAAACGCCAGGGCGCGGAAGCCGCCGCGGAGCAGGAAGCCCAGCGCCGCGCGGAAGCCGATGCACGCGCGACAGAAGCGATCAACGCCCGGGCACAGGCCGAAGCCGACGCGGAAGCCGCCACTCGCAAGCGCGAGGCCGCCGAGCAGCACGCGATGGCGCAGGCACAGGCGCGTGCCGATGCGTTGAAAGCCGCGCAGGAACAAGCCGAAGCGCACACCCGCGCCGAGCACGATGCGCGGCTCGCCGCCGAAGCACGTGCGGCAGCGGAACAGCAGGCGCTGGACGCCGCCCGCGCGCGCGAGCGTGCCGAAGCGGAGCTGCAGCAGGAGGCGATCGGCCGGCTCGAAGCCGACCGCGTGCTCGAAGTGACATCCAAAGCACGCGTCGAAGCCGAATTCGCTGCGACCGAAGCGGCGCGCGCACGCGAAGCCACGGACGCGCAAGCGCAGGAGCAGGCGGAAATCACGCGCAAGGCGGAGGCCGAAGCGGCAGCGGCTGCGCAGCAGCGGCTCGAAGCCGAGCACCGCGCCGAAAGCGCGGCCCGCGCCCGCAGCGAAGCCGAGGCGCAGGCCGCGGCCGAGGCTGCGGCGCGGTTGCACGCCGAGCGCGAAATCGAGCGCATCGCACGCGCGGCGGCGCAGGCCGACGCGCAAGCCGCCGCGAGCGCGCGCGAGCGCGAGGAGACCGAGCACGAGCTCACGGCCGCCGCACGAGCGCGCGCGGCCGCGGAAGCACAAGCGCTCGAGATCGCGCGCGAACGCGATGAAGCCGAACGCCGCGCCGAAGCGGCGGCGCGCGATCGCGCGGCCGCGGACGCGAAAGCCGCGGAAGAAGCCTCCGCGCGCATGCACACCGAACGGGCCGCGAAAGAAGCCGCCATCGCGCGGGAAGCTGCCGAACAGGCCGCGCTCGAAGCCGCGAACGAACGCATCGCCGCCGAGGCTGCCCTGAAGGCCGAGGCGCAGGCACGCGCGCAAGCTGAGTCCGCCGCGGCGGAGCGCGCACAAGCGCGCGCCGCGGGCGACGCCCGGGCGCGAGCGGAAGCCGACAGCCGCGCGCAGGTCGATCGCGAAGCGGCGAGCGCTGCCGCAGAGCGCGCGCAAGCCGAGCGCCGTGCGGCAGCGGAAGAATCCGCACGCGCACGGGCCGAAGCGGAAGCTGCGGAAGCTGCACGCGCACGTGAAGCAGACGAACAGGAGGCTCTGGCTGCCGCCAGTGAGCGCCTCGTCGCCGAAGCCGCGCTGAAGCGCGAAGCCGAAGCCCGCGCGCAAGCGGAGTCCGCCGCGGAGGAGCGCGCACAGGCACGCGCGGCGAGCGATGCTCGTGCGCGCGAGGAGGCAGAAAGCCGGGCACAGGCGGACCGCGAAGCGGCGAGCGCTGCCGCAGAGCGCGCGCAAGCCGAGCGCCGCGCGGCAGCGGAAGAGTCCGCACGCGCGCGCGTCGAAGCGGAAGCTGCGGAAGCTTCACGGCTGCGCGAAGCTGCCGAAGAGGAAGCTCTGGCTGCCGCCAGTGCGCGCGTCGCCGCCGAAGCGGCGCTGAAGCGTGAAGCCGAAGCCCGTGCGCAAGCCGACGCCGCAGCGGAACAGGCGGCGCAGGCGCGAATCGCCACTGATGCGCGCGCACGCGAAGAGGCGCAGGCACGGATCGAGGCGGAGCGGCAGGCTGCCGCGCAAGCGCGGCAGCGGGCGGATGTCGAGCGTCGTGCCGCGGAGGAAGAATCAACGCGGGCGCGCGCCGAGCGCGAGGCCGAAGAGGCCGCCACAGCGCGCGCCGAGGCCGATCGCGCCGCCGTGCACGCCGCGAACGAGCTCGCCGCCGCGCAGCTCGCCTTCAAGGCTCAGGCGCAGGCGCGTATCGAAGCCGACCGCGCTGCGGTCGAAGAGGCGCAGACGCTGATGCAAGCGCAGGTGCAGGCGCGTGAGCAGGCGGAGGCGCGCGAAGCCGCGGAGCTCGAAGCCCGGGCGCAAGCCGAGCGCCGCAGCAGCGCCGAGGCAGAGGCGCATGCGCAAACGCAGGCGCGGCTTGCAGCCGAGCGCAAAGCCGAGGCCGCCGCGCGCGAGCGCGCGGAGATCGAAGCAAAAGCCGCGAAGGAAGCTGCCACGCGCGTGAAAGCCGACGAGGCGCTCGAGCGCACGGCGAGGGAGCACGCCGACAGCGACGCGCGCGCGCTCGAAGCGGCGAAAGCGCGCGAAGCCGCCGAAGCGAAAGCCAAAGCACAGGCCGAGCGCCGCGCGCAGGCCGAGATCCAGGCGCTGGAGAAGGCGCGCGAGCGGCTTGCCGCCGAGCAGAAGGCGGAAGCCGCGGCACGCGAGCGCCACGCTGCCGACGAGCGCGCGGCCGCACAGGCCGCGGAACGCGCGCGGGCGGACCGCGAGGCCGAGAAGGCCGCCGCCGCACGTGCGGAGGTCGAAGCTCGCGCGCTCAAGGCGGCGCAGGGCCGTGAAGCCGCCGACACCGAGCGCGCGGCACGCGCGGAAAAACGCGCGCAGAGCGAACGCGAAGCCGCGAAACGCGCGCAGGACCGCCTCACTGCCGAGCAGCGGGCCGAAGCCGCCGCGAAAAAACGGGCGGACGCCGAATCGCAGGCCGCGCAGCACGCTGCTGCACGCGAGCGGGCCAACGGCGATGCCGACGCTGCCGCGCAGCGCACGAAGGAGCTTTCACGCCGCGCGAAGCATCACGCAGCGCATGGCGACCACGCCGCACATCCCGCACATGGGGGACAGCGGCCGAAGACTCGCTGGGCGGCCTGGACCGGCGGCATGGCCGCGACACTCGCCATTGGCATCGCGATCGGCACGCTATACGGCGGCAGCGCCGACTACGCCGCTGTTGCAGCTTCAGACGAACGGCCGCGCGCGCCCAGCGGCGAAGCGCGCCTGCTCCTGGATCAGAGCTTCGAGCAGTTCGGGAGCCGGATCGGCACGCGCGAGCGCGCGAGGGCGCCCGCTGCGCCCGCCGCCGTTCCGAGCCCGTCGATGCAGCCGACGCGCATGAAAGCGCCGGCGCGCAACGAGCCGGACGAGAGCTAGCCTAGTTGAGCTGTTTCAACTGCTGATCGACGAAGGCGGCGAGCTCCGGCGATAAGGTGTGCGCCGCCAGCGCGCGGCGGTAAGCCATGCGGGCTTCCTGCTGCCGGTTGAGCGCCTGCAGCGAAATGCCGATGCCCATCTGCCAGATGCCGTTGCCCGGTGCGAGCGAGAGCGCCGTCTGGTAGTGCTCGACCGCTTCCGCGTGACGGCTCTGCCGCTGCAGGAGCGCCGCGAGAAACGCGACGTAGTCGGCGCTGCCGGCCGCCGAAGCGCCGCTTGTACGCAGCGTTTCGATCGCGGCCGCGGTGTCTCCGCGGTCGACCTGCAGCCGCGCCAGCGTCATCGCGAGCCCCGGCTGCGCGGGGTTCACACGCAATCCTTCCTGGAGCACCTGCTCCGCGTCGCTATTGCGTCGCGCTGCGATCAACAGCCCTGTCAGCGCCTGCCGCGCACCGGTGTGTCCCGGAAGATGATGAAGCGCGCTTCTGAACTTTTCCTGAGCGGCGTCGCTGCGGCCCTGGTGCACGAGATTCGCCCCGTCCCGGTAATCGGTCTCGGCGAGTTGGCTCGGTGTCTGGGGCGGCACGCGCTTGTCGATCTGCGGTGACGCGGCGGCAGCGGGCGCGGCCGGGGTCGGCGCGACCGTCGCCAGCGAGGGCTTGGCGCGCTGATCGCTCGCGACTGCCGTGCGCGGCGCGGAATCGACGCGCTCCGCGGGCTCCGGTGCTTTCGCGATCCGCGGCGGTTCCGCGACGCTCGCCGCCGGCCGCGCAGCGGCGGGCACCGGCTGCGGCGCCGCGGGCGTTGCGCCTGACGTGGCAACCGGCGGCGCCGCCGGCTCGCGCGCCACGACAGCCGACGCCGGGATGGCCGTCGTCTGCACCGGCTGCGGCGCGGCCGGCTGCATGGCGGCGTCTCCGGTAGCCGCCGCGGGCGCCGCAGGCGGCGCAGGTTGTGCGCCGACTGGCGCATTTTCGGGTGCTCGCGCAGGCTGCGACATCACGTGCCAGCCGACGGCAACGCTGATACCGATCGCGGCGCCCGCCGCCCCGAACCACCACGGCGCGCGCGAGCGGTTATCGCGCGGCAGCGCGCGCACGTAGCGCGGCACGAGCGCGAGCTCGGTGCCCGAAGCGCGGCGCGCGTCGAGGTCCTGCAGCATCTGATTGATGAGGCTCATTCGCCAGGTCTCTTCAGTGAAGCATGATCCAGCCGACCCCGCTCGCGGAGGCGACGAGCACGACGTAACCCAGCCACTCCCATCGCATCTGCCGGGCGGCGGGCGTGTCGGAGGCGGCGGCGCGCACGTGACGCGCCGTCACGTCGCTGGCGCCCGCGCCGAACGCGAGCAGCAGCGCCTTGTGCGCGACGATGTTCAGGAGCCGCGGAATGCCGCCGCTCGCGCTGTGCAGCGCCCGCACCGCGGCCTTGTCGAACAGCCGATTCCCGCGATAACCGGCGACGCGCAGCCGGTGCGCGAGGTAATGCTCGACCTCCTCGCGCTTGATCGGCGTGAGGCAGTACTGGAACGTGATGCGCTGCCGGAGCTGACGCACCGATTCCTGCGCGAGCTTTACATCGAGCTCCGGTTGCCCGAACAGCACGACCTGCAGGAGCTTGCGCTTCTCGGTCTCGAGGTTGGTGAGCAGCCGCAGCGCTTCCAGGCTTTCCACGGGCATGGCCTGCGCTTCGTCGAGGCAGATGACCACCGACTGGCCGGCGGCCGCGAAATCGAGCAGGGCGTGCGTGAGCCGCTTCACGAGCTGATGCTGGTCGTCGTCCTTCGAGATATCGACGTGCAACTCTTCGGCGAGCGCGAGCAGCAGCGCGCGCGGCTGCAGGTACGGGTTCGGGATGTAAGCCGTGACGAACGAGCTGTCGAGCTTGGACAGGAACGAGCGGCACAGCAGCGTCTTGCCGGTGCCGACCTCGCCGGTGATCTTGATGAAGCCCTCGCCGTTCTTGACCGCGACCACGAGCGTGTTGAGCGCTTCCTGATGGGTCGCGCACGTATAGGCGTAGCTCGTATCGGGCGTGAGCCCGAACGGCAGCTCCTGAAGTCCGAAATGTTGTCGATACATGGTGCCTCCCGTTGCTCGCCGCCGGTCAGGGCATCGATGGCGGCGGACGCCGCATGTTGAGCATCCGGTCGTTCAACTCCTGCGCCTGCTGCTGCCACGCCGCATCGCCGCGGATGATCGATACCTTGAGCAGGATCACGAGCTCGCTCTTGGTGACCGTCTGATCACGCGATCCCGCGAGAACGCCGGCGGGGCGGTCCGTCGTTCCCGGAAGGCCGGAGCGGATGTTCGTCTGCTGCTGGCGCATGAGCCCGCCGATCGCCGCAATGGCGCCATCCTGCAGCCGCACGACGGTGTCGCTTTCGTTGATGTTGCTCGACGCGAGCGGAAGCTGAAACACGCCGAGGGCGCCCAGGTCGAGCACTTTCACCCGGTCCGTGACGGCGCTCACCGACGGGTGGATGTGCAGCGTGATCTGGTCGTCGTCGGAGATCTGCGGCGTCACGTCGAGCGCGATGCCGGAGAAGAACGGCTGCGTGGTGATCGTCGGGGACACGGTCGAGGCCACGCCAGCGACGGTCGAGGGCACCACTGTCGTCGAGAGGCTGGTGACGAAGAATTCGTCGCTGCCGACCTTGATCACCGCTTTCTGGTTGTTGAGCGCCGCGATCCGCGGACTCGACAGGACATGCACGGTGCCCTGCGATTCGAGAAACTGCAGGAGCGCCGCGAAATTGCGCGCCTGAAGCGCGATGCCGAACAGCGCGCCGGGCACGCCGAGCGGACCCATGACGGCCGCCGCCGTCGCCGCGGTGATCGCGCTGATGCCGGTGGCGCCGGGCGTCACCAGCACGCGACCGGCCGGGTCGGCCGCAAGGCCGGGCGTCACGAGCGCCCCATCGCGCGCGAGCGTGGTCCCCGGCGCGATCGGCCCGCCGATGACGCGCGTATTGTCGCCCTGCCGGAACGCCGCCCAGTTCACGCCGGACGCGTTGCGGTCGTTCAACGTGACCTCGATGATCTTCGCTTCGAGCATCACCTGACGCTCGACCACACCGGACATGGCCTTGAGATATTGCTCCACGACACGCAGCTCCTTCGGCATGGCGCGCACGAGGATGACGCCAGCGTTGGGGTTCGCCACGGCGCTACGGCCGCCTTCCGTGCCGATGAGCGTGCGAATCGCCGTCTGCACGTCCGTCCAGAAATCGTTTTCGGAAGACGTAGTGACGCGGCTGCTTTCAAGGCCCTGAGACGGCGTGCCGGCACCGGGCGTGCCGGGCGGACTCGGCGTGCCGGGGGCAGCCGCACCCGGCGTGGGCGCGGCTCCACCTCCCGCATCGCCGCCCGCCCGCGCCTGAAGGATCGAGCCCGAGCTGATACGCACGTCGGCGCGGCCGCTGCGGCGCGCCGCCAGATAGTTCACCTGAAATATGCGCGTCTGCATCGCCACCGGCTCGATGTAGATGCGCGTGCCCTGGATGCGGTATTCGTAGCCGTAGACTTCGCGGATCGCTTCCAGCGCCTCTGTCAGCGTCACGTCTTTCAAATTCACCGACAGTGACTCTTTCACGTCCGGGTGCACGATGATGCTGTAGCGCGTGCCCGCGACGAGCGCCATGAACACCTGCTGCGCCGGCGCGTTGCTGACCACGAGATCGAAACGCGCCTCGACGGGCCGCGTGGCGCTCGGCATCTCCAGCGTGAGCGGCGGAAGCAGTGCTGCGCTGACGGTCTCCGGTGGGGCGACGCGCGCACGCGGCGCGGCCGCCTCGCGCATCGCCGTCTCGATCGAGCCCTGCACCACGTCCGGCGCGACCTTCGGCGATTCGCACGCCGCGAGCGTCAGCGCAACGATGGCCGACCCCGCAACGGTACGGGCCGTATGTCGTGCGCTCACCGCTGCGCGCCTTTCAGCGGCGTCTTGGGCGTGAAGGCCCTGACGCTTTTTTTCTCGATCGCGGGATAGAGCTTCAGCACCTCGGTCACGCCGTGCTGCCGCAGCACCACGTGCTCTTCGGTGATGCCAACGACCTGAGCCTCGCCCACCCTGGCGCCGACCTCGACACGCTCGCCGTCGATGATTGCCGCGCGCGTATTGCCGGTGATGATGACACTCTGCAGCGTAGGTGAGGCCCGTGGAGCGGTCGCGGTCGGGCTATCGAACGCGGGCGGCGGCCGCGTCGGATCCGTCATCGCGTGCGCAGCAGTGGCGAGCAGGAACGCGAGCGACAGGGCGGCGGCCTTTTTCATACCTCGAGCCATGCCTTGTCGAGGCTCAGCGTATACAGCGTCACGGTCATCGTGAGGCGCGGCCGCTGCTCGGTGGTCAGGCGCGCGCGCGACCAGAACATCTGCCATTGCGAGCGCTCGAGCCGCGCGAGGTAGTTGTACAGATCGACGTAGGTTCCGCGCACGGTAATCTCGACGCCGTGCTTGTAGACGTTGCCCTCCACGAAGTCACGTCGGCCCGTCTTGGCCGCAGGGGCGGAGGCCGGCGCCGCGGCAGGCGCCGGTTTCTGCTGGGCTTCCGGCAGGAGCGGCACCACCGGCAGCGTGCGCAGGTGAACGAGCTGCACGCCGGGCTCGGCGCGCAGGACCTCCTGGAGCACCAGGTTCATGCGCTGCGCCGGGACGAGGTTTTTTTCGAGCGCGCGCAGCGCCTGGTCCGTTTCCTCGATCCTGCGCGTGAGCGCTTCGCGCCGCGCGTGCACGGCGGCATCGGCATCGGCGGCGGGACTGCCGGGCTTGGCGCGCTGACGCTCGAACAACGCGATCTCCTCGCGCTGGCTCTGCATCTGGAGCGTGAGCACGCGCTGGCGCGTCTGCGCCGGATCGATGAAGATCGCGAAGATCAGGTACAGCACGACGAGCAGCGTCGCGCCGAACACCATCAGCCGCTCGCGCAGCGAGAGTCGGTCGAACTGCTGTGCGTACTTGAGCCACAGCGCCTTCATTTCGCCGGCTCCGGTTTCTTCGGCTGCGCATTGACGTCGATCGCGCGGCTCGGCGCGACCGGTGCGGGCGCGAGCGTACGCTCGGCTCGCTGCTCGGAGGTCGCGGAGGAAATCTCGAATTCGATGTAGGGCGGCGTGGCGCGCGCCTGCGGATCGCCCTTGTCGGCGTCAGCACCGGCGCCGGGCTGCGACTCGCGGCTTGCCGGTTGCGCGAGCACCATCGATGCGAAGCGGCGGCCCTGCAGAGGCGGCTCCTGCGTGAGGCGCTGAAGATACGTCGGCACGCGGTCCGGCGTAAGCGCCCGTCCCGTCAGCGTGAGCTCGACGCCGCCGGCATTGATGTCGAAGCCGGTGAGCCACACGCCTTCCATGGCCTGGCGCGAGAACGCGAGCAGGTATTCCGCAAAGCCGCCGGTCGTCCCGACAGCACCGCTCTTCAGCAAGTCGAGCACCTGGAGGCGCCCCTGAAGCTGCGCGTCCAGCTCCGCGACTCGCGCGTCCGGTCCCGCGTCACCGCGTTGCGTGCGCGCCGCGGCCGCCTTCTCGTGCGCCGCGCGGGCTTCCTTCAGCATGCGTTCGACGCCCGTCGCTTCGGCTTCGACCGCGGCGAGCCGGTGTCGCTCGTATCCTGCGTAGATCCCGGTGAGCACGGCGGCGGCCCCGACCACGGCGACCATGACCGGTGCCGAACCCGGTCGCAGCGCGGTTCGCGCGGGCCGCGTGTTCTGCAGAAGATTGATCTCCTGGCTCATGCTCCAGCCTGCGCCTCGCTGCGCAATGCGGCGCCGATCAATGGCAGGTAATGGGCCTGCGATTCGCTGCCCTTCAGCTCCGGCGCCGCGGCGACATCGATGACGCTCGCAAGATCCACCTGATCGACCGCGATGCCGACGGCGGACGAGATGTGGGCAGTCAGCCCGACGTCGCGCGCGAGCGGTGCGACCACGAGCCGCGAGACCGGCACCGTCCGGAACTGGTACTCGAAGTGATCGAGCGAGCGCTGCGCTTCGAGCGAGACGCGCTGGAACGTCTGCTCGCGCCGCGCCGCGTCTTCGTCGGTGAGCTCGTCGGCGCGCACCTCGATGCGCCGCGAGAGCAGGAGCTCGCCGCCGCGCACGAACGTGAGCAGGCTGGCATCGGCGTAAAAGGCGAGCATCGCCACGGCGGAGCCCTCGCGCTCGAGCAGCGCGGCGACGTTGCGCTGCGCCAGGTCCGGTATGTCGACGGCCTGCACCGGCACCTGCGCTTCCTCGAACGGCTTCATGCACGCGGCCACTGCCTCGCTGCGCGCGGTGACGGCGTACAGCGAGGGCTCGCGGGGAGGCGCGTCGGGATCGTCCGGAATGCGTACGACGTCGATCGCCGCGGCCTCCAGCGGATAGTCGATGACGTCTTTCACGCGCCAGCGCACCGCGGCTTTCAACTCGGCGTCGGGCACCGCGGGCGCCTCGAGATGATGGAGCTGGTACTGCGCGCCCGGGAGCAGCGTCGTGCAGCGGTATTCGTCGAGCCGGTGGGTCTTGCGCAGGCGCTTGAGTGTGAAGGTCTGCGAGCCTTCGGTGCGAAAGGACTCGCACAAGGCTACTGCCGGTTTTCCGTCGGCGCCGCGCGCGACGTGCACGATATCGATCGAGTCCTCGTGCCAGCCCAGCGCGAGCCAGCCGGGCCGCCGTTTGTTCTTTATGAACCAGCCCATCTCATCCGCGCAAAACTAAAGTAACGTTCGTACGTTGTCAATGTAAACCTTTGGCGCTGCGGGACTTTCTCGGTTCAGAAATTCTCGCGCCGGAAGATGACGCGGGCGCTGTTGCGATAGACGCCGAAAGTCGCGCGCGCGGTCGGATCCCGGTCGTACGCAGCGCCGCACCACGCACCCAGAAGATACGAAAAGCCGGTGGGCGCGGTACCCGGCATGCCGGCAGTACACGACGCGCCCGCGGCGACAGTCGTGAGATTCACCGATACATCGACGCTGCCTGCATTGGCCGAGCCGGGCGCGGTGAGACGCAGCGTGCCTTCGCCGTTAGCCAGCACGCCGCTCGTGCTGACCGTCGTTTCGCCGGCGCCCAGATTTCGGCGGTAGTTGCCGAGAGCGATGCTCGCTGCATTGAGCGGGGTGCAACTATCCGCCGCGTTGGTCACGAACGTGGTGCCGTCCCAGTGCTGCGCGCGCACCCGCAGCACCATGGCGATGAGCTCGGAGCCATGCGCATTCTCGAGGCGCAGCCGGCCAAAGCGCAGCTCCTGCGTCCCGCCGATCTGCGCGCGCTCGTTCGTGCCGTTATTGTCGGCATCGAGGTTGAGCGCGGCGGGCGACAATGTGACGAGGTCGGGATCCGTCGGCGCAATACCGATGTGCACGCGCACATACGGTCCATCCGGACCGCCCGCCTCGCGCAGGAGCACGACTTGCGCGGACGCGTTGGCGTCTCCGTTGGTCCAGGCTCCGCTGCTCGATGGCGAGCTCACTCGCGGTGTCAGCGGCGTCGCCGGTTTCGGCGGCAGCGGCGGCGGCCTGTCGATCGCCCCCAGATTCAGGTTCGCCGGGACTGCGAGATTGAGTCGTCCGAGTGTGGGACCGGAGTACTGCGACGTCCGGATGCCCGCCGCATTGACGGCCGTCAGTGTGAACGCGAGATCCATCCGCTCACCCATATAGGTGAAGCTCGAGCCTGCGCATGCGGCCACGTCGGCGCGCGGCGTGATCGAGGTGGCGCCCACCACGAACGCATCGGGCACGAAGCGCCCGACCGCGATCGTCGGCGAAAGGATCGTGCGCTGGCCCACCGGGGTGCCATCCGCCGCGTCGACAGCGGCATAGGTGGTGTCGGCGAGTTGCAATGAGAACGCGCCCACCTCGTCGTAGGTTGCCGTGGTCGTCACCGTGCCGGTGCCCGCGCTCACGCTCCAGGCGCCGAGCGTGAGAGCGCCGACTGCCGGAGTGCAGGCATTGCCGGCCGCACAAACGCCGATCGCGGCGGCCGGGGAGCCGTCGTATCGGCTGGTTGTCGCCGCGGCGGCGTTGTAGCCGGTCGCCAGAATCGTGAACGGGCGTCCGGCGTTGTGCACCGGCGCGCCGGGCACCACCGCGGTGCCAAGCACGTTGACGACGCCCGCAGTCGTGCGATTTGCGTGGCGTGCCTCCACAGCGAGGCCCGAGGGGCGACTCGCGAACGCATCACTCGAGCAACTTGCAGGCAGCGCCCCGTACGTCATACGCACTCGTACATTGCGATAGGCCTCCGGGATGCTGTTGGCGGCCAGCGTTTTGCGTCCCTTGTCGAGCAGCGTGAAGAGGACGTCCCGTGGCGCCCCGATCGGGTCCATGCTCGCGCACACGCCGCCGCCGCTGGAGCCATCGACGAATTGGACCCGCACGACCCCCGTGAATGCGACACTCGGCGCGCCGCTCGCCTGCAGCGCGACGATATCGAGCGCAAAGCTCGTCGCTGCGACCTTGGTGAAGATGACGCCGGTCAGGGCGTCGCCGCCCGGATCGACTGCGTTAAAGCGCCCGACGGCCGGCACCGCAGTGAACGTGACGGTCGGCGTCTGCGCGAGCGTGATGCCGTCGGTGACGTTGGTCGCGCGGTAGGTCACGGCTTCCGCGACCGCATCGGTAACCGTGAAGGTGACCACGCCGCCGGCGGTCGACGGTCCGCTCGCCGGAGAGATGGCCGAGCTGCCGCTGAGCGCCGCGAGGCTGACCGTCCTTCCGACACGCGGCGCCCCGCCGCTGTCGAGCAGCGTGACAGTTATGGTCGATGCGCTGGTGCCGTCGGCCGGCACGCTGGCGGGGTTCGCACTCACCGTGGACGTGTCGGCGTTCGACACGGTCACGGCGCCGCCCCGGGTGAAGGTCGCGCTCGGGTTGTTGCTGCAGGCGTCGTCGGCGTACGCAATCAGTTGCAGATTGTAGGTACCCACCGCGGCGGGCGCGGTGATGTTGAAGGTCGCCTGATCCGTTCCGGCGCCATCGAAGTTCGCGTGATTGGCGCACGTGAACGCGCCCCCGCCGATGCGCCACGCGGTGGAGCGCCAGCGCGGCCCGCCGCCTCCGGTGGTCGGATGGTTGACGGTGACGTCGAGCGCAATAACGCCACCCGGCGGCGCGGTGATCGCGGCGGCGTTCACCTGTGATCCGTAGTCCATCACCGCGCCGATCACGGTACGGCTTGCGTGCGCCGGCTCGGCGCTCAGCCAGAACGCGAGTGCGATTGCGATGAAACCCGTGTGGCGCAGGCTCATGGCTGTCCGACGGTTACCGTGATCTGCCGCTCGACGTAATACGCGCCGGGCGCGGGGTTGGGGCAGTTGCCGCCCCCCGTGGGCTGGTTGCAGGCGGTCGAGACGAGCGTGTCCACCTGTATCGCCACGCCGGCCTCGTCGTGCGTCGTGCGCGCGCACGTCACCGTCGCGGTGAAACCCGCGAGCGTGCCCCCCAACGGAACCGAGGTCGCCGCGGCGCACGCGTTGTTGCGCAGACTGTTGTAGGCGCCCCACTCCGCACCGGCTCGCGCCGCGGTGAAGGCACGTGCACCCAACGCGTCGATCGATACGCCGGTATCTTGATAGACGCGCAGGTTCACGAGATACGCGGAGAGCAGCGCGAGGATCGCGATCAGGAACACGGCCGCGATCAACGTGAATCCGCGCTCGGTGCTGCGATTCATGGCTCGTTGCTCACCTGCACCTGCTGGAACAGACTCACTGCCGCGCCGCCCGCCGGGTCGGCGAATCGCAGCCAGACGGAGACGACACCGGTGCGCTGATTCGCGGGGTTCTGGTCGTACGTGATGCTGCAGGCGTCTATTCCATCGGTGAGCAGGGAAAACGCGCCGGCCGGCGGCGCGGGCTGCGCGGCAGCTATGGCGTAGGCGGCGTAGCGTCTGACGACACCGGCAACCGGATCGCACGCGTAGGTCACGGGCCCGGAGATCACGTGGAATCGCCGCGCGGGCGATTCCAGCGTGAACGCGTGGCCCTGGAAAGCGATCACGTTTTCACCGGCTGCCCCCGCCGCGACCGCCGTGATGAGGCTCCTGTTGCTGCCGGCTGCGCTCGCATAGGCGTCGGCGGCCGGAAATCCCAAACCGAGGTTGTACACGACGAGGAAGTCGCGGTTCGGAATGATGGACGTAAGCCCTTGCACCGCGCCGAGCGTTGCGAGGCAAGTATCGGCAATACCGAACTGCAGGACGTTTTCGTTGGCAAAGGTGTCGCCGTCGGCGTCGGGACACGTGTTCCCGCCGGCGGGCGCGCGCGGATTGGGCTCGTCCGCACGATAACGTCCGCCCGTGCGCACCTGCAGGAATTCCAGGTAGTAGGCCGCGCCGACGCTGCGCACGCGCACGCTGTTCGGCAGCGCGCGCTGGAGGTCGCGTTTGAGCATGGTGAAGGCCGTGTCCGCGGCGTCCGACATGGATGCGCGGCGCTGCGCGTCCTGGTAGGCCTGCAGCGGCAAGCGCAGGAAAACCGAAACACCGATCGCGAGAATCGCCATGATGGTGATCACCGCGGTGACCTCGATCAGCGTGAACGCGCGTGAGGTCCGGCTAGAGCTGCGGCGCATGGCGGGTGCGATAGCCTTCGATGCGGGCGCTCACGTTGTACGGACCCGTCACATCTACCGTGATCAGCAGCGCTTCGCCGGCGGGAATGCCCGGCAGCGCCGCATTGCCGACGGTGACCCGGGCGTTGTAAGCCCGCAACCCCGCGATCGGCGCGCCCGTCACGTCCTTGATGCCGGGCGGCGCTTCCAGCGCCGTGTCGTAGCCGTGATAGTCGTTCACGTTGTCGAACGGTGTCGTGGCGCTGTAGCGCGATTCACCGGCTTCGGGTCCGGTTGCCTCGGCCATCGCGCAGGGCGTCGCCGGGTCGAACACGGCCGGATCATCCGGATCGCAGACGGTGAACGGCATCTGCTGAACCTCCTCCAGCAGGGATTCGGCGATCGCAAGCGCCTGCTTCTTCACGATGGGGTCGGCGCTGTCGCGGGCGGCGTAGTCGTAGGCGACGAGCACGCCGCCCAGCGCGATGCCGATCATCGAGACGAAGACGACGAGCTCGATGAGCGTGAAGCCGCCCGCGCGGCTAGTCATGAACGTAGCCCGTGCCGGACTCGACATAGAAGGTGCGGTTCACGTCGCCGACACCGCTCGAGTTGACGTTGATCGCGAGCTGCGCCGCGAGGCTCGGGCTGCCGGAGCCGTCGAAGCTGAAGGCGGTCGAAGGCGCGAAAGCGACACCGGCGGGCGCATCGAGAACGAGCGCCGCACTGCTTGCGGGATCCGTCACGGGATTCGCGCAGGCGATGTCGTAGCAGACGCGAATCTGCGTCGCCGCGACGACGACGAATATGGGCGTCGCGGGCGGCGACCGGCGCTGCGCGATGGCGAGCTTCTGCGCGTAGCGTGCGAGGGCCTGCGCCTGATCGAACGCGCCCCGCGAGGCGAAGCCGGTGCGCTCGCTCATCCGCGGGATCGCGAACGCGGCGAGGATGCCGATGATTGCAAGCGTCGCCGTGAGCTCGACGAGCGAGAAGGCTGCCTGCGTTCGCCGGTGTCTCGGACCCGCGATCGATGATCCCGGGCTGCCGCCGCGCCGAATGCCGGCGGTCAGCCGGTCTGAAGCACGAAGCCGCACCACCGGGAAGGCGGCGCGGCCGGTTTGCGTATTGCCTAGCAGCCTGCGCTGTTGATCGCCGCCGCGCCCGTGGCCGCCGTATACGTCACGTTGCAGTTCGCGATGGCGGTCGGGAAGTCGTACGTACCCGTCGCCGCGCCAGCCGTATACGTGAACGTGCCACCCACGTTGACCGCGTTGTCGATACCACCCGCCGTCGAGAGCGGAACGCCCTGCACCGCGCCGGCGGTGCCGACGGCGACGTTGGTACCATCGGCCATCGTCACTGGAGACGCCGTGGCGCCGGTTGCGACATAGCGAGCCTGCACGACCGTCACCGACGAGCGAATGGCGCCGGAAAGGCCGTTCAGCGCAGCGATGCGCGCTTCCCGGGTATAGCTCGCGTAGCGCGGAATCGCGATCGCGGCCAGGATACCCAGAATGACGATGACTACGACGAGCTCGACCAGTGTGAAGCCTTGTTGCCGTTTACGCATGTTTGCCTCCAGAGAAATGACCGGCTGCGCGCGCGTCGATGACGCGCGGCTGCAGCCCGTGCTCAACAACCCGCGCTATTCACGGCTGCCGCACCCGTGGCCGCCGTATACGTGACGTTGCAGTTCGCGATCGCGGTCGGGAAGTCGTACGTGCCAGCCGCCGGATCCGCGGTGTAGACGAATGTACCGCCGACGTTCACCGCGTTGTCGATGCCGCCCGCCGTGGAGAGCGGAACACCCTGCACCGCACCGGCGGTTCCGACAGTGACAGTCGTACCGTCCGCCATCGTCACCGGTGACGTCGTCGCGCCGGTAGCGACGTAGCGCGCCTGCACGACAGTGACCGACGAGCGAATCGCGCCCGAGAGACCATTCAACGCGGCGACCCGCGCTTCACGCGTATAGCTCGCGTAGCGCGGGATCGCGATCGCCGCAAGAATGCCGAGAATCACGATCACGACGACCAGTTCGACCAGGGTAAAGCCTTGTTGACGCTTCATAATGCCCTCCAACCAAAGAGATGGTTACTGTTGCCGCGCGGCTTCAGCAGCCCGCGCTGTTGACGGTCGCCGCACCCGTGGCGGCGGTGTAAGTGACGTTGCAGTTCGCGATCGAGGTGGGCAGATCCCAGGTTCCGGTCGCCGCGCCCGCGGTGTAGACGTAGGTGCCGCCGACGTTGACGGCGTTGTCGATGCCGCCTGCGGTCGAAAGCGGAACGCCGGCTGTCGCGCCCGCGGTGCCGACCGTGACCGCGGTGCCGTCGGCCATCGTGACCGGTGAAGTCGACTGGCCGGTCGCGACGTAACGCGACTGGACCATCGCGACCGAGGAGCGGAGCGCGCCTGCGAGCCCATTGAGGGAAGCGATGCGCGCTTCACGCGTGTAGCTCGCGTAGCGCGGAATGGCGATCGCGGCGAGTATGCCGAGAACGACGATGACGACGACCAGCTCGACCAGCGTGAAACCCTGTTGCCGTGACCTCATGTTGACCCCCTAGAAAGAGAACTTCTGGTTGTGATGCCTAACAGCCCGTCGTCGTGATCGTCACGGCGCCGGTCGCGGCGGTGTAACGCACGAAACAATTCGCAATCGGCGTCGGGAAGTTGTATGTGCCTTGAGCGCCGCCCGCCGTATAGGTGAAGGTGTTGGCCACGTTGACCGCCCGGGGCAGCCCCGCGGCCGTGGACAGCGGCAACCCGCGCCGCACGAGCGGATTGGTCGCAACGGCCACGGTGATGCCGCCGGCCAGCGTGACCGGCGTCGTATTGGTGCCGTTCGCGTAGTAGCGCATCCGCACGATCTGCACGGACGAACGGATGGCGCCGGCAAGCCCGTTGAGCGCCGCGATACGTGCCTCGCGGGTGTATCTCGCATAGCGGGATGTCGCCACCGCAGACACGATGCCCAGGATCACTATGACCACCACAACCTCCACCAGCGTGAAGCCTCGCCGCCGCACCATTTGTTAATCGGCCCCACAAAGCGTTTTCCCATCCCGATCGGCGCCAGGTCGCTCGGTCTAACGCGGCGACTTTGGCCCCACCGGCACTATGTCCGGCATGCAAACGGCCGCGATCCTACCCGCCTGTCATGTAAAGTGCAACATTAAGTTGCAGCCATAAGAGACTTAATTGGCAGTGAAAAATCTCACGGTCGGCGCTGTGAGATTGGTCACACCGGTGGTGTGACTTGGCGCACGAAACGGGACCGAATGCCCCTACTTGATCATCGTGCGGCCGAGATCCCAGATCGGAAGGAAGACACCCAGCGCCAGCACGAGCACCAGAGCGCCCAGGCAGACGATGAGGAAAGGCTCGATCTGCGCGGAAAGCGTTTTGAGCTCGTATTCGACTTCGCGCTGGTACAAATCGCCGATTTCCTGCATCAGCTCGTCCATGGCGCCGGTTTCTTCGCCCACCGCGACCATCTGCAGCACGACCGGCGTGAACACGCCGGCAGCGGTCGCGGTACGCAGCAGCGATTCGCCGCGCTCGACGCCATGCCGCATCGCCTCGACCTTGCTTCCGATGTGCGCGTTGTCGACTGTGCGGGCGACCGTCGTCAGCGCATCGATGACGGGAACGCCGCTGCGGGTCGCGAGCGCGAAGCTGCGGGCGAAACGGGCGAGCGTCGCCTTGAGCACGATCTTGCCGGCGACTGGAATGCGCAGCTTGAGACGGTCCCATTGCAGCCGGCCACGGGGCTGGCGGGTCCACGTGCGGAATCCGAAGTAAGCGCCGACGCCTCCGACCAGCAGCAGCGGCCAGCTCGTCTGCATGAACGCCGAAAAGTCGACCAGGATCTGCGTCATCAGGGGCAGCTTCGCGTTGAACGTCTTGTAGACCTTCGCGAAGGCCGGAATGACGAAGAGATTGATGACCACGATTGCCGCGGCCATCGAGATCAGCACGAACGACGGATACCGCAGCGCCGCCCTCACCTGCTCGCGCATGAACTTCTCGAACTCGAGGTGGTGGTAGAGCCGCAGGAAGATCTCGTCGAGGCGACCGGTCATCTCGCCGATCTTCACCATGTGCACGTAGAACGCCGAGAACACCGCCGGATGCCGCGCGAGCGACGCCGACAGCTCCCGGCCGGTATCCAGACCCTGCAGGAGATCCTGGATGACTGCGGCGAAGCCTTTATGCGCGGTGGACGCATGCAGGCCAGTCAGCCCGCGCATGATCGGAACGCCGGCCTTGAGCAGCGTGTGGAGCTGCCGGCTGAAGAGCATCACCTCGAGCTCCGGGACGCCCCGGCGCAGCATCGGCATCTCGAGCTTGATCGCCGCCGCGGGGCCTGCCGCGGGCGTGATATCGATGGGAACGACGCCGCGGCGGAAAAGCTGTGCGGCTGCCGCGCCGCTGTCGGCGCTCTCGACGAACCCTTCGATTAACGCACCAGTCGCATCGCGCGCCTTGTACGCGAAGTGCGCCACGTGTGGCTCTAGTCCTCCATCGGCGTGCTGATGCGCATCGCTTCCTGCGGCGTCGTGCGGCCTGCTGCCGCCAGCGCCGCGGCATGCGCGGAGAGCGTGTTGACGCCGATTTCGCGGATTGCCGCCTGCATGAAGACCGCCGGATCTTCTCCGTGGATCGCCTCTATGACCGGACGCGTGAGCTCCAGCATCTCGTAGACCCCCGTGCGGCCCAGAAATCCCGTGTTATTGCAGTTGGGACAGCCTTTGCCCCGCAGGTAACGCTCCTGCGGCCCGTTTCGCAGCGCCTGGTCGAGCCATGCGCGCTCGCCGGGCAGCGGCTCGTACGGTTCGGCACAACTGTCGCAGGTCAGCCGCACCAGCCGCTGGGCCAGGACGAGCTGCAGCGAGTAGGCGACCATGTAACGCGGCGCGCCCATGTCGAGCAGCCGTATCGGCGTCGTGGCGGCGTCGTTGGTATGCAGCGTGGAGAGCACCATGTGACCGGTCATCGCTGCCCGCAGGCCTGTTTCGACCGTCTCCTGATCGCGCATCTCGCCGAGCAGCAGGATATCGGGGTCCTGGCGCAGCGCCGAACGCAGCACGCGGCCGAACGTGAGCTCGATCTTGTCGTGAACCTGCACCTGGTTGATGCCCGGCAGGCGATACTCGATCGGGTCTTCGACGGTGATGATCTTGTGCGCGGGCGTGTTGAGCTCCGCCAGCGCGGCGTAGAGCGTCGTCGTCTTGCCGCTGCCGGTCGGGCCCGTCACGAGCACCATGCCGCTCGGGTGTGACAGGACCGCGCGCACGCGCTCGAGGATCTTCGGCGGCATTCCCAGGCGGTCCAGTGTGAGCACACCCCCGGACTGATTGAGGAGCCGCATCACGACCGATTCGCCGAACTGCGTCGGCATGGTCGAGATGCGTACGTCGAGATTGGTGCCTCGCGTCTTCACATTGAAACGGCCGTCCTGGGGCAGCCGTTTCTCCGAAATGTCGAGCCCGGACATGAGCTTCAGGCGCTGCACGAGCGCCGCCGCGATCTTGACGTCGGCTTCCGTCTGCGGATACAGCACGCCGTCGATGCGAAAGCGGATCGCGAGCTTGCGCTCCTGAGGCTCGATGTGGACGTCGGATGCGCGGACCTGTGTGGCGTCCTCGAACACCGACTGGAGCAGCTTCACGACCGGCGCTTCCTCGGTGCCCGGCGAGCCGGTGAACCCGCTTGTCGCCGGCGCCGGCGCGGCTTCGCCGATCGCCGCGCCGAGCTCCTTCGCGAAGCCGCTGATCTCGCCGGTGCGCCGGTAGACGCGGTCGAGCACGGCGAGGAGCTGCGAATCGGCCACGACCCCGACCTGGATCTCGCGCTGCAGCGCCCGTGCAACCTCGTCGTACGCGTTGAGGTCGGTCGGATCGGACATACCGACGCGATAGCTTTTTCCGAGATCTTCGAGCAGCACGCAGCGGTACCTGCGGGCGACGGTCTCGGGAAGCTTCTGCGTGAACTCGTTGCGGATCGGGAACTGCTTGAGGTCCACGTACGGCACCTCGAGCTGGAGCGCGAGCGCCTGCGCCACTTTTTCCTCGAGGACCAGGCCCTTTTCGACGAGGACGCGCCCGAGGCGGCGCACCCGGCCCATCCGGCGCGGCGCGTTCTTCTGTTCGGTCAGCGCGAGCTCGAGCGCTTCCTGCGTGAGCAGCCGCTGCTGAACGAGAATCTCGCCGAGCCGTGGGCGCTCCGCTTTCGCCATCGATTTAAGTCCCAGTGCGATACGCTGTGTTCCGCGTGTGTCTTCGTAGCCCGCTATTGGGGCCGCACGGTAGCCTCTTTTGTAATCAGTGACAAGCGAACGAGTTGGCAGGACGACTGAACAAACATGTTCGAAGTGGTGTTGTACGAGCCGGAGATCCCGCCGAATACCGGCAACATCGTACGCCTCGCGGCCAACGCCGGAGCGCGCCTGCACCTCGTGCGGCCGCTCGGTTTCTCGCTGCGTGACCGCCAGCTCACGCGCGCCGGCCTCGACTACGCCGATTTGTCGAGCGTCACCGTGCACGACGACTGGTCAGCGTGCCGCCCGCATTTCGAGGGGCGACGGCTCTTCGCGGTAACCACGCGCGGCGCGACGCGCTACGACCTCGTGCAGTACGCGGGCAATGACGTTTTTGTCTTCGGGCCGGAGACGCGGGGACTTCCGCAGGCCGTGCTGGATGCGTTGCCGCCGGAGCAGCGGATCCGCGTGCCGATGCGGGCAGGCAACCGCAGCCTGAATCTGTCGAACGCCGTCGCGATCGTTCTTTACGAGGCGTGGCGCCAGAGCGGATTCGTCTAGCGTTCCGCTTTGGGCTCGCGCTTGAGGAGATCGTCCGCGGCGGCGCGCGCCTGGGTGTGGTCGCGCAGCACGCGGCACACCGCCGCCGTCACCGGCATCTCGACGTCGAGCCTGGCAGCGATACGCTCGACTTCGTGCGCGGTGTTGACGCCTTCGGCGACGTGGCCGAGCTCGCTCAGGATGTCCGGCAGCGGCTGGCCGCGCGCGAGCTTCAGCCCGACGCGCCGGTTGCGCGACAGATCTCCAGTGCAGGTGAGGATCAGGTCGCCGGCGCCCGCGAGGCCCATGAACGTCTCGGCGCGTCCGCCCAGCGCGACGCCGAGGCGGCTCACCTCCGCAAGGCCGCGTGTGATCAGCGCCGCCCGAGCATTGTGCCCGTAGCCCAGGCCATCGCAGATGCCCGCGGCGATCGCCATGATGTTCTTGACCGCGCCGGCGACTTCGACGCCGACGACATCGTCGCTGGAGTACACACGGAAGAGCGGGCTGTGCAGCGCGCGCGCGGCGTCCCGCGCGAACTCGGCGCGGGCGGCAGCGAGCGTCACGGCGGTCGGCAGGCCGCGAGCGACTTCTTCAGCGAAGCTGGGCCCCGACAGCGCGCCGGTGTCGCGGGCGGGATCGAGCTCCTCGCGGCAGATTTCGTGTGGCAGCTTCCCGCGGCCGGGCTCGAAACCCTTGCACAGCCACACCACCGGCAGCCGCGCCGTTGCCGTGATCACGCGCCGCAGCGTCTCGCGCAATCCGCCGGTAGCCACGGCGATGAGGGCGAGCTCCGCCGATGCCAGCGCCTCGTCGCTCGAATCGACGATACCCAGCGACGATGGAAAAGCGACGCCGGGGAGGTACTTCTCGTTCGAGCGTGCGGCGCGCATCGCCGCGACTTGGCCGGGGTCGCGCGCCCACAGGGTAATCGCGTGACGCTGCGCGAGGGAAACCGCGACCGCCGTGCCCCAGGCGCCAGCGCCCAGCACCGCGATCTTCACGAACCGAAGGAGGGAAGGTAACGGAGGCAAACCATCATCGGTTTCCCTCTGTTCGTATCGGCCGCGGCTGCGAGCGAAGCTCGCGAGTATGCTTGGCGCGGCATCAGGCGCCCCAGAGCTGCTGGGCGCGCACGTAGCCGCTGCCGCCGTCGCGATGGCGGACCTGCACCCAGCCGCCGCTCACGCTGACGATGTCGAGCAGCACGTTCTGCTGTGCCTGGAAGGCGACCGGCGCGCTGTCGTCGGGCTTTGCGCGCACGTCTGCCATCGGCACCTTGACCATGGCCGTGCGTTTTTCGGTGAGGTTCTTGGCCTCGATCCAGCCGAACGAGCCGTGCGCATCGCGCACTTTCACCCAGCCCTCGACCGCGAGGATGATCTCGAGCGGATACCCGCGGTTCACGACATAAAGCTTCGGGGAGCGGGCCGACGGGCCGTCGTACAGGATCGCCGCGTTCTCCGACACCGAGCGGAAGTCGAGGGCAAAGGCCGGCGCGGCCCAGAACAGGGCCGCTGCCGCGACGAACACGCACCACCCGGACCGCGGCGCGCGCATTGTTCTAATGCGGCGCGGACGGCGCGGACGCTGCGGCGTCCGGCTGCGCCTGGACCTGGCGCAGGCGCTCCTGGTAGATCGCGTCGAAATTCATGTGCTGCAGCGTGACCGGCGGGAAACCCGCCCGCTGCACCACGCTCGCGACAGCCTCGCGCGCATACGGCAGCAGCGTGCCCGCGCACAAGGTGCCGAGCACGGCTTCGAGCTCCGGCTGGGGCACGTTGACGATCTGGAAGATGCCGGCCTGCGCGGCCTCGACCAGGAACACGGTCTTGTCCTGGATCTTGGCCGTAACCGTCACCGTCAGCACGACCTCGAAGTAGCCCTGCTGTTGCAGCCCGCTCGCCTGGTTGTGGATGTTCACTTCCACCTGCGGCGCTTCGCGCTCGAAGAACACCTGCGGCGCGTTGGGCAGCTCGAGGGAAAGGTCTTTCAGGTAGATCTTTTCGATACCGAACGCAGGCTGGCCGTCCGCGCCGGGTTGCTGGGGCTGTTCACTCATTTGATGTTCCATCAGCTTTGCGATTGGCCGGCGAGCAGCGGATCGAGCCTGCCCGCGCGGTCGAGCGCAGCGAGATCGTCATAACCGCCGACGTGCGTTTCGCCGACGTAGATTTGCGGCACCGTCCTGCGGCCGGTCTTTTCCATCATCTCCACGCGCCGGGCGGGCTCGAGATCGACGCGCACCTTTTCGATCTCGACGCCTTTGGTGCGCAGCAACCGCTCCGCCATCTGGCAGTAAGGGCAGACGCCCGTCGTATACATCAGTACCTTTGCAGTCACGATTTCTCCAGCGGCATGTTCGCCTGCTGCCACGCGGCGATGCCGCCGCGCAGCGAGAACACCTCGGCGAAACCGAGCGCCTGAAGCCGCCGCGCAACCTTCGCCGAGGTGTTGCCGCGGGCGCAGCTCACGATAACCGGCTTCGCCTTCAACTTTTCGAGCTCCTTCATGCGCGACTCGATCTCCGCTTCGGGCATATGGCGCGCGTTGGTGATATGGCCGGACTTGTACTCCGCCGCGGCGCGCACGTCGAGCACCACGGCGTCGCGACGGTTGATGAGCTGGACCGCCTCGACCGGACCGACCTCCCGACCCGGACGCGCGGCGCGCGAAACGAGCGGCCACAGCAGCATGCCGCCCGTCACCACCACGGTGGCGAAGAGCAGCATGTTCGTCGGACTCTTCTGCAGAAAGACGAGAAACTGTTCCATGGGGAGTGGACGGCGCGCGGCGCGATTGGTTCATGCGCGGGCCGTTTTCAGAGCGGGCGCCATTCTATCAGAGCGTGCCCGTGCGGCCGCATGGATTAGAATTCGAGCTGCCCCTCGATGCAGCGTCCGATTCGCCTCCCTTCATGGCTGTAACGCCCGTTCTGCTGATCGTTCTCGACGGCTTCGGTTACCGCGAGGACTGCGACGACAACGCTATCTGTCAGGCGCGCAAGCCGCACTGGAATTTTCTGTGGCAGACCTATCCCCACGCGACGATCGACGCGTCGGAAAAGTGGGTCGGCCTGCCCAAGAACCAGATGGGCAACTCGGAAGTCGGCCACATGAACATCGGCGCCGGCCGCATCGTGTTCCAGGACTACACGAAGATCGAGAACGCGATCGAAACGGGCGAGTTCCAGCGTAACGCCGTCCTGCTGAAGGCCGTGCAGACCGGCAGGCGCGGCGCGCTGCACGTGCTGGGACTCGTGTCACCCGGCGGTGTTCACAGCCATGAGTCGCAGATCCACGCGTTGATCAGGATGGCCGCCACGGCCGGCGTGACAAATCTTTATGTCCACGCTTTTCTCGACGGCCGCGATACGCCGCCGCGCAGCGCCGCGCGATCGCTCGAGGCGCTGGAGACGCTCTATGCCGAATGCGGCGCCGGTCGCACCGCCTCGATCTGCGGTCGCTACTACGCGATGGACCGCGACAAGCGCTGGGAGCGGGTGAAGCTCGCCTACGACGCTGTCGTCGAAGCGCAAGGCCCGCACTTTCCCGATGCGCATGCGGCCCTTGCGAATGCCTACGCGCACGGAAAATTCGACGAGTTCGTGATGCCCGCAGTGG
>DASPNJ010000142.1:0-18524 GCA_035626595.1 Burkholderiales bacterium
GCTCGAGCGCTACCCGAAGCTTCGCATCTCGTTCGGCGAAAGCGGCATCGGCTGGATTCCGTACGTGCTCGACCGTATGGACTTCGAATGGGAAGACCGCTTCCGCGACCTCGGGCTCAAGATGAAGCCGAGCGATTACTGGAAGCGCCAGTGCAAGGCGACGTTCCAGTTCGATCCGGTCGGCGCGAAGCTCATACACGAGCTCGGCGAAGAGACGCTCATGTGGGGCTCGGACTATCCGCACACCGACGGCGTGTGGCCGGAGTCGTCCAAGTACATCACCGAGATGTTCCGCGAGATCCGTCCGGAGACGGTGCGCAAGATCACCTGCGAGAACGCGGGCAAGTTCTACGGCTTGATGTAATCCGGCGCGGCGTCTAGTGAGCCGCGTGGCTGCGCTGCGTTGCGGCGCGTGCTTGCCGAGAACCATTTCTCGCTTGAAAAGGGGGCCTGCGCGCCCCATCCATCCGGCGTGCAGGCCGCCCGCGACCAGCACACAGGCAATTCGAATACGCCGCATAGCTTTGCGTCTTTCACGACAGGCCTGTGGCGGCCGGTGATCGGAAAGCATCTACATTTTCTACACAGCTTCTCGCCTGGCAGACGCAGTGCCATCATTCAGGTCGCCGAAGGCGACATACCCGAAGGTGCGTTCTCGTCCGTGCGCTATCGGTACTCGTGGCGTCGCTGGAACCTGATCGAGAATCGGGAGATTGCGGTCCTCAAACGATGCGAGTCGCCCTTCGATCCTCTCTGACCGCTGGTCTGGCGCCTGACCCCGGTTCGAGCGGACGCGATGCAGCGCGCCATGTGCGCGCAGCGCTGCGCCGCTACATGTTGTTGGGCGTGTGATTTCGACCGCGCCGCCTTTACTGTGTAAGCCAGCGATGACACGACGCCTCATCACCTCTGGATCAACATTCGAAGCGCAAGTTGGTTATTCCCGCGCAGTCGTTGATGGAGATTGGATCTTCGTCTCCGGGACGACTGGCTTTGATTACGCAACCATGTCCATTCCGCCTGCCGTGCAGGATCAAGCCGAACAATGCTTCAAGAACATCGAGACGGCGCTTCGCGAAGCAGGCGCCACGTTAGCTGACATTGTCCGAGTGACGTACATCCTTCCTGATGCGTCGCAGTTTCAGGAATGCTGGCCGGTTCTGCGCAAATACCTCGGTGATGTTCGGCCTGCAGCGACGATGATTTCCGCTGGCTTGGCCGATCCGCGTATGCGCATCGAGATAGAGGTAACCGCGCGTATCCAGCAATGACAGTCATGCAGACGCCCAACCATCCGTTGCAGCGGACGCGTCGCAAGCGCCGCGCCGCTGAACGCAATCGTTAATCGCACATGCGCAAAGCCAGTGGCACATGACGCGCCAAATGCCATTGCTATTCGCATCGGGATTCGCGCTACTGCACGTGGCCACCGTCGTTCTTATGTTGGTCTCCTCGGGCGGGCACGGCGAGGGGCAGGCGTTCGGGGTGTTGCTATTTGACTTTCCACTCGTGCTACTGCTTCAGGTTGTTCCCGGCGGCGGCTACGTCCTTTACGGCTCCGTCACAGCATACGTCTGGTTCTTCTCCATTGTCGGCACCCTGATGTATGCCGGCATCGGATATGTGGTTGGCGCGATACTTAGACGCGTCGTAAATGCGATCTAACCTCCGTTCGAGCGACGCGGTTTCAGCGGGCATTACTCGCGCTGAGTTGCGGCGCTCAACACGTTGTTACCGTGGACCGTGAAGATTAAGCGAGCGCTCCTCATCAGCGCGATCGTTGCTGCTGTCGTTTCCGCTGCGGCAATCTCGGGTGTTCTCGCATGGAGAACAATAAGCCATACCGGTGCAGACGCTGTTGGTCGGATGAATTCCGAAGAACGCGAGTGGCTGAACCGCATCGTACATATCCGCTCTTCCATGGGTGCGGAGCAGGTGTATGAGATCCTCGGGACGCCGACAACCGACATGTTCGGATTTGCGAAGTGGAATGGCTTTGGCGGATCCCAACTTAGTCAGCTTCGTGTCTACTTCTCCGATGGACATCCGACAAGAATTCGCTGGATAAAGCTGGGGTATTTCATATTTGAGAGTGATCCATGAGGCCTAACCCGCCGTTCGGGCGGAGCCCCGTCAGCATCGCTGCCGGCTGCTCTCGTCGCTAGCTCCTCGGCGCCGCGCTCAACGCATTCGATGCGACGCATTGCGTCGAGCGACGCGGCAGTTCCTTACACACCCGCAGCAAAAATTTTCCCGTAAGGACGAAAAGGTCACGTGCGTCTAAGGCGCACGGCGAGCGCGTGCGGATCGGATGCCCCGCTCCTCACCGCTCAGGCCGTCTCGTTCAACCCTTACAGGAGATATGACATGTCGAAGCTGCAAATCGTGAAAACGCTGGTCGCGGGTCTGCTGCTCAGCGCGGGTGCCGTGCAAGCGGCCGCACCGTCTTCCGTCGATGAAGTCCCGGCGGCGTGGTATGCCGATCAGATCGTCGTGCGTGCGCACACCGCGACCCACTCGAGCTTTCCCACAGCGGCGTACGAGCACGGGCTGACCATTCCGTTCGCCGGTGCGACGACGATCCGCCCGAGCATCGCCGGCGGCCGCGTGACGCCGCCTTCGTCGGCGCAGGAACACGGTCCGAAGCTGTAGCCCGCCCACGAGGAGACGATGATGATCGACCAACTGAAGAAAGCGAGCATGATCGGCGTGCTGGCGATCGCGGCGATGTCGGCGCTTCCGGCCAGTGCGGCGCAGAGCACCTTCCCGTCGGCCGCAGTGGAGTTCTCGGGTCAGTTCTGGACCGAGCCGCTGATGCGCGCGATGGACAAGAACCGCGACAGCATGGTGAGCCGCCAGGAGTACCTGGACTACATGGGCGCCCAGTTCGACATGATGGACACCGGTCGGAAGGGCATGCTCACCAAGCAGCAGTTCATGGACAAGAAGATGATGGCGAAGACGTTCATGTTCCCGACGTCGGTGTCGGAAAGCGGGCCCAACCGCTGACGGCAGACGCCACACCTTCCCCTCCGCGGGAAGGTGTGGCGGGTCGTCCGGGATCCCCGCCTACGCGGCGATGACGTACTCCGAGCCGAACGCGCGCATGTCGGGCGCGCGCTGTAGCGTGAGCAGCGCGTCGTAGAGCTTCTTTGCCCGATCGGCACCCCACACCGGCGTCATGAGATCGAAGTACTTGCGCTCGACGTCTTCCGGCTTGTGCGGATTCGCGGGCTCGCCTTTCATGATGTCGCAGCGCCCCTCGATCGTGCGGCCGTCTTTCAGCCGGATCGCGAGCTCGCAGATCTGCTTGTCGGGGTAGGCCGCGGTGTAGGCTTTCTCCTCCTTCACGTCGATCTTCGCGACCAGCGCTTGCACCTTCGGATTGCGCACCGCGCCGATGTCGAACGATTCGACGCCCGAGCGGCCATGCACGAGGATCGTCGCGAGCGCGAACGGAACCGAGAATTTCGCGCCGAAGCTCGTGGTGATCTTTTTGCCGGAGAGGAGCGCCGCCATCTGGAATGCTTTCACGTCGATGTGTTCGATGTCTTGCGGATCGATCCTGCCGCCGGGAACCGAAGCGAGTGCGTTCTCCAGCGCGTCGATCGCGGCATGCGAGTAACGGCCCGACGGATGCAGCTTGAAATAGCCATGGAGGATCAGCCAGTCGCTGCCGAGACCCGCGACGTAGCGCTGCGGATCGAAGCCGTCCGCGATCACGGTGCCGTAGGTGAATCCGATGCCGTCGCGCTGACCGGAAAAGCCGGCCTCGACGAGCTGCACGGCGTGGTAGCCCGCGAGCGCACTGTGGCCCGAATACACGTTGCGCACGGTCGCTTCGTCGAGCATCGCCTGGCGGTTCGTCGCCATCGCCATCGTCGCGGCGACGTTGATCACTTCGCGCATGCGCGTTTCGTCGAAGCCTTTCATGCGGGCGATCGCCACGGCGGAGCCGATCGTCCCGATGACGCCGTGCGGATGGACCGATACGCGCATCTTCGAAGCCATACCGACGCGCGCGCATGCCTCGTAGCCCATCACGCAGCCCAGCAGCAGCTCGCGGCCGGAGACGCCGAGCGCCTGCGCGGCAGCGAACGCGGCCGGAATCGTCTGGCTGCCGGGATGCGAATGCGCGATCGTGCTGCCGGCGTCGTAGTCGTGCCAGGTGCTCGCGATGCCGTTCAGGAACGCGGCGTCGCGCGCAGCCGCGCGATGCGGCGTGCCGATTACCCAGCTCGGCCCCGCGGCGCCGTCGTGCGACAGGCTGCGGCGGAAAGCCTTGAGCTCGTCGCTCTGGTTGCCGGCCGTGATGATGCCGAAGCAGTCGGCGATGAGTCGTTTGCACTGGTCGATCACCGCCGGCGGCAAGTCTTCGAAGCGCGTGTTGCAGATGAAGCGCGCGATCTCGACGAGGTATGCGGGCGGCGTGGAACGGTCGGCGGTGGCGGCGGGGAGCATTATTCGACTTTGATGTTGAGCTTGCGGATGACCTCGCCGTACTTCTTGAGATCCGTCCGGATCTGCTTGTCGGTGTCTTCCGCGGAATTCGCGATCACGTCGGCGCCAACCTGCAGGATCTGCGCCGTGATGTCGGGCAGCCGGATGGCGCGCACGAGCTCCTGGTTCAACCGGTTGACGATCGCGCGCGGCGTTTTCGCCGGCACCAGCACCGCCTGCCAATTGCCTTCGATGTAGCCCAGCACGCCGGCCTCGCTGACCGTCGGCACGTTCGGCATCTGGCCGATGCGCTTCGCGCCGGTGACCGCCAGCACGCGCATGCGGCCGCTCCTGATGTACGGCTGCACCGCCACGGAAGACGCGTAGAGCACCTGCACTTCGCCCGCGAGCAGCGCCGTGATCGAAGGACCGACGCCGCGATATGGGACGTGATTCAACTTGACGCCCGCCATCGAGGCGAAACGCTCGCCCGCGATGTGCGTGGCGTTGCCGACACCGCCGGAGCCGTAATCGATTGCACCGGGGCGCGAGCGCGCGAGCGCGACGAGCTGCTTCACCGTGGTCACCGGCAGCGACGGATGGACCGAGAGCAGATACGGCTGCCAGAGAATCGTCGTCACGCCCGCGAAATCCCGCTCGCTGTCGAACGGCAGGTTCGGATAGACCGACGGGTTCATCGTGAACGTGCTCGCAACGAGGATCATCGTGTAGCCGTCGGGCGGCGCCTTCGCGGCGAGCTCCGTTCCGATGTTGCCGTTCGCGCCGGAGCGGTTGTCGACGAGGATCGGCTGCTTCCAGGCCTCGGTGAGCTTCTGCCCGATCAGCCGCGCGAGGAAGTCCGACGTGCCGCCGGTCGGATACGGAATGATCCAGCGGATCGGCTTGCTGGGGTACTCTTGCGCGTGGAGCGACAGCGGCGCTGCGGCCGCGGCGACGAACGTTGCGAGCAGCGACAGGCGACCCGGCAGACTACGCATCACGATTCCCCCCACAGGATGGAACATGGACAAACGATACCGCAATGGCGCGCCCCACTGCATGATGATCACGTTCGAGATCGACCCGAAGGACGAGGCGGAATTCAACGATATCTACGACAACGATCATATTCCCAACATCCTCAAACTCGAGGGCGTAACCGAAGTGATCCGCTTCAAGGATACGGGCCCGAACGAGAAGGGCTTTCTCGTCTACTCGGCGATCTACTTTCTCGCGCAGGAGAACCTGCACCTCACGCCCGAGTGGACGGCGCTGTCCGACCTCGGGCGCTGGGCGCCGGTGATACGACCGAAAGTGAAGTCGCGCGCGAGGCGCACGGGGCCGGTCGTCGCGTGGTTCAAGAACAGCTAATTGGAGTCATCGCGAGCCGCAAACAGGCGCGGCGATCTCGTCGCGCACGTAAGCCACGTTCGCAGACGGGATTGCCGCGGCGGAGCATTGGCTCCGCCTCGCGATGACACAGTAGCACTCACCAGGATGACGATTACTTGCTGCGCAGCCGGTACCAAGGGTGCGGGTTGCCCGGCACCTTCACGCGCAGCGTGTAAACCGACGTATACGCGCAGCAGAACAGCGTCTTCAGATCCGGACTGCCGAACGCGAAGTTCACCGCCTGCTCCGGAAACTCGATCACGCCGATCTTTCTGCCTTCCGGCGTGAAGACCCACACGCCGCCAGGGCCGCTGCAGAACACGCGGCCTGCACTGTCCACCTTGAGCCCGTCGGGAATGCCCGGCTTATCGCCTTCGCTCATGTCGGCGAAGATGCGCCGGCGCGTCATCCTGCCGCCCGCGTCGATCTCCAGCGCGTGGATGTATTTCGTCGAGCGCGTGTTCGCGACGTAGAGCGTTTTCTCGTCGGGCGAGAACGCCAGACCGTTCGGATATTCGCAAAGGGCGACCTGGTGGATCGAACCGTCGGGGGCGATGCGATACACCGCCGCCGCGTCCCACAGGTTTTCTTCGGCGGACGGAATTTCGCGATCCTGGTACGGCACGCGTTTGTCGGGATCGGTGAAGAAGAGGCTGCCGTCGGAGCGGCACACGACGTCGTTGGGCTTATTGAAGCGGCCGCCTTTGTAGCGCTCGGCGATCACCTCCAGCTTTCCGGTTGCCGGGTCGAACCGGGTCACCGCGCGCAGGTTGTGCTCGCAATGAACGATGCGGCCCTGAAGATCGAACGTCGTGCCGTTCCCCTCTTTCGTCTCCCGCACGAGCTCCGGCTGCTGCCCCGGCGCGATCCGATAGAGCTTGTTCGAACGCAGGTCCACGAAATAGAAGAATCCGTCCGGGTGCCACAGCGGCCCCTCGGTGAACTTGAACCCGGTGGCGAGCCGCTCGGCTTCGGTGGTTTCCAGCACGTCCGGTAAGTAGTTGGCAGCAGGCATTTCTTCTCCAAGGCAGTGGGATTCGTGACCGATTTAACACCAGCGCGTGAACTCTTGTCGCCGGTTGGCGTCATATGCCCGGTCGCGCGATAACGCGGTGCAACAAAAAGCGCGGGTCGCGTGGCCACCTTCCAGTGCTCCCCCTGTTAGAGGAATCAGGATGATCAGACGCAGCACCGTCTTCGGGTTGGTATTGCTTGCATTCGTCGCGTCCCCGGCACGGGCCGACATCTATGCGTTCGTCGATGAAGAGGGACGCGCGCATTTCAGCGATCAACGCCTCGACCCGCGCTACAAGCTGTACATGAAAACCAAGGCGTACGCGGACCCCGCGCCGGCGCAGGCGCAGGCAGCGCCCTCGAGCATCAGACCGTCGATCCTCGATGCGAAGGGCCCGGTGATCGCCCGGCCCACACCGTTGAAGGCGCACAAGCGTTACGCCGACATGGTCAGCAAAGTCGCTAAAGAGCACAGGCTCGAGCCCGCGCTGCTGCACGCGGTGATCACCGTCGAATCTGGCTATAACCCGACCGCCAAATCGCCGAAAGGCGCCATGGGACTCATGCAGGTCATGCCCGCGACGGGCAAGCGCTACGGCGTCACCAAGCTCACGGATCCGCTGGAGAATATCCGCGCCGGCGCGCGCTACCTCCGCGATCTGATCTCGATGTTCGACAACAATCTCCAGCTCGTGCTCGCGGCCTACAACGCGGGCGAGGGGTCGGTCATCCGCTCGGGCAACGCCATTCCGAACTATCCCGAGACGCGCAAGTACGTCCCGCGCGTGCTCCAGTACTACGAGAGCTACAAGGCGCAGGCGTCGTAGCGCGCCCCCCTCGACGGGGGGACTACTGGTCAGGTCGAGGCACGCGCGGTTTTACGCCGACCCGGGTTTGGCTTTACGCTTCGGACCTCCTACCGAGGGAGGTGCCCATGGCGTTCAAGCTGAACCACCTGCACATCAAGACCGATAGCCCCGAGAAGACCGCGAACTTCTACGTCGAGACGCTCGGCGCGAAGATCGTCAGCCAGAATCCCAACGGCGGCTATCGCGTGGACCTGCACGGTCTGTCGCTCAACATCACGCCGTTTCTCAAGCAGCAGAGCCGCGAGCAGAAGTACGGCATGGAGCACATCGCGATCGACACCGATGAGCTTGACACGCTGGTGGCCAAGCTCAAGGCGCGCGGCATCAATATACTCGAAGAGACGGTGGTGTCCGGCGGACGCCGCGTGTGCTTTTTCGAAGGCCCGGATGGCGTGCAGCTCGAATTCATCGAAATGAAGTGACGCGAAACCGTTCGTGCTGAGCCCGTCGAAGCACGAGCGGCGGTTGTTCATCCTTCGACGAGCTCAGGACGAACGGAGCACACATGACTGAACCACTGAAAGTTGGAATGATCGGCGCCGGCGGGCGCTGGGGCCCGCGGGCCCACGTGCCGGCACTCAAAGGCATTGCCGAGGCGAAGCTCCATGCAGTGTGCACGGCGCACGCCGACACCGCACAGGCGGCGGCCGACAAGTACGGCGTGAAGCGCGCTTACGGCGACATCGCGGGATTGAATGCGGACGGTGAGGTCGAAGCCGCGCTGGTCGCGGTGCGTGTGCCGGCGCATTACGCGCTCACGAAATCCGCGCTCGAAGCCGGCAAGCACGTGTACTGCGAATGGCCGCTCGGCGCGACCACGGCGGAAGCCGAAGAGCTCGCCGCGCTCGCGCGCAAGCTGAAGCTGCACACGATGGTCGGCCTGCAGCGCCGCGCTTCACCGGCGTACCAGCACATGCGCGACCTCATCAAGGAAGGCTATGTCGGCAAGGTCCTGTCGGTGACGATGACGCAGATGGGCAGCGGCGTGCTCACGCGCACCGCGGACCGCACCTGGCAGCGCGACGTAACGCTCGGCGCGAACACGCTGACGATCACGTTCGGCCACGCGCTCGATGCGGTGTTGATGGTCGTCGGCGAGCCCGCCGAAGTTTCCGCAATCGTCAGCACCCAGGTTCCGCAGTGGCTCGAAAGCGATACCGGGAAGTACGTGGACGTGACCTCGCCCGACAACATCATGATCCAGGGCAGGCTACAGAGCGGCGCGATCCTGAACGCGTACGTCGGCGTGCATCCCTATCACGGCAGCGGTTACCGCTTCGAGATCTACGGCACGGAAGGCACGCTCGCGATGATCGGCGGCGGCGAAGCTGGCGAGGAAGCGCGGCGCAAGCTGATGGGCGGACGCAAGGACGACAAGGCGTTGCAGGAGATCGCAGTGCCGGAGCGCCTGAAGCGCGTGCCCGAAGAGGTGCGCAAATCCGGCGCCGGGTACGACGTCGGCCAGATGTGGGTGAATTTCGCCGATGCGATCCGCACCGGCAAGGCGATCGAGCCCGACTTCGATCACGCGGTGCGCCGCCACCGCACGCTCGATGCGATCCGGCGCGCTTCGGAAACCGGCCAGCGCCAGAAGCTCTGAGCTCGTCACCCCCGCGAAGGCGGGGGTCCAGGACCATTCTGGATACCCGCCTCCGCGGGAATCACGATCGTTCGTCGCGGGAACGACGCTTGTTTGCATGCGGTGCTCATCGATCAAGGAGCAATGACATGGCCGCCTTTCCGGACAAGTACCAGGACCTCTTCCAGAAAAAAGCCTTCGGCGCCTTCACGACGGTCATGCCCGACGGCAGCCCGCAGACGACGCCGGTGTGGGTCGATTACCAGGGCGACGAGATCTGGGTGAATTCGGCGCTCGGACGCCAGAAAGACCGCAACGTGCGTCGCGACCCGCGTGTCGCCGTCGCCGTAATGGATCCCGATAACCCGTACCGCTACGTCGAAGTGCGCGGACGGGTGCGGGAGATCACGCAGGACGGCGCCGATATGCACATCGACGCGATGGCGAAGAAGTACCTCGGCAAGGACAAGTATCCCTTCCGCCAGCCGGGCGAGCAGCGCGTCCTGTACAAGATCGCGATCGAAAAAGCCCACGGCATGGGCTGATCTATTAGCTGCCTTCGGGTCTGATGCCGGCGGCCTTGATGACCTTGTCCCATTTCACGATCTCGGCGCGCAGGTACTTCGCGAACGCATCGGGCGTGAGTCCCGCCGGCTCGAAGCCGTCGGCGATGAAGCGCTCGCGGATCTCCCGCGCCTGCATGATCTTGACCACCTCGCCGCTGATCCGCGCGACGGCGTTCTTCGGCGCGCCCGCCGGCATGAAGAGGCCGTACCAACTCGCCGCGTCGTAGCCCTTCAGCGCCGATTCGTCGATCGTCGGCACGTCGGGCAGAACGCTGCTGCGCTTGAGCGTCGAGACCGCGAGCGCCCGCATCCTGCCGGCGCGTACCTGTCCGAGCGCCGCCGGGATCGACGAGAACAGCACCTGCACCTCGCCGCTGGTGAGCCCCACGATGGACGGCGCGCTGCCCTTGTAGGGCACGTGCACCATCTTCGTCTTCGTGAGCGAGGTCACCATCTCCATCTCGAGATGCGTGATGTTGCCGATGCCGCCGGAACCGTAGCTGATCTCGCCGGGACGTTTGCGCGCGAGCGCGATCAGGTCCTTCACGCTCTTCACCGGGAACGACGGATGCGCGACCAGCACGGAGGGCCCGATCGCGACGAGGCTCACCGGCTCCAGGTCCTTGTTGATGTCGAACGGCAGGTTCACGAACAAGCCCGGCGTGGACACGGTGGAGTTCGACATGAGCAGCGTATAGCCGTCCGGCGGCGATTTCGCGACGTGCGCCGCGCCGATGTTCCCCGCCGCGCCGGGACGGTTGTCGACGATGACCTGCTGCCCGATCGCGTCCGACAGGTACTTGCCGACCGCGCGCGCGGACATGTCCACGCCGCCGCCGGGCGCGAAGCCGACGACGATGCGTACCGGCTTCACCGGATACGTCTGTGCCGCCCCGGTCGTTGCCGCCAGCGAACACACGGCGACGAGCGCTGCTGCGATCGGTCGATTGCTCATGTTTCTCCTCGAATTGTGGTGTGTGGCCGGGTCTGAATCCCGCCCGCCGATCATTGCGGGCCTGACTCCGCGGTGTCAATATCGCTCGCGCTCGTAACACGCCTGCAGCAATCCTTCCGGAGGCAGTCGATGAAAGTCGCGATCCTGGCGGCGTTCGCCGCGATCGTTCACGGCGCGCTCGGTGCAGCGCCGGCCGCCGCGCAGGCGTATCCCGCGAAGCCTGTGCGGCTTATCGTGCAGGGTCCTCCCGCGGGCGGAGCCGACGTGATCGTGCGTCCGATCGCACAACAGATCAGCGGATCGATGGGGCAGCCGATGGTGGTCGAAAACCGGCCCGGCGCCGGCGGCGTCGTCGCCTCGGTAGCCGTCGCCGCGGCGCCGCCGGACGGCTACACCCTGCTCCTCGCGACCGCGAGCGGTTTTTCGATCGCGCCATTCACGCTGAAGAAACGGCCGTACGACCCGGTCAGCGACTTCGCGCCGGTCACCCTGCTCGCGACGGCGCCCATGATGGCCACAGTGCATCCGTCGCTGCCGGTGCGTACGGTCAAGGAGCTGGTGGCGCTCGCCCGCGCGCGCCCGCGAGAGCTCTTCTATGCTTCCAACGGCACCGGCTCGTTCAGCCATCTCACGACCGAGCTCTTCTGCCGCACCGCCGGAATCACGATGACGCACGTTCCGCACAAGGGCGGGACGCCCGCGGTGCTCGATACCGTCAGCGGCAACGTTCAGGTCCTGATCACCGCGTTGCCAACGCTGCTGACTCAGGTAAAGGCAGGCCGCCTGCGTGCGATCGCGGTGACGGGCGCGCGCCGTTCGAGTGCCGTCCCTGAAGTGCCGACCGTCGCCGAATCGGCGCTCGCCGGCTTCGAATCGGTCCAGTGGTACGGCATCTTCGCGCCGCGCAACACGCCCGCGGCAATCGCCGAGCGGCTGCACGCCGAATTCCGCAAAGCGGGCGCGAACCCGGCAGTGAAAGCGCCGCTCGCGATCGAAGGCGCCGATCTCGTCACCAGCGCGCCGCAGGAGCTTGCGGAATTCCTGCGCCGCGACGTCGAGAAGTGGCAGCGGGTCATCCGCGAGGCGAATCTAGTACTCGACTGAAGGAGCAATCGAAAGATGAAGACGTTTCGTGTGTGGGCGGGAGCCTGCGCGCACATCCACAGCGACTTGCGAGAGGGCCGCCGAAGCATCGCCGAGCCGATCGCCCAGAGTGAGTCCGGCGCCGGAGGCACACCGCCTTTCGACTGGGACATCATGCTTCACCTCGGCGACATATCCGGCACGCAGGCGCCGCCGAGCGATGCGGATGGACCGCCGGTCGTCGAACAGCTCACCTCGGGCAGGAAGCACCGCATCGAGCAGATCTATCACCTCCTCGGCAATCACGATGCGAGCGGCCCCGGCGAAGAGACGCAGTGGTGGTTTCGCAAGTGGATCGATCCCGAGGGCGTGAATACGCGCTACTCGCAGGTGCATGCCGACCGCCGGCCTTTCCCGATCGACGGTAACTGGGAGCGCTACAGCTTCGTCGCCGGCAACGTCGTCTTTCTGATGATGGGCGACCGTAACGATGGCGGACCGCCGAAGGGCCGCTCGCAGAAAGGCGGCTGGCCCGCGGGCGCGATCACGCACGAGACCTTCGAGTGGTGGAAACGCATGGTCGAAGCGAACGCCGACAAGATCATCGTGACGTGCGCGCACCACGTGCTGCGCGACACCACCGTCGCTTCAGGCCGCTGGGAGGGCGTGCGCTCGGGCTATCACGGGCACTTCGACGACGCCGAAGGCGCGTCGTACCTGTACTGGGTCGGCGACGACACCGACTCGACGCTGTTCCAGTCGTATCTCGAAGCACATCCCCGCGCGATCGACCTGTGGCTCGCGGGCCACACGCATACGCATCCCGACGATCACTTCGGCGGCAAGAGTCACATCGAGCAGCGCTGGGGCGTCACCTTCGTGAACGTCGCGGCGATGACCCGCCACCACGGCCAGCATAAGCGCGCGCTGTTTCCCTTGAGCCGCTTGTTCACGTTCGAGGACGGCGCAAGCGAGGTGCGCGTACAGTGCTATCTGCACACCGACGATTACGCGCCGCGCGGCTGGTATCCGCGCGTGGAGCGCACGATCGCTTTGAGACGTCCGTTCAGCGCACCGAAAGCGTAACGGCCTTACCGGTTTTCGCCGATTCGACGGTCGCGAGCGTCGTCTGCAGATTCAAGCGCGCCTGCTCGGGCGTCGTGTGCACCGTCGGCGGGGCCGATGTGTTTCGAAATCGTATTTGAGGCTATAGTAAGCGCGCCTCCGGCACACCAACAACAATATCGAACGAGGAGATCCGGATTGAAAGCTGCAGGGGTCCTCGCGCTGGTTCTCGCGTCGTGGCTGTCGTTTTGCGCCGCCGCCGCGCAGACGCTCGCGCCCGATCTGGCACGCGCGCAGTCGCTGCTGCGCGAAGGACGCGGCGCGGACGCGTATACGTTGCTCGAAAAACACGAGGCGCAAGCCGCGGGCGAAGCCGAGTTCGATTACTGGCTCGGCATCTCGGCGCTCGAAGCCGGCAAGCCGGACAAGGCGACCATCGCGCTCGAGCGCGCGCTCATCGTGAATCCCGATTACGTCGGGGCGCGGCTCGATCTCGCGCGCGCCTATTTCGCGCTCGGCGATTTCGACCGCGCGCGCCTCGAGTTCAAAACCGTGCTCGAGCAGGATCCGCCGCCGGCCGCGCGGCGTACGATCGATCGCTACCTTGCCGAGATGGAGGCGCAGCGATACGCGCGGCTGCGCCGCTGGACCGCGTACATCGAAGCGGCGCTCGGGCACGATACCAACGTCAATACCTCGACGCGCGATACGAGCGTGTTCGTGCCGCTGTTCGGACTGAACCTCGCGCTCGCGCCGACGAGCGTCAAGCTGAAGGACAACTATGGCAGCGTGGGCGCCGGCGGCGAGTATCTCCTGCCGCTCACGGACAGCGCGGCGCTCTTCGCCGGGATCGATTACCGCCACCGGCTCAATTTCCAGGAAGACCTGTTCGATCAGTACCGCTTCGACGTGCGCGGGGGCGTTCAACTCGCGCGCGGTCCGAATCTGATCCGCGCAGGTGCGACCTACGGCCGCTTCTATCTCGATAACCGCTGGAACTACGAGAGCACCGGACTCGCGCTCGAGTGGCGCCGCGCGCTCGACGAGCGCAACGCGCTCACGCTGATCGGGCTCCGCAACCGGCTGCGCTATCCGGATCCCCTGCTCGCGGGCAACGACGCCGATCAGATCGTGTTCGGCGCAGGCTTCGGTCATGCGTACAACGCCGAGGCCACGACGTTCGTGTTCGCGAGCGTCTACGGCGGGCACGAGGACGATCGCAACAACCGGGTGGACGGCCAGCGCCGGCTCTACGGCGGCCGCCTCGTCGGTCAGTACAGCCTGCGCGAAGGATTGGAGGCATACGCCACGGCAGCGGCGCAGTGGAGCGACTACGATGTCGAGAACTTCGTATTCCAGGCGACGCGGCAAGACCGGTACTACGAGCTCGCGCTGGGACTCATCTGGCGTTTCGAACGCGACTGGTCCCTGCGCCCGCAGATCACGTATATCCGCAATCAGTCGAACATCGCGATCTACGATTACGACCGCTACGACGTGTCGCTCACGGTGAGGCGGGACTTTCGATGAGGACGACCATGCGTAATACCTTCTCCGCTCTGTGTCTGCTGACGGGGCTGCTGCCGGCACTGGCGTTTGCGGCCGCCGCGGGAACGCCCGTGGGCCGCGTGCAGATCGCGAGCGGCGACGTGCAGATCGTCGCGGCGGACAAGCGATCCCGGCCGCTTGCGCGCGGCGACGTCGTGAACGAAGGCGATACCATCGTCACCGGCAAGACGGGCGCCGCGCACATCCGCATGATCGACGAAGGGATCATCGCGGTGCGCCCGGACACGACGCTGCTCATCGACACCTATCGGTACGAGGGCCGGGAGGATGGCAGTGAGCGCGGCGTGCTGTCACTTATCAAGGGCGGCTTCCGCACGATCACGGGCGTGATCGGACGCACGAACAAGTCGCAGTACATCGTCAACACGAGGGGCGCGACCATCGGCATTCGCGGGACGGACCATGAACCGTACTTCATCCCGCCCCCGCAGCCCGGCGAGACACCGGTGGGCGAGCCCGGCACCTACAACAAGGTGAACGTGGGCGAGACCTTCATCCGCTCGGACACGGGCACGGTCGAGGTCGGGCCGAACCAGGTCGGGTTCGCCTCGCTGCAGCCGAACGTCGCGCCGGTGCGGCTGGAGCGGCTGCCGCAGTTCATGCGTTCGAGCACGCTGCCTCGCGGCAAACCTGATATGCGCAACGTGCGCGATTTCACCCCGCGCGATCCGCGGCGCGCCGAGCTCGTGCAGCAGTTGCGCGAGCGCAACGTATCGCCGCGCGATCTGAGGCGCCTGCTTGCGTTCAGGATTCGCACCGCGGGCGAGGACTTCGACCTCGGCGGCCAGTCGACCGAGACGTTCCGCTTCGCGCCGCCCGGCGTGGCGCTGTCCGGAAGCTTCATTTACGTCGAAGACGGCAACTTGCGCGGCACGACGGGCGGACTCTTCGTGACCGACCGCAGCGGTGACTCGATACTCCTCAATGCCGGAAATGAACCCGTGATCCTCAGCGACCGCAGCGGCTTCCGCTACTCGCGCGAGGGCGCGTCGATGGTCGACCGCGGCGGCGCGTTCGTGGACGGCGCGGGCGTGCTGTGGGGCGTTTACACGGGCGGTCTTCAGTTCACCGAAGCGGCCGGCGTCTCGCGCGTGCTGCTGCTCACGTTCATGGAGACGAATTCGTTTACACCGGCGGCCACCCTGGCGCTGCCGGGCGCCGCGGCCTACACGACGACGGTCGGCTTCACCTCTCCGGTGGACGAGAACCGGCGTATCGGCGGCGTGGCAGACCTCAATGCCGGGGTGATGTTCGGCGCGAGCCCGCGGCTCGTCGCATACAACCTGCGCGTGAGAGACGCGAGCGCGCGGAACTGGACTGCATCGCTCGCAGCGCCGCAATCGCTGCAGAGCTTCTCGCGGCCTCCGTCGGGCACGAACTTGAACGTCACCTGTTCCGGCGCCTGTCCTGCCGCCGGTTCCGGCAAGGCATCGGGCTTCGTGATCGGCGACAACCGCGGCGGACTAATGTCCTCTTACGGGCTGATCGCGGGCCCGAACTTCGTCACCGGCTCGATCCTCGTCCGGCAGTAACGCGCAAGCGATCCGAGTGGGCTTCGTAATTGCACCTGCTCGGGTGCAATGGACAAGCACGCAATCATGTCGCTGCGCGTGGTTTCGATCGTGCTCGTGCTCGCTGCGTCTCACGCGCACGCGAACATGTACAAGTGGATCGCCGAAGACGGCAGCGTCACGTACTCGAATAAGCTGCCGGAAGACCGAACCAAGGTCCGGGAGCTGACGCAACTCGAAACGGCGCCTCCGGCGAGACCGGCGCCGACGAACATCGCGCAGGCGACCATCCAGAACGTCGATCCGCTGTTCGTCTTCGTGCCGCCGGCGCCACGTCAGCCGGCGGCGCAGGTGGAACCCGCCGCGCCGGGCTCACAACCCGAGATCGTAATCACGCCGAAGAATGGATCGGGGGTGCGTGCGGATCTGCCTCCGACTGCCGCTTATCGCGGCGCCGCACAGGATCCCTGCCTGAGAAGCCCGGATCCGCGCTGTTACGAGCTCAACAAGGACCGGTATCACCCGTTCCTCGGCTACATGCCGGCCGCAGCGGCGCCGGCGGTCGGAGCGACCGTCGGCAGCGCGGGCGGCGGCGTCGTAGCCGGCGGATCTACGAGATAGCGCCGGTCTTGCGCATCGCGACGAGCTCGGCCTCGCTGTAGCCGATCATCGCGAGGATCTCGTTCGTGTGCTCGCCGAGGCGCGCGGGCGGGCGCTCGATCGAGGCGCCGTCGTGCGCGAATTTGAACGCGGTGAGCGGCACGGTGACGGGCTTGCCGACGCCCGGCACGTTCTCGTGCCGGTGCAGCACGCGCCGGTGCTCGAGCTGCGGATCCTGAAGCGCTTCCGGGAGCTCGCGCACCCGCGTCGCCGGGACGTGTTTCGACTGCAGATAGTCCTCCCATTCCTGGGCGGTCCTCTCCTTCATCTTGCGCGCGATCGTCGCCTGCTTCTCCTCGTACCTCGAATACCGCTGGTCGAGGCTGCACCGCTCGGCTTCGTCCGGCTCGCCGATCGCGCTGTAGAACCGTTTGTGCTGGCGCTTGTTCGACGCCGCGAGCTGCACGAGCCCATCGCTCGCCTGCTGCATCGAGCTTTCGGGAAAACGCATCCGGTTGCCGCCACGCTTGGGCCGGTGCCCGTTGTGCAGATGATCGACGACGTGTGAGGCCTGCAGCACGAGCGCGACATCCAGCATCGACATGTCGATGTACTGACCCTTGCCGGTGCGCAGCGTCTGGTAGAGCGCCGCGGCGAGCGCAAACGCCCCGGTCGTGCCCGTTGCGTAGTCGATGACCGGCGCGCCGACTTTGATGGGACCGCTTTCGGGTGTACCGGTGGAAGCGGTAATCCCCGAGGTTGCCTGAATCGCGTGGTCGTACGCAGTGTGGTTGCCGCGCGGCCCATCCTGGCCGAATGCAGTCATCGACGCGTAGACCAGGCGCGGGTTGAGCTTGGACAGATCCTCGTAGCCGAGGCCGAGTGCTTTGAATGCGCCCGGCCGGTAGTTCTCGACGAAGACGTCGGCCCACTCGGTGGCGAGCTTCTTCAGCGCCGCGCGGCCTTCTTCGGTCTTCAGGTTGAGGGCGATCGAGCGCTTGTTGGAGCCCTGCGTGAGAAAGCTGGTGCCCATGAGCGCCTTGTTGAGCGCCATGTCGGCGCCGGATTCACGGCTCTGATCGGGCTCGTTCGGGTCCTCGACCTTGATCACGTCGGCGCCGAGGACGCCGAGCTGATAGGCCGCGAACGGGCCGGCGAGTACGTGGGTGCAGTCGAGGATCTTGACGCCTTCGAAAGGTCTCATTTGGATTCCTGATGTGGAGAAGGTGCGGCGTTTGCTAGCGCGCCCCTTCAATAGGGTCAGACTCGATTGTAGTCAACCCGATTTCAATCGAGTCTGACCCTATCCAAAAAGGAGGGCTGAAATGGCCAGGAAAAAAGCGGAAAAGAAAAAGGGCAGGAAATCGCCGGCGGTGAAGCGCGCACCCAAGCAGGTCCGCAAGGGGCTGAGGAGCGCGACGACAGCCAAACGGCGCAGCGGCGAGGCGGGCAGCGGAGCGGCGCCGCAGCGCGCAGCCGTCGCTCGCAAGACGACCAAGCGCAAAGGTCCGGCGCGCAAAGCGGTGCGCTCGGGCCGCACCACGGGTCAGAAGCGGCGCAAAGACGAGGTCAGCGGCAGGCCGCGGCGCCCGTCGCGCGCAGCCGCCCGTGAAGAAGCGAGCGGCGTCGCGGACACCGGCGGCGAATAGCGTTGATCCGCATCTAAGGTGGGCGCGAGCCCGCTGCAAATCAGGAGTCATCGATGGCTCAGAGACGAACCGTGAAGAAAACGGGCAAGAAAACACCCGTGCACCGCGGCGGGCACAGCACGCAGGCGAAGAAGCCGATCGGCCGCAAGAAGCCGTCCGGCGCCGGCCGCAAGACCAGCAACAAGACGCCGCGCGCGAGCAGGCTGGGGAAACAGTCCGGCGCGACAACCAA
>DASPNJ010000143.1:0-37494 GCA_035626595.1 Burkholderiales bacterium
CGCCGACCGGCATCGCACCGCCGAGCTCGCGCGTCCGGGACTGTGGGACGCCACCGGCCTCGACGGTGACGCGCCGCTCTGCATGGACTACGGACCGGGGTAGCGCGCCGGCGGTGCGCTACGGCTGCTGATCCGACTCCACGGCCCGCGCGAGCTCCTCGACGATCGTGCCGATCGTGCCGAGCGCGGCGGGGTCGACCCTCACGAAGTCGATGTCGTAACCGATGGCGCCTTCCACGGCCGCTATCAGGCCGGTGAGCGCCACGCTGTCGAGCACGCCCATCTCGAAGAGATCGGTCGAAGCGTCGAGCGCCTGCGCCGGTTTGCCCAGCTCGTCCGCGCGTTTGCCGACGTACGCGCGCACGGCCTCGGCGATGCGATCGCGCAGCGCGTTCACAGCGCGAATTTCGCGGCTTTCTGCTCGCGCTCGTCGCGCGGGCGGATGCGCAGCGGATCGGGCGGCTCGTCGCGCGGCACGGCTTCCGGCGCGTCCGCCTGCTCGATGGCGTGGCTCGTCTCGAAACGCGCCGACATGAACCCATCCATCACGCTCCCGGCGGTGAGCAGCACCGCCAGTACGAACGCGCTCTGCTTCGGACGCAGCGACACGCGGTCGGGAGCCGCTTCGAGGGCGAAGAACGGCAGGCCGATGCACGACAACAGCCGCCAGCCGCCGAGGACCAGGATCATCGAGATCACGAAGAAGTGGCCGCTGTAGAACACCTGCCCATACAGCAGCACGCCGGGCAGGCACACCGCGATCATGATCGAGATGACCCAGCGGCTGAACAGATCGAGCTGCGCCATCTTCCCGCAGTCGCGGCAGCGCATCGCGCCGTCGATCGCGGCATACAGCAGGTCGCGCCGCTCGAAGCTCCGACGCTTGCAGTGCGGGCAGGCGGTCATCGACGACTGTAAAAAGGATCAGACTCGAAATACAGCACCGTATTTCGAGTCTGACCCGAATTTCGCGCAGCGTCCAGCCGACTGCGGTTGGCTGATGCCGGCGGAGATCTCGTGGTCAGCGTCCCAGCGTGTTCTTCAGGCGCAGCACCGCCGACGCGGGGCTCGTCAGCACGGTGCGGCCCGGACGCTGCGGTATGGCCTCGGCGGCGCTCGCCATCGAGAACTGACCGAGCACGAGCGCGTCGCAATCGCCGAGCTCCTCCGCCGCGGCGGCGATGCGGCGGTCGTGCTCCGCCGGCTGGCCTTCATGCAGCGCGGCCAACGCGCCGGTGACCACGCGCGTGCGAATCTCGAGCGCGATGCCCAGCGCGCGCCCGAGCTCCTCGAGCTCCGCTTTGAGCGACGGGATGCTCGGCTCGAACGTCGCGATGAGACCGATGCGCGGACCGGATTCGATCGCCTCTTCGAGCATCGCTTCGTTCGGCTTCAGCACCGGGATGTCGAGGCTTGCCCGCGCGGCTTCGATCGCGGGCCCGAACGCGGAGCAGGTGAAGAGAATCGCGTCGGCGCCGCAGCCGCGCGCGTAACGCGCGAGCGTGACGAAGCGCTCGGTCATGCGCGGCGTGAGCTCGCCGTCCGCGGCGAGGTCCGCGGAGAGCGAGTCTTCGAGCAGATTGGTCGTGCGCGCAGCCGGCCACAGCCGCTTGAACGCCGAGACGATCGGCTCGATCGCGACCGGGGTCGCGTGTATCAGTGCGATACGGGGTGAGTGCATGGTCCTTCGTCCAGCCTGGCGCAGCGGGATCCGGTGCCGCGATTTACGCCGTTTGCGGGCGCTTCTGGGCGCTCTTCTCGAGCTCGCCGACGACCGCCGCGCCGAAGTCCCGCGTGCCGGTGCGGCCGCCGAGATCGGCGGTGCGTCGTGCCGGTCCGGCGAGCACCGCATCGACGGCGGCCTCGATCGCGTGACCGGCGTCTGAAAGCGGCGCGCGTCCGTGGCGGTTGCCGAGCCAGTCGAGCAGCATCGCACACGAGAGGATGAGCCCTGTCGGATTCGCGATGTCGCGTCCTGCGATATCCGGCGCGGAGCCGTGTCCCGCGTTCGCCACTGCGTGCGCCTCGCCTGCATTGAGCGCTGCAGCGAGCCCGAGGCTGCCGGACATCGCGACCGCGAGATTCGACAGGATGTCGCCGAACATGTTGGTGATCAGGATCACGTCGTGACGCTCGGGCCGCGTGTACAGGTCCGCGGCCATCGCATCCACGTCCATCTCACGCCACGTAACGTTCGGGAACATCGAGGCGACCGCGGTCGTCTGGTCGATGAAGATGCCGTCGGAGAGCTGGAGCACGTGGCGTTTGCCGACGGCGGTGAGCTGCTTGCGCCGGCGCGCGGCATATTCGAACGCGACCTGCGCGATGCGCTTCGATGCCTTGGCGGTGATCTTGCGCACCGACAGCGCAAGGTCCGGCGTCGGCATGAACTCGCCGCTGCCCATGAACATGTTGCGATCCGAATAGAAGCCTTCCGTGTTCTCGCGCACGATCAGGCAGTCGAGCTTCGGCAGCGCGCGCGCGATGCCGGCGCGGCTGCGCGCCGGACGGATGTTCGCGTACAGATCGAGACGCTTGCGAATCGTGCCCGGGACGTTGATGCCGCCTTTCTCGCGCGGCGCGTAGTCGGTCATGCCGCACGGGCCGAGCACGACGGCGTCGGCGGCGAGCGCTTCTTCCACGATCGATTCGGGCAGCGTGGTGCCGAGCCGCTTGAAGCTTGCAACGCCGACATCGCGCTGCGTGAAGGTGAGACCGAGTGAAAAAACATCGTTCGCGCGCTCGAGAACGGCGCGCGCCGCAGCGGTGATTTCCGGGCCGATGTCGTCGCCGGGGAGGATGAGAAGGTTCATGTACGATATTGTAACCGTCCGACCACGCGATCCCTCAGAGGCTGCCATGAAAAGCGCACTGTCTCCGCTCTCGCTCGTCGCGATCGCGTGCTCCGCCGCCGCCTCGTTCAGCGCACACGCGGCCCAGACGCAGGATGCCTCGACGTATCCGAACCGGCCGGTGCGCCTGATCGTCCCGTATCCGCCCGGCGGCGGCAACGACACGCTCGCGCGCCTTTTCGGGCAGAAGCTGACGGAAGCGTGGGGTCAGCAGATCGTCGTGGACAACAGGCCCGGCGCCGGCACCATCATCGGCACGCAGCTCGCGGCGCGCGCCGCGCCCGATGGCTATACGCTGCTTCTGTCGTCGATCGCGACGCATGCCGTCGCGCCGCACCTTTACCGGAATCCCGGCTACGACCCGGTAAAGGATTTCACTCCGATCACGCTGCTCGCGATCGCGCCGACGGTGTTGTGCGTGAATGCGTCGGTGCCGGTGCGCTCGGTGAAGGACCTGATCGCTCTCGCGAAAGCGAAGCCGGGCGAGCTCAAATTCGCCTCCGGCGGCAACGGCACGCCGCCGCACATGGCCGGCGAGATCTTCGCCAGCATGACCGGCATCAGGATCCTGCACGTGCCCTACAAGGGCGGCGGTCCGGCCATCGCCGGGTTGATCGGCGGCGAGACGAGCATGATGTTCGATACCGCCGCGTCGATCCTGCCGCACGTGAAGGGCGGGAAGCTCCGCGCGCTGGCGATTGCGCGTTCGGCGCGGCTGCCGGAATACCCGGAGCTCCCCACCTTCACCGAAGCCGGCGTCAAGGGCTACGAAGTGAACGCGTGGTACTCGGTGCACGCGCCGGCGGGCGTGCCGAAGGACATCATGAACAAGGTCAATCGCGAGCTCGTGCGCGTCCTGGCACTGCCCGATATCAAAGAGAGGCTGCGCCAGCTCGGATCGGAGGGCGTAGGCAATTCGCCGGAGGAATTCGCGAGGTTCGTGCGCGCGGAAAGCGCAAAATACGCCAAGGCGATCAAGTCGGCCGGCGTCAAAGTCGAATAGAACGAAAAGGAGAACACATGAGGAGGATCGTCGAAAACGCGGCGCTCGCGGCAGTGCTTGCCGCCTCGCCACTCGCAGCCGTTGCACAAGCCTATCCCGCCAAACCCGTGCGCATACTCGTTGGCTTCGCGCCGGGCGGCGGCACCGACATCATGGCGCGCACCGTCGCCGCCAAGCTCTCTGAATCGATGAAGCAGCAGTTCATCGTCGACAACCGGCCGGGCGCGAACGGGAACGTCGCCGCCAAAATCGGCGCCGATTCGCCCGCCGACGGCTACACCGTGCTGTTCATGTCCGTCGCGCACATCATGAGCAAGCCGGTCTACAAGAACCTCGGCTACGACATCGAGCGCGATCTCGCGCCGATCACCGTCGTTTCCAGCGTGCCGAACGTGCTGTGCGTGAATCCCGCGCTGCCGGCGAAGACGGTGAAGGAGTTGATCGCGCTCGCGCGCAGCAAGCCCGGCGAGCTCACCTATGCGACGTCCGGCGTCGGCAGCCCCGAGCATTTCGCGGGCGAGATGTTCAAGATGATGACGAAAACGAATCTGCTGCCGGTTCCGTACAAGGGCGGCGGCCCGATCGCGATCGATCTCGTCGCGGGACACGTGATGTCCGCGTTCAACACGATGCCGCCGATCATTCCGCACATTCGTGCGGGCCGCGTGCGCGCGATCGCTGTGACGACGGCCAAGCGTGCCGGTGTGCTGCCCGACGTGCCGACGGTCGGCGAGACGGTGCCCGGCTACGAGATGAGCACGTGGTACGGCGCGGTCGTGCCCGCGAAGACGCCGCGCGAGATCGTGCAGCGGTTGAACAGCGAGACCGTGAAAGCGCTCCAGTACCCCGACGTGAAGGAGCGACTCGCGAACCTCGGGGCCGACGTGGTCGGCTCCAGCATCGAGGAGACGGCTCGCATCTTCAAGACCGACATCGCGAAGTACACCAAGGTCGCGGAGGCCGCGAAGATCCGCGCGGACTAGGGACGGCGCTCGCGGTAGTCGCGGCGCTCGCCTTCGGCTCGGGCCGCCATTCGGCGGCCCGCCTCGGCCGGTGAACGATTCAGAGGAAAACCAAGGTTTTCCTCCGAAACCTCCTTTCCTTCCGGTTCCCTCCGCAACCTGCTTTCCTTAGACTTACCTCACCATGCTCTTAGGCTGCATCGCCGACGATTTCACCGGCGCGACCGATCTCGCGAACACGCTCACGCGTCAGGGCATGTCGACGGTGGTGCTCCTCGGCGTGCCGCGGGAGCAGACGGCGATGCCCGCAGCCGACGCGGCAGTGATCGCGCTCAAATCGCGCTCGACACCGGCGCGCCAAGCGGTCGAACACTCGCTCGCCGCGCTGCAATGGCTCCGGCGCCACGACGCGCGCCAGTTCTTCTTCAAGTATTGCTCGACGTTCGACTCGACCGATGCGGGCAATATCGGTCCGGTCGCCGACGCGCTGCTCGAGACGCTGCGCGAAAGCTTCACGGTCGCCTGCCCGGCTTTCCCGGCGAACGGGCGCACGGTTTACCAGGGGCATCTCTTCGTCGGCGGGCAGCTCCTGTCCGAGTCCGGGATGCGCAATCATCCCGTCACGCCGATGACCGATCCGCTGCTCACGCGCGTGCTCCAGCGCCAGACGCAAGGTCGAGTCGCACTCATTCCGTTCGACGTCATCGATCGCGGCGAGGACGAGATCGTGACGCGGATCTACGCGCTCCAGGCGCAGGGTTACCGCTACGCCGTCGTCGATGCGCTGACCGAAGAGCACCTGCACGCGATCGGTCGCGCGTGTGCGGCCATGAAGCTCGTGACGGGCGGCTCGGGTATCGCGCTGGGGCTCCCGGGCAATTTCAGAAGACAGGGCCTGCTGCGGCGCGCCGCGCTCGACGCGGCGGCGGCGATCGAAGGTCCGGCCGCGGTGCTCGCGGGTAGCTGCTCGCCGGCCACACAGCGGCAGGTCGCCGCCATGAAAGCGGGCTGTGAAGCGTTTGCGCTCGAGGCCGGGGCATCGACCGAGCCGCAGAAGGCCGCTGCCGCGGCCGCCGAGTGGGCGAGACCGCGTCTCGCCGCGGCACCGGTGCTCATCTATTCCACGGCGGACGAAGCGGCCGTCGCGCAGACGCAGTCGCGGCTCGGCCGCGAAGCCGCGAGCCTGTGGTTCGAGCACGCCTTTGCGGAGATCGCGCGGCAGCTCGTCGCGGCCGGCGTGCGCCGGCTGATCGTTGCCGGCGGCGAGACCTCCGGCGCGGTGGTCCAGGCGCTCGGGATCGAGGGCCTGCGCATCGGGCCGGAGATCGATCCCGGCGTGCCATGGACGACCAGCCTGTCTGCGCCGCCGCTCGCTCTCGCGCTCAAGTCGGGCAACTTCGGCGCCGACGATTTCTTCCTGAAGGCGTTGAGACAGACATAAACCACCCACATCCCGCGATGGGTGGTGCGTAAATCATGAACGAAAGCACACTGCGCGAGCACATCGCGCTCATCGGCAAATCACTCTACGAGCGCGGGCTCGCGCATGGATCCGCGGGCAACGTGAGCGTCAAGCTCGCCGACGGCTGGCTCATGACGCCGACCAATTCGTGTCTGGGTCGCCTCGATCCGGCGCGCATCTCGAAGCTCGACGTGAACGGCACACTCGTGTCGGGCGACAAACCGTCCAAGGAGACGTTCCTGCACATCGCGATGTACGGCGAGCGCAAGACATGCGGTGCGGTCGTGCATCTGCATTCGGTGCATGCGGTGGCCGTCTCCTGCATGGATGGGCTGGACGCGACGAATGTGTTTCCGCCGATCACCGCCTACGCGATCATGCAGGTGGGGCGCCTCGCTCTGGTCCCGTATTACCCGCCGGGAGACGAGTCGCTCGCGCAAGCCGTGCGTGCCGTCGCGGGTAAGCACCACGCGGTGCTGCTCGCGAACCACGGCCCCGTCGTCGCGGGCACGTCACTCGACGCCGCCGTCAATGCAATCGAGGAGCTCGAGCAGACGGCGAAGCTCGTGCTGTTGCTCCAGCGCCACCCGACGCGATACCTTACGCCGCAGCAAATAGAAGAACTGAACAAGCGTTTCCCGGCGTAAACACCCACCCGCAGGCCAATCACACATGTTGAAATCCGCGCTGTTCGCGGCGCTCGCCGCCGCATTCGTCGCGCCTGCCGCCGCAGGCGAGGCCGCATGGCCCACCCGGCCCGTGCGCATGATCGTGCCTTTCGCGCCCGCCGGCCCCACGGACGTCATTTCGCGCATCGTGGCGCAGAAGCTCACCGAAGCCTGGGGCCAGCAGGTCGTCGTGGACAACCGCGCCGGCGCCGGCGGCAATATCGGGATGGGCATCGCGGCGCAGGCGGTGCCCGACGGCTACACGATCCTGGTCGTGAGCTCGAGCTTCGTCGTCAATCCGACGCTCTACTCGAAGATCCCGTACGACCCGTACAAGAGCTTCATTCCGGTGACGAACGCCGCCGCGTCGCCCAACGTATTCACGGTGCACCCCACGGTGACGGCGAAATCGATGAAAGACCTCGTCGCGCTCGCGAAGGCGCATCCGCGCAAGTACAACATCGCGACGCCCGGCGTCGGTACGACGCCGGACCTTTCCGCCGAGCTGCTCAGGATGACGACGCAGGCTGACATCGTGCGCGTGCCCTACGGCGGCGCCGGCCCGGCGGTCGCGGCAGTGGTCGGCAACCAGGTGCAGATCGGTTGCACGGCGCTGCCGCCCACCACGCCGCACATTCAGGGGGGACGGCTGCGGGCGCTGGCGCTGACGAGCGCCAAACGCTCCTCGGCGCTGCCGGACGTACCGACGATGGCCGAAGCCGGCTTCAAGGGACAGGAAGCCGACACGCTGCAGGGCGTGCTGCTGCCGGCCGGCACGCCGCGCGCGATCGTCACGAAGCTTCATGCCGACATCGTGAAAGCGCTGGCGCAGCCCGATGCGAAGGAGCGCGTCACCGCGCTCGGCTTCGACATCATCGCGAGCAGCCCCGAGCAGTTCGCGGCGCAAGTGAAGGCCGAGATCGCGAAATGGGGCAAGGTGATCAAGGCGGCGGGAATCAAGGCCGATTGAAAATAACCGACATCCGCGAAGTCGCCGTTCCACTGAAAACGAGCATGCGGAACGCGGCGTTCGACTTCAGCGAGATGACCACGTCGATCGTGGCTGTCGTCACCGACGCGGTGCGCGCGGGCAGGCCAGTCGTCGGTTACGCGTTCAATTCCACCGGCCGCTACGCCTGTGGCGCGCAGATGCGCGCGCGCTTCATTCCGCGGATCCTCGCCGCCGCGCCTGACTCGCTGCTGGACGCAACTGGCGCGAACCTCGACCCGGCGAAGATCCTCGCGTGCATGATGCAGCGCGAGAAGCCGGGCGGCCACACCGAGCGGTCGATCGCGATCGGCACCATCGAAGTCGCGTGCTGGGACGCCGTGGCGAAGATCGAGGACAAGCCCCTGCACCGCGTGCTGGCCGAGCGCTACGACTGCGGCGCCGCGCGCGATCGCGTGCGGTGCTACGTCGGCGGCGGCTGGTACCACGCCGGTCAGGGCATCGAGCATCTGAAGGACGAGATTCGCCGGCGGCTCGGCGAGGGCTATACCACCATGAAGATCAAGGTGGGCGGCGCGCCGGTAGCTGACGACGTGAAGCGCGTCGAAGCGGCGCTGGAAGTCGTCGGTGCCGGCGATCGCCTTGCGGTGGATGCGAACGGCGCCTTCACGCCCGAGCGCGCGCTCGACTACGCGAAGGCGCTCGCGCCGTTCCGGTTACGCTGGTTCGAAGAGCCCACGGATCCGCTCGATTACGCGACGCTGGCGCAAGTCGCGCGTGCATACGAATCCCCGATCGGCACCGGCGAGAACCTGTTCTCGACCCAGGACGTCGAGAACCTCCTGCGCTTCGGCGGCTTGCGCGCCGACCGCGACATCCTCCAGATCGACGTGCCGCAGTCCTACGGCATCGTGCAGTTCACGCGCACGCTGAAGACGCTCGAGCGTCACGGCTGGAACCGCGCTTCGGTCTTCCCGCACGGCGGCAACCAGATGACGCTGCACATCGTCGGCGGTTTCGGCTTGGGCGGCTGCGAAGCCTATCCCGGCGTCTTCGGCGCGTTCGCCGGCTTCGCCGACGACGCCGAGGTGGAGGACGGCTGGCTGAAGCTGCCGGACCGTCCCGGCATCGGCTTCGAAGCTCAGAACGAGCTTTACGCGCTCATGCAAGCGCTTTCGTAGGGGGCGTGAGTACGCACCGGCCGGTGCGTCATCGGCGCACCCTACGCGCTACATGTGCGCCTGCTCCTGCCGCTGCGCGGCCGCGTCGCGCGGCGCACGCCCGGTCTCGAGCGTGCTCTTCAGCCGCATCATGTCCTGATCGAGCTGCGTCTTCGGGTCGGACCCGGTCAGCTTCGCGACGGCATGGCCGAGTACCCCCGCGGGCGGCGTGTAGCTCATCTGGATGTGCACGCGCGTACCTTCGCCCGCGGGCTCCAGCCGGATGCGCCCGACGTGCTCCACGGGGCTGCCTTCCACCGTGCTCCATTCGATGGCATCGTTCAGCTCGAGCGCGGTGGTGATCGCGTCCCACTCGACTGGAACCCCGGCGGGTCCCATCACTTTCCAGTGCGAGCGGCCGTCGGCCAGCATGTCGACGCTCAGCACGTTGCGCATGAACTGCGGGAAGTTGTCGTAGTTCGCGAGATACTCGAACACGACGTCGACCGGCGCATTGATGTTGATCGTCTTCTGCACGTGAATCGCATCGGCGCCGGCGAGGCCGAAAGTGCGCCCGAGCGGTTTGTTCGTGATCGTCCGTGCGAGGATCGCGACGCCCGTCGCGAACGTGATGAAGCCCGCGAGGCGGTTGCTGCGCATCAGCGCATACAGCGTGAGCGCCGTGCCGCCGGCGCCCGCGACGAGACGCGTGCCGGGCGCCCAGTTTTCCTGCAGCGGCTCGGCCTGTTCGCCGCGTCGTGCGCGCGGCTCGCCCTGCAGCTCCGAGATGCCTTCGGCGCGCTCGTAGACGTTGAGCTGGTCCACGATGTCGCGCACGCCGCTCACTTTCGACACGCCTTCGAGGACGCCGGCATGTTCGTGCGCGAGTATCGATCCGGTGAGCGTGACCACACCGCCGGCGGCGGCGACTTCGACGGCGCCGGGATGGCCGATGTAGCGGCCCATCTTCGAGCGCACCCGCTCCGCGAGCACTTGGTCGCTCGCCTTGCGCCGCGTGAGCATCGACTGCGCGCGGCCCTTCATCGCTCCGGCGCGGTTCGCGAGATCGCGCGTACCCTGCTCCCAGAGCTCATGCGCATCGTGCTGCGCCCGCACCACCTTGTCGCGCACGAGCGCGCGGCGTCGACGTCCACGCTCGGGATCGAGGTAATACATGGCTGCGCCGCCGAGGGCGACGCCGATCAGAAGGAAAGGGGCCATTCGGGATTCCTCCTTACGTGATGAACCCCGTAATCGGTGCAAGCCCCGTTCCTGTCGCGTTGATTTGTGCGTAGGGGTGCGCTGATAGCGCACCGCCGCGGCGCGCCACCGGCCCACCCTAAGTCAATAGCCGTGCGGACCGCTCAAACGATATTGTTGTTGCGCAACGCCGCGATTTCCGCGTCCGATTTGCCGAGCAGCGTACGCAGGACCTCGTCCGTGTGCTGGCCGAGCAGCGGGGGCGGCGTGTCGTAGGTGAGCGGCGTGCGCGAGTACTTGATCGGGTTCGCGACCAGCGGGACCGTGCCGGACAGCGGATGTGGCACCTCGATCCTCAGCCCGCGATGCTGCACCTGCGGATCGGCATACACCTGGTCGAGCCGGTTGATCGGGCCGCACGGCACGCCGATCGGCTCCAGCAGGGCGATCCATTCCGCGGTCGTCCTGCGCGCGATCGCGGGCGCCAGCGCATCGATGCACGCCTGACGGTGTTCGAGCCGCGCGACGTTGTCGGCGAAGCGCGGATCGGCGCCGACTTCCGGAATGCCGGCGGCGTCGCAGAACTTGCGGAACTGGTTGTCGTTGCCGACCGCAAGGATCATGTCGCCGTCTTCCGTGCGGAACGTCTGGTACGGAACGATGTTCGGGTGCGCGTTCCCCATGCGCTTCGGCGGCTCGCCGCCGACGAGGTAGTTCGTGTTCTGGTTCGCGAGCCACGCCACCTGCGTGTCGAGCAGCGCCATGTCGATGTGCTGTCCCCGCCCGCTCGTCTTGCGCTCGTGCAGCGCCGCCAGTATCGCCACGCTCGAATACATGCCGGTCATGAGATCGGCGATGGCCACGCCCACTTTCTGCGGGCCGCCGCCGGGCTCGCCGTCGGCCTCGCCGGTAATGCTCATGAGCCCGCCCATGCCCTGGATCATGAAATCGTAACCGGCGCGGTCGCGGTACGGTCCGCTCTGCCCGAATCCGGTGATCGAGCAGTAGATGAGCTCCGGATTGCGCGCAGAGAGCGCGTCGTAGGAAAGCCCGTAACGCGCGAGATCGCCGACCTTGTAGTTCTCGAGAAGCACGTCGCAGCCGTCCGCGAGCTCGCGCGCGATCGCCTGGCCGTCCGGTTTCGAGATATCGAGCGTGATCGATTTCTTGCCGCGATTGGTGCACAGGAAATACGCGGATTCGCCGGTCTGCCGGCCCGCGCGATCCGTGAGGAACGGCGGACCCCACGCGCGGGTATCGTCTCCGATGCGCGGGCGTTCGATCTTGATCACCTCGGCGCCGAGATCGGCGAGCATCTGGCCCACCCACGGGCCGGCGAGAATGCGGCTCATGTCGAGCACGCGAATGCCGTCAAGCGGACGGGTCGTCATTTGAGTTTGGCTTTTTCACGGAGTAGATTGAAGCGGATAAGCAAGGGCCGCGGGTCACCGCGGCAACCCGCCATGAAGTCAACGAGGAGGGAACCGATGATTGTACGTCGCAGTATCGCCCGCACGCTGTTCCTGCCGCTTGCTTTAGCGCTGTCCGGCGCAGCTTTCGCGCAGGCGTATCCGACCAAGCCCGTCCGCATGATCCTGCCATTCCCGCCGGGCGGACCGACCGACATCGCCGGCCGCGCGATCGGGCAGAAGCTCGGCGAGGTCCTCGGCCAGCCCGTGATCCCGGACAACCGGCCGGGCGCGACCAGCAACATCGGTCTGGAGCTCGCAGCGCGCGCGCCCGCCGACGGCTACACGATCGTGCTCGCCTCCCCGCCGATCGCGGTGAGCCCGTCGCTGTACCGGAAGCTCAACTACAACGCGCAGACCGATCTGCAGCCGCTCACGCTGGTCGCGGCGATGCAGAACGTGATGGCGACCCACAACTCGGTGCCGGCGAAGAATCTCAAGGAGCTGATCGCGCTCGCGAAGCGCCATCCCGGCGAGCTCAATTTCAGCTCGAGCGGTCCCGGCAGCACCAACCATCTCGCAAGCGAGCTCTTCAGGAGCATGTACGGGCTGAAGATGACGCACGTACCATACAAGGGCAACGCGGCCGCGCTGCTCGCGCTGACCAGCGGTGAAGTGCATTTCGGGACCTACGCGGTGCCGCCGGCGATTCCGGTGATCAGCGCGAACAGGGTGCGCGGCCTCGCGGTGCTGAACGACAAGCGCATACCGACGCTGCCTCAGGTCCCGACGGCGCGCGAGAGCGGTGTCGACATGGTGATGCCGATCTGGTACGGCATGCTCGCGCCCGCCAACACGCCCCGGCCGATCGTCGACCGGCTCGTCTCGGACTTGCACAAGGCGCTCGCCTCGCCCGACCTCAAGGAAAAGCTCGCTGCCGCGGGCGTCGAGCCTCTCACCAACACGCCCGAGCAGTTCGCCGAGTTCATCAGGAGCGAAACGGCGCGTTTTGCCAAGATCATCAAGGCTTCCGGCATCAATCCGCTGTAGGGGATCCGTTCGGGCTGAGCCTGTCGAAGCCTGAACGGAACTAACGCTGTTCTTGGTTCGACAAGCTCACCACGAACGGCCTACGTTGTTGCCGGGGCCTGCGCGGGTAACGCAGCGCCGCGGCAGCGCACGTACCAATACCCGATAAAGAGTCCCACCGGCACGCACGCGCTGATCGCGACCTCGATGCTCGGGTGCAGCAGCACGACCATGGCGAATCCCGCGAGCACGAGGCGCAGCACGAAGTCCAGCGCGCGGTTGCGCGAGAACTGCGCCTGCAGCGAAAACGTGACGCCGGCTGTCGCAGCGATCAGGAGCAGCATTGCGCCGATCTGCGCGAGCCCGGGCTCCAGCACGAGCTCGGGCCGCGTGAACACGCCCGCCATCAGGATGAACAGCGCGACGCAGATCTGGATCGCCTTGAACAGCGTTTTCATGAACGAGGCCTCGGCAATTTTGGAGGTAATTGCGGCCGCAACCGAGGTCGGCGGGGTCAACTCGCCCCAGACAGCGAGGAAGAAGCAGAAGAAGTGCACGATCCATGGATCGACGCCGACGCGCACCATCGGCGGCGCGATCACGAGCGCGGTGATGATGTAGGTCGGCGCCGGCGGCAGACCCGTGCCGAGCAGCACGCCGAAGAAGAACGCCATCAACGCCATCGCGGCGATGTTCACGCCGGCCATGTCCACCAGGATCGCGCCGACCTTGGTCGGCACGCCGGTGATCACGAACGCGCCCGTCATGATCGAGAGCGTCGCCAGCAGCAGCGTCAGATCCGCCGTCATGGACGAGAAGTAGTCGACGGACCGCAACAGCGGCGCCGTGTAGGCGCGCAGCGAACGGTCCGCCGAGGTCGCGACCGCCCAGATATGAAGGGCGACCAGCGCGGCGCCGACGGAGATGAACATGTACAGCGCCGCGAACATCGGCGCGAGACCCGCGGTCGCCATCAGCACGATCAGTCCGCCGACCACGGCGACGAATGCCGCGAGGTTCGTCCAGTCGTTCCAGCGCATGCGCTCCGGCAGGAAGCCGTGGAGGCTGCTGACGTAGCGCGTGGAGAGGAGGTACACCGAGACGCTCACGCCGACGTAATAGACGATCGCCGGCGCGTAGCCGCGGGCCACGACATCGAAGTAGCTGCGGCCCATGAATTCGGCCATCAGGAATGCCGTGATGCCCATCACCGGCGGCATGAGCTGGCCGCCGAGCGAAGACGCCGTCTCGATCGCGCCCGCCGCGACGCGCGGCATGCCCGCGCCGATCATCGCCGGAATCGTGGCGGAGCCCACCGTGATCGCGTTCGCAGCGCCGCTGCCGCTCACGGTGCCGACCGCCATCGACCCGAACACCGCCGACTGCGGCAGCGCGTGCGGCGAGCGCACCGCGACCCGCTTGGAGAGCCGCAGGATCGATTCGACACAGCCGAACGCGCGCAGCACCGCGAGCACCAGCAGGAACGAGCCGATCAACGTGAGCGCGAGCTGCGGAAGGTTCGAGAACACGCCGGTGGACATCTCCACGCTCATGGCGGTGGTCACGCGCTCCCACGACAGCCCCGGGTGAAAGAACATCCCCGAGACGTGGTTGCCGAATACCGCATAGAGAATGAGCAGGATGTTGAGCACGAAGAGCGCGAGATGCCGCTGGCGCGCGTATTCCATGATCAGCACGACCATGATCGCGCCCATGGTGAGGTCGGTCGCGTTCCACACGCCCGCGCGCACCGTGCCGATCGCCTCGTCCTCCACGTGCATGTAGATGGCGACGGCGATGCAGAGCACGCTGTATGCCGCGGCGATTGCGTATCTCGGCGCGGCAGGCAGGCGCGGATAGAACTCGTTCGTGCGCAGCGTTTCGAGCACGAACAGGATGAAGGTGACCGGAACGAGCGTCACCGCGAGCTTCACGGGCCCGCCGGCGCTCGACCAGTAATAACCGAGCAGATACACGAAGAAAAAGAGGGCGACGGCGTAGTACAGCCGGTCCACCACGCGCAGCGGCGCGGGCGTTGCGTTGCTGCTCATCGGAGCTTCCCCATGCAGCCGGCCGGCTGTTCAAGCCGGCCGGACTGTCTTCAAACGCTGCGTTTTTATTTCTTCGCGATCCGCGAGTCCCACTTCGCGTCCCACGCGCCTTTCTCGCGCATGTATCTCGCGAGACCCGGATGGATCTGCACGAAGTTCACCGAGGAGGAGATGCCGGCCTTCTGCATGCCGACCATGTCCTTCGCGATCTGCGAATAGGCCGGGTCGGATTTCGCGAGGTTCTGAACGTTCTTCTCGACGATCGTCAGCATGCGGTAGACGTCGTCCTCCGGCACTTCGAGGCCGACGTGGAAGCCGTAGTAGAACGGCAGCAGCGTGACCTTTTCGACGCCGACGGCTTCGCGCTTGAACACGGTGCCGGGAACGCTCGTGACGGCAAAGCCCGCCTTGCGCAGCTTCGCGATCTCGTCGGCGCTGGGGTTGAGCGCGACCCAGTCGGTCGCGAGCGAGGTCTCCGCGATCCACGGCGGCGCCGCCGCTTCACCGTTCGTGTAGATGATGAACCCGTCGAGCGTGCCGGATTGGAGCAGCGATCCGGCGGCCGAGAGATCCACCTGCCGGTACTGGTGCTTGACGCCCAGCGCGGTGTAAGCGCGTTCGAGATGGGCGCGCACGTCCCACGGCAGCGGCCCGGTGAAGATCGGCTTGCCGCTGAGATCGGCCCAGCTCTTGATCTTGCCTTTATTGCGAGCGTGGACCCCGGTGCCGACTTCGACAGTGAACGACCAGAACGACTGGATCGGCTGTCGCTTCATCTGCGACTTGAAACCTTTGAAGCGCGCGGTGTCGTTCGCCATCTCGTAGAACGCGATGTCCGAACCGTAATAGCCCTCGAACTGGCCGGTGGCGTAACCCTTGACCGAGATGATCGCGCCGGGCGTGGGCTGCACCGTGACGCGGTAATTCTTCATCTCCTTGTTCAGCAGATCCGCGAGCACGACCAGCGCCTTGTGTCCCGCGGAGCCGACCGCGGACGTGCCCCACGGGATTTCCTTCACCTGCGACAAAGCGGGGCTCGCGAGCCCGATCAGCAGCGCTGCGAGCAGCCCCGACGTACGTTTGAACATGACATCCTCCTCACGATTTCGAAGGGCTCGAACGGCCCTTCTCCCGGACGATTCTATGCCGGTCAGGCGTCGACCGGGAGATCCGTTCCCACGCCGTTACGGCGCGCGAGATCGACGAGCCGGCATGCCACGTACAGGTCCTGAATGCCCATGCCGTGCGATTCGTACAGGGTGATCTGCTCGTCCGAGGTGCGGCGCGGCGCACGGCCGATGATGACCTCGCCGATCTCGGTCAGCGCGTCCCAACCCAGATGGCCGGTTTCGACGAGCGGCAGCAGGTCGCCGGACTCGTTGCGCGCGGTCGCGCGCGAATCGACGGTGATGTAGCTCGCGCGCTTCACCGCGGCCGTGTCGAGCTCGCGACGGATGAGCGAGTTCGAGCCGGCGGCATTCACGTGCTGACCGGGCTCCAGCCATTCGCCGCGCAGCACGGGCTCGGAGGCCTTGGTGATGACGTTGACGATGTGCGCGCCGCGCACCGCGTCGGCGCCGTTCTCGACGGCGCGCATCTGAAGCTTCAGCTTCGGCCCCAGCTCGTCGCAGAACCTGCGCGCAGTCTCTGCCCTGCGGCTCCACACCCGCACTTCCTTCACCTTGCGGACGTGGCACACCGCTTCGAGTTGTCCGACCGCCTGCTTGCCCGCGCCGATCATCGCGACGATGGAAGCGTCCTCGCGCGCGAGATAGCGCGTCGCGACGCCGCTTGCCGCCCCCGTGCGAACCATGCCGACGTGACGCGCTTCGACGATCGCGTCGAGCGGTCCCTTTGCCATGTCGTAGAGATGGACGTGCGCTTTCGTGCCGGTGGCGGTCGAGTAATAGGCCTTGTAGCCGATGCGGTTCAGCTCCGGCGATGCCGCCTGCAGAACGTGCAGCGTGCCCTGCGGCACGTGCGTGCGCACCCGCGCGACGTCGGTGGCGGCGCCTTCGGCGCGCGCCCGCAGCGCGTCTTCGACGAGGCCCACGGCGTCCTTCATCGTGAGGAGCTGCTTCACATCGCTTTCGGTGAGATATCGGATCATTTGCTTTTCAGGGCTTCGGCCCGTATCGACGACAGCGTCGCCCGCGGGCTGATCGCATCCGGATCGATCCGCACCTCGATCAGCGCCGACGTCTTCGCCGCCTGCGCGCGCTCGAACGCGGCCTTGAAATCGGATGTGTTCTCGACCACCTCGCCGTGGAATCCGTAGGCGCGCGCGAGCGCCGCGAAATCGGGGTTCTTCAGCATGGTCCCGCTGACGCGCGTGGGGTACTCGCGCTCTTGGTGCATGCGGATCGTGCCGTACATGCCGTTGTTGACGACGACGAACGTGACCTTCGCGTCGTACTGCGCCGCGGTCGCGAGCTCCTGTCCGGTCATGAGGAAATCGCCGTCGCCGGAAAACGCGATGACGGTGCGCTCCGGGTGCACGATCTTCGCTGCGACTGCCGACGGCACGCCGTAGCCCATCGCGCCGCTCGTGGGCGCGAGCTGCGTGCGGAACGCGCCATAGTGATAGAAGCGATGCGCCCACAGCGAAAAATTGCCCGCGCCGTTGGTGATGATCGCGTCGCGCGGCAGCGTCTCGCGCAGGTACTTCATCACTTCGCTCATGTTGACCTTGCCGGGCACCTGCACGGGCTGCTGCCAGGCTTCGAGGTCCGCGCGTGCGCCTTCGCGCCATTCGGCCCAGCGCGTGGTGACCGGCTGCAGTCCGCGCGCGGCCGCAGCGAACTCCGGCATCCCGGCGTTGATGAGGAGATCGCCCTGGTACACGCGGCCGAGCTCCTCCGCGCCGGCATGCACGTGGATGAACTTCATCTTCGGTCGCGGCACGTCGAACAGCGTGTAATTGACCGTCGTCCATTCGCCGAGGCGTGCGCCGATGACGAGCAGCAGGTCGCACGTTTTGAAGCGTTCCGCGAGCTTGGGATTCAGACCCACCGCCACGTCGCCGACGTAGTGCGGGTCGCGGTTGTCGATGAGATCCTGGCAGCGATACGAGCAGCCGACCGGCAGATCGTATGCGGTGACGAACGCCTGAAGGTCGTCGCACGCCTTGCGGGTCCAGCCGCCGCCGCCGAGGATCACCATCGGTCGCTGCGCTTCCGAGAGCATCCGGCGCATCGTCTGCATGTCCGCAGGTCCCGGATGCGCGGCGACACGCTGGTAGCGGGCCGTGTCCGCGACGCTCGCCGTGTCCGTCTGCATGTCTTCGGGCAGCGCGAGCACGACCGGCCCGGGACGTCCCGAGACGGCGGTGTGGAACGCATGGCTCAAGTACTCCGGCACGCGATCGGCGCGATCGATCTGCGCGACCCACTTCGCCATCTGGCCGAACATGCGGCGGTAGTCGATCTCCTGGAATGCTTCGCGCTCGACGACGTCGTTGCCGACCTGCCCGATGAAGAGAATGACCGGCGTCGAATCCTGGTGCGACGTGTGGATGCCGAGTGACGCGTTGGTTGCGCCCGGGCCGCGGGTCACGAAGCAGATGCCGGGCTTGCCCGTCAGCTTGCCGTAGGCATCGGCCATGTTCGCCGCGCCGCCTTCCTGGCGGCAGATCACGAACTTGATCTCGTCCTGCACGTCGTGCAGCGCGTCGAGCACCGCGAGATACGATTCCCCCGGCACACCAAAGATCGTGTCGACGCCATGTAGGCGAAGCTGATCGACGAGAATCTGCGCGCCCGTGCGCGCACGCGCTGCGTGCGTGCCGGGCGAGCCGGAGGACGAACGTGTCGTGTCGGGGGAATTCATGCGTCCTCCAGAAGGATGTGCGGCGGGAGGCCGCAAAGCGTAGCACAGGGCACGCTTTATGCGGTCCTCACTCCATGGACAAGTACTGGAAGTTCGTGCTCGGCGCGCAGGACCCTGAGATGCGCGAGATTCAGAAAGCGGTCACACGCGCCGGTGCGAAGTTCTCGCACGCGGCGAAGGACGGCGTACGCTGCACGCCGCGCACGGCGTACGATGCAAACGGTGTCGTGCTCGCGGGCCGCGGCGCCATCGCGCGCCCGGCCGTGCTGCCGCCGCAGACCCCGGCGGTGTTCGTCGAATGCACCGTGCTCGGCCACGAACCGGTGGCGCGCGTTGATCACCACCATCCGGGCGACCCCGGTTACGCGAAGGGACCGGAGCACTATCTCGAGGGCTCCTCGCTCGGGCAGGTGCTGCGGCTACTCGAGATGGAACCCACGCCGACGCAGCGCCTGCTCGCGGCCGGCGATCACTGTCTCACCGCGGCGTATCAGGGCGAATGCGCCGGCGTGGACCCGAACGAGCTTCTGTTTCTGCGGGCGTCGTGGCGCGCACGGGTGACCGGCCGCACGCTCGGCGACGTCATGGAGGGCATACTCGACGCGGCGAAGCAGGTGAAGCGCCAGTACGACTCGGAATACGCCGAGAGCGTGTTCCTCGATCCGACGGACATCTCACCCGATCTCGCCGAAGGCGCCGCATATGCCGGCAAGGCCGTGCGTTACCGGCAGTTCTTCTTTCCCGGCGGGGAATTGAAGGAGATGCTCAAGGGCGCGGGCCCGGAGCACATCACCCGCTTCATGCTGGAGCACGAGCGCGCGGGCCGCCACGTTTACGGCAACCCGTATCGCGGCTATGCCGGCGCGTACCTCACGTGAAGCAAGGTATCGCCCTGTACGCGAGCGTGTAGAGCGCTTCGATGCGGGGGCGCCACGCACGCCCTATACTGCGACGACAGGCGCATCCCAGGCCGACCGGATGAGGGGGGATAACCGATGTTCGTCCATGCTGCGCGCATGCGCGTCTTGGTCGCGCTGTTGTCGATCGCGTCGCTGGCGATGATCTGCGCCGCAGCCGCGCAGGCGCTCGTCAACGGACGCAACGCAACAGCGGTCGATATTGGCCAGGGTGGCCGCAAGCTCGGCGAGCTCCGGCAGGTCTCCGCACGCCAATGGGTGGAGACGAATGCCGCGGGCGCGGCGACATTCCGTTTCGAAGAGACGCAGCGCGACGAATGGTCGGTGTATCTCGTCGATCGCACGCGCAACGTCACGCTCCAGCTCGACCTGCATACACGCAAAGTGATGTACAGCGATGCGGGTTCACCGCGGCGCGCGATCTACGACATCCTGGCCGCGAGCGCTCAACCCCCGGCAGCAGCCACCGCGCAGCCCGGCATTTCTTCGCCGGTGTCTGCACCCAGGCCTCCGGTGCAGGCCGCACCACAACCGGCGCCCGCCGCGTCTCCCCCGCCCGTGAGCCGCGCCCCCGCTGCCGCACCGCCGCCGCCATCCACCGCCGCGGTCGCGCAGCGCGCGATCTTCGGCGATTCCGATCCGGACATCTGCTGGAAAGAAAGCTACGGGCGCGGCGCCGGTCAGGTGCCGGATGCGTGCCCCGGAGGTTTCGAACGGCTCGGTGCCGACCTTCTGTGTTATCCCGTCTGCCGCGCGGGATTCGCAGGCGTCGGACCGGTGTGCTGGCAGGGCTGCCCGGCCGGATTCAGGGATGACGGCGCGTTCTGCGCCAAGCCCGCAGCCTACGGGCGCGGCGTGGGTTTCGCATACGCGCCGCTCATCGAAAGCCGCGATACGGCGCGCGAGCGCTGCGAGCGCGAGCACGGCGCCGGCAACTGCGAGCGCAATCTCGAGATGTACTACCCCGTGTGTAAAGCGGGATTCAGGGAGGCGGGCAGCAATCTCTGCACGCCGGTGTGTCCCGCAGGCATGACGGACATCGGCATCTCCTGCGCCAAGCAGTCGTATGCCGTGGAGTGGGCGCGGGTGCGACGTGCAAAGTCGGCCTGCAGCAGGACTTCAAGGGTGGCCTGTGCTATCCCGAGTGCCGCGCCGGCACGACCGGCGTGGGTCCGCTCTGCTGGAGCGGCTGCCCTGCTGCGTATCCGGTCAATTGCGGTGCGGCGTGCGGCGTGTCCACGGCGGCGTGCGCCTACGCGATCATGGAACAGGTCCAGTCGTCGTCCGATGTCGTACTGAACGTTGCGGCGATGGTCGCGACCGCCGGTGCCGCCACACCCGCGCTGCGCGCGGCGCAAAGCGCCGGCCGCACCGCGCGCCGCAATCTCGGCAGGACCGCGCGGGAGCAGTTGAAGGCGCAGGCGCAGACGCAGATGCAGAACGCGATGAAATGGGAGAAGCGCGGCAAGCACATCGAGCGCGGTCAGGGCTGGCTCGACAATGCGTCGAACATGAACCAAGCCTCCGAGATGCTGGTCAGCGCCTACGAAAAAGGCGAGTTCGACTTCACGACGCTCGTGCCATCGGTGGCGGATGTCGAGCCGACCGGCGTGCTGGCGGTCGTGAGCTCGTTCAACAAGCCGATCTGCCGTTAATCGTCGGTCGCGCGCATCCCGGGCGAGGCCGGGACGCGGCGCGCCTGCATCGTCATTCCCGCGCAGGCGGGAATCCAGGACTGGACATTCGCGCCCGCGACTTCGCCGATCAACATGATCGCGGGGCTGCCGATGTCGTGTTCACGCATATCGTGCGCAAGCCGATCGAGCCGCGTGCGGACCTGACGCTCGCGTGCGAGTGAAGCATTCTCGACGACCACCGCGGGCGTCGCCGGGGCGAGCCCGGCATCGAGCAGCGCCTGCTGGACGGCTGCGCAGCGCGCGACGCCCATGTAGACGACGAGCGTCATGCGCGTGCTCACCAGCGCCGCCCAGTCCGGACCGTCTTCTGCGCTCGCGTGTGCAGTCACGAAGATGACACCGTGCGCGGCATTGCGATGCGTGAGCGGGACACCGGCCGATGTCGCGGCGGCGAGTCCCGACGTGATGCCGTTCACGATCTCGCATTCGATGCCGGCGCGCGAGAGCGCTTCGGTCTCTTCGCCGCTGCGGCCGAAGATGCCGGGGTCGCCGCCTTTCAGCCGCACGATCATGCGGCCGGCCTTCGCTTCGGCGATCATGAGCCGCTCAATGAATGTCTGCGGCGTCGATTTGCAGCCGCCGCGCTTTCCGACGGGGATCACGCGCGCATCTTCGCGGGCGTAGACCAGGATCGCGCGGTTCACGAGGTCGTCGACGAGCACGACGTCGGCTTTGCCGAGCAGCCGCACGGCCTTGATCGTGAGCAACTCGGGGTCGCCGGGCCCGGCGCCGACGAGATAGACCTTGCCGCTATTCGTCATCGCGAGGAGCCGGCGGGGCCGACGTGGCGATCTCGTGGCGCAAGTCATCCGCACGATCGCATCGGGATTGCTTCGTCACGTCGTTCCTCGCAATGACAATTCGCGCACGGCGCGTTTGCAGCAGTCGAGCTGGTGCTGGATCGCGGCGGGCACCGGCTGCTTGCCAGCGAGCACGGCCTCGATCCACCGAGCCGTGGCTTTCGCATCCTTCTCCGGCAACTCCGGCAGTTCGTGCTTCGACTCCGGCCGTTCGTCCTGAGCTTGTCGAAGGACGAGCGGCTTGTGTCCGGCGCGAAGAGTATCTGCTTTCCAGGTTTCGACTTTCCCGCCGTAAGCCCAGTCCAGCGCAGGCTCGCGCCGCGGATGTGCGACAGCTTCGCCTTCGGCGCCGCGCAGCAGCAGCGCCGCCGTATCGAAGCGCGTGAAGTACTCGCGCATGCGCACGAGGTAATCCGGATGCGTGACGCTGACGATGCGCAGCGCGGGACACGCGAACGGCTGGAGCATCTTCACCAGTGTGTGCGCGGAGTTGCGAACACCCAGTCGCGGCCGCAGCGCGAGCAGGCCGCCGATGGCAGGCGCGAGCGCGTCGACCGGCAGGAACGCCAGACGATGCGCTGCGAGCTGTTCGCGCGCGCCTTCGCGTGACGAGGCCGGCGTGAGGCCGAGCGCTTCGAAGACTTCGCGCGTCGTGACGCGGCCCGGGTCGTGCGTTACACCGTGCACCAGGACCGGAACGCCCTCGCGCGCGAGCAGCAGCGCCAGCAACGGAACGAGATTCGGGAGCTGGCGCGCACCGTTGTAGGAGGGGATGACGACTGGAATCGGCGGCTCGTGCTTCGACTTCGGCGCAGTGTCGCCCACGCGCGGTGCGACCGCAGCGATGTGTTCGTAGCTCGCTTCGCAGGCCGCGGCGAAGCCGGCGAGCTCTTCGAGCGATTCGCCTTTCACGCGCAGCGCGAGCAGGACCGCACCGAGCTGGAGCTCCGGGACGGCGCCCGCGAGCATTGCGCTGAACAGCGCCTGCGCATCCTCGCGCGAGAGATCGCCGGCCGCGTTCCGGCCGCGGCCGATCTCTTTGATGTAACGCGCAAGCGTCGCCTGGTCCACGCGCGATTGTCCCCTCACCCGCGGTGACGGCCCAACAGCCGCGAGGGCATATGGATATTCGCGTGCGCTCATAAGGGCAGCTTCGCCGGTCACGCGACGTGGCGTTGCGCCATGTGCCGCGGCATGCGTACCGAGATCCGGTCGCCTTCGAGATGCACCTCGTAAACGGGCACGCAGACTGAACGGTCTTCGATGCAGCGGCCGGTAGTCAGGCCGAAGTGCTGCTTGTAAACGGGGGAGGCGACGACCGCTTCGCCCTTCACGTCGCCGACGATGCCGCGCGAGAGCACGTTCGCGCGCGAGAACGGATCGTGATTGCCGAGCGCGTAAACGGTGTCATCCTCCAGACGGAACACCGCGACCTGCTCGCCGTCCACGAGCGCGCACACGCCGGTATTGGGCACGATGTCGCCGAGTCGGCAGACGCGGGTCCACATCCTATCGACTCCCCTCACGCTAACGCTTTCTCGCGTGCGGGGAGGAGGAGATTCTTTCGTCGGTCACGCCGGCTCCTTCTCGCGTTCCTCCGGGCGCGCCGGCCGGATCTGATCGCGCTCGGACACGAACACGATATTCGCGTCGGATGCATCGCTGTTCACGAAGTGGCGGAAACGTTTGCGGATCTCCGGATCGGAGATCGCCTTCTTCCATTCGCATTCGTAGGACTCCACGAGCCTGTGCATGTCCGCTTCCAGCTCTCTCGCGATCCCGAGCGCGTCTTCGCACACGACCGTGCGCACATACTCGACGCCGCCTTCGAGGTTCTCGAGCCACGTGCTCGTGCGCTGCAGCCGGTCGGCGGTGCGGATGTAGAACATGAGGAAGCGGTCGACGTAGCGGAACAGCGTCGCATCGTCGAGATCCTTCGCCAGCAGATCGGCGTGGCGCGGCTTCATCCCGCCGTTGCCGCAGACGTAGAGATTCCAGCCTTTCTCGGTCGCGATGACGCCGACGTCCTTGCCCTGCGCTTCCGCGCATTCGCGCGTGCAGCCGGACACCGCCATCTTGAGCTTGTGCGGCGCGCGCAGCCCGCGGTAGCGCGTTTCCAGCGCGATCGCCATCGATACCGAATCCTGCACGCCGTAGCGGCACCACGTGCTGCCGACGCACGACTTCACCGTGCGCAGCGCCTTGCCGTACGCATGACCCGATTCGAAACCCGCGTCGACGAGCGCCTGCCAGATGAGCGGGAGCTGCTCGACGCGCGCGCCGAACATATCGATGCGCTGCGCGCCGGTGATCTTGGTATACAGGCCGAAGTTCTGCGCCACGCGCCCGAGCACGATCAGTTTCTCCGGTGTGATTTCGCCGCCGGGCACGCGCGGCACCACCGAATAGCTGCCGTCCTTCTGCAGGTTCGCGAGGAAGCGGTCGTTGGTGTCCTGGAGCGGCGTGTGCTTCGGCTCGAGGATGTGCTCGTTCCAGCAGGCGGCGAGGATGGACGCCACGGCAGGCTTGCAGATGTCGCAGCCGCGACCGTGGCCGTGCCTCGCCAGCACGTCGTCGAAAGTCTCGAGGCCGCCGAAGCGCACCAGCGAGAAAAGCGCCTGGCGCGAGTGCTCGAAGTGCTCGCAGAGGTGGTTCTTGACCTCGACGCCGCACTTCCGCAGCTCGGATTCGAGGATCTGCTTCACCAGCGTCGCGCAGCCGCCGCACGTGCTGCTCGCCTTCGTCTTCGTCTTGAGCGCCGCAACCGTCGTGCAGCCGCCGGTCACGGCCTCGCACAACGCGCCTTTGGTTACGTCGTTGCACGAGCAGATCTGCGCCGTCGCTGGCAGAAGGTCGACACCGAGTCCCTTCGTTGCGCCGCCTTCGCGCATCGGGAGGATCAGGTCTTCCGGTCGATCCGGGAGCGCGATCCCGTTCAGTGCCATCTGGAGCAGCGTGCCGTAATCGGCCGCATCGCCGACGAGGATGCCGCCGAGCAGCGACTTGCCGTCAGCCGCGACCACGAGCTTCTTGTAGACGCCTCTGACCGGATCCGCATAAGCATAGTCGAGCGCTCCGGCCGTGGCGCCCAGCGCATCGCCGATTGAGGCGACGTCCACACCCATGAGCTTCAGCTTCGTGCTCGTGTCGGCGCCGCGGAACGCCGCATCGCGCTCGCCGGCGAGATGCCGCGCGGCGACTTCGGCCATCTGGTATCCCGGCGCGACCAGGCCGTAGATGCGGCCGTTCCAGAGCGCGCATTCGCCGACCGCGTAGATGTCCGCGTCGGAGGTGCGGCAGCGATCGTCGATCACGATGCCGCCGCGTTCGCCGACGTGCAGCCCGGCCGCGCGCGCGAGCTCGTCGTGCGGCCGGATGCCCGCGGAGTACACGATCAGATCGGTGTCGAGGGCGGTGCCGTCGGCGAAGACCATCCTGTGGGCGTGCCCTGCGCCGTCGACGACTGCCTTCGTGTTTTTCGATGTGTGCACGGCAACGCCGAGCGCTTCGATCTTGCGGCGCAGGAGCTGCGCGCCGGCGTCGTCGAGCTGTGCCGCCATCAGCCGGGGCGCGAACTCGACGACGTGCGTTTCGAGCCCGAGATCCAGCAATGCTTTCGCGGCTTCGAGGCCGAGCAGTCCGCCGCCGACGACAGCGCCGACGCGGGCGCGCCGCGCAGCCGAGCGGATCACTTCCAGGTGTTCGATCGAGCGATACACGAAGCAGCCGCGTCGGTCGCGGCCCGGGATCGGCGGCACGAATGGATAGGAGCCGGTGGCAAGCACCAGCTTGTCGTACGGCACTTCTCGATAGCGCGCGGAGCGCACGATCCTGCGCGCGCGGTCGATCGCCACGACGCGATCGTTCAGTCGCAGCGTGATCGCCCGCTCCTCGAAGAAGCGCTCCGGCACCACCGATAAATCGAGCGCGGACCTGCCTGCGAAGAAGGTCGTGAGCTGCACGCGGTCGTAGGCGGCGCGCGGCTCCTCGCAGAATACGGTCAGATCGACGGCATCGCTCGGCAGGCGCTTCGCGAGCTGCTCCAGGAAGCGCTGGCCCACCATGCCGTTGCCGACACAAACAATCCTCGTCTTGCTCATCGATCTCATTCGAAGCGTGTGCAGTTGCCGGCGGCAGCAAACGCAAGACGTATGCCATTCATGAGGAGGGGCTCGCGCCAGAGGAGAGCCGCGGGCGGCTCGCGCGATTCACGCGCGTTCGAGCGCACAAGCGCAGTGCGTGAACACGCGTTCATGCACTGTATACAAGCATCGACGTCCGTGTTCGACATCGCATGTCATAGGCAGATGCACGTGGCATACGTCTTGCGTTGGGGCGCCGCGTCTTACAGCGCGCGCGCTTCCGTTCACGCGCAACGATGAATCCTTCTAGAGGACTGTGAAATGGCGTATCTGGTGCCTTCCGAATTCGTGACCAAGATGGTCGATGCCGGCGAATCGAAGATCTTCATGTCGACGCGCGACACGCTGATCAGGGCGTACATGGCGGGCGCCATCCTCGCGCTCGCAGCGGTGTTCGCGGTCTCGGTCACCGTGCAGACCGGATACCCCATCATCGGGGCGGCGCTGTTTCCGGTCGGCTTCTGCATGCTCTATCTGCTGGGGTTCGATCTCGTGACCGGTGTCTTCGTGCTGACACCGCTCGCGCTCATCGACCGGCGTCCCGGCGTCACGCTCAAAGGCGTGCTCAAAAACTGGGGGCTCGTCTTCTGCGGCAATTTCGCGGGCGCGTTCACAGTCGCCGTGCTGATGGCGATCGTGTTCACGAACGGCTTCTCGACCGACGCGGGCAAAGTCGGCGCGACGCTCGCCAGCATCGGCGAATCTCGCACCCTCGGTTACGCCCAGTACGGCGCCGCGGGCATGCTGACGCTTTTCGTTCGCGCGATGCTGTGCAACTGGATGGTGTCCACCGGCGTCGTCGGTGCCATGATCTCGACGACGGTCAGCGGCAAGGTCATCGCCATGTGGATGCCGATCATGGTGTTCTTCGCGATGACCTTCGAGCATTCCGTCGTGAACATGTTTCTGTTCCCGACGGGGCTGCTGCTCGGCGGCAACTTCTCGATCATGGATTACCTCATCTGGAACGAGATCCCGACGATTCTCGGCAATATCGTGGGCGGTCTCGCCTTCACCGGCCTCACGCTCTACGCCACGCACGTGAAGACCGCGCCCAAGCGCGATCTCAAGCTCGCCGCCTGAGCGCGAAAGCACCGCCGCGGCCTCTCGCAGGCCGCGGCACGCGCGAAGCGCCCATGCCTGCCACACTCAAAGTCTCGGTCGGCCAGCACTCCGACAAAGGGCGCAAAGCGGTCAACCAGGATTTCTACGGCGTCTCGGTGCCGGGAGAGCCGCTGCTCGGCTCCAAGGGTATCGCGATCGCGCTCGCCGACGGCGTCGGCAGCAGCGAGGTGAGCCAGATCGCCAGCGAGTTCGCGGTCATGGGCTTCCTCGACGACTACTACTGCACCTCGGAGACGTGGTCGGTCAGGAAATCGGCGGAGCGCGTGCTGAGCGCGACCAACGCCTGGCTGCACTCGAAGACGCGCCAGAGCCACTTCCGCTACGACCGGGAGCGCGGCTACGTCTGCACGCTGAGCGGTCTCATCATCAAATCGACCACGGCGCACGTCTTTCACGTGGGAGACGCGCGCATCTACCGCCTGCACGGCGGCGCGCTCGAGCAGCTCACGCAGGACCACCGGGTCTGGGTGTCCGAGGCCGAGAGCTATCTCGCGCGGGCGATCGGCTTCCAGCCGCAGATCGAGATCGATTACGACGCGCTCCAGATCGAGCAAGGCGATGCGTTCGTGCTCGCCACCGACGGCGTGTACGAGCACGTGGACGCCGCTTTCATGGCCAATGCTGTGCAGCGCGCGCGGGATGACCTCGACGCTGCGGCGCGCGCGATCGTCGACGAGGCCTACCGCCGCGGCAGCGACGACAACCTGACGGTGCAGATCATTGCCATCGACGAGCTGCCGGTTCATCACGCGAGCGAGATCCGGCAGCAGGTGGCGGAGCTGCCGCTGCCGCCGCTGCTCGAGCCGCGAACGACGTTGGACGGCTACAGGATCGTGCGCGAGCTCCACGGCAGCCATCGGAGCCATGTCTACCTCGCGCTCGATGTGGAGACGAACGTGCCGGTCGTGCTCAAGACGCCGTCGGTCGATCTGCAGGGCGATCCCGCGTACCTCGAGCGCTTCCTGATGGAGGAATGGGTCGCGCGGCGCCTGAACAGCCCGCACGTGCTGACGCCGTGCCAGCGCACCCGCGATCGCCGCTTCCTGTACGTCGCCACCGAATTCATCGAGGGCCAGACACTCGCGCAGTGGATGACCGACAACCCGAAGCCGGCACTTGAGACCGTGCGCGGCATCGTCGAGCAGATCGCGAAAGGGCTGCAGGCCTTCCACCGGCTCGAAATGCTGCATCAGGACTTGAGGCCTCAGAACGTGATGATCGACCGCACCGGCACGGTGAAGATCATCGATTTCGGGGCAACGCGCGTCGCCGGCATTGCGGAGATGTCGCCGTCGGCCGAACGCAGCCGCATCCTCGGCACCGCGCAATACACGGCGCCGGAGTATTTCCTGGGAGAGGCCGCAACGTCGCGCTCGGATCTCTTCTCGCTGGGCGTGATCGCGTATCAGATGCTCTCGGGGCGCCTGCCCTACGGCGCGGAGGTGGCGAAGGCTACGACGCAGGCGGCGCAGCGCAAGCTCCGCTACCGGTCCGTGCTGCACGACGAGCGCGAAATCCCCGCATGGATCGACGGGGTGCTCAGGAAAGCCGTCCACCCCGATCCATTGCGACGCTACGAAACCTTGTCCGAGCTCGTGTACGACCTGCGCCACCCGAATCGCGCTCTGAGCGACGCCGCGCCGCCGCTCGTCGAGCGCCGCCCGGTGCTGTTCTGGCAAAGCGTCTCGGCGATCCTGACCGTCATCGTGCTCATGCTGCTGCTGGTTCGTTTCGGCGTGCCCTGACGCCGAGCTCGGCCGCGCGCGCGACGGCGGACGGCCGCTGCACGAGAGTGGCGGTATATTCGACGGATGGATACACGCGCCCGACCCCGTTATCTCCAGCAGCTCGCGCAGTTCGCCGCCGAGACTTCACTCACCGACATCGCCGCGCCGGCCCGCGATCGCGCGCGCTGGATACTCGCCGACTGTCTCCCGGTGATCGCCGCCGGCATGCAGGAGCCCGAGATGAAAGCGTTCGTGGACCGGCAGCTCGCGCGGGCCGCGCCAGGCGATGCGTGGGTCATCGGCGCAGGTCGGCGAGCAGCCGCGCTCGACGCGGCGCTCCTGAACGGCACCGCGGGCACCTGGCTCGAGCTCGACGAAGGCAACCTCTTCGCGAAAGGACATCCGGGCATACAGGTCGTGCCGGCCGCGGTCGCGCTCGCGCAGGAGATCGGCGCGAGCGGCGCGGACCTGCTCGCCGCGGTGGCGCTCGGTTACGAGGTGTCCTCCCGTATCAGCCGCGCATCGAACGTGCGCCTGTCGATCCATCCGCATGGCACATATGGCGTCATCGGCGCCGCGGTCGCGGCCGCACGTCTGAAACGATTCCACGCGGTGCAGATGCTGGAGCTGCTGAACGTCGCGGCGACGATGGGAATGGCGACCAGCCGCACGACGCTCCTCGACGGCGCGACCGTGCGCAACATCTTCACGGGGCACTCTGGATACATGGGTCTCACGGCGGTGCGGCTCGTCGAGTGCGGCTTCACCGGCGAGATCGACGGCGTGGGCAACGTGTACGGCAAGGTGCTGTCGGATACCTTCGACGCCGACCGCGTGGTCGTCGGCCTCGGCGGCGAGTGGCTGATCGCGCAGAGCTATTTCAAGCTGCACCCCACGGGCCGCTACGTGCACTCTGCGATCGACGCGCTGGAGGACCTCCTCGAAAGCGTGCCGGGGCGCCGGCTCGCCGCGGGCGATATCGAGCGCATCGAAGTCCGCACTTACGCGCTCGCCGCAATGCTTGCGGAGAAGAACGTGGTGTCGAGCTTCGGGTCGCGCTTCTCGGTGCCGTTCGCGCTTGCGAGCGTCATCCATCACGGGCGCTCGGGTCTCGGCAGCTTCGACGACGCGGCCGTCGCCAATCCTGAAGTGCAGGCGCTCGCGAAGCGCGTCGATCTTCAGGAAGACAAGTCTCACACCGCGCGTTACCCGGCGGAGACGCCGTGCGACGTGCGCATCGTGATGCGCAACGGCGCGGGCTACTCCGGCCGTTGTACCGTCATGAAAGGCGAGCCCACCAACCAGCACAGCTCCGCGGATCTCAAAGGCAAGTTCTTCGATCTCGGTACACCCGTTTGGGGCGCGGCGCTCACGCAGCGGCTCTTCGATGGGTTGATGAATATCGACGACGTCCAGAACTTCCGCGCCTTCGCCGATGATTTCCCGCTGTAGCGTAGTGGCTTGAGCGAAGCGAAACCCACCGGCCGGTGCATCATTGACGCACCTTACGAGAACAACGTGACGGTACTGGTAACCGGCGGAGCAGGCTTTGTCGGGCTCAATCTCGTGGAGGCGCTGCTCGAACGCGAACGCGAAGTCGTGTTGTTCGATGCCGGCGCGCTGCCGCGCGGCGCGGATCGTGCGCTCGAGCCGCACGCGAAGCGTCTGCACGTCGAGCGCGGCAGCGTGCTCGAGCCGGGCGCGCTCGATGCGCTGTTCCGCAGGTACCGCATCCGGCACGTCATTCATGCGGCGGCGGTGACGTCCGGGCCGCAGCGCGAGACGCGCGACCCCGCCGGTATCGTCGAAGTGAACCTGCGCGGCACCGTGAACGTGCTGACCGCCGCGCGCGAGCACGGCGTGCAGCGCACCGTGTACATCGGCTCCGGCGCCGCTTACGGCGAATCGCTGTATCGCTACCCGCGGCTGTACGAGCACACGCTGTCCGTGCCGGCGACGCTCTACAGCATCACCAAGCACGCCGCGGAGCGGATGTGCATGCGGCTGCGCGCGCTGTGGGAGATCGACATCGTCTGCGTGCGCCTCGGCACGGTCATCGGGCCCTGGGAGCGCGATACCGGCGTGCGCGACAACTTCGGGACGCACTCGCAGCTCGCGGCGATGGCGATCGCCGGAAAGTCCGCGGTGCTCATGACGCGCGAGATCCAGCGCGACTGGATTTACGCGCGCGACGTCGCGGAAGGCGTGATCGCGCTACTCGATGCGGCTGCGCCGAAGCACCTCATGTACAACCTGAGCTCGGGCGTTGCGTGGGAGCAGCCGATCGCGCGCTGGTGCGAAGCGTTGAAGGCCGCATATCCGGCGTTCAGCTACCGCGAGGCATTGGCGACGGAGGACGCGAACATCTGGTACACCGACCGCGACCGCGGGATCATGGACATCGGCCGGCTCGAGCACGACATCGCATTTCGCGTCCGCTATCCGATGCGCGAGGCGTACACGCATTACCTGGCGTGGCTCGCGCGTAGCCGCGAATTCTTCGCAGCCTGAGGCGTACAAAAAAACCCCGGCTATGCGCCGGGGGAAACAGGGGAGGGTAATCCCGCTTCAGGGAAAAATCTGCCCGAGACACTCAGCACGACCTGTGCCAGCGGAAGAATACTTCGCAGTTAAGCACTTAGCGTTGGTGTAACTCTGGCTTGCTGTCGTTGCCGAACGACGCATGAGTGCCGCGTGGGCGTAGGGTCCTGAACGCTAACTCTTTTTCGCGTCGTTCTCGCGCGACAGATTTGAAGCGCGCGGTACGGCTCTCACCGGATTCGAAACCACCACGGGCGCTTTTTCGCGCGGCCCACGAGCTCGACCAGATCACGGCCGGAGAGCAACGTCACCGGCTCGCCGGCGGCGAGCTTGCGCGCCGGCGCGGAGAAATCGCCGCCCGTGAGACAGATGCCGCGCGACGCGTCGCTCTTCTCGACTGCCTTCGCGAGCTCGCGCACGGGGCCTTCGCCGACTTGATTCACCTTCCAGCGCCGGCACTGCAACAGCGTCGTCTGGCCATCCTTCACGAGCCTGAAGTCGTAACTGCCGGAATCGGCGGGCGTGACCGCGTAGCCGCGCCGGCGATACGCCTCGCTAACGGCGGCGCTGAACGACTCCCACGGCATTTCGCGCAGCTCCTTCAGCCGTTCGTAGGCGCCGCTGGGCGGGCCGCTGCGGAACTGTTTGAACGCGACGTAGATCGCGAGCAGCACGAATGGCAGCGCCATGAACGGCGCGATCGGCGGAAAGATCGCATACGAGAGCCAGAAGATCCCCAGCGCGACCAGCAGGGTGACCCACCACGGCTGGCCGGACAGGATTTCGAAGAGGGTTTTCTTGGCCATTCTCAGCGTGTCATTGCGAGGCGCGGCCATTGCCGCGCACGCGCACCACGAAGTGGTTGCGCATTGGAAGCAATCTCGGAGCGTGCGTCAGTACGTGCGCCACGAGATCGCCACGTCGCGCAAATCGCGCTCCTCGCGATGAGGTGTTTCACGAGACGGAGCCGTCAGAGGCGCGCCTGAGCACGCGCCCCGGCGTCGCGCCGGTGTGCTGCGCGTCCTGGACTACGACGGTGCCGTTCACGATGACGGTCGTGCGCGTACCGCTCGGATACTGGTGCGGGTCTGCATAGGTCGCGCGGTCGCTGAAGTCGTCGGGATCGAACAGCGTCACGTCCGCGCGGTAGCCGGGCTCCAGCAGGCCGCGGTCCCTGAGCCTGAGCGCCTGCGCGGTCGCGCCGGTCATCTTGTGAATCGCGGCTTCCAGCGGCAACGCCCTTTCTTCTTTCACGTAACGCGTGATCACCCGCGGAAACGTGCCGTAGAAGCGCGGATGGGGCATGCCCTGGCTCACGGTACCGCAGGTCGCGACGCAGTTCCCGTCCGAGCCGACGAGCGCGGTCGGCGAGCGCATGATCTCGCGGATATCGTCTTCCGAGATCGAGGTCACGAGCACGCGCGTCGCGGCCTTGTCGTCGATCAAGTAATCGCAGACGGCGTCGATTGCGTCGCAGCCGCGCTCGCGCGCGATCTGCTGAATCGTGCGCCCCGCGTACTGCGGCAGGTGCGGCGAGATCGAAATCTGTACGCAGTCCCACGACGGAATGCGGCCCCAGTTGTTGAGCCCCTCGCGCTCGATGTCCGCGCGTATGCGCGTGCGCGTCTCACGCTGCGCCAGCCGCTCGAGCATCGCGTCGATGCCGCCCGCCTGCACCCACTGCGGCAGCAGGTTCTTGAGCGGATTGCTGCCGGCCGCATACGGATACGCATCGCAATCGATGGAAACGCCGCGCCGCTTCGCCGCTTCGATGCGCGCGAGCGCGGTCGCCGCCTTGCCCCAGTTATCGGTGCCGGAGCACTTGAAGTGCACGATCTCGACGTGTATCGCGCAGGTCTGCGCGATGTCGATCGCCTCGTCCACGGCTTCGAGCACGCGGTTCGATTCGTCCCGGATGTGCGTGAAGTACGCCGCCTGATAGCGCTCGAGCACCCGGCAGAGCGCCACGATCTCATCGCGTTGCGCGTACGATCCCGGCGCCGTGAAGAGGCCGCTCGAGAGGCCGAGCGCGCCGGCCTCGAGACCTTCCTCCAGCAGCTCGATCATCGCCTTCATCTCGGCCGCGCCGGGCGCGCGGTTCTCCATGCCCATCGCCATCAGCCGCAGCGTGTTGTGTCCGACGAGCATGCCCGCGTTCACCGACGTCGCGGGAAAGGTCTCCAGGTATTCGCCGAAGCTGCGCTCGCGAAACGGCAGCCACGGCGCGGACGGGCTCAGGTAATCGCGCAGCAGATCCACTTTGCCGGGCAGGCAGGGCGCCGCAGAGAAACCGCAATGGCCGACGATCTCGGTCGTGACGCCCTGCCGCACCTTGCTCTCCGCGCGCGGATTGATCGGCAGCGTGAAGTCCGAATGGGTCTTGATGTCGATGAAGCCGGGCGTTACGGCCAGGCCTGCTGCGTCGATCGTCGTAAAGCCGCGGCCCTCGAGCGCAGGCCCGATCGCGGCGATGCGGTTGCCGTTGATCGCGACGTCGGCACGCCGTCCGGGCGATCCGCTGCCGTCGATGACGAGGCCGTTCCGGATGAGGATATCGTAGTGCACGGCCCGGCATTTTAAGTGCTTACGACGAGAGCGCCCCTCTATACTTCGGCCTTTTTCCGAGGTGGGTACAGCCATGACACGAATTTGTCGCCTGATCGGCTTCGCGCTCGCGGTCACGGGAGCGCTTTCCGCGTTCGCCGCGGACACGTATCCCAACCGTCCGGTCCGCCTGATCGTGCCCTATCCGGCAGGCGGCCCCAATGACGTGCTGGCCCGCATGGTCGGCGGCAAGTTGAACGATGCGTGGAAGGAGCAGGTGGTGATCGACAACCGGCCCGGCGCCGGTGGGAATCTCGCCGTGGAAGTCGCCGCACGGGCGGCGCCGGACGGCTACACGATCATCCTGCCGGCGATGGCCTACGCGGTGAATCCGTACCTGTACAGCAAGGTGCCGTACACGTTCGAGCAGTTCACGCCGGTCACGATCGTCGCCAAGGGCCCGCTCGTGCTGGTGGTCACGCCCAATTCCGGCATCGGCTCGGTGAAAGAGCTCCTCGCGATCGCCAAAGCGAAGCCCGGACGGTTGCAGTACGCCTCCGGCGGCACCGGATCGTCGCTGCACCTCGCCGGTGAGCTCTTCAAGTACATGGCCGGCGTGGACATCCTGCACGTGCCGTACAAGGGCACGAACGATTTCATCCCGGATCTGCTGTCGGGGCGCGTGCCGATCTCGTTCGCGAGCCCGCTCATCATGACCGGCCACGTGAAAGCGGGGCGGCTTCGCGCGCTCGGCGTGACCTCCAGCAAGCGCGTGGCGGGATGGGACGTTCCGACGATCGCGGAAGCCGGCGTGAAAGGATACGAGAGCGATGCGTGGTACGCGATCCTGACGCCGGCCGGTACGCCGCAGCCGATCGTCGCGCAGCTCAACAAGACGATTGCACAGGCACTGCGCGCCGGCGACGTGCAGGAAAAGCTCGGGAGCCTCGGCATGCAGGCCGTCGGCAACTCGCCGCAGGAAGCGGCGAAGTTCATCGCCGCCGAGGCCGCCAAATGGAGCAAGGTCGCGAAAGCCGCGAACATCCGCGCGGATTGACGCGCTCGCCTCGACGTTCGGACGGTGAGGATCGCGACGTACAACGTCAACGGCGTCAACGGGCGTCTGCCGCGCCTGCTCGAATGGCTCGGCGAGACCGCGCCCGACGTCGTGTGCCTTCAGGAGATCAAGACCGAAGACCACAAGTGCCCGGCCGAAGCGATCGAGCGCGCGGGCTACGGCTCGGTCTGGCACGGCCAGCGCTCACACCACGGGGTGGCCATCCTCGCGAAAGGGGGAACGCTGCGTGAGATCCGGCGCGGGCTGCCGGGCGGCACCGGCGACCCGCAGGCGCGCTACCTCGAAGCGGAGGTGAACGGCCTCGTCGTCGCCTCGATCTACCTGCCGAACGGGAACCCGCAGCCGGGGCCGAAGTTCGATTACAAGCTCGCGTGGTTCGACCGGCTCAACGCGCACGCGCAGACGCTGCTCGATGCCGCGCGCCCGACGGTGCTCGCGGGCGATCTCAACGTGGTGCCGACGAACGACGACATCTACAACGCATGGGCGTGGCGCTTCGACGCGGTCATGCAGCCGGAGACACGCGAGGCGTACCGGCGGCTCCTCGCGCAGGGCTGGATCGATACGCATCGGGTGCTGCATCCGAAGGAGCGCGTGTACACGTTCTGGGTGAACCACGACTACTTCCGCCGCAACGCCGGCTTCCGCATGGACTTCGTGCTGCTCTCTCCGGATCTCGCATTGCGGTTGCAGAGTGCGGGTGTGGACACCGCACACCGCGGCCGCGAGAAGGCGAGCGACCATGCGCCGACGTGGGTAACGTTGTCCTGAACCCTCTCCGCGTGACGGGGAGAGGGTAGGGTGAGGGGCGAAGCGGCATATGACTTGCTGAAGCGTCGGCGCGGCCGCGCTTGATGCGTCAGGAGCTCGTCACCCCCGCGAAGGCGGGGGTCCAGGCGTAGGTTCTCATGGAACGCAAAACACAGATCAATCTCTGGTACCTGCTGCTGGCCATGCTGGCGGTGGTCTGGCTGCGCGAGGCCTGGGTCACGTCTCAGCAGGTCGAGCCGCTCGCGTACAGCCAGTTCATGAAACTGCTCGACGAGGGGAAGGTCGGAGAGATCTCGATCCGCGGCGAGCTGATCCATGGGACGCTCAAACAGCCGCTGCCGGGCGGTGAGACCAAGTTCGTCACCACGCGTGTCGAGCCGCGGCTTGCCGAGCAGCTCTCGAAATACGACGTGCAGTTTCGCGGCGTCGTCGAGAACACGTTCCTGCGCGACGTGCTGTCGTGGGTGCTGCCGGCGCTGATCTTCTTCGGCTTGTGGATGTTCTTCATCCGCAAGATGGCGGAGCGGCAGGGTCTCGGCGGCGGCTTCATGTCACTGGGGAAGAGCAAGGCCAAGATCTACGTCGAGACCGATACGAAAACCACGTTCGCCGACGTTGCCGGCGTGGACGAAGCGAAAGGGGAGCTCGAGGAAGTCGTCGGGTTCCTCAAGGATTCGAAGCGCTACGGCCGGCTCGGCGGACGCGCGCCGCGCGGCGTGCTGCTGGTGGGTCCGCCCGGCACCGGGAAAACGCTGCTTGCGCGCGCGGTCGCGGGTGAAGCCGGCGTGCCGTTTCTGTCGATCAACGGTTCCGAGTTCGTCGAGATGTTCGTCGGTCTCGGCGCGGCCCGCGTGCGCGATCTCTTCGAGCAGGCGCGCTCCAAAGCGCCCGCGATCATTTTCATCGACGAGCTGGACGCGCTCGGCCGCGCGCGCGGCGCCTACATGGGCGGCGGCCACGACGAGAAAGAGCAGACGCTCAACCAGTTGCTGGTCGAGATGGACGGCTTCGATCCGACGACCGGGCTCGTGCTGCTGGCGGCGACGAACCGGCCCGAGATCCTCGATCCCGCGCTGCTGCGCGCGGGGCGCTTCGACCGCCAGGTGCTCGTCGACCGGCCGGACAAAGTCGGACGCCTCCAGATCCTGCGCGTGCATGCGAAGAAGGTGAAGCTCGCGCCCGATGTCGATCTCGAGCAGGTCGCGTCGCTCACGCCCGGCTTCTCGGGCGCCGATCTGGCGAACCTCGTGAACGAAGCCGCCGTGCTCGCGACGCGGCGCGACGCCGAAGCGGTCACACTCGACGATTTCACCGCTGCGATCGAGCGCATGGTCGCAGGTCTGGAGAAAAAGAACCGGCTCCTCAATCCGCGCGAGCGCGAGATCGTCGCCCATCACGAGATGGGACACGCGCTGCTGGCGATGTCGGTGAAGGGCGTCGATCCCGTGCACAAGGTTTCGATCATTCCGCGCGGCGTCGGCGCGCTCGGCTACACCATTCAGCGTCCGACGGAAGACCGCTTCCTGATGACGCGCGAGGAGCTCGAAGGCAAGATGGCGGTGCTGCTCGGCGGCCGCGC
>DASPNJ010000144.1:0-10427 GCA_035626595.1 Burkholderiales bacterium
GTCGTGCTGTTCACCGCGTATACGGGCCTCGTCACTTGGGCCGCCTGAGGCGCGTTGTTCGTCAATCGACCACGAGCGCGGCGGCTGCCGCGCTAAGCTACTTTTTGCGTCGAGAGGCGAAGCCTCGAGACGCGTCGTAGGGTTTTTTTGCTGGCGCGATATCAGGATCTCTTTCGGGTGCCCGAGCTGCGTTCGACGGTCGTGGCGTCCATCGCCGGGCGCTTGCCCATCGGGATCGCCGGTCTCGCCATCCTGCTGTTCGTGCAGGGCCGGTCGGGCTCGTTCGCATTGGCCGGCACTGCGAGCGCGTTGTACGTGCTGGGCCTGGGCGCTGTCGCGCCGTTCCTCGGACGATTGATCGATCGGCTCGGCCCGCGGCCCGTTCTCGGCGCGTGCGCGGTGTTGTATCCGGCGGCGCTGATCGGACTCGCGCTTCTGGTGCTGCGCTCGGCGCCGCTCGCGTGGATCTGCGGCGCGTCGATCGTCGCGGGCGCAACGCTGCCGCCGATCAGCGCGTGCATGCGCGCGCTCTACCCGCGGATGATGCGCGAGCCTGCGCTGCTGCAGACGGCGTACTCCGTCGATTCCGGGTTGGTGGAAGCCGTGTTCATCCTGGGACCGGCGATCGTCGCCGCATGCGTTGCGCTCGGCTATCCCGAGGCGGCCGTGCTGCTGGCGGCGCTTTCGGCAGCGGCCGGTACAGCGGTGTTTCTCGCCGCCCCCGCCGTGCGCCGCTGGACCGCCGCGCCCGTTCGCCCCGGTCGCGACTGGGTCGGTGTGCTGCGTTATCCGAAGCTCGTGATCGTTTTCGCGGTGACGGTGCTGTACGCGTTCGCGTTCGGCCTGTTCGAAGTCGCGGTGACGGCGCATACCGCGGCGAAAGGCGCGCCGGCGATGGCGGGCATCGCGCTCGCGCTCGCGAGCGTCGGCAGCGGCGCCGGCGCGTTCGTGTACGGGTCGCGGCACTGGCAAACACCGCTCAACCGGCAGCTGGTGGGCGGCCTCACGGCGATGTGCGCGGGCATGCTGCTGCTCGTCCCGGTCGATCACCTCGGCGTCTATGCCGCGGCAAGCCTCATCGCCGGTGTGCCGATGGCGACGGTCATCGCGACGCAGTCGCTGCTCGTGTCGACACTCGCGCCGCGCGAGCGCCTCGCGGAGAGCTTCACCTGGAGCACGACGTGTCTGCTGGTCGGAATCAGCGCCGGGATTGCGGCGGGCGGTGTGCTGGCCGAAGGGCTCGCGGCTTACTGGCTGCTGGTGATCGCCGGGGGATCGACGGCCTTGGCGGCCGCGTGTGCGGCGGCTGCGATCAGGTGACGCGGTGATGCGGCGACGCGGTGACGCGGTGATGCGGTGACGCGGTGACGCGGTGATGCGGCGACGCGGTGACGCGGTGACGCGGTGATGCGGTGATGCGGTGATGCGGTGATGCGGTGATGCGGATGCAGTGTTTTTACCGCGTCACTACGTCACTACGTCACTGCATCACTTCGTCACTACGTCACTTCGTCACTTCGTCACTAGCTCTGAGTCCACGGCAACCCCGCGTGCCGCCACCCGCCCTTCGTGTTCCGATGGCCCGACGCGTCCTTGTCGCCTTCGAAACCTTCGAGCACGTTGAACGCTTCGACGTACCCGGCCTGCGTCGCCATCGTTGCGGCATTGTGCGAGCGGCCGCCGCTCCGGCAGATGAACAAAACCGGCGCGTCCTTGGGCACCTTTTGCTCGAGCTGCTGGACGAAATCCGGATTGGGCCGACCGCCGGGATACGTGAGCAGCTCGACTTCGACCGCGCCCGGGATCCGGCCCACCCACTCGAGCTCGGCACGCGTGCGCACGTCCACGAGCTTCGCGCCGGCCTGCTGAACGAGCTCGTGCGCTTCCTGCGGCGTCACCGCCCCCTCATAGGGCAGGCCCATCTGCTTTGCCCGCTCTTGCGCCCGCTTGAGGATGTCGTCTGCACTCATCCGTTTCCCATATGAAAAGCGCGGCGGCTGCCGCGCTAGGCGATTTTCGGCGGCTTGAGCCGCAGGCTCAAGGCGCGTCGTAGGTTTTTTCGGGCCGCACCATCCGCGTCCGTGCGCGCCTCCATCTGGTGCATAATGCGGTGCACGCGCACCGAAGTAGTGCATCTGGCGTGGAGGGTGCGCGGCAACTCCTTGTAACCGAATGGCTTTTCCGATCGGAGCGCTGGCACAGATCGTGCTGCCCGGGCACTCCCGTTGGTCTCTCTCAACACTTACCCAATCAGGAGAATGTAAATGGCAGGCGGTGCCGACGTCACCAAAATGATCAAGGAGAACGAGGTCAAGTTCGTCGACCTTCGATTCACCGACACGCGGGGGAAGGAGCAGCACGTTTCGGTTCCCGCCAAGGCTTTCGAAGAGAGCAAATTCACCGACGGCCACGCCTTCGACGGCTCGTCGATCGCGGGATGGAAGGGCATTCAGGCTTCCGACATGCTGCTCATGCCGGACGCGGATTCGGCGCGCCTCGACCCGTTCACCGATGAGCCGACGCTCATCCTCACCTGCGACGTGGTCGAGCCTTCCGACGGTAAGGGCTACGATCGCGACCCGCGCTCGATCGCGAAGCGCGGCGAGGCGTATCTCAAGTCCACCGGCATCGGCGATACCGCCTACTTCGGTCCCGAGCCGGAGTTCTTCATCTTCGATTCGGTCACGTGGAACGTGGACATGTCCGGCTCCTACGTGAAGATCAAGTCCGAGGAAGCGCCGTGGTCCGCCCAGGAAGATTTCGAGGGCGGCAACATGGGCCACCGTCCGCCGATCAAAGGCGGTTACTTCCCGGTGCCGCCGGTCGATTCGCTCCAGGACATCCGTTCGGCGATCTGTCTCGCGCTCGAAGAGATGGGCGTCGAAGTCGAAGTGCACCACCACGAGGTCGCCGCGCCGGGCCAGTGCGAGATCGGCACCAAGTTCAACAGCCTGGTGAAGCGCGCCGACTGGATGCAGATCCTCAAGTACTGCGTGCACAACGTCTCGCATTCGTACGGCAAGACCGCGACCTTCATGCCGAAACCGGTCGTCGGTGACAACGGCTCGGGCATGCACGTCCATCAGTCGATCTGGAAAGGCGGCAACAATCTGTTCAGCGGCAACGGCTACGCGGGGCTGTCCGAGACCGCGCTGCACTACATCGGCGGCATCATCCGGCACGCGAAGGCGCTGAACGCGATCACCAATCCGGGAACGAACTCGTACAAACGCCTGGTGCCCGGCTTCGAAGCGCCGATCAACCTCGCATACTCCGCGCGTAACCGCTCGGCCTCGATCCGCATCCCGTACGTGTCGAGCCCGAAAGCGCGCCGCATCGAAGTGCGCTTCCCGGATCCGACGGCGAACCCCTACCTCGCGTTCACCGCGATGATGATGGCGGGACTCGACGGCATTCAGAACAAGATCAATCCCGGCGATCCGATCGACAAGAACCTCTACGATCTGCCGCCGGAAGAAGCGAAAAAGGTCCCGAACGTGTGCTCGTCGCTCGACATGGCCCTCGAAGAGCTCGACCGCGACCGCGAGTTCCTCACGCGCGGCGGCGTGTTCTCGAACGACATGATCGATGCGTACATCGATCTGAAGATGGAGGAAGTCACGCTCTTCAGAATGACGACGCACCCGATCGAGTTCCAGATGTACTACAGCCTGTAAGCGGGCGCGCGCACCACGCGAGGGCGGGCCGCGTGCCCGCCCTTTTTGTTCGACTGGAACCTGGACGCGCCTCGAGCCTTCGGCTTTCGGCGCGAGAAATCGTTATCGCGGCAGCCGCCGCATCTTTACATGTCGATGAATTGCCAGTGGATGGAGCGTGTCATAGACTGCGGGCGCTATGACGCTGCGTCTCCTCTCGTGTGGATTGCTGCTCGTTGCGGCCTCGCTGCCGGCGCGCGCGAGCAATCACATTCTTTACGAGTGCGTCGATGCGAACGGCACGAAGCAGTTCACGAACATTCCCGCGAATCCGAAAGAGTGCAAGGTGCTGAACGTCGGTCCGGTGAGTGCGCCTGCACCGGCGCCGCCGCCGGTGAGCGCCAGGGAGAAGCCGCGGGTCAAGTCTCCGCCCGTTGCCACGCCGTCGAGCTTTCCGCGCGTCGATCGCGCGCTGCAACGCGAACGGGACAATGATCGCCGCCGCATCCTCGAGATCGAGCTCGGCAACGAGGAGAAGCTGCTCGCGCAGGCGAAGAAGGAGCTCGCGGAGCAGGAGAGCGTGCGCCGCGCCGACGAGAAGAACTATCAGCGCGTGCTCGATCGTCTCGAGCCCTACCAGAAGAAGGTGCGGCTGCACGAAGACAACGTCGCGAACCTGCGGCGGGAGATCTCGAAAATCCGCTAGCCCTCGCGCGCCGCGCGCGTGGTGTGGTTCTTGCTAAAGCCGTCGCCGCGAACAACGACGATGGCACCGAATGCGCTCTCCGGACTGGACCTGCTCGCGACCGCCGTCATGCTCGTGGACGACGCGGGCACAGTGCGCTACATGAATCCCGCCGCGGAGAATCTCTTCGGGCTTTCCAGTCAGAACGCCGAAGGCGAGCCGATCGACGGCGTCTTCAAGGAGGCGTTCGTGCTCACTGCGGCGATGGGCTACGCGCGCGAGCACAACTGCAGCTATTCCGAGCACGGGCTCACGCTCTCCGCAAACGGCCATGCGGTCGTGCACCTGTCGTGCACGGTGACGCCGGTAGAGGGCGCGCAGCACGTGGCCGGCGGCGGTTTCCTCTTCGAATTCAGACATACCGAGCAGGAAGTGAAGATCGCGCGGGAGGAGCGCATCCTGGATCAGAGCCAGGCCAACCGCGAGTTGATCCGCAATCTCGCTCACGAGATCAAGAACCCGCTGGGCGGCATCCGCGGCGCGGCGCAGCTTCTCGACCGCGAGCTCGAACGTCCGGCGCTGCACGAATACACCCAGGTCATCATGAAGGAGGCCGACCGCCTCCAGCTCCTCATGGACCGGCTGCTCACGCCGCACCGCCTGCCTCAGCCGACGCAGGTCAACATCCACGAGGTGCTGGAGCGCGTGCGCAGCGTGATCCTCGCAGAGTTCGGCGGCATCGCCGTGCGGCGCGATTACGACACGAGCCTGCCGACGATCGAAGGCGACCGCGAGCAGCTCATCCAGGCGGCGCTCAACATCGCGCGCAACGCGGCCCAGGCCATGGCGGCGAGGCCGCGCGCCGACGGCCGCTGCGAGATCACGCTGGTAACGCGCGTCGCGCGTCAGGTGACGCTTGCGCGCAAACGCTACCGCCACGCCATCGAGATGCGCATCATCGACAACGGGTCCGGCGTTCCGGAGGACATCCGTGAGCGCATCTTCTATCCGCTGGTGTCCGGGCGCGAGGGCGGCAGCGGTCTCGGCCTCACGCTCGCGCAGAACTTCGTGGCGCAGCATCACGGCACGATCACGTTCGAGAGCAGCCCCGGGAATACGGTTTTCTCGATCCTGCTGCCGATCAGAGAAAAGGACGACCTTCAGGCATGAACATATGCGACGGTTTTGAAGGAAAGGAGATAACGGAGGGAACACGGCGCGTCCAAGTGCGCGCCTTGCATCGGTTTCCCTCCGTTCGTGTATCGCACCGCGGCCACGCGCAGCGTGCCGAGCGCAGCGAGGTGCCGCGGTGAAAGCAGTGTGGATCATCGACGACGACCGCTCGATCCGGTGGGTGTTCGAAAAGGCGCTCACGCGCGAGAACATCGCGTTCAAGACGTTCGCCTCGGCGCGAGAGGCGCTCGCGGCGCTCGCCGACGAGACGCCGCAGGTCGTCGTGAGCGACATCCGCATGCCCGGTGAGTCGGGGCTGGAGCTCCTGCAGAAAGCGAAAGAGCGCCATGCGAACCTGCCGGTGATCATCATGACGGCGTATTCGGACCTCGAGAGCGCGGTCACCGCCTTTCAGGGCGGCGCCTACGAGTACCTGCCGAAGCCGTTCGACGTCGATCATGCGGTCGATCTGATCCGGCGCGCGGTCGACGAGAGCATGCGCCAGGAGACTTCCGCCGAAGTGAGCGAGGCCGCGCCCGAGATCCTCGGCCAGGCGCCCGCGATGCAGGAAGTGTTTCGCGCGATCGGCCGGCTGTCGCAGTCGCAGGCAACGGTGCTCATCACCGGCGAGTCGGGTACCGGGAAGGAGCTGGTCGCGAACGCGTTGCATCGCCACAGCCCGCGCGCCGGCCGGCCGTTCATCGCAATCAACACGGCGGCGATTCCGAAGGAGCTGCTGGAGTCCGAGCTTTTCGGCCACGAGCGCGGCGCGTTCACCGGCGCGCAGACGATGCGGCGCGGCCGCTTCGAGCAGGCCGAGGGCGGCACGCTCTTTCTCGACGAGATCGGCGACATGCCGCAGGAGCTCCAGACGCGGCTCCTGCGCGTGCTGTCCGACGGGAATTTCTACCGCGTCGGCGGTCACCAGCCGATCAAGGCGAACGTGCGCGTGATCGCCGCCACGCACCAGGAGCTGGAAACGCGCGTGCGGCAGGGGCTCTTCCGCGAAGATCTCTTTCACCGGCTCAACGTGATCCGGCTGCGGCTTCCCAGCTTGCGCGAGCGCCGTGAAGACATCCCGCTGCTCGCGAAGTACTTCCTCCAGAAGAGCGCGCGCGAGCTGAACGTGGAGGCCAAGCGGCTGTCGGAGCCCGCCCTCAAGTATCTTCAGGCGCAGGACTGGCCGGGCAACGTGCGCCAGCTCGAGAACGTCGCGCACTGGCTTACGGTGATGTCGCCGTCGGTCAACATCGAAGTGGCCGACCTCCCCGGCGAGCTGCGCGCGGAAGCGTCCGCGCCGTCGGCTCAGAACTGGGCCGCGGCGCTCGACCGCGAGGCCGAATCGCTGCTCGCGCGAGGCGAGAGCGGCATCATCGACGATCTCACCCGCCAGTTCGAGAAGACGCTCATCCTGCGCGCCCTCGCGCACACCGGCGGGCGCCGCATCGAGGCCGCGCAGCTTCTCGGTCTCGGCCGCAACACGCTGACGCGGAAGATCCAGGAGCTGAAGCTCGACAGCGACCGGCAGTGACGCGGTGACGCGGTGACGAGGTGACGAGGTGACGAAGTGGTGAATACCCCGTCACCGCATCACTGGCCGAGCGCCAGCTCGGCAATCACCGGCGCGTGGTCGGAAGGCCGCTCCAGCTTGCGCGGCTCGATGTCGATCGTGCACGCGGTGCACAGCGGCGCCAGCGCCGGGGAGAGCAGGATGTGGTCGATGCGCAGGCCCATCTTGCGGCGAAAGGCCATCATCCGGTAATCCCACCACGTGTACGATCGCTCGGGCTGGTCGAACAGCCTGAATGCATCGGCGAGCCCGATACCGAACAGCGCATGCAGCTTCTCGCGCTCCGGCGGCGTGAAGTGGATCTTGTTCTCCCATGCGGCGGGGTCGTGCACGTCGCGTGGCTCCGGCGCGATGTTGAAATCGCCCGCGACGACGAGCCGCGCGTTAGCGTTGAGCGCGTGCACGAGCCACCCGCGCAGCGCGTCGAGCCATTGCATCTTGTACTCGAACTTGGGCGACCCGAGCACTTCGCCGTTCGGCACGTACGCGCAGATCACCCGCACGCCGGGAATCGTCGCGGCGATCACGCGCTGCTGCGTGTCGGCCCAGCCGGCAATGCCGATCGCTATTTCGCCGAGCGGCAGCCTGGAAAGTATCGCGACGCCGTTGTACGACTTCTGGCCTGCGAAGACGGGCTCATAGCCCAGTGCACGAAATGCGGCCGTCGGGAATTTCGCGTCCTCGAGCTTGGTTTCCTGCATACACAGCACGTCCGGCTCGTGGCTCGACAGCCAGTCGAGCACGTGCGCAAGCCGCACGTTGAGCGAGTTCACGTTCCACGTCGCGAGCTTCACGTGCCCGTGCTGCGCGCTTCTTACTTGCGCGCGAGCTTGGGCGTGCGCAGCCGATCTTCCGGATCGTTCCAGCCCTTGAAACGCGGCGGCCGTTTTTCCGCGAACGCCTTGCGCGATTCCATGAGGTCTTCCTTCGCGCCGTGCTCCTTGAGCCGGGCAGCGAGGTCTTCCAGCTCGTCGGCGACGCGGCCGCGCATGGCGCGCATCATCACGGTCGTGTTCACGCGCGAGGCGGGCGGCAGGCTCATGAGGTGCGCCGCCATCTCCTGCGCCGTGCGCATGAGCTCTTCGGGCTCGACCAGGCGGTTCAGGAAGCCGACCTGGTGCAGCCGCTCGGCGCTGAAACGGAACGCGAAAGCGAGCTCGGTCGCCACGGTGTGCGGGAGGTTGCCCTTCACGCCGTGATCGTAGCCACCGAGCAGCCAGCGTTTGGCCTCGGAAGACTCGAACACGGCGCCGCGCACGGCGACACGCAGGTCCGCGCGCTCGACGAGCATGAAGCCGCCGCCCATCGCGTAGCCGTTGATCGCGACGATCACCGGCTTGTCGAGGGTGCCCTGGTCGTAGGGATTCTCTTTGCGCCGCGCGGCGTCCGAGGCGCCTGCCGAGCCGCGCTCGAGCGACTCCTTCATGTCTTCGCCTGCGCAGAACGCGCGACCGGTGCCCGTGAAGATGGCGACCTCGAGATCGCGGCTGTCGCGAAACTCACACCACGCGTCCGCGAGCGCGAACCGGAGCTCGGTATTGAGAGCGCCCATCCGATCCGGGCGATTGATGCGCAGAACCATGACGCCGTCTCGCCGCTCGATTTCCAGAACGCTCATGGCGCAGTCCTCTCGTGTGCTGGGGGTTGAACCCGGATGGTATTCGCTGACTGTAGAATCCGCGAGCCCGCTGTAGTCCCGTTCTTGACATGCAACCCAAGGCAGTCGTTTTCGATCTCGGCAACGTTCTGGTGGACGTGGATCACGTGAAGGGCGTGCGCGAGCTCACAGGCCGCGGCGTGCCGGCGCACGTTTTCGACCACGCTGGCGTCACGCAGGCGCTGCTGCAACGCTACGAGCGCGGCCTCGTCGACCGCAGCGGGTTCTACCGTTCGGTGTGCGGCGAGGGCTCGCCGGTCGCCTTCGGCCAATTCTGCGAGATCTACTGCGACATCTTCTCGCCCATCGAGCCGATGATCGAGGCGAACTACGCCTTAAGACGCGCGGGCCGCGCCACGTATGTGTTTTCCAACACGAGCGAGCTGCACTTCGAGCACCTGTGCGCCCGCTTCGCGTTCATGTCGGCATTCGACCGGTGTTTTCTGTCGTTCGAGATGGGTTGTATGAAGCCCGAACGGGCAAGTTACGAGGCGGTGGAGCGCGGCACCGGCTGCGCAGGACGCGCGCTCCTCTACATCGACGACCGGATCGAAAACGTCGAGGCGGCGCAGGCGCGCGGATGGACCGTCATACACCACAGCGATCCGGCGCGCACGCTCGCGCGGCTGCGCGAGATGGGATTTTTATGACGGTCGGGGGGGATCGCTGCGCTTCACCCACCCTACGCTGCTGCGTTACTTCGCGGCCGGTGCGCTCTTGGCTGCTGCGGCCCCGCTCTTTGCGTCCGCTGCGCTCTTCGGCGACGCCTCGCCCTTCACCGTGACCTGCGCCTTCATGCCGGGCGGGGGCGTTTTTGGGTAGCCCGCGTTGTCGAGCGCGGCGTCCCAGGTGCTTGCCAGGTAGCCTTTGAGCACCTGTGAACCGACGACCAGCACTGGCACCTCGGTGCCGCCGGTGAGCTTCTTCAGCGCATCCGCTTCCTTGTTCGAATAGCGCACGGTGTACGGCGTGCCGCGTTTCGCGAGGTGAGCCGCCGCGCGCGTGCAGGGATCGCCGCAGTCGAACGTCCAAAGCGTAACGGGGTGATTCTTGACGGCCTGCTGCACCGAATACGGCAGCGACGACGTCTCGATCGTGTTGCCGGTGACGTTGCGCTGCTCGACTTTCTTGGCGTGCGCCGGCGGCGGGGTGTCACGCCACTCGACATTGCCTTTGTCGTCCACCCAGCGATAGAGCTGCGCGGCGCTGACCGCACCCGTGGCGATGAGCAGCGCAAGGGCTGTAAGCGTGACGATTTTCATGCGTTCCTCCAGGCGCGGCCTTGCCGCATGCTTAATAACGCAGGAGGACTCTACATCGCTTACACCGTCTCGACCATGCCACTATGTCGCAGCAGCGCGTCGATCTTCGGCTCGCGGCCGCGGAAAGCAACGAACGATTCGATGGCCGGGCGGCTGCCGCCGACGCTCAGGATCTCGTTCCAGAAATGCTTTCCGGTGTCGGGATCGAGCACGCCGCGCTCCTCGAACAGGCTGTAGGCGTCCGCCGACAGCACTTCGGCCCACTTGTAGCTGTAGTACCCGGCCGCGTATCCGCCCGCGAAGATGTGCGAGAAGCTGTTGGCGAAGCGGTTGTAGGCCGGCGGCCGCAGCACGGCGATGCGGCTGCGCACCTCCTCGAGCAGATCGCGCGCCGTGCGTCCCGACGCGGGATCGCAGTCCGAAT
>DASPNJ010000145.1:0-7356 GCA_035626595.1 Burkholderiales bacterium
GCATCGAGGTGCGGCCACGGCGCTTCGGGATTCACGTGATCGGGCGTGACCGGAGACACGCCGCCCCAGTCGTTGATGCCGGCGTCGATCAGTGGCCGTAATGCGCCGGGACTCAAGTTCGGCGGCGCCTGGATGTTCATGCCCGCATCGAGCACGAGCCGCGCCGCGGCGATCGTCCACAGGTGCTCTTCCAGCGGTGCTGCCGGCGCCTTCGCCATGCGCGTATCGGGCTTCGGCCGGAAGTTCTGGATGATCACTTCCTGGATGTGGCCGTAGCGCTCGTGCAGCTCGCGAATCGCGATCAGCGCCTCGAGGCATTCTTCGCGTGTCTCGCCGATGCCGATCAGAAGGCCCGTCGTCATCGGCACCGCCGCTTCGCCGGCGAGGCGCAACGTCTCGAGCCGTGCCGCGGGTTTCTTGTCGGGCGAGCCGAAGTGCGGTCCGCCGCGCGCGCAGAGCCGCTCCGAGGCGCTCTCCAGCATGAGCCCCTGCGAAACCGAGACGGTGCGCAGCGCGGCGATATCCGCGGCCGTCATCACGCCCGGATTCACGTGCGGGAGGAGACCGGTTTCCTGATAAACGACGCGCGCCGCTTCAGCAAGGTAGGAGAGCGTCGTCGTGTGGCCGAGCTGCGCGAGCTCTTCGCGTGCGATCCGATAGCGGAGCTCCGGCTTGTCGCCGAGCGTGAAGAGCGCTTCACGGCAGCCGGCATCCGCCCCCGCGCGCGCAATCGCCAGCACTTCGTCGATCGTCAGGTACGCGCGCTCGCCTCTGCGCGGCCGCTGCGCGAACGTGCAGTAATGGCACACGTCGCGGCAGAGCTGCGTGAGCGGGATGAACACCTTGCGCGAGTAGGTGACGACGCTGCCGTGCGCCGCGTCGCGCTTCTGCGCGGCGGCTTCGAGGAGGTCGCCGAGATCGGCGTTCACAATGAATTCGTCACCCCGGCGAGGGCCGGGGTCCAGAACCGCACTGGATTCCGGCCTGCGCCGGAATGGCGACGGATCGTTCACTACTTCTCTGGATTCCCGCCTGCGCGGGAATGACGATCTTCCGCGATGCCGGTGATACGGATGCCCGCGGTCGCTTTGTAGCGCCGATTGATCCCGATGATGACCGAGGTGAGCGCCTCGGCGGCGACCGAGTTCGCGAGCGCGCCGCCGTCGAGACCGCGCGTGCCGGCGGCATCGGCCAGCGCAATCACGGTATCGCGGGCTTCGCGATCGTCGCCGAACACCAGCACGTCGCAATCGACCGGGCCGCCGGCGGAAAGCTTCGCGGCGGCGACGTTGTGAAACGCCGACACGACGCGCGCGGCGGTTCCGAGACGCTTCTGCGCGATCTGCGCGGCGGACCCTTCCGGCGGCAGTTGCGCGACCGAGACCTTCGGCGGGACGAGCGGCACGACTGCATCCACGACGATTTTGCCTGCGATGCAGTCCCTGATCTCGTCGAGCATCGCATCGTGGCTGGCCCACGGCACCGCGATCACGACGATCTCGCCTGCCGCGGCCGCGGCCTTGTTCTCGGCGCCGCGAACGGCCGGCGCACCGTTTGCCGCCTCGATGCGGCGCGCGGCATCTTCCGCTTTGTCGCGCGTGCGCGAACCGACGATCACGGGATAACCGGCCGCGGCCCAGCGCATCGCGAGTCCGGTGCCGAGCGCGCCCGTGCCGCCGAGGATTGCCAGTACAGGGCGCGTTTGCATCGCAAAATTATACTATCGGCGCATGAGTGCCCGTTTCCTCGTCTCCGGCGATTCCGCGGTCGTCGTCGAGTTCGGCAATCGCGTGGACCGCATCGTGAGCGAGCAGGTGTTGGCGCTGAGCGCGCGCGTGCGCTCAGCCGCCATCGACGGCGTGCTCGAGACCGTGCCGACGTATCGCTCGCTCATGGTGCTGCACGATCCGCTGGCGATCGACACGGCGACGCTGATCGCAAGGCTCGACTCGCTGCTGGGCGCGAGCGACGCAGGGGCAACAGAGGCGAGGCTCTGGCGGCTGCCCGCGTGCTACGACGAAGCCTATGCACCCGACCTCGCCGATATCGCGCAGCGCACCGGCATGACGAGAGCCGAGGTCGTGCGGCTGCACAGTGAGCAGACCTATCACGTCTACATGCTCGGGTTTTCACCGGGCTTCACTTATATGGGCGATCTGCCGCAGCCGCTCGTGCTCCCGCGCCGCACCGACCCGCGCGTGAAAGTACCCGCCGGATCGATTGCCATCGCGACCGGGCAGACTGCGATCTATCCGGTGGAGAGTCCGGGCGGCTGGCATCTCATCGGCACGACGCCGGTGCGGCTCTTCGATGCGCAGCGCCAGGAACCGGCACTGCTCAGGCCGGGCGACAAGGTGAAATTCGAGCCGATCAGTGCGCTCCAATTCGAGAAGATCCGCGCTTCCGTCATTCCGCCGGAGGCCGGAATCCAGAACAACGTGGTCCCGGCGCACGGCGCAATCCACAACGACGGTTTCGAGGTCATCTCTGCCGGCCCCTTCACCACCGTGCAGGACGCCGGCCGCAGCGGCTACCAGGACGTCGGCGTGCCGCGCTCGGGCCCGCTCGATCGCGTGAGCTACGCGCTCGCCAACGCGCTCGTCGGAAATGGCGCGAACGCGCCGTGCCTCGAGATGCTCCTTCAGGGCGTCACGCTCAAAGTGCTCGCCGACTCGGTGCGCGTCGCGCTCGTCGGCTGCGGCGCGGGCATCGAGATCAAGGGCGAGAACGCGCGTCGTGTTCCAGCGGGCCAAAGCGTGCGGCTCGCGCGCGGCGAAGTGCTGCGCGTCGGCGCGCTCGGCGATTCGGTCTGCGCGTATCTTGCGATCGAAGGCGGGATTGAAGTTCCGGCGGTGCTCGGCAGTGCGTCGACGTACGTCCGCGGTGCGATCGGCGGCGTGCAGGGCCGGCGCCTGCAGCCCAAGGATCGTCTGCTCATCGCACGTTCGAGCGTGGACCGGCGTCCGGAGCGGGCGCTCGCCGAGCCGCTCGAGCTCGGGTTCGACGAACCCATCCGGGTCGTGCTCGGGCCGCAGCACGATTACTTCACCGCGGCAGCTATCGAAACGTTTCTCTCATCGGAATACACCGTTACGCCGCACGCCGACCGCATGGGCTACCGGCTCGAAGGTCCGCAGATCGGACACCAGTCCGGGTACGACATCGTCTCCGACGGCATCGTGACGGGCGCGGTGCAGGTTCCCGGCTCGCGGCAGCCGATCGTGCTGATGGTCGACAACCAGACGACCGGGGGGTACCCGAAGATCGCGACGGTGATCTCGGCCGACATTCCGCTCGTGGCACGGCGCAGGCCGGGCCGCAAGCTACGATTCGTGCAGGTCGATGTAGCCGAAGCCGGTCGAGCACGCCGCGCGCAGGAAGCCGCGCTTCGGCACCACATCGAAGCGATACGCACCATCGACTGACATCGCTCGGCAACGCGGCGCGCCCGGTTTAGTATCTCTGGACCCCCGCCTTCGCGGGGCGACGATACCAACCGTTTCGAGGAGACCATGAAAAACATCATTGCGGCATTTCTCAGCTCGCTGTGCTTCGTGGTTACAACCGGCGCCGTGGCGCAAGCGTGGCCGACGAAGCCGATACGCTTGATCGTGCCGTACCCCGCCGGCGGCGGCGTCGATGCATCGGGACGGCTCATCGGCCACGCGCTCTCCGAGCAACTGGGCCAACAGGTGATCGTCGAGAACCGCGGCGGTGCTACGGGCCGCATTGGCACGGAAGCCGTCGCGCGCGCGGCCCCCGATGGATACACGTTGCTGCTCGGCAGCGGCGCCCCCAACGCCGTAGTGCCCGCCGTAACGCCCAATCTTCCGTACGACGCGATCAAGGATTTCGCGCCGGTGAGCCTCGTCGCAACGACGGACTACGTGCTGCTCGTGCATCCGTCGTTGCGCGTGCGCACGATGAAAGAGCTGCTCGCACTCGCCCGCGCGCGGCCGGACGAGCTCACGTACGCCTCGAGCGGCTATCTCAGCAACACGCACCTCGCAGCGGAGCTCATGAACCAGCTCGCCAACGTCAAGACGCGGCACATCGCATACAAAGGCACCGGCCCGGCGATGGTCGCGGTGCTGACCGGGGAGAGTGCGATGGCATTCGGCGGCGGCCCCGGCGCGGTACCGCACATCAAGGCCGACCGGCTGCGCGCGATTGCGACCAGCGGTACCAAACGCAGGCACGCCGACGTGCCCACGATCAGCGAGACGATACCGGGTTACGCCGTGAATCAGTGGTACGGCGTAATTGCACCGGCCGGAACGCCGCAGCAGGTGATCGCCCGGCTTCACAAGGAGATCGTCAAAGCGATCGCGAATCCGAAAATCGCACAACAATTCTCGAACCTCGATGCCGACGCGGTTACCAGCACACCCCAGGAATTCGCCGCGATGATCCGTTCCGAGATCGAGAAGTGGCGCAAAGTCGCGCAGGTCGCAGGGATCAAGGCGCAATAACCATCCACGCCCACCTCGGCCTCGGCAGGCGAGGGGATGTTCTCCCTTGCGGGGAGAATTCAGGTGGGGACTAACAAGGAGATCACATGCTTTTCCTGACCGAGGAGGACGTAAAACGCGCCCTCGAAGGCGGCGACAGCCACGCGGAAGCCGTCGGGGTCATCGAAGCGGTGCTGCGTCAGCAGTCCGAAGGCAGCACGTTCCATCTGAAGCGCTACACGATGGAGCATCCGCAGCATCGCGGGCACCTGTGGCACAACATCCGGATCCTGCCGGGGATGGTGCCGGAGCAGGGCGCCGCGGCGGTGCGCGTCTATTCGGGCTATCGCGGCACCAATCGCTCGGAGGTGATCTGCCTCTTCGACTGGTCCGACATGGGCATGTCCGCGATCATCTCCGACTTTCACCTGCACGCGATCCGCACCGCCGCGCCGTACGGCGTCGCCGCCAAGCATCTCGCGCGTCCGGATGCGAGCACGATCGGGATCATCGGCACCGGGCGCTACGCGCGCTCCCTCGTGCAGTGCGTGTGCGCCGTGCGCCCGATCAGGAAAGTGAAGGTGTACAGCCGCAATCCGGAGAACGTCCGGCGCTTTTGCGACGCGATTCGGGCCGCGCAGAACGTCGAGGTCGAACCGGTGTCGTCGGGCCGCGAGGCCGTCCGCAATACGGACGTGATGATCACCGCCACCAGCGGCAATACGATCGTGTTCGAGGGCGACTGGCTGGAACCCGGCGCGCTCTTCATGTCGCTCGCGCCGGGCGAGTTCGACGAGGCGACGGTGCTCAATTCGCGCGTATTTCTTTCGGGCAGCGATCAGGTCCTGGGCGATAATCCACCGCGCAAGCCTTTCAACACGCTGCTCGCGAGCGGCAAGTTCGCCGCCGAAGACGTGCAGGCTGAATTCTGCGACGTCGTGAGCGGCAGGAAACCCGGCCGCCGCAGTCCCGAGGACATCATCCTCTACGAGTCTCCCGGCATGGGCATACTCGACGCGGGTATCGGGCAATGGGTGCTCGGGCGCGCGCGTAAACAAGGGCTCGGAACGGAGCTGCCGTTCGGCGAAGAGGTCGGCGAGCCCGTGATCGTCCGATAACAGGAGGGGTGATGGCAGTACCGAAAAATCTGGGGGGAGGAGACGACCGGCAGAGCCTGCGGGGCTTCCTCGCGATGGTGGAACGCGAGTTCCCGGAGGAATTCCTGCGCATCAAGACGCCGGTGCGCCAGCAGCTCGACATGACCTCACTCGTGTTCGAGCTGGAGCGCATGGGCAAGAGCCCGGTCGTCGTGTTCGACAACGTCGAGGGCTTCAAGATGCCGGTGGTCACGAACATCGCCGGCAATCGCAAGCTGCTGGCGGCATGCCTCGGCGTGGAGGTGGCGGATCTGCCCAGTGCGTTTCGCGAGCGGTGCCAGAAATACCAGCCGTGCGAGGTGGTGAAGGAGGCGCCGTGGCAGGACGTCGTGCTCGAAGGCGAAGACGTCGATCTGACCAAGCTCCCGATCCCGCTGCACTTCTCTGTGGACGCCGCGCCGTACATCACCGCAGGGCAGATCACTGCGCGCGACCCGGTCACCGGCGTCGATACCACCGGCTTCCACCGGCTCATGCTCAAGGGGAGGAACCGGCTCGGTGTCTCGCTCCATTCGCGGCGGCGCATGCACGAATTCCACCGGCGCGCCGCCGAGCGCGGGCAGAACCTGCCGGCGGCAATCACGCTCGGCATCCATCCGCTGCACTACATGGGCTCGATGGTGTACGCCTATCCGCCGCACGTGCGGAAGTTCGAGATCATCGGCGCGCTCTTCGGCGAGCCGTACCGTGTGGCGCCCACCGGTTCGCACGACCTGCAGGTGCCCGCGGGCGCCGAGATCGTGATCGAAGGCGAGATCCTCGCCGACGTGAAGGAGCCGGAAGGCCCGTTCAGCGAGTTCACCGGCTACGCGTCGTATCGCAGCACCGAAAACGTGTTCGTCGCGAAGCGCATCCGCATGCGGCGCGATGCGATGTACCACTCGGTCGCCTCCGGTATGTCGCAGGATCACATTCTCGTCTCCTGCATCACGCGAGAAGGCGAGATCCTCAATACGCTGCGGCGCAATCTGCCGAACGTGCTCAACGTGCACGTGCCGCATCGCACCTGCGGGGCTTTCCTCGCGATCGTGCAGATGAAAAAGATCTCACAGGGCGAGCCGCAGCAGGCGATCCTGTCGGCGCTCGGCACCGAGTTCTATACGAAGTACGTGATCGTCGTGGACGAGGACGTGGATATCTTCGACATGAGCGATGTGATGTGGGCGATCTCCACGCGCGTGCGCGCCGAGCAGGACATCGTGTTCATCCCGGGGTGCAAAGGCGCGATCCTCGATCCGAGCTCGGATCCGGAGACGTTCACGCTCACGAAGATGGGCATCGACGCGACGCGCCCGGTCGGCAAGGATTTCGCCGAGCGCCTGGTCATCTCCGACGAGCAGCGCGCCCGCGTGCGCGGCATCCTCGAGTCCGCCGGAGTGAAACTGTGACAACTTCCGGAATGCATCAGATGAGACACGCCTGCCTGCTTGGCGCCTGCGCCTTCGCAATCCTCTCGCCACCGGCCCTGGGTGCGGCCGGCGCGTCGAGCTACCCGACGAAACCCGTCCGTATCGTCGCGCCCTTCCCCTCGGGAGGCACGGCCGACTTGCTCGCGCGCATGCTCGCCGACCATCTTTCCCATAAGTGGTCGCATCAGGCCATCGTGGACAACCGCTCCGGCGCGGGTGGAATCATCGGCACCGAGATCGTCGCGAAGGCGACGCCGGACGGGTACACGCTGCTCATGGCCGCGATCGGACATGTCGCGAACCCCGCGCTCTACGAAAAGCTGCCGTACGACACCCTGC
>DASPNJ010000146.1:0-6888 GCA_035626595.1 Burkholderiales bacterium
TGGCAGAGCGGCACCCGGCTTGCACCGCGACGCGCTCACGAAAGCTCGCTCGAGCAGCGCGAACACCACCGAGATAGCGTGATGAGTGCATCCGACGGCTTTGCCATGGTTCTGACGATTGCGGTGGCCGCAGGCGTTGCATCGCCGCTGGGCGGCCTCCTCGCGATCTGGCGCAAGCCGACGACGCTCTTCATGTCCGTAAGCCTCGGCTTCGCCAGCGGCGTGCTTCTCGGCACGATCGGATTCGAAATGCTGCCGCAAGCGCTCGAGCTCGGCTCGTGGCTCGTCGCGCTCGCCGGCTTCACGTCGGGATTTCTGCCGATGTACGCGCTGGATCTTTTCGTCCACCGCGGCAAGCTCGCCGGCGAAAAAGCCGAGCAGCACCGGCGCGTGGAGCGCTTCTATCGGCGCCATCGTCCGCGCGGGGATGACATTACGGTGCTTGCCGGCGGAACCAGCGCCGAAGAGCTCATCGAGGGTTTGAGCATCGGCATCGGCGCGACGATCAATCCGGGGCTCGGGCTGCTCGTCGCCTGCGCGATCGCCGTCGATAACTTCAGCGAGGGCCTCAGCATCGGCGAGCTCATTCGCAGCGAACGATCGGGGCGCGGACGGTCCCATACGTGGCGCATTCTCGGCTGGACCGGGCTCATCGGCGCGGCCGTGCTCTGCTCCACGATCGTCGGCTGGTTCTTCCTGCGTGACGTTCCGCCGCCGGTGCTCGGGTTCCTCTTCGGAGTCGGTGCCGGCGGCATGTTCTACCTCACCGTGACCGACCTCGTGCCGCAGGCCGAAGAGCGCCAGTATCAGCAGGCCGGCGCGATCGCGATGGGCGCCGGCTTCATGGCGATGTTCGTGATGTCCTATTTCATGTAAGGCCTGACAGCACGGCTGCGTCCGTCATGCTCCGGGGCGCGGATTGCCGCGTACCGTCGGCCAGCCTCTCGGTGCCGTTCTGAGAACATCGCATAGGGGCGCGCCAGCGGAATGGCACGGCGACGGCCGCTGCCAACATCGGCGGCGCCGCCAAGCGGTGTTTCCAATGCGAGCTCACGCAGCTTCTGGCATGCGACTGCGAATGCGGCAGCGGCGTCCTGAAGCGCGCGAACGTCCGCCGCATCACGCCGCGAGCCGCTGCATAGCGCCTGCCGCACGAGCGCGAAACGACGCGAGACGTCGGCAGGATCGCGGACCGGCAATGCCTTCGCTTCATGCGGAAGAACGCGTGCGATCCCATCGTGCTCGATCGATTCCAGCCACGCCGACAGGAGGAAGTACACGACGTATTCGGTTCTCGCGCGCAACATCGCTTCTACAATAAACACAGATCGCACCTTTCGTGATGAAGTAAATGGAACTGAGAGCGCAGCGCCCCTGCCGGCACGCGCACCGTCAGTCCACTTAGTCGATCACGCCGTGCGTTGGTGCCCCGGTGCGCGCCGACGATTTCTAAAGCGAATGGCGATCGAATTCACACGAGACGCGAACGATTGCGCAAACACTGGCACTGAACATGCTCTCGTTCGCGCAGCCCGCGCAGCCGTGGTCATGCACCTTCGGGACAGCTCATGTCGGTCTTCCGCATCGCCGCCTGAATTTCTTCGGGCGTCATGTCACGCACGTGAGTCGCAACCGACCACTGATGGCCGAAGGGGTCCTGGATCACGCCGTAGCGATCGCCCCAGAACGTTTCGGACACGCGCATCCGCACCGTCGCACCCGCTTCCGCGGCGCGCTTGACGAAGGCATCGGCATCACGAACGTATACATGGAGCGTAACCGGCGAGCCTTTCAGGGACTTCGGGCTGAGCGCACCCCATTGGGGCATCTCATCGACCAGCATCACGGCTGAGCCTTCGATCCGGATCATGGCGTGCATCAGCTTCCCGTCGGGCCCCGGCAGGCGGCACTCCTCCACGGCGTTGAACGCCTTCTTGTAGAACTCGATGGCGTCGGCCGCTCCCGCGCAGATGAGGTGCGGCGTCACGGTGTGCATCCCGTCGGGGATCGGCTTCACTTGCGGCATGTGGTTTATCCTTCAGGTGAGTGGGACGCCCTGTAGTCGTTTGGCAGCCCTCAAATTCGACAGTTTGGCCGTCAACCCGGATAAGCCACGCCGCGTCGCGACGGCCTGTGGCCGCGTCGGACCCAATTTGCACGGCGCCACTACTCAGCCGATGCCCGCTATCGCTTTCAACGGGGCGCTCGCGAGGACCGGCCCGAGCAATGCGATCACCGTAGTCAGTTGTGCCCCGACCGACGTCAGCAGACCTTGTTCTTCCATCCATTCAGTCTGCTCGGCCAGCGTTTTGCCCGGGTTTTTGGCCTGGGCAAGAAGCGCGCCGCGATGCCGCAGCACGAGTGCGGCAGGCAGGTACGCGCAGGCAAGATAGAGGGAGAAGAAAGCGCCGACTGGAACGGTTGCCGCCGCACTGAGGGTCTTCGCAGTCTCGCTGTCGATTCTGCCCGCCGACGCTGCCCATTGCAGCAACGCATCGATCTCGATAACACCGGCGATGAGCACCGCGGCGCCGGCGAACAGCACCGCCTGTGACCGCCTTTTCGCAGCGTAAAGTTCGTCCGCGGTGTTCGTGGTGCCCGGTATGCACGTCGAAGCGGCGGCGATCACGAGCCATGCCGCCACCAACGTGATCAGCATCATCGCGTCAACGTATGGCATGACGTGCGCGATATTGTTCGCGGCCAGTGGCGTGGTGGGATACGGCCTCCACGCGAAAAACGGTGAAGCCGGAATCAGAACCATGAGGAGCACCGGAGCGGCCGCCCACATCAGGAAGCGCTTACGCCGCGGATAACCCCGGGTCGACGTGATCACCGTCGTGGCGAGCGCCATTGTTGCGGCGATCGATACGACCAGGAAGATGATCGCGGCGCTGCCCCACAGCAATCCATTCAGCTTGGCAGATGCGACTTTGGCCTGCGGGTTGACGAAATCTTCGAAAATGAGGCTTCCGGGGTTCACTCGGGCGTACACCACGATCGTCACGAGGACGAGGAAGCTCGCCGCGACGATCGGCCATACCCATGCCCATTTGCCCGCCCACCAGTCGCCCGTGTGCGCGTTCAAGCTCATGTGATCTTCCTTTGTGGCTATGGCCGAATCGTTGCTGGGGCTCGCTCAACGCGTACTCTGGAGATAGCAACCGACGACACCTGAGGCGTTGAGCCTTTCAATGTCGCCGGCCGCGTAGCCCAGCTCGGCGAGAATCTCGCGGGTGTGCTCACCCACGTGCGGCGCATGCGCGAGACGGTCGCCCGTCTGCGGCGGACGCTGCCCGCAGATCGTTGCCATCGGCACGCGGCCGAGCACGTCGTTCTCGACCCAGTGCACGGCGTTGACCGCCTGCACCTGCGGATCGGCGAAGAGATCCTGATACGTGTTGACCTTCGCTTTCAGAATATCGATGGTGGAGAGCAGCTCCAGCCATTCGTCCGAGGTCTTCGTCTCGAACAGGGGCCGTAGCACGGCCATGAGCTCATCGCGATGCTTCACGCGCGAGCGCGCATCGGCATAGCGCGGATCCGCGAGCCATTCGTCCCTGCCAATCAGCTTCGCGAGCCGCTTGAAGTGCTCGTCGCGCCGCGCATTGACGCTCATGAAGCCGTCCTTCGTCTTGAACATGCCGACCGGCGCACCGATCGGTTCGGCAGCGCCGCCCTGAAGGTGGCTCTCCATCATGGCGCCCTCCTGGAGCGCGAGCGAGGACTCCAGCAGGCTGGTTTCGATGTAGGCGCCGCGGCCCTTCGTCGCCTTCCTGTAGAGCGCGGCCGCCACCGCCTGGAACGCGTAAAGGCCCGTCGAGAAATCGATCGCCAGCATCTCGATGCGCTGCGGCACGCCGTTCGGGCCGCGATTGATCGACATCATCCCGGTATAGGCCTGCATGACAGAGTCCGTGGCGGGCTGATCCTGACGCGGCCCCGTCGGACCGAAGCCCGTGATCGCGAGGTAGATGACTTCCGGATTCGGCTTCTTCACGCTCTCGTAATCGAGCCCGAACTTGTCGATCTTGCCGACGCGGTAGTTCTGGATGAAAACGTCGCAGTCCTTCGCGAGCCGCCGGACGATCGCCACGCCTTCGTCGGTCTTGAGATCCACCGCAAGCGAGCGCTTCGCGCGGTTCACCACGAGCGAATGCGCGGTGTGGTCGACGGTCGGCCTGCCGAGCTGCCGGCTCCAGCAGCCCGAACCGGTCGGCTCGACCTTGATCACATCGGCGCCGTTGCGCGCGAGATGCATCGCGCAATAAGGCCCCGCCACACCCTGAGACAGATCCAGAACCTTCACGCCTTCGAAGGGCAGATCGTTGTCGGCCATCCCTGATCTCCTTTGAAACAATGCCGCGTCGGCTCGGCCAATGTTACGCAATCGTCGGGTGATGCGAGCGCCGGGCGCAAGATGCGGTTGCGAGACCGTTCACACGTTCGTGAAGGCTGTGTGAAGGTGCGCTTCACGCGCGCTTCATCGTGATCGCACGGTGGCCGGGCAGCATGGTGCCGTCGCAACCAGCGAGGACAACCATGAAGAACATGCTGGCGCATTCCGCGCTCACCAAGACGATCGTGCTGGCCCTGCTCACCCTGCTCGCCGCCTTGCCGCTGGCGCAGATCGGCGGCCTCGTCGACGAACGCGGCAACAGCCGCACGCACGCCGCGCAGCAGCTCGCTGCGCGTCACGCGGGGCCGCAGGTCGTCGCCGGCCCGGTCATCGTCGTGCCCTACACCGAGCGTTGGACGGATGTGCACCTCGATGACAACGGCAAGGTCAAGCAGCGCATCGAGCACGCGCTGCAGCGTGGCCACGTCGTGTTTCCGGAGAGCTCGAAGCTGCGGGGCCGCCTGACTGCCGAGGAGCGCTATCTCGGAATCTTCACGGTGCTGTTCTACAACCTGAAGGCCGGCTTCAACGGCCGCTTTCCGGCCTTCGATCCGGCCTCCATACCCCACACGCACAAGGGTTCTGCTATCGAGACGCAGCTGCCGGTGCTGGCCTTCGCCACCAGCGATCTGCGCGGATTGCAGGGCGCACCCGTCCTCACGATAGCCGGCGCGAGCGCGCGTTGGCAGCCGCGTGTACCCGGCGCGAACCACGATTCCTGGCTCGCCCAGGGCATCCATGCGCCGCTGCCGGCCGCCGCGCTGCACGCTTTCCAGCAGCGGCAGCCCGTCGACTTCCAACTGGACGTGGTGCTGGTGGGCCAGGAGCGGTTGGCGGTCGTGCCGCTCGCCGACGAGAACACGGCCCACCTTACTTCAGCGTGGCCGCACCCGAGCTTCGGCGGCAAGTTCCTCGCGGTGCGGCGGACGGTAAGCGACCAGGGCTTCGAGGCCGAATGGTCGGTCTCCTCGCTGGTGAGCTCGGCACGCACGCAGTTCGTGCAGGGCGGTCGCCCCCCGCTTGAAACCTTCGATGTGAGTCTGGTCGAGCCGCTCAACGTCTATGCGCTCACCAACCGGGCGCTGAAGTACGGGCTGCTGTTCGTCGCGCTCACGCTGATGGCAGCGTTCATGTTCGAGCTGTTCGCCCACCTCAAGCTGCACCCGGTCCAGTACGGACTGGTCGCGCTGTCGCTCACGCTCTTTTTCCTGCTGCTGCTCGCGCTGTCTGAGAAGATCGCGTTCGGGCTCGCCTATGCGATCGCGGCCGCCGCGAGCACCCTGCTGCTGGTCGTGTACTTCAGCGCGGTGCTGAAGGGATGGCGGCGCGGCCTGGGCCTCGGCGGCTACGTGGGAACGCTGTACGGGGTGCTGTACGGCCTGCTCTCGTCGGAGGACAACGCGCTGCTGCTCGGCTCGCTGCTGCTGTTCGGCCTGATGGCGGTGCTGATGATCGGCACGCGCAAGGTCGACTGGTACGCGCTGTCGGCGCGCCCGGGTCAGCAGGCGCCCGTATCAGCGTGAAGACAGGCGCGGCAGCGAGAAGGTGGCCAACGCGCCGCCTTGCGCGTGGTTCTCGAGGTCTACGCCCCCGTGGTGCAGCGCTGCGATGTGGCGCACGAACGTCAGGCCCAGTCCCGTGCTGCGTTTGCCGGAGCCGGGCCGCGCGAGGGAGTAGAACTTCTCGAATACCTTCTCGCGCGCGTAATGCGGCACACCGGGGCCTTCGTCACGCACCGTGAGCACGGCGCGGCCGTCCTTGCAGCCGAGCCGCACGCGCACCGTGCCGCCGTCCGGAGAGAAGTCGACCGCGTTATCCACGAGGTTTGCGAGCGCTCGGCGCAGCAGAAAGCGGTCGCCTTCCACGGTGGCCTCGTCGCCCGGATCGCGCGTGATGTGCACCTCACGCCGAACCGCCGCGTCGCGCGCGCCGGCGACCACCTCGTCCACGATGGGACCGAGCGCCACCGGTTCGACGCGCGCCAGCGAGCGCCGCGTCTCGAGAAGCGTGAGCTCCATCATCCGGTCCACCACCTCCTGGATGCGCCCGGTCTCGCGCGCGATGTTGTCCAGAAACTTCCGGCGTTCCGCCGGCGGCATCGCCGGATCCTGCAGCAGCTCGGAGGCGCCGCGGATCGCCGACAGCGGGCTTTTCAGCTCGTGGGTCAGCGTCTGCACGTAATCCGCGACGTAGTTGCGGCCGGCGAGCGCATCGCGCATCTCCTCGAAGCCGTCACGCACGATATAGACCGCCGCGCGCGCCAATGCCACCGGATGCAGCCGCCGTTGCGAGCGCGCGTAGCGCGCGAAGTCTCTGAGAAAGCCCAGCGGCCGCACCACCCACACCGACACCATGATCGCCAGCAGCGCGACGCCGACCGCGGAGAGCACGCCGACGTAGAGCGTCTTGCGCCGCGCGGCCTCGACGAACTGATCGAAGCTCTGCGTAGGCTTGCCGGCCGAAACCGCGCCCACGATCGCGCCCTTCCA
>DASPNJ010000147.1:0-4235 GCA_035626595.1 Burkholderiales bacterium
CGCGAGCTGACGATCGACATCGATCTCTCGCCCACGCATGAGATCCGCGGACGCAGGGAAGACCTCGACGAAATGCTGGGAAACTTGCTCGACAACGCGTGCAAGTGGGCGCGCGCGCGAGTGGCCATCTCGTCATCCCTCGACGGCGCCCGGTTCGAAATTGCGGTCGACGACGATGGCCCCGGCCTCGATCCGTCGATGCGTGCCGAGGTGTTGCAGCGGGGAGTGCGCGCGCCAGCGATTGAGAATGGATTGGTCGACGAGCCGTTGGCCGTCGAAGTGACGGACTGGTAGTAGCGGAAGTGCGGCGCATTGCTGCCGATGTTGGCGGCCGGGCTGTGATTGATGGTGGAGAAGCTGCCGTCGTTGAAAATCTCGAACGCCACCCAGCGGAATGACAAAGACACGCCTCTGAGTCCCGGCAGCGCTGACCAGCGGATGTTCCGCTCCGACGTCGTCCCGACCTTGACCACGGCGATGTCGGTGCCGCTGCCGTTCGCGGCTCCCCACCCGGCCGCGCCGTGGCGTGAACGGATGTCGTGCGCGGTGCCGGACCGATCCCCGAACGCGCGAGCGTCAGCGCGGAAGGGAAGCGTCGGCGTGACGGTCGAGTCGGTCGGGCCGGTGATACTGCCGTCGCGCGGCGGTCCCGCCGGTCGGCGTCTGAAACTGCGCGAACGCAGGAATCGCGAGCGCATCCCATGAGGAGGGGTACCGGTGCGAGCAGGATGGGACTTCGCGCTTCGAACCGCAATGTAAAAAGTTGCGGCCGCGCGATGGGGAATGTCCCCCGCCGCCCGCAAGTTCTTGCAACTCCGTGAAGGCCTGCTGTATCTTCCCGGCCCGAAGCTCAGGCTCTTAGCTCAGTTGGTTAGAGCACCACCTTGACACGGTGGGGGTCAGCGGTTCGAGTCCGCTAGAGCCTACCAATCGCCATCATCTCCGCCGCCTTCGGGCGGCGTTTTGCTATGAGCCGACTGCGCGCCCGCGTCCGCAACGCCGTCTTCCGCGCCGTGAAGCGCGTGCCGCGGCGCGAGGTATCGCCGGACGTGAAGAACGACCTCTTCCACGCCCACGAATCGCTCTTCGAATTCCTCGGCGCCTTCGGATCGCAGCGCAAGGTGCTCGTTCTCGGCGGCGAGGCCTATGCCGCGCACGCGATCGCGCAAGGGGCGGCGCGCGTGACCGCGGTGCTGCCTTCGGCGGCGTCGCGGTACGGGCGGCGCGCGTTCGCGGCGGACAACCTCGAGTTTCGCAGTGACGCGACATCGGCCACAAAGTACGACGTGGTCATTCACAACGGCGTTCCGCGCGACATCGCGGCGTTGCGCGCATCGCTCGAACCGAACGGCAAACTGCTCGTTGCGATCACGCCGGCGGAGGACAAGAAGCCGCTGGCCGGCTTCGCGAATGTGCGGCGCTTCGTCCACATCGCAAACGTAGCGCTCGACTTCTCGTCGCCTCTCTTCACCGACGTCCCGCGAAGCGCGTTTTCTTTTCACGAGCTCGGGCTGCACGACCTGATTCCGCACCACGCCATCGGCATCGTCTACCTCGCCACCGACGATCCTAAATGGCGTGACCTGCAACTGCACCTCGGCTGCGGTCCGCTCGCGCTCGAAGGCTGGATCAACATCGACAACCAGCCCTATGCCGGCATCGACTTCCGCTGGGATCTCGCGCGCGGCATTCCGTTCCGCAACGCGCGCTACGTGTTCGCCGAGCACTTCATCGAACACCTCAGCTACCAGCAAGGCGTCGACTTCACACGCGGTTGCCGCGCCGCGTTGCACGACGACGGCATCCTCCGCCTCTCGACGCCGAACCTCGACTGGGTGTGGAAGGTCGGTTATCAGCCGGAGGCGTGGGCGAACGAAGACGAAGCACTGCGCGATTGCTTCGTCATGAACCGCGCGTTCCGCGGCTGGGGCCATCAGTTCATCTACAACCTCACCACACTCACCGCGCTGCTGCAGAACGCGGGGTTCGCGAACGTGCACACGCTCACCTACGGTGAGAGCGACACGCCCGCGCTCGCCGGACTCGAACGCCACGAGAAGTACATCGACTCGCCCGATCTTCCGCACGTGCTCGTGGTCGAAGCGAGCGGACGGCACGAGGTGACGACCATCCGTGGCGCAGCGAACATCGCGGAGTACTTGCGAGACGTGGCCGCGGTCTGAGGCGATCCAGATCGCCTCATGCGCGACTGGTCACCTTCAACCCCACGATCGACACGAGCAGCAACGCCAGAAAGCCCATGCGCGCGAGCGTCAACGGCTCGTCGAACAGCGCGATGCCGAGGATGGCGGCGCCGAACGCGCCGATGCCGACCCAGACCGCGTACGCCGTGCCGATCGGAAGCGTGCGCGCCGACCATGACAGCAAAAACATGCTCGCCGCGATGGCGAGAATCACGAGCACCGACGGCAGCGGCCGGCGGAAACCGTCCGTGTACCTGAGCCCGACAGCCCAGCAGACTTCGAGCACTCCGGCAAAGATCAGCGCGAGCCATGGCAGCGACATGGGCGGACGATAACGCACGCAACGCTGGTCACACCATTGCAATGTCCGCCACGGGAGGAACTTATGGCAAGAACCGAAACGAGCGAGCGGAAGTCGTCCTCGCGCAGCAAGAAGAGCGGCAACGGCAGCGGCGGCGGCGGCGCGAAGTCGATGCTGCGCAATGTCGTCGGCGGCAGCGCCGCAACCGACACCCTGATCGATCTCGTCGAGCGCCTCGGCCTCGTCGACATCGTCGTCGGCCGCGTGAAGTCGCGCATTGAAGAAACCGACGTCGATGATCTGCTCGATGAAGCGACCGAGTATCTCCGTCGCAATCCCGAAGTCCTGGTCGTCACGCTCGGCGCCGTGACCGCGGCGACGGGTCTGCTCGTGTGGCTGAACAGCCGGCGCGAGTGGGACGGCAGTGAACGCCGCACGCCGGTCAACGTCACCTCGGCGCCGGGACGCGTGCGCCGCACGACTTCGCGCTCAGAGCAGTAGCGGCACTTCGGCGGCAGCGGCCGGCACTTCGTACGTATCGCGCGCGGATTTCCGCACGCGAATACGAGTGTTGCCGCCGCTGACCACCGCGACGGAAACGTCGATCCCGACGGCTTTCCAGCCGGCCAGCACCGCTTCCTGCGGCGCGCTGCCGGATCCGAACAACTCGCCCGCCGCGCGCCACGTCGCGTCCGCGCAATGCTGAAAGCGCGAGCGCGGCCCGAGCTCATTGGTCAGCGCGCGATACCAGATCCGCCCCGCGGTTTCCCATGCGTGTCCGCCGAGCAGCGTGGCCACGCGATAGAAGGCGTGATTGGGAATGCCGGAGTTGATGTGCACGCCGCGGTCGTCGCTCGACGTCTTCACGTAATCGCGCATGTGCGACGGCTGCGGATCGAGGCCGAGGACGCGATCGTCGTACGCGGTGCCGGGTGCTTTCATCGAGCGGATGGCGACGCCGCGAACGCGCGGCGTGAGCAATTCGGCGCCGATGTTCCAGTCGGCGCGCGAGGCGGTCTCGTTGCGCCAGTACTGCTTCACCAGCGTGCCGAAGACATCGGAGAAATGTTCGGCCAGCGCGCCGCACTGCCCGCTGAATCCGAGGGCGGCGGCGTATTGCGTGAGGCCGTGAGTGAGCTCGTGCGCGACGATGTCGATCGATGCGGTGAAGCGATGAAAGTACTTGCCGTCGCCGTCGCCGTAGATCATCTGCCGCCCGTTCCAGTGCGCGTTGTTGAACGCGTTGCCGTAGTGCACGGTCGACTCGAGGCGCAATCCGCGATCGTCGAGCGAACGTCGATCGTGCACGCGGCGGAAGTAGTCGTATGTCCGACCGGCGAGCTCGTACGCCTCGTCGGCAGCGGCGTCGCGCGACCGAGCGCTTCCTTCGGTGCGCACGATGCGGCCAGGCAGCTCGCGGCCGTGCTGCGCGTCAAACACCGTGCGTGTTTTCACACGACGCGGCACGAGCAGGACACCTGCGACGAGCGCCGCGACCTGCCGCTCGCGACGCGGTTGCGCGGACATCGACAGTGCGGCGAGCGCGCGCACACGATCGTCGTCATCACCGCGTTCGGCAATGCTCCGAAGAATGTACGGCGGGATGACGCTGCAGAGTGGGATGGGGAAGGATAGTACCTCGGAGTACCTCGGAGTACCTCGGAGTACCTCGGAGTACCTCGGAGTACCTCGGAGTACCTCGGAGTACCTCGGAGTACCTCGGGTTCCTC
>DASPNJ010000148.1:0-43498 GCA_035626595.1 Burkholderiales bacterium
TCCGGGGAGCATGGCGACGGCCTGGTGCGCTCCGAGTGGATTGCGCCGTTCTTCGGGCCGCGGCTCACCGCCGCGCTGGGGGAGATCAAGTCCTGGATCGACCCGCGCGGGCTCATGAATCCCGGCAAGATCGTCAATCCCTCGCGCATGGATGACAAGACGCTGTTCCGTTATGCGCCGGGATACCAGACCATTCCTGTTCAAACCACGTTGAACTGGAGCGAGTGGGGCGGCTTCGACAAGGCCGTCGAGATGTGCAACAACAACGGCCACTGCCGAAAGTTCGACGCGGGCACGATGTGTCCGTCGTACCGCGCGACGCGCGACGAGCAGCACTTGACGCGCGGACGCGCGAATACGCTGCGGCTCGCGATCTCCGGTCAGCTCGGCCCCGACGCGTTCACCTCCGATGCCGTGTACGAGACGCTCGACCTGTGCGTCTCGTGCAAGGGCTGCAAGCGCGAGTGCCCGACCGGCGTCGATGTCGCGAAAATGAAAGTGGAGTTTCTGTATCACTACAAGAAGCGCCACGGCGTAACGCTCAAGGATCGCGTCATCGGCTACCTGCCCCGATACGCGCCGTGGGCGGCGCGGCTCGCACCGCTGACGAACGCCGCGGCCGGGATCTTGAAGCCCGCGCTCGGCTTTGCACCGAAGCGCGCGCTGCCGAAATGGCGCAGCGACGCCTTCAACCCGAAAGCGCCGGTGCACGGACGCGGCGCGCGCGACATCGTGCTGTTCGTCGATACTTTCAACCGCTGGTTCGAGCCGGAAAACGCCCATGCGGCGCTCGCGGTGCTCCAGGCCGCGGGGTACACGGTGCATCTGCCGCAGCCTGCGGGCGGCCGGCCGCTCTGCTGCGGGCGCACGTTCCTCGCCTGCGGCCTGGTGGACGAAGCGAAGCGCGAAGCCGGCCGCATGCTCGATACGCTGCTCCCCTACGTCGAGCGCGGCATCCCCGTCGTGGGACTGGAGCCCTCGTGCGTGCTCGGACTGCGTGACGAGTATCTTTCGATGCTGCCCGGCGCGGAGACTGCCGAGCTCGATCTCAACGCGTTCCTGTTCGAGGAGTTTCTCACGCGCGAGCGTGAGGCGGGACGGCTCACGCTCGAATTCAAAGCGCTGCCGCAGAAGAAGGCGCTCCTGCACGGCCACTGCCACCAGAAAGCATTCGGCGAGATGTCGAATGTCGAGCGGGCGCTCAAGCTCGTGCCGGAGCTCGAAGTCGAGACCATCGAATCGAGTTGCTGCGGCATGGCCGGGAGCTTCGGCTACGAAGCGCGGCACTACGACGTCTCGATGCGCATGGCCGAGCTGTCGCTGCTCCCGCGCGTGCGCGAAGCCGCTGCGGACACGCTGCTCGTCGCCGACGGCACGAGCTGCCGGCACCAGATCAGGGACGGTGCGCAGCGCGAGGCGATCCATGTCGCGCGAGTACTTGCAGCAGCGCTGGCTTCGTAGGGGGCGCTACCAGCACACCCACGGCTTGACAACGTAGCAGTCGGTCCATAGCCTCATTCGACCCTACAAGCTGTAATTCCCGGAGGAGGATGAACGACACCACTGCGGCGCTCGCCGAGCGCCCTGTCGCACCCGCGAGCCCGTATCTGCTCGAGGTGCAGGATCTCCACGTTCACTTCGTCACCACGCGCGGCGTCGTGCGCGCGGTCGAGGGTATCTCCTATACCGTGAAGACCGGCGAGGTCGTGGCGCTCGTCGGCGAGTCGGGCTGCGGCAAATCGGTCTCCTCGCTCGCCATCATGCGGCTCCTCGCGAAGCCGGCCGGACGCATCGTCGGCGGACGCATTCTGTTCGAGGGCCGCGATCTCCTGAAGCTCTCCGAGGACGAGATGCGCGAGATCCGCGGGCGCGACATCTCGATGATCTTCCAGGAGCCGATGACCTCGCTCAACCCGGTGCTGACGATCGGCTTCCAGATCATGGAGCCGCTCTTGATCCACCTCGGGATGGACATGGCCGCGGCGCGCAAGCGCGCCGGCGAGCTGCTGCGAATGGTCGGCATTCCCGACGCCGAGCGCCGGCTCGACCAGTATCCGCACCAGTTCTCCGGCGGCATGCGCCAGCGCGTGATGATCGCGATCGGGCTCGCGTGCAACCCCAAGCTCATCATCGCGGACGAGCCGACGACCGCGCTCGACGTCACGATACAGGCGCAGATCCTCAGGCTGATGAAGGATCTGTCGCGCGATCTCGGCATCGCGATGGTGGTCATCACGCACAACCTCGGCATCGTCGCGCGCTACGCCGACCGCGTGAACGTCATGTATGCGGCGCGGCTCACGGAGCAGGGCACCGCGGCGGAGCTGTTCGCGAAGCCGCTGCACCCGTATACCGCCGGGCTGCTGCGCTCGGTGCCGCGGCTCGATCGGCCGCGCGGAGCCAAGCTCGAGACGATCGAAGGCATGCCGCCCAATCTGCTCGAGCCGCCGCCGGGCTGCCGCTTCGCGCCGCGCTGTCTTGCGAAAGTGCCCGAGTCGGAAGCCGCGCAGCCCCCGCTCGTCGAAGTCGAGCCGGGCCACTACTCGGCGTGCGTGCGCGCGTTCGAAATGGCGAAGGTCGGTCCCGAAGGACTCGGGCTCGCGCGCGCTTCACTCCTCCCGCCTCAGGTGAAAGCGATCGATCGCACGCGGGCGCTCCTTTCGGTGCGCGGATTAAAGACGCATTTCGAGGTATCCGCCGGTCTGAAGGCGCTCGGGCGCCGGCATGCGGTAGTGCGCGCAGTCGATGACATCTCGCTCGATGTCTACAAGGGCGAGACCCTGGGCCTGGTCGGCGAATCCGGCTGTGGCAAGACCACGGTCGGGCGCACGCTGCTGCGGCTGGAGGCGGCGACCGCCGGCACCATCACCTTCGACGGCGCAGACGTGACGCACGCAACCGGTGATGCGCTGAAGGCCTACCGGCGCCGCATACAGGTGATCTTCCAGGACCCGTATTCGTCGCTCAATCCGCGCATGACGATCGGCCAGATCATCGCGGAGCCGATGCTCGTCTACAAGCTGCAGCCCTCGCGCGCCGCCGCGCGTGCGCGCGTCGTCGAGCTGCTCGAGCAGGTCGGACTCTTCGCGTACATGGCGGAGCGCTATCCACACGAGCTCTCCGGCGGTCAGCGACAGCGCGTGGGCATCGCGCGCGCGCTCGCAATGGAGCCGTCATTCATCGTCTGCGACGAGCCGGTTTCGGCGCTCGACGTCTCCATACAGGCGCAGATCATCAATCTGCTCGAGGATCTCCAGGCGCGCCTCGGTCTGACCTATCTTTTCATCGCCCACGATCTCGCGGTGGTGCGGCACATCTCCGACCGCGTGGTCGTGATGTACCTGGGCAAGGTAATGGAAGTGGCCGACCGCGACGCGCTGTACGCGGAGCCGCAGCATCCGTATACGCGCGCGCTGCTCGACGCCGTGCCGATCCCCGACCCGCACCTCGAAAAAGAGCGCGAGCATCGCGTGCTTGGCGGCGAAGTGCCGAGCCCGCTCGCGCCGCCGGCGGGCTGCGTCTTCCATACGCGCTGCCCGTGGGCAATCGAAGACTGTAAGATGCAGGTGCCCGCCCTGCGGGAAGTGCGGCCCGGTCACTACGCCGCATGCATAAGAACAGAAGAGCTGCGTTCAGAGCTAATCAAAGGAGGAGGACATTCATGAAGGTCAAGGTATTGCTGTTGATCGCTGCTGCGCTGTTTGCGGCTGCGGGCGCGGCGCACGCGCAGAAGCGCGGCGGCGAGCTCAAGTTCGGCGTGAGCGCCGAGCCGCCGAACTACGATTGCCACGCGAACTCGTCCTTCGCGTTCGTGCACCCGGTGCGCCCGCATTACTCGACGCTGCTCGAGTTCGATCCGGCGAACTATCCGAAAGTGCGCGGCGATCTCGCGCAGTCGTGGACGGTGTCCAAGGACGGGCTCACCTACACGTTCAAGCTGAAGCAGAACGTCAAGTTCCACGACGGCTCGGCGTTCAGCTCCGCCGACGTGAAAGCGAGCTACGACCGCATCAGGAATCCCCCGCAGGGCGTGGTGTCGCTGCGCAAGGCGGCGTACGCCGACATCGAGTCGATCGACACGCCCGATGCGAACACGGTCGTCTTCAAGCTGAAAGCGCCCAACGCCGCGATGCTCTCGCTGCTCGCCTCACCGTGGGATTGCATCTACAGCGCGGCCAAGCTCAAGGCGGATCCCAAGTTCCCGGAAAAGAACATCCTCGGCACCGGCCCCTTCACGTTCGTCGAGCACGCCGCCGGCTCGCACTGGGTCGGAAAACGCTTCGACGGGTTCTACGAGAAAGGCAAACCCTACCTCGACGGCTACCGCGCGATTTTCATCCGCAACACCGCCGCGCGGGTGAACGCGCTGCAGGCGGGTGAGGTGCTCGCGGAATTCCGCGGCCACTCGCCGGCTGACCGCGACAAGCTCGTGCAGGCGCTCGGGAACAAGATCGAGGTGCACGAGATGCCGTGGGTGTGCAGCCTCGTCGTCACGTTCAACACCGAGAAGAAGCCCTTCGACGACGCCAAGGTGCGGCGCGCGCTCTCGCTCGCGATCGACCGCTGGGGTGGTGCGCAGGCGCTTTCCAAGATCGCGCTGGTGCGTCACGTGGGCGGGGTGCTGCGCCCCGGCTACGAGCTCGCGGCGAGCAACGCGGAGCTCGAGAAATACCCCGGCTTCAGCAAGGACGTGAAAAAGTCGCGGGCCGAAGCGCAGAAGCTCCTGAAGGAGGCGGGCGTAGCCAATCTCAAGTTCAAGCTCACGAACCGCAACGTGCCGATGCCGTATACCCCGGTGGGCGTGTTCCTGATCGACCAGTGGCGCCAGATCGGCCTCACCGTGGAGCACGAGCAGCTCGACACCAAGCTCTACCAGGCGGCGCTGCGCGCGGGGAACTACGAAGCAGGCCTCGACTTCAACTGCGATTTCATGGACGAGCCCAACCTGCAACTGCTGAAGTACATCTCGGCGGACAAGTCGACCATCAACTACGGTCGCTATCAGGACCGCACGCTGGACGAGCTCTTCGAGAAGCAGATCCGCGCCACCAGCACGGCGGAGCGCAAGAAGCTCCTGCGCGCTTTCGAAGACCGGGCGCTGGAGCAGGCGTACACCATTCCAACGGTCTGGTGGCACCGCATCATCGTCACCTGGAAGCAGCTCAAGGGCTGGCACATGTCGCCGAGCCATTACCTGAACCAGGATCTGACGGAAGTCTGGCTCGATCAGTAAGTGACCTGAGCCTCTCCACCTGAACCGTCCCCGCAAAAGGGGGCGGTCCCCTCCCCCTCTATGGGGGAGGGCAGGGTGGGGTGGTGTACCACCCCATGCTCCGCTACATCGTCAACCGCCTGCTCCTCATGATCCCGACGCTCGCCGGGGTGGCGGTGCTCGTGTTCATCCTGCTGCGCATGATGCCGGGCGACATCGTCGAGCTGAAGCTCCTCGCCGAAGGCGGCGGCGTCGATGCCGCGACGATCGCGATGGAGCGCGCGCGGCTCGGCCTCGACAAGTCGCTGTGGGGACAGTTCTGGGACTGGATGGGCGGGCTGCTGCGGGGCGATCTCGGCATCTCGATGTGGACCGGCCGTCCGGTGATCGACGAGATCGCTTCGCGGCTCGAGCTGTCGCTCCAGGTCGCGCTGATGGCGACGGTGCTCGCGACGCTGATCGCGATCCCGCTGGGCACGATCTCGGCGATCTTCAAGGACACCTGGATCGATCAGACGATACGGCTCTTCGCGATCGCCGGGCTCGCCGTGCCGTCGTTCTGGCTCGGCATGATCATCATCCTCACGCTGCTGCTGACGTTCAACTGGATCCCGCCGCTCACTTACGTGCCGATCTACGAAGATCCGTGGCACAACCTCTCGCAGCTCATCTGGCCGGCGCTCGCGGTGGGCTATCGCTATTCGGCGGTCGCGACGCGCATGACGCGCTCGACCATACTCGAAGTCATGCAGGAGGATTACATCCGCACCGCGCGCGCGAAGGGCATTCGCGAGCGCATCGTAGTGGCACGTCATGCGATGAGGAACGCGATGCTGCCCGTCATCACGGTCATAGGCCTCGAGTTCGCGTTCCTGATCGGCGGGCTGGTGGTGACCGAGCAGGTGTTCAACCTGAACGGACTGGGCAAGCTTTTCGTCGAGACCGTGACGCGCGGCGATTTCACGATGGTGCAGGCGCTGGTTATGCTGATCGCCGGCTTTTTCATCTTCGTGAACTTCGTGGTCGATCTCCTCTACGCCGCGTTCGATCCGCGCGTGAGATACCGGTAGAGATGAGCGCTACGGACGCAGGCACGATTACCTATACGGTGCCGAAGCGGCGCCATCCGGTCGTGCTGTTCGTGACCCAGCAGCCGCTCGGCGCGGCGGGACTCGTGCTGATCGTGCTCATGCTGACCGCGAGCCTCTTCGCCGGCTTCGTCGCGCCGTACGATCCGCTCGCGGTCGATTACGAATCCATGCTCGGCGCGCCATCGTGGGCCCATCTCCTCGGCACCGATGCTTTCGGGCGCGACGTGCTCTCGCGCATCATCTACGGCGCGCGCACGGCGCTCGTGGTGGGGCTCGCCTCGTCGCTCCTCGGGTGCACGCTGGGCGCGGTGATCGGCATGGTCTCCGCCTACTTCGGTGGGCGCGTGGACATGCTGATCCAGCGGCTGATGGATATCCTGCTCTCGTTTCCCATCATCGTGCTCGCGCTCGCGGTGGTGGCCGTGCTCGGTAAATTCGTGGTCGGCGGCATCGACGTGAATCTCATCATCGCGATCGCGGTGCCCATGGTGCCCAAGGTGGCGCGGGTGGTGCGCTCCTCGGCGCTCGCGATACGCGAGATGCCCTACGTCGATGCGGCACGCGCCGCGGGATTCTCGGACCGGCGCATCATCTTCCGCCACATCATGCCGAACGTGGTCGCGCCGTATCTCATCATGTTCACCGCGTTCATCGCGCAGGCGATACTGCTCGAAGCCTCCCTCTCCTTTCTCGGGCTCGGCGTGACCGAGCCCACCGCGTCGTGGGGGCTCATGCTTTCGGGCTCCTCGGCAGATTTCTACCAGCAGGCGCCGTGGATGATCGTATTCCCGGGCGTGGCGATCAGCCTCGCGGTGTTCGCGTTCAACCTCTTCGGCGACAGTCTGCGCGACTGGCTCGATCCGAAGATCAAGCTGTGACTGGGCGGCGCTCGCCTCCGGCTCGGGTATCGCCGCCCACGAACGGAGGGAAACCTTCCACGGTTTCCCTCCGGTACCTCCCTTCCCCCAATGACAGAGAAACGTAGGTGGGTGAGACCCACCGTTCGACATGACCGCTATCGAAGACATCCGCACCGAATGCCACACGCTCATGTTCGACCTCTACGGCACGGTCGTCGACATACAGGGCGGCCTCGTCGAGGCCGTTACGCCGTACCTGAAGTCGAAGGGCTGGGCGGGCAGGCCGGACGCGCTCGTCACATGGTGGCGGCGCACGCATTTCGAAAATTCGATGATCGACGCGCTGCTGCATCGCAGCCACACGCCGTATCGCGAGATCGGGCGCAGGGCGCTGTCGTACACGCTCGAGCGCGCCGGCATCGCGCACACGCGGGACGAAGTGCGCGCACTCGTCGCGCGCATCGAGACGCTGAAGCCTTTTCCCGATGTCGTCGACGCGTTGAAGCGGCTGCATACGCATTACGAGCTCACGATCCTGTCGAACGGCGACCCCGACATGCTGGAAGCCGCGAAGCCGCATCTCGGCATCGAGTTCGATCACGTCCTTTCGGTCGCGATCGCGGGATCGTTCAAGCCGCACGTCGCGACGTATCGCGCGGCGGCGGAGCGCGTCGGGCTGCCGCCGGAGAAAATCCTGTTCGTCGCGAACCACGCCTTCGACTGCGTCGGCGCGAAGGCCTACGGCATGCGCACGTGCTTCGTGGATCGCCGCAAGCGCCCGTTCGGCGAGTGGCCTTATCAGCCGGACCTCGTGGTCGCGGATTTCCGCGAGCTCGCCGACGTGCTGACGTAGGGTCCCGTCGATGACGCACCGGCTGGTGCGCTACAAGCGCACCCTACGAGCTACTACGAGCACGAAAGGACACGAGGTCGACAAGATCAGTCGAGCTTCACGCCTGCGGTTTTGGCCACTTTCGCCCATTTCGCGATTTCGGCGAGGGTGAATTCCGCGAACTGCGCCTGCGATAGCGCCGCACCCGTTACGCCTTGCTTGTCGAGATTCGCCTGTACGTCCTGAGCGCGCAGCACCTTCGTGACTTCGTCATGAAGGCGTGCGACGAGATCCTTTGGTAGCGCCGCGGTCGCGAACACGCCCCACCACTGCAGCGCCTCGAAACCACGGACGCCGGATTCGGTCACGGTCGGCACGTGCGGTAGCGCCGCTGCCCGTGCCCGCGAGGTGACGGCGAGCGCGTTGAGCTTCCCACTCCGGATCAGAGGCAGCACCGAGGGCAGACTGTTGAACATGAGCGGGACCTGACCGCCGACGACGTCGGCGAGCGCCAGGCCTGCGCCCTTGTACGGCACGTGCGTGAACCGCGCGCCGGTGAGCGACTGGAGCATCTCACTGGCCAGATGGTTGGAAGTGCCGCTGCCGGACGTCGCCACGTTGATCTCGCCGGTTCGCTCTTTCGCGAGCGCGACGAGATCCTTCACGTTCTTCACCGGCAGCGCGGGATGCGCGACGATCACGAGCGGCGACGTGGCGACGAGCGCTATCGGCACGAGGTCGCGCGTTGGCGCATAGCTCAGACGCGTGTAAACGGCGGGATTCATTGCGATCTCCGAAGCCGACGCGAGCAGCAGCGTGTAGCCATCTGGCGCCGCGCGCACTGCGTAATCGGTGCCGATCGAGCCGCCGGCGCCCGCACGATTGTCCACGACCACCTGCTGCTTCAGTTGCTCGCTCAGCTTCTGCGCGACGATGCGCCCGATGATGTCCGATCCGCCGCCGGGCGGAAACGGCACCACCAGCCGGATCGCTTTCGACGGATAAGTCTGCGCATGAACGGATGCAGAGATCGCTGCGGCCACCAGCGCAGCCATGGCCGCGGCGATCTTCATCATTGCTTCACCAGACCGAGCTCGACGAGGACCCCGCGATAGGCCTTGCTTTGCTGGTCGAGGAACGCGCGGCTGCGCGTGCTGTCGAGGAAGCTATCGTCCCAGTCGTTCTTCTCGAGCTCCTTTTTCCATTCCGGGCTCTTCACCGCGCGCGCGAACGCCTGGTCCCAGAAAGCCACTTGAGCGGGGCTCATGTCCCGCGGCCCGATCACCATGCGATAGCTCGGCATGATGACGTCGAGCCCCTGCTCCTTCCACGTCGGCACGTTGGCGAAGACGCCGCCCTGTCGTGCCGGCGCGGCGACCGCCACGAGCCGTATCTTGCCGCCGCCCAGAAGCGGCACATAGGTCGACGTCGGCGTCGCGACGGCATCGACGTGCCCGCCCATGAGCGCGGTCGCGGCATCGATGGATGACTTGTAGATGACGACCTTCAGCCGCTTCACGTCGACGCCCGCGGCCTTCGCCATCAACGCCACCGCGATGTGATTCGCGTTACCCCGGCTGGTGCCGAAGGCGAACGTCACCGACTCGGGATCTTTCTTCAGGCGCGCGACGAGGTCGGCGCCCGATTTCATCGGGCCCTCGGCGTTCACCGCGAAGCCGATGTATTCGTTGTACAGAATGTTGAGCGGCGTGACATCGGTGTAGCTGATCGGGCTCGTGCCGAGTATGTGGTTTGTGATCAGCGTGGGAGAGGCCGTCGCGAGGTAGTGGCCGTCGCCCTTGAACTGCTGCAGATAGTTGTAGGCGATGTTGCCGCCGCCGCCGCCCTTGTTCGCGATGTTGATGGCGGTCGGCACGGCTCCGGAATCCTGCAGGATCTTCTGAATGACGCGGGCGGTGCGGTCCTGGCCGCCGCCGGCGCTTGCGGGAATGATGAACTCGACGGGACGCTCCGGTTTCCATCCGGCGCTCGCCGCAAGCGTCGCGCCGCTCGAGAGCACGAGAACGGCGGCAGCGCACGCACGCAACAGCGATGCGCAATCAGTCATGGGCTTCATTTACTCCTCCTCGGTAGCTGCCGCGGGCGCGGCTCTTATGGGATATCGGGAAAACGAAACGTGTTTGCGGGCTCGTCGGCGCGCTTACGCTTGCGGCGAATGCGATTCGCCATCGCGCGCGCATAGGGCGCAGCCTCGCACATCTGCACGAGCAGGCGCTCGGGAAGCTTGAGCCCCGCCTGTTCGGCCATCATGCGCACGAGCTCGCGTGTCCGCGGCTCGATTCCCGCCGGATTGGTCGGTATCGGCTCCGGCGCGATCGGCCGCGCGATCGCGCCCGGCACGAGCTTCGGCCGGCGCTCGCGCCAGGGCGTCGCCTTCTCGTAGGCGTGAGCGACCCTGAACACGGCCTGCTCATTGAACGGGCGCGAGGCGACCTGCATCGACAGCGGCAAGCCCTGCTCGGAGAAGCCGATGCACTGCACGAGCGCCGGACCGGCAGTGACGTTGAAAGGGGTCGTCATGTTCGGCTTCTGCCACTTCTCCCAGAAACCGATGTTGCGATGCTCGTCGAGCCGGGGCGCGGGACCGAGACCGGCGGTGACGAACGCATCGAAACGCTCGTACAGCGGCTTCATCTCCGCGAGCATCTTGCGGCGCTCGCGCTGCGCCTGCACGTAATCGACGGACTGGAAGAGCGCCGCGCCGAGCACGCGACCCAGGAAAATCTCGCCGAAGTCCTCCGGGCGCTCCACGAAGTCGTCCTGATGGACCGCGAGGAGCTCGGATTCGGCGATCACGATCTTGACGTCGTAGTACTCCTGGATCGGCCGCATGCGCACGACTTCCAGCGTCGCGCCGAGCTTTTCCAGCGTCGAGATCGCGTTCTCGATCGCGCGCGCGAGCTCGGCGCTCACGGGCAGGTCCTCTTCCCAGAAATGCCGCAGGACGCCGATGCGCATGCCTTTCAGGTCGGGCGTCAGCGTCGCGCGATAGTCCGGAACGGGAACGTCGCTGCTGCTCGGATCCTTGGGATCGTAGCCGGCGATCGCCTGCAACATCACGGCGCAATCCTCGACGGTCCATGTCATCGGACCGCAGTTGTCGAACGTGAAGGAGTTATTGATGACGCCGTAGCGGCTCACGCGGCCGTAGGTCGGCTTCAGCCCGACGATGCCGCAAAGCGACGACGGCGTTCGGATCGAGCCGCCGGTATCCGTCCCGAGAGCCATCGCGGCGAATCCGGCGGCGACCGCAGCGCCCGAACCGCTGCTCGACCCGCCGGAGTGGTGCTCGTTGTTCCATGGATTGCGTGCCGGCGGCCACGGCAGGTCGAAAGAGGGCCCGCCGTGAGCGAATTCGTGCGTCGAGACCTTGCCGAGCAGGATCGCGCCCGCGTCATAGAGCTTCCCCACGGCGGTCGCGTCGGCGGAAGGAAAATTGCGCTCGAGGATGCGCGAATGCGCCGTCGTGAGCACGCCCGCGGTGTCGATCACGTCCTTAACCGCGAACGGGATGCCGTGCAGCGCCCCCCGGTACCGGCCTTCGGCGATTTCGCGGTCGGCTCGTGCAGCCTGCTCCAGCGCAAGCTCGTCCGTGATCGTGATGAACGCGTTGACCTGCGCGTCGCAGGTGCGGATCCGCTTGAGATACGCGCGTGTGAGCTCGACTGCCGAAAGCTTCCGCGCCTTGATGAGCGCAGCGAGCTCGCTGATCGGAAGCAGAGTGGGGTCGACTGCGCTGATGACGGTGCTGTTCATGTCTAGTCCGCGATGCGCCGTGTGACGGCGCTGTAGCTGAAGGAGGTCGGAACGAACTGCGAGTGTATCCCCGGGCCGCCGGCGACCACGATATTGATGTGCGAAGGATCGTCCGCGACGCCGATGTGATCGGGATCGCCGGCCTGCTCGAACCATCGCGCGCGCCGATGTTTGAGCCCGCGCACGGTTCGCTCGCGAAAGCGCGACAGCGGTATGCGCGCGTGTCTGAACAGGTACTCGCGGATCTTCGGCTTGTCGTAGCCGTCGCGCGCGAGCACGTTCGCGTGCTCGGGCCCGAACACGACCAGCGGACCGGTCGGGAAGATCACGTTGTTGTGGCCGAGCGCCGTCATCGCGCCCACGACGTGCTCGAGGATCTCGGTTCCGGTCTCGCAGCCGTACGTGAACACGTTGTGCCCTGCCGATGCGCCGATCACGGTCACCGTGCTGTCATCGGGCGAGAAGCCGCGCTCGACGTGAAACGGCGTCCACGGGCTGTCTTCCTCGTTCTCGGCGATGCAGAAGGTGAACTTGCCGGGCTGGCCCTGGGTCGACATGTCGGTCTCGCCGGGCATGTCCCCGCCGGCGTTGCGCAGCACGAGCTGCAAGGCGCGGCCGATCGTTGCGTTCGCCCGCCAACCCTGCCCGAAGACGTTTCCGCCCGAATTGATGTCGAGCTTGCGTGCCGCGGGACCATTCACGATGACCAGCGGTGTGCCGTTGTTGGTCGCGGTGCGGATACCGTACAGGCGGCATTCCGGGTCGAGCATCGCCTCGATTGCGGCGAGCACGACCGGAAAGTACTCGGGCCGGCACCCCGCCATGACGGCGTTCACGGCGAGCTTTTCCAGGCTCGCCATGCGCATGCGCGGCGGTATCGGACCGATCTCCTGCGCCGCATCGCGCCTGACGGCGGCCAGCATCGCGCGCACCGCGGCGTGCGTCGGCGGCGCGACCGGCAGTCCGTCGGTCCAGCCCTGCTCGAAGAAGAATTCCTGGACCGCTTCCGGTGAGGCATCGAGCGTGACCTCGGCGTCACGCAACTCCTCCCGTGTCGCGATGGAAGTCGTGTTGCGCCGGGTCAGAGCCCCCACGAGGTCGGACACGACGGCCTCGGCGCGCTCCAGGACGACCGGCGCGGGCGCCGTGTGCATCGGGTGAGGCACCTCGATCACCGGCAGATCGCCCATGCCGCGGCCGGCGGCCTGCGCGCGCGCGGCGCGCGCGAACGCGGTGCTGATCACCGTCACGGTCGGAATGCCGAGACGCTCGAGGCTCACGCCGTCGGCGACGGTCATCGAGGTCGACGTGCCGCAGTCGCCGAAGCACTGCACGACGGCGTCGTAGCTCGCCAGCTCCTCGAGATCGGCGTGCGTGAGCTCGTCCTTGGGCGCGAGCTTGCGCACCGTCCTGCCGGGCCGCACGCCGTATGTCTGCTCGAGCAGCGGTCGGATGCGTGACAGGAAGAGGTCCGCGTTCACTTTGCTGTTGTCGACGAACGCGACGCGCGCGCCGGCCAGCGCCTTCAGTTCCGGCGCGAGCGAAGCCCGCGGCGCGTCATCGGCGATGCGCGGGTTGAGCACGGTGACCTTCTGCATGAGCTCTCCTTCCAGTGGAGCGCGCATTGTGGAGACCGCCGGCGCCGTCTTCAATGACTAGAATGGACGCGGGGTATAACGAAATCGTTATAAGGCATGAGGCTCGAGCAACTGCGCGCGGTGGTCGAGATCGTGAAGCACGGCTACAACGTCTCCAGGGCGGCGGAGGCGCTCGATGCGCCGCAGCCGGCGGTGAGCCGGCAGCTCCGGGAGCTGGAGCGCGAGCTGGGCGTGGACATCTTCCTGCGCGCGCGCCAGCGCCTGCGCGGGCTGACCGGCCCCGGCGTACAGATCGTCGAGGTCGCCCGGCGCATCCTCGCCGACACGCGCACGCTCGCGGAGATCGCGCGCGACTTCCAGGCGGAGGAAAGCGGCACCCTCACGATCGCGACGACGCACACGCAGGCGCTCTACGCGCTGCCGCCGATCGTTCGCGCGTTCGCGGCGCGCCATCCGGGTGTCGAGGTCATGATCCGGCAGGGCAGCCCGCAGGAGATCGTGGAGCTCGTGCGCACCGGCGGCGCCGACGTCTGCATCGGCTCTGAATCACCGCGGGACGCGGGCGGTGTGGCGCTCTTTCCGTGCTACGCGATGCAGCGCATCGTGATCGCGCCGCGCGACCATCCGCTCACCCGGTCGCGCAGCGTCACGCTCGAGACGCTCGCGCGCTATCCGATCATTACCTACGACAGCCCCTTCATCGGCCGCTCGAAGCTCGTGCGAACCTTCGCGGCGCTCGGCCTGAAACCGAAGATCGTGCTGAGCGCGGCCGATACCGATGTGATCAAGGCCTACGTCGAGCAGGGGCTCGGCATCGCGATCGTGGCGAGTCTTGCCTTCGATCCCGCGCGTGACCGCCAGCTCCGTGCGATCGATGCCAGCCACCTGTTCGAGCCGAACACGATCTACCTTGGCGTGCGCCGTAACGATTACCTGCGCAACTTCGTCTTCGACTTCATCCAGATGTTCGCGCCGAACGTCAAACGCGAACGCATCGACCGCGCGATCCGCGGCGGCGACAAGGCGGCTTCTGCCCGGTGAGCCGCTACCGCTGAAGACGCGGCGGAGGCGATTCGTCGATCCTCATGGTGCCGCAAAGCGTGTCATTGCAGCCCGGAAACCCGCTTCGCGGCGGGCAGTCAAAACACGACTACCCGCACACGAAGCGCCGGCTGCAATGACTGCGGCACAAATCGGCTCGCCGAATCACCTCCACCGCGCGCTCGGCCTTAGGCCAGTGGAACCACAATCCTGGGAACTGCGCTCGGCTCTGACGCCGCCCAGCCGCATCACCTCTTGGAATTCGCCGCTAGCGTTCGATCGTGAACTTGCGGACCTGACGCTCGTCGATTTCGATGCCGAGTCCCGGCCCGGTCGGCACTTCGGCGTGGCCGTTGGCGAACACGAGCGGCTTGGCAAGCACGTCTTCCGCGAGATAGGGGCTGGTGGGAGACACGCCCCAGTCGAGCGCGGGCGCCGCCGCGGCGAGGTGGAGCACGGCGGCGGTCGCGATGCCGGACTCCGACATCTTCCCGGCGAGGTTCACTTTCATATCGAGCGCTTCGCACAGCGCGGCGGCGTCGATTACGCCGCGCAAGCCGCCGAGCTTGACCGCCTTCAGGCTCGCGCCACGCGCTGCGCGCGCCTCGCGGTGCCGGCGCAGGTCGTCGAGGTGGTGCACGCCTTCGTCGCAGCCGATCGCGATATCGGTGGCCGCGGCGATTTTCGCCATGCCTTCGAGATCGTCGGCCATCACGGGCTGCTCGAAGAAGTCGAGCCCCGAACCTTCGAGCGCGCGCACGTATTCGATCGCCTGATCGACGCTCCACCCCTGGTTCGCATCCGAGCAGCGCAGCACACCGGGACCGAGCGCTTCGCATACACGCCGCGTGCGATCGGCGTCCACGCGCGGGTCACCGGTGCCGACCTTCACCTTGAACGCGACGTAGCCGAGCGCCTTCGAGCGCTGCGCTTCCGCCACATCGGCGTCCACTTTGCTCGCCGCGATCATCTGCAGCATCGGGATGCGGCCCCGACGTTTTCCGCCGAGCAGATCGTGCACGGGCTTGCCTTGCGACTTGCCGAGCGCGTCGTGCAGCCCGATCTCGATCGCCGATTTCGCGCCCTTGTTGCCGTACATGAGCCGGTTCATGCCGCTCGAGACGAGTGCGACGTCCTCCAGGTCGAGGCCGGCGAGATGAGGCGCCATGTAGCGGATCGCGGCCATCATGCTTTCGACGGTCTCGCCGGTCATGCTCGGCGCCGACGCCGCTTCGCCCCACCCGACGATGCCCTCGCGCGTTTCGATCCGCACCAGCACGTTGTCGGCGTGCTTAAGCTCGACCCCGGCCATCTTGATCGGCTTCGACATCGGGATGCTGACGGCGATTGGGCGGATGTCTCTGATTTTCGTCATGACGGTCTCGGTGCTCGGCTGCAGACGCGACGGGTTTGTTTGGTGCGCTGCCAGCCCACCTACAGTGGGTGCGCTTTACGACGGGACAGCAGCGTTATTTCTTGTCTTCCTTCGCGAGCTTGGCGACGACGGGTGCCATGCGCTTGTGATCGGCCTGGAAGAACTTCACGAACTCGGGTGTGTCGCGGTAATCGATCTCGATACCGGCCTTGTCCATCGCCTGTTTGTAGAGTGGATCGGTCAGCGCGCGCCGGATCAGATCGCGCATCGACTTGAGCGTCGCGTCCGGCACGCCCGCGGTCGTGAAGAGACCCACCCACAGATATGCTTCGAGCGGTTGCCCGAGCTCGATGAATGTCGGCGTGTCCGGTAGCGTCGCCGGGCGCTTGGCGCCGAAGGTCGCGAGCGCCCGCAGCTTCCCGCTCTTGATGTGCGGATAGAGCGCCGCGCGACCTTGCGAGGTCGCGTTGACGTGACCGCCGAGAAGCTGCGTCACCGCCGGACCGCCGCCGGTCGTCGGCACGTGGCGCATCTTGAGGCCGTAGGCATCGAGGAACATCGCGAAGGGCACGTGCGTGACGCCGTATGGTCCCGAGCTCGAGAACGAAAGCTGTCCGTCCTTCGCCTTGGCGTCCGCGATCAGCTCCTTTGCCGATTTGTAAGTCGCGTCCGCGTTCACGGTGAGCACGAGCGGATCGGCGCTCGTGAGCGCGAGCAGCTGGATCTGCTCGAGCTTGTACGGCGACTCGACGTTCAGCGCCTTGTTCTTCTCGACCACGAGATAGATGTTCGGCGTGGTCACGAGAATGTTGTAGCCATCGGGCTTCTGGGTCGCCACGTACGCCGTGCCGACCGCGGCCGTGCCGCCCGGACGGTTGATGACGGGCGCCGGCTGTTTCGTGAGCTTCTCGATCACGGCCGAGAGCGGCTGCGCGGTGATCTGATTCATGCCGCCCGGCGGATTCGGAACGGTGATCGTGATCGCTCGCGATGGATAGGCTTCCTGCGCGTTGGCAACCGCTGCGAAGGACGAGACCGCGATCGCGGCCAGCACACGCGTTTTCATGGAACACTCCTCCTGTTATGAATTGCCGGTTATGAGCGAAGCAGGATACCGCGTCCGGGTGCGTCGCGCGCGTCTGCGCGGGGCGCGCGAGGCGCTCGGCGTGCCCGGCGCGGTCATCGGGGCCGGCATGCTCGGGTTCGGCGCGCTCGCGTACGAAGCCGGGTTCAATGTTCTGCTCGCGGCGGCGTGCACCGCCGGCATCTGGGCCCTGCCGGGACAGCTCGTGTTGATCGAAATGCACCTCGCGGGCGCTGCCGGGCCGCTGACCGTGCTCGCGGTCATGCTGACCGCCGTGCGTTTCCTGCCGATGTCGATCTCGCTCATGCCGGTGGTGCGCGGCCCCGGCAGTACGCGCACGAGCATCATTGTCGCGTCGCAGGTCCTCTCGATGACGAGTTGGGCGTGGACGATGAAGCGCACGGCCGAAATGCCGCGCGAGGAGCGCCTCGCGTATTTCGTCGGCTTTGCGGCGACCTGCTGGGCGGTCGGCGTCGCCGCGACGGTCGCCGGCTTCTATCTGGCCGGCGGCTTTACGCCGCTCGTACGGCTCGGCTTCGTGTTCCTGAATCCGGTGTACTTCGTCGTCCTGCTGGTCGGCGAGGTGCGCGCCGGGCTCGCTGCCGTCGCGCTCGTGTGCGGCGCGATTGCCGGGCCGCTCGTGCACCTCGTCGATCCACAGTGGAGCGTACTGCTGGGCGGCCTCGCCGGCGGCACCATCGCATACTCGATCCAGAGGATCATGGAGCGCGGCCGTGGTTGAGCTCTGGCTGCTCGTGCTGGCGGCGAGCCTTGCTACTTACGTCTGGCGGGGATTCGGCGTCGTGCTCTCCGGTCGAATCGCGGCCGAGAGCGAGCTTTTCAAGTGGGTCGGCGCGGTCGCTTACGCCATGATCGCCGGGCTCGTGTCGCGCATCGTCGTGATGCCCTCGGGCATGCTTGCGGAGACTCATCTCCTCGAGCGTGCGGCAGCGTGTGCGCTTGCGCTGGTGGCGTACCACGTTGCGCGTCGCAATCTGCTGGTCGGCGTGAGCGTCGGCGTGGCGGTCATCATGGCGGCGGCCGCGGCGCGCGGCGCGTGAACGGCCGCTACAATACCGCCCTCCCACGCCATGACTGCCGACGTCGTCGTTGCGCGTGACGGCGCCGTCGCGACGGTCACGCTCCACAATCCCGAGAAGCTGAATGCGCTGACCGCCGAGATGTGGCGGGCGCTCAGGCGCGCGGTCGAAGCGCTGTCGGCGGACGACGCGCTGCGCTGCGTGGTCCTGCGCGGCGCCGGCAGCGAGGCGTTTGCCGCGGGCGCGGACATCGCCGAATTCGCGCAGGTCCGTAATGACGCGGAGCAGGGGCGTATCTATCACCGCGAGCTCGTGTACGGCGCGCTCCAGGCGCTCGCCGAGTGCCGCCATCCGACGATCGCCATGATCCAGGGGCCGTGCGTCGGCGGCGGCCTCGAGATCGCGTGCCAGTGCGATCTGCGTCTCTCCGGGACGTCCGGCCGCTTCGGCGTGCCGATCAACCGGCTCGGATTCCCGATCGCATACGACGAGCTCAACGCGCTGCTGCCGCTGGTCGGCCGTGCGGTCGCATTGGAGATCCTCGTCGAAGGCCGCGTCTGGGACGCGCGGGAGGCGATGACGAAAGGACTGCTGACGCGTGTCGTTCCTGACGAGGCGCTCGAGGATGAAGTCCGCGCGAGCGTGCAGCGCATCGTCGAAGGCGCACCGCTCGTCGCGCGCTGGCACAAACGCTTCGTGCGGCGGCTCACGCCGCAGCCGAAACCGCTCAGCGAGGCCGAGATCGCCGCGAACTTCGATTACTTCGCGACCGAGGACTATCGCATCGGGTACGACGCATTCCTCAAGAAGAAACGGCCGAAGTTCCTCGGCCGCTAGGAGAAATCAATGCCAGGTCCGCTTTCCCACATCAGAGTGCTCGATCTATCGCGCGTGCTGGCGGCGCCGTGGTGCGGCCAGAACCTCGCCGATCTCGGCGCGGAGGTGATCAAGGTCGAGCGTCCCGGCAAAGGCGACGATTCGCGGGCCTTCGGCCCGCCGTGGCTCAAGGACTCGAAGGGGCAGGACACCGCCGAGTCGGCGTACTTCGCATCGGCGAATCGCGGGAAGAAATCGATCACCGTCGATCTTTCCAGGCCCGAGGGTCAGAACCTCGTACGCGATCTCGCGATCCGCAGCGACGTGCTGCTCGAGAACTACAAGTACGGCGATCTCGCGCGCTACGGGCTGGGTTACGACGACCTGAAGAAGGTGAACCCGCGCCTGATCTATTGCTCCGTCACCGGCTTCGGCCAGACCGGGCCCTACAAGGAGCGGCCCGGCTACGACTTCATGGCGCAGGGCATGGGCGGTCTCATGAGCATCACCGGCGAGCGCGACGAGCTGCCGGGCGGCGGGCCGCAGCGCGTCGGCGTGCCGATCGTGGACATCATGACCGGCATGTACGCGAGCATCGCCGTGTGCGCCGCGGTCGCGCACCGCGCCGAGACCGGCGTGGGGCAGCAACTCGACCTCGCGCTGCTGGACACGCAGGTCGCGTTCCTCGCCAACCAGGCGATGAACTATCTCGCGACGGGCGAGGTGCCGGGGCGGCTCGGCAACGCGCACCCGAACATCGTGCCGTACCAGACTTTCAAGACGGCGGACGGCGACATCATCCTCGCCTGCGGCAACGACAATCTGTTCAGGAAGTTCTGCGAGGTCGCGGGCTGCCAGGCGCTCGCGCAGGATCCCCGCTTCGCGACCAACGGCAAGCGCGTGGAAAACCGCGACGTGCTGACGCCGCTCCTCGCCGACATCTTCAGGAAGCGCACCACCCGCGACTGGGTCGAAGCACTCGAGGCCGCCGGCGTGGCCAACGGTCCGATCAACAACATCAAGCAGGTCTTCGAAGAGCCGCAGGTGATCGCGCGCGGCGTGAAGATCGAAGTCGACCACGCGACTGCGGGCAAGGTGCCGCTGGTCGCGAGCCCGATGCGCTTTTCAGCGACGCCCGTCGAATACAAGCTCCCGCCGCCCACGCTCGGGCAGCACACGGACGAGATCCTGCGCGACGTGCTCGGCCTCGACGCCGCGGGAATCGCGCGGCTGCGCGAGCAGAAGATCGTTTAGGCTGTTCACCCTTCGACGAGCTCAGGGCAAACGCAGGGCTGGCTGAGAGCGAATGAAGGGCGCTGGCTCCAAGGCCGCACACCGTTCGTGCTGAGCTTGTCGAAGCACCAACCATGACAAACACTCAACCCGGCCGCTTACCGGAGTTGATGATCACCGTCTTGCTCGTCGTGAAGTGCTCGAGCATGCTCTCCAGCGAGTACTCCTTGCCGAGACCGCTCGCTTTCAACCCGCCGTAGGCCAGGTTCGGACGCGGCGTGATGAATTGATTCACCTGCACGAAGCCCGCCTGGATGCGTTCGGCGAACGCGAGCGCGTTGGACAGGTCGCGCGTCCACAGCGCCGCCGCGAGACCGAAATCGGTGTCGTTCGCCTGCTCGAGCACGGCATCGAAATCGCGCCAGCGCGAGACGAGCGCCACCGGGCCGAAGATCTCGTCGCGGCACACCGGTGAAGACGAAGGCACGTCCTCGATGAGCGTCGGGAGATAGAAATTCCCGCGCGCGAACGCGTCGCCTTCGGGACGTGCGCCGCCGCACAGGATGCGAACGCCGAGCGTGTCGCGCGCCATCGTCACGTAGCGTTCGATGCGCTCGAGCTGCTCGCGCGAGATCACGGCGCCGACCTCGGTCGATTCGTCCAGCGGATCGCCGAGCCTGAGCTTTGCGAGCGCCGGGATGACGCGCTCGATCACCGCGTCGTAGACATCCTGATGCAGGTACACGCGCGTGCCGGCCGAGCACGACTGCCCCTGTCGCGTGAAGCGCATGCCCATGATGATGCCGGGCACCGCGAGCTCGAGATCGGCGTCGGCGAGCACGATGTTCGGGCTTTTCCCCCCAAGCTCGAGCGTCACCGGACAGATCTTGTCCGCGCAGTAGTGGAGGATGTGCTTGCCCACTTCGCACGAGCCGGTGAAGGTCACCTTGCGCACCAATGCGTGCGTCGCGAGCGGCTGTCCGGCTTCTTCACCGAAGCCGGTGACGAGGTTTGCCACGCCCGGCGGCAGAAACTCCTGCATGAGCTCCAGCATGCGCAGCGGGGCGAGCGGCGCCTGCTCGGCGGCTTTCACGACGGCCGTATTGCCGGCAACGAGCGCCGGCCCGAGCTTGCCCGCCGCCAGCAGGAGCGGTGCGTTCCACGGGATGATCGCGCCGACCACGCCGAGCGGGTCGCGTGTCGTGTAGCACAGCGTCCCCGGCTCCCACGGGATCGTCTTGCCCTTGAGCTCTCCGGCCACGCCCGCGAAAAGCCGCAGCATGTCGATCGCCGCATCCACCTCGGGCCGTGCCTGCGTCGCGATCGCATTGCCGGTGTCGAGCGCCAGGAGCCGCGCGAGCGGCTCGCGTTCGGCCTGCAGGCGATCCGCGATGCGCAGGATGGCGCGGCCGCGCTCGCGCGCCGGCGTGCGCGACCATGCAGGAAACGCGCGATGCGCCGAGCGCACGGCGCGCTCGACGTCCTCGCGCCGGCAGCGCGGCACTCGTGCGATCGTGCTGCCGTCGGCGGGATTCTCGACCGGAAAGGTTTCGCTCATGAGCGCGGGCGCGAGCTTACCGTCGATGACGACGTGCCCGGTGAGCCGCTGGGCGATGTCAAGCGCCTCCGTGCGTGCCGCCGTCGTGCCGTTCGTGATCGTATTCATGCGCCTACTCGATCTCGTTGGCGCGGATGAGCGCGGCGGTCCACCCACCGTCGATCGTGAGCACCGTTCCGGTCACGAAGTCGGAATCCTCCGAGGCAAGATAGATCGCGGCGGCCGCGACGTCCTCCGGCCGTCCCCAGCGCCGGATCAGGAGCTCGTTCTTCCAGGTGTCGGCGAGGGCGTCGTCGTTCGCGTACGTCGCGTTGAGCGGTGTGTCGATGAGCGCCGGCGCGAGCGCATTCACGCAGATGTTCTTGCCCGCGAGCTCGACCGCGAGCGCCTTGGTAAAGGCGATCGCGCCGCCCTTCGATGCGCAATACGCGAGCCGCTGCGGGCGTCCGAACTCGCCGGCCACGGACGAGAGATTGATGACTTTCCCCCGGCCCGCTTTCAGCATGTGCGGCACGGCCGCGCGGCAGCACAGGAACTGGCCGGTCAGGTTCACGTCGAGCGTCCTGCGCCACTCTTCTTCGGAGAGCTCCAGAAAAGGCTTCACGTAACGGATTCCGGCGTTGTTCACGAGCACGTCGACGCCTCCGAAACGCGCGACGACGCCTTCCGCCATGCGCGCCACGGACGCCGAATTCGAGACATCGACTTCGAATGCCGCCGCATCACCGCCGGTGCCGCGCACGTGCTCCGCCGTCTCGCGGGCTTTCGCGATGTCGCGGTCGGCGATGGCCACGCGCGCGCCTTCGCGCGCGAACGTTTCCACCATGCCGCGGCCGATACCCGCCGCGCCTCCGGTGACGATTGCAACCTTATCTTTGAGTCTCATCGCTGATCCCATCGCAGGGTGCGCCGGTGGCGCACCGGCTCAATATGGCGCCGTTCCCATCAGCGTGGTGCGGTGCATGAGCCGCCGCAGCGGCAGCTCGTAATCCATCGTCGCGAGATGCTGCGCGGCGCAGTTGTCCCACATGACGAGGTCGCCTTTCTGCCACCGATGGCGATAGACGAACTCGGGCCGCGTGCAGTGCTCGTAGAGCATCTCGAGCAGCGGCTCGCTCTCTTCGTCCGGCATGCCTTCGATGCCGACGCAGCACAGCCGGCTCACGTACAGGCACTTGCGGCCGGTCGCCGGATGGGTCCGAACGATTGGATGTGCGCGCTCCGGATTGCTGCGCCGCTGCTCTTCGGAATATGCCACGCGGTCACGCGCATTTTTTCCGCCGCCCTCGTAGCCCTTCGTCATGCGGTGGATCGCTTTCAGGCCCGTGAGTTTCTTTTTCACATCCGCCGGCAGCGCTTCGTATGCCGCCGCTGTGTCGGCAAACAGCGTGTCGCCAAGGGCCCGGCCGTCCCGTACCGGCACTTCGCGCGCATAGAGCATCGATCCGCGCGGCGGCTTCTCGAGGTACGACATGTCGGTGTGCCATACGCACACGCGTCCCGCGTCGGCGAGTCCGATACGCTTGCCGTGCTCGTCGAGTATGTTCGAGAGCACCAGAAGCTCCGGATGGCCGGGCAGGAGGAAATCCTTGAGTACATGGATTTCCAGCTCGCCGAAGCGGCGGCTGAACGCAACGTGCTGCGCTGGGGTGAGATTCTGGTCGCGCGCGACGACGACGGGATGCGTGTCGTACACGCGCGCGACTTCACGAAACGTGTCGTCATCGAGCTCGCGCGACAGGTCGACGCCCACGAGCTCGACGCCGATGCTGCCGTCGATGCGGCGTACCCCTATCCTGCCCGCGCTGGCGATATCTGCTGTCTGATTCATGCGTCCTCCTTTACCGACCGATTACATCCGGCAGCAGCTTCGCCACCGGCTCCGCCATTTCGTACACGCTCGCGATCGCGAGCTCGTGGCCATACGGCAATCCTTCTTTCGCGGCGCGGCGCCTCAACTTCTCCTCGTGGATCTCCATCACCTCCCGCGGGAACGGCATCAGGCCCGGATCGACGATGCGCAGGTACCCGTCCGCGTCGCGGGCGGGCATGACACGGCTCCTGCAGTAGCGGCTGGGCGACCACGGCACGTCGAGCACGCCGGCCTCGAACGCGCGCACCGTCCCGAGCGCGGCATCGCCGTCGCCCATCTCGAGCGCCTTGTCCACGATCGCGCGCGCCTCGCGCTTGATGAGCTCTTTCTCCGCCTGGAATTCCGGCAGTCCGTCGAGGCGGATATCGCGCGCGAGATAAACCGCCATGCGCGTGATCCGTAAGCCCTCGGCGTTCGCTTCGGGCGTGGGGATGCCGAAGGCTTCATGCACGCTTTTCGTCGTGACGCTGTTCGCGCCCGCGATCGCCGCGAGCGTGCCCCCGTACGCGACGAGCGCCGCGCATTGCGCTTCATCCTGCGGCCATGCGCCCATCCAGTGCAGCAGCGTGACCGGTGTGAAGACGTCGGTGAGACCGCGCTTCTGGAGGTAGTCCTGGACCGTCTCGCGGCATGCCGCAACCGCCGCCGCGTCCTGCACGAGGTGCAGCGTCTCGCCCATTTCGAGCCCGTAGTTGCGCACCCCCTGCGCCGCGGCGAGCAGGCAGTCGAGCACCGCGATGGCAACGGCGATCGATGGCGGAATGTTGGTGCCGGTGAGGAACCCGGGCTGCCGGCGATGAAGATCGATGCCGTGCTCGGCGTACATCGCGGCGAGACGGTCGAGATACTGATAGCCGCGGATGCCGTCCTCGATCGAAAGCTCTTTCGTATACGACGTGGTGTAGGCGATTGCCGAGCCGAGATAACCGGTGTAGCCGCCCGCGTAACCGATCTCCCCGGTCAATCGCGGCATCGCGGTGCCCGTCAGCATGATCGCGGGTTTCTCGATTGCGTCGATCAGCTCGACGACTTTTTCGACGCCGTAATTGACGATCGGATAGCCGTTCAGCATGGAGCGGCCGGCGCGCTCGGACTCTTCGATCCCCTTCTGCGCGAGCTGCCACTGCTCGTTGCGCGTGTAGCTGTCGGTCGTCGTCGGCACGACATCGGCGAGCCCGTGCTTGTCCAGCGTCACCATGAGATGACGATGCATCTCGAAGGTGCCGAAGCCGCCGCGCGGCTGCGTGAGGCAGCGGCGCTGCAGTGCCGCTTCGCGCATCACCCAGCCGAGCTGCTTGTGTTTCGGCATCGCGCGCTGGCGCTCGACCGCTTCGTCAAACACGACGCCGGAGCCGGTCGGCCAGCGCGCGAGGTTCTCCGCGCGCATGCGCTCGAAGACGTCGTCGGGAATCCGCGATTCCGAGAGCGGGAGGCGGATCGATTCAGGCGCAGCAGGCGCGTTCATGCGCGTTCTCCTTCTCCAGCGGGTGCAGATGAGCGAGGGCGAGATCGAGCGCCGCGCGCGGCTCCACGGCGGCGAGCAGCCCGCAGGCGTAGAGGATGTAGTGCGAATCGAGCAGCAATCGCGGCGCTCGGGGTTTGAGCACGAGCGGCTGCGCCGCATCCGCAAGCGCGACTTCGAGCACCGCGCGGGGCTCACGGCTCGCGACGATCGCGCCGCCGGTGCCGATCACCGCATCGACGCGCGTCAGGTCCTTGCCGCGCTGCACGGTCACCGGACCGGTGACCGTATAAACCGTCTCGATCGTGCCGCAATGACGCTCGACGGCAAACCGGACTGCGGCGCGGACGAGCGCGCGATCGAGGGCGTGCTCGTCTTCGGAGGCGGGTAGACGTTCGACGTCGCGTGAGATCGCGGCGACCAGCGTCTGCACGCGCTCATGCGTGAGCCGCGCCTCGGCCGCGATCGCGTCGATACCGGCTGCTTCAACGATCGCACCAACGTTGTGGCGCATGCCGAGATCGCCCTCAACGGTGCGCTTCACGCGCGGCTCCGGCAGGCCCTGCGGGACGACGCCCGGCGCCGGATCACCCGCGGCGATTGAATGCACGTCCGTGGTCGCGCCACCGGGATCGACGACGACGATCGTGCCGAGTCCGTCGCGCCCGGTGATTCCATCCGCGACGAGCCGCGCGCCTTCGAGCACCGCGGCGGGTGTGGGCATCAGCACGGCATCGAATTCGGCGGCGGCCCGGTCGATGCCTTTCGCGTGCACGATGCGGTCGATGAACACCTGCCGGATCGCGGCGCGCGTTGGCTCGATCGCGAGCACGTTGAACTCGGGCATCACGTTGTCGGTGACCACGACGGTCTTACCCGCGAGTGCCGCGAGGGCTTCGTCCGCCGCCGCGCGATTGCCCGCGTACACGATCGGGCACGTGAGATCGGTCGCCGCAAGCCGCTGCGCGTTTGCGATCACGACTTCGCTGTTGCCGCCGTCGGTGCCGCCGGCGAGGAGCACGATATCCGGCGCCAGCGCATGGATCGCCGCAATATCGGCCGTGGTCAGCCGGTAGGCGAACGCGCCGACGAGCTTCGCGCCGGCGCCCAAAGCCGCGCGCCGCGCGGCCTCGGCCGTGAGCTCGCGTACGAGACCCACCGTGACCATGCGCAATCCGCCCGCCGCGCTGCTGGAAGCCAGGCGGTAGTCGAACCGCGGGAGCTTGCCGAGCCGGCGCTCGAGATCGTCGAGCGCGGCACGCATGCCGAACATGATGTCCGTCGTGACCGTGGACGGCCCCTGACCTGCGCCGAGGATGCGCTGCGCGCCGACATCGACCGCGCGGAGCTTCGTATAGGTGCTGCCGAAATCGATGAGGAGCGCAGTGGTCATGTGCCTGATGCGCCGGCGCGTCAGACGGTGGCGCGCGAGCGTGCTTCGCGCGCCGCCAGGTCCTCGGCGAGCCAGTCGAGCACGGTGTCGACGCGCGTGCCGGGCGGGGCCACGCGATCGAAGCCCATGTCGAGGTAGGTCTCGAGCGTCTCCTCCCACGAGCGTTTGCCGACGACGAGGTTGCCGCCGACGTAGACGAGGATGTCTTCCAGACCCGCTTCGATGCACAGGCTGCGGAAGCCGCGGCAGTCGAGCTCGCCCTGTCCGTACAGCGACGAGACGAGAATCGCGTCGGCGGCGGTCTCCACGGCGGCTTTCACGAAATCCGCCGCAGGCGTGAGCGCGCCGAGCGCGACCACCTTGTAGCCCGCGTTCTCGAGCGCGATCGACAGGATGCGGTTTCCCACGATGTGGGTGTCGGAGCCGATGACGCCGGTGATGACCGTCTTCTGTTTCATTGCGGAACCCGCAGCAGCAGTTTGCCGCGCGTGCCGCGGCTTTCGAGATAGCGGTGCGCCTCCGCCGCGGCTTCGAGCTCGAACTCGCGGTCGATCGTCACCGTCAGCGCCCCGGTGCGCCACGCCGCGTAGAGATCGTTCGCGCGCATCGCGAACTCGTCCGCGGTGCTGATGTAATCGGCGAGGTGGGGGCGCGTGAAGAATACCGAACCCGCTTCCGCGAGCTCGAGCGGCTGCACGGACTCGACGAGTCCCGATGCGCCGCCGTAATTCACGCACAGACCGCGGCGCTTCAGGCTGCGGATGCTGTTCGAGATCGTGTCACGGCCGACGGCGTCGTACACGACATCCACGCCTACGCCGCCGGTGATGCGCATTACCTCCGCGCGGAAATCCTGCTCACGGTAGAGGACCACGTGATCGGCGCCGCGCGCGCGTGCAATGGCGGCTTTGTCGGCGCTGCCGGCTGTCGCGATCACCCTGGCGCCGCGCGCCTTCGCGAGCTGAATGAGAAGCTGCCCCACGCCGCCCGCGCCCGCATGGACGAGACACGTGTGGCCGGCGTTCAGCGCGAACGCCGAATGGCTCAGGTAGTGCGCGGTGCAGCCCTGAAGCATGAGCGCGGTCGCGATGCCGAGCGGCACATCGTCAGGCACGCGCACGAGCTTCGACACCGGCACCGTCGCGAGCTGCGCGTAGCTCCCGCGCACGATGCAGTAGGCGACGCGGTCGCCCGCCTTCACGCTCGTCGCGCCCTCGGCGGCCGCGACCACCGTGCCGCCGCCCTCCATCCCGATCGTCATCGGCAGCGGCGTCTGGTAGGTGTGGGAGCGCGCGTAATGGCCGCTGCGCATGTACACATCGATGAAGTTCACGCCGGCGTACTCGAGCTTCACCAGCGCTTCGCCGGGCCCGGGTTGGGGCACCGGACGCTCGATCATTTCCAGCGCTTCGGGACCGCCGAAGCGCGCAACGGCGATCGCTTTCACGCGGCGGCGCTCGGGGCCGCGGCGGCGGCTCCGCAGCAGATCGAATCGACGCAGTACCGCTGGACGCTGTCGAGATCGATGCGCGGTGTGTAGCCCGGTTCGAGCTCGAGTGCGCCGTCCTCGAAGGCGAGAGGCCGGTCGAGCAGCGTTCCGGTCGTCTTGAGGAATCCGTTCATCTCGCCGGCGTTGTCGATGCGCCCCGCCGCGACGAGCGCTTCGAGCAGGCAGCCGATGTCGCACGCCACGCCGTTTCCGAGCACCGCCTGCATGCCGAGCGCCTGGATGCGCTCGATCGCCCCGGCGAGCGCGTCCAGCGTAACGAACTTCATGAGCTTTACCTTGATGAACTGCGCGCATTCGAGCGAGGCCGCTTTTTCGATGTCCGGCAGGCCATAGATCGACTCGTCCAGCATGAGCGGCACGCCCGACGCCCGCGCCACGGCCCGGTGCGCGTCCCAGTCTCCGGCCGCGCAGGGCTGCTCGAAGAGCTCGATCGAATCGGGCTCGAGGCCGCGCACGAACGCGACGCCCTGTTCCGCGGTGTAGCCCTGGTTCGCATCGATGCGGATGCGTACGCGACTGCGGCCCGCGCGCTGCACCGCGCGCACGAATTCGAGATCCGCGCCGACGTCGAACCCGACTTTGATCTTGACCGTCCGGTAACCGGTTTCGAGCAGCGCGTCCAACTGCCGCGCGATCGCTTCGTGGCCCTTGGCGTCTACGAGGCCCACCAGCGGCACCGAGAGCGCGGGTGCGCGAAAGCGCTCGGGCGCGTCGAGCATTTCGAGTGCGGTCCCGAACGCGGTGGCGGTGAAGGGATGCGTGCCCGCGAGCTCGCGAAGCGCCGCGCGTCCCGCCGCGGCCGGCATGTCCAGCAGGCTCGACGCGAAGCGTTTCGCGACGCTCCACGCGTCGTCGATCGTCTCGTCGGTGTAACCGGTGAGCACGGTCGCTTCGCCGAGGCCGGTGCGGCCGCTATCGTGCGTCGCCGTCACCACGATCGTGTCGTAGCGCTCGACTGCGCCGAAGGCGAGCCTGTAGGGCTTCGTGAGCGGCACCTGCAGACGGTACGCGGCAATGCTGTCGAGACGGTCCATCGATTTCCTTTCCGGACGCGGCCGGCGGCGGGCTGATTTTTGTTTTTGTTGCAGTTAAACTACATCATATATATGAATACGACGACGCGGCAAGCACGCGGCGCGGTGGCGCCGGCAGGCGCGAGCTGGCGCGAGGCGCCGTCTAGTCTCACGCCGGGCGCCGTGACGCGCGGCCCACTGTATGCGGAGGTCAAGCGCCGGGTGCTCGGCAGCCTCATGGGCGGCGAATGGCCGGCCGGCGCCGCGGTGCCCACCGAGGCGCAGCTCGCGCGCACCTACGGCGTCTCGATCGGCACCGTACGCAAGGCGCTCGGCGAGCTCGTGGCCGAGCGCGTGCTCGTTCGGCGGCCCGGACGCGGAACGTTCCCGGCGCGCCACGACCGCGATCACATGCTGGAGGCGTTTTTCAACGTCGTCGATAGCGAGGGCCGCAAGGAATTCCCGGGGAGCGAGCTCCTCTCGTACCGGAAGACCGCGGCTGATGAGGCGATCGCCGCGCGGCTCGAGCTGAAGCGTGGCGCGCCCGTCATCGAATACGAGCACGTGCTCCGGCTGCAGGGCGAGCCCGTGATCTACGACCGGGTGGTGGTGCCGCGCGCGGTGTTTCCGCACCTCGATGAGTCGCTCCTGCGCGAGCGCGACATGACGATCTTCGGTGTCTACCAGACGCGTTGCGGCGTCACGGTGACGCGGCTCGAGGAGTGGCTGCGCGCCACTGCCGCGCCGGCGAGCGCCGCGCGGCACCTGAAGGTGAAGCGCGGCGCACCGGTGCTCGCGATCGAGCGCATGGCGCAGACCTACGACGGCACGCCGGTCGAATACCGCGAGCGCTACGTAGATACTTCGCGCCACGCCTATCTCAACGTGCTCGGCATGGACCGTCGATGATAATTGGGCATAGCGCCGGCAGGCGCCTAAGCTACTTTTTGCGCCGGAGGCGCGTCGTGGGTTTTATTCAATGAAATTCGGTGTGCGGCTGGCGGTGCAGGGCGAGATGGGCGCTCCGGGCGCCGGCTGGGATTACGCGCGGCGCATGACGGTGGAGGCGGAAGAGCTCGGCTACGACAGCGTGTGGCTGCCCGATCACGTCATCAATGCGCACATGGAAAAGCGCACGCCGATGCTGGAGAACTGGACCGTGCTCTCGGCGCTGATCCCGCTCACGAGCAAGGTCGCGTTCGCGGGGCACACGTTCAACAACTCGCTGCGCAATCCGGCCGTGATGGCGAAGATGGCCGCGACCTTCGACGTGATCTCCGGCGGGCGTCTCATCTACTCGCTGGGCTCGGCGTGGTTCAAGCACGAAACGTCGAGCTACGGCCTGCCGTGGGACGAGCACGGGGAGCGCGTGGCGCGGCTGCGCGAAGCGCTGACGATCGCCAAAGCGCTGTGGACGCAGGACGAGGTCAACTTCGAGGGCCGCTTCTACAAGCTCGAGCACGCCTACCTCGAGCCCAAACCGGTGCAGAAGCCGCACATCCCGATCTGGGTGCCGGGAGACTCGGAAGCGATACGCCAGCTCGCCGCCGACCTGGGCGACACGTGGCTGTTCTATTCCAAACCCCCCGAGACGGTCGCGGCGTGGCGCGAGGACATGACCAAGCGCCGCGGCGGCAAACCGCTGCCGATGGCGACCTCGACGGTGAGCCTCGCCGGGCTCGCGCAGGCCGACGTGGACAAGTGGAGCGTGCTGTACGCGAAGGAGCGCGAGCACCGGTTTCCCGTTCCGCCGACGCCGAAGGACGTGCTGAACGACAACCTCTGGGGCACGCCCGAGCAGTGCGTCGAGCGCGTGAAGGCGTACGCGCGCGCAGGCGTCGAGCACGTCATCATTCAGCCGATTCCGCCGCTCGACGGCATGCGCTTCTTCGCGAAGGAGATCATGCCGGCCTGCCAGAGTCGCAGCGCTCGCGTTCCGCTCGGGCCTCGCCGCTAAGAACAGAGGGAAACCTTCCACGGTTTCCCTCCGTAACCTCCCTTCCCGCCAATGGTCGGAGGAACCGCGTGTCGGGCGCTCGCCCTACACGTGGCTAGCTCAGCGTGATCTTGGCCTCCTTCACGATCCTGCGGTACTTCGCGATCTCGTTGCGGATGTACGCGGCGAACTCGGTGGACGTGCTGCCCAGGGGTTCGGCGCCCAGCGTCGCCATGCGCGCACGGATGTCGCCCATTTTCGTGAGCTCGATGAAATCAGCCTCGAGCTTCTTGATGATCGACGGCTGCGTGCCGCGCGGCACCAGCACGCCCCACCATTGACTGACATCGAAACCGGACAGCCCTGATTCCGCCAGCGTCGGCGTATCCGGCAGCGCCTGCGAGCGCTTCGCGCTGGTCACTGCCACGATGCGCACCTTGTCCGATTTCGCGTGCGGCGCGATCACCGGCAGCGAGATGAACACGCTGTGGACGTGGCCGCCGATCAGGTCGGCGAGCTGCGGCCCGCCGCCCTTGTAGGGCACGTGCACGATCTTGATCCCGGCCTGCAGGTTCATCAGCTCGCCGGCGATGTGGTGAGGGCCGCCGGCGCCGGCGGTGCCGTAGCCGATCTCGTTCGGGCGCTTTTTCGCCAGCGCGATGAACTCCTTCACGCTTTTGATCGGCATCGTCGGATGCACCGCGAGCACGAGCGGCGAGATCGCGACCTGCGTAACGGCCACGAGGTCGCGCTCGGGGTCGTAATTCATCTTCGGGTACAGGGCGACGTTGAGCGCCACTTCGGCGGACGCGCACAGACAGATCGTGTAGCCATCGGGCGGACTTTTCGCCGCGATCTCCGCGCCGACCATGCCGCTCGCGCCGCCGCGATTGTCGATGATCGCGGTCTGGCCCCACTTTTCGGTGAGCTTCTGCGCCATCGGGCGGCCCAGGAGATCGGTCCCGCCTCCAGGCGGATAAGGCACGACGATGCGAACGGTCTTGGCGGGATATTGCTGCGCAAGCGCCGGCGCGATGCCCGCGACTGTCAGCACTGCGATTACGCAAGAACGGAAGAACATGGATCCTCCTCTCTCGGAAAGCACTGCGGGAGCGCCTCTTCGCGGGCGTGCGGCTATTAGAGTATGAGAAGCGTGCGCACCGCAAGGTGCGAGGGACGGGCGGTATACTCGCGATCTCCCGCGTTTTTCCCTCATGCGATTAGGCGTACTCCTGCCGCACCGCGCGGTCGTCATCCAGTCCGCGCGCAAGCCCCCGCTCGAAGAATGCTGGACGGTGGCGCGCGCGTGCGATGAAGCCGGCATGGACATCTGGGTCGGCGACAGCGTCGTCGCGAAGCCGCGCGTCGAGCCGCTCGTGACGCTCGCGTACTGCGCCGCGATCACCACGCGCGCGCGGCTCGGCACCGCGGTGCTGCTGCCCGCGCTGCGCCAGCCCACCGTGCTCGCGCACGCGCTCGCGAGCCTGGATCAGGTTTCGCGCGGCCGTCTGGTGCTCGGCGTGGGGGTGGGCTGGCCGCTGCCGGAGATCGTCCGCGAATGGGAAGCGTGCGGTCGCGTGCACAAGCGGCGCGCCAAAGATCTCGAAGAGCACGTGATCGTATGGCGCAAGCTGTGGAGCGGCGAGCCCGTAACGTACGAAGGCTCCGACTTCAGGCTGACGCAGCACACGACGGGTCCGCTGCCGTGGACCGAGGCCGGACCGCCGATACTCATTACGGCGGGTAATCGCGGCGAGATCATTCCGGCGCAGATCGAGCGTGTCGGACGCCTCGGTGACGGCGTCATCACCACGTACCTCACGGATGACGACTGCCGGCGCTTACGCGAGCTGTGCGCCGCTGCGTTCGAGCAGCACGGCCGCGCGCGGCGCGACTTTCCAATGTGCGTGTACACGACCGTTCGCATCGAGGACGAGGTTAGCGCCGCCGAACGCGCAACGAGCGAGTTCCTCGCCAAGTACTACGGCGGCGGCGTGAATTTCCGCGGATTGATGGGGCTCGGACCGTCGGGTACGGTGATCGAGACGTTGAAGCGCTACGAGAACGCGGGTGTCACCGATCTCTGTATCCGTTTCGCCGGCACCGACCAGCTTCCACAGCTCGAGCGCTTCGTGCGCGACGTGGCGCCTCACTTCGTCTGATGACGCAGGTTACGCTGACCGCGCTGGAAGGCATCCCGGAAGTCATCCGCGGTGCGCCGCTCGCGCGCCTGCTGCTCGAGGCGCTCGAGCGCGCGGGGCTCGAGCTCGCGAGCGGCGACGTGATCGCCGTCGCGCAGAAGATCGTCTCGAAAGCCGAAGGGCGAGGCGTGCGCCTGGTCGATGTCGATCCCGGCCCGCGGGCACACGAGCTCGCGACACGCACGAGCAAGGATCCGCGCCTGGTCGAGTTGATCCTGCGCGAGTCGCACGAAGTGCTGCGCGCGACGCCGGGCGTGCTGATCGTCGAGCACCGGCTCGGATTCATCATGGCGAATGCCGGCGTCGACCGCTCGAATGCCGGACCCGGAGGCGAGGAGAGCGCGCTCCTGCTGCCTGAGAACCCGGATGGATCCGCGCGCGCGCTGCGTCAAACGCTGCTGGAGCTCACGGGGCGGGAGATCGCGATCGTGATCAACGACAGCTTCGGGCGCGCGTGGCGCAATGGCGTCGCGGGTATCGCCATTGGCGTTGCCGGCATGCCCGCACTCGTCGATCTGCGCGGCCGGCGGGATCGCGATGGCCGCGCACTGGAAGTCACGCAGGTCGGCCTGGCGGACGAATTGGCCGCGGCGGCGTCGCTCGTCATGGGGCAGGCCGACGAGAGCGTGCCGGCCGTGCTGGTGCGCGGGCTGCGGTATGCGCGCGGCGACGGCAGCGTGCGCGCGCTCCTGCGCGATCGCGCCGAGGATCTCTTCCGGTGATCGTCGCGCTCGCGGGCGGCGTCGGCGGCGCACGGCTCGCCGTGGGTCTCGCCGCGCTCGTGCCGCCGGAGGATCTCACCATCGTCGTGAATACCGGCGACGATTTCGAGCACCTCGGGTTTTCGATCTCACCCGATCTCGACACGGTGATGTACACGCTGGCCGGCGAGGAGAATCCGCAGACCGGCTGGGGCCGCCGCGACGAGACGTGGAGCTTCATGGCGGCGGTCGGCGAGCTCGGCGGCGAGACGTGGTTCAGGCTCGGTGACCGCGATATCGCGGTGCACGCGCTGAGAACGCAGGCGCTCGCGCGCGGGGAGCCGCTCTCGCAGATCACCTCGCGTCTCGCGCACGCGCTCGGCGTGCGGCACGCGCTCGTCCCGATGAGCGAAACGCCGGTGAGAACGCGGGTGGCGACTACTGCCGGCGAGCTCGCTTTCCAGGACTACTTCGTGCGGCAGCAATGCGCGCCGCAGGTCACCGGCTTTCGCTACGCCGGCAGCGACGGCGCGCGCGTGCCGCCGGCGCTGCGCGCGGTATTCGAACGCGGCGCCGTCGACGCGGTCGTGCTCTGTCCCTCCAATGCGTACATCAGCATTGGACCAATCCTCGCTATCGCCGAAATTCGCCGCTGGCTCGAGACGCGGCGGTTTCCGCTCGTCGCGGTGTCGCCGATCGTCGGCAACGACGCCGTCAAAGGGCCTGCCGCCAAGATGATGCGCGAGCTCGGGCTCGACGTGAGCGCGCTTGCCGTGGCGCGGCACTACGGCCGTCTCGTCGATGCGTGGGTCATCGACGAGCGCAACGCGCACGAGCGTTCGGCGATCGAGGCGCTCGGCTGTCGCGTGGCGGTGGCCGATACGCTGATGACCGACCGCGGCCGCAGTGCCGCGATCGCCGCCATTGCGCTCGACCTCGCGCGGCGCTGCCAAAGGAAAGCCGCATGACGCGCGGCGAGCTCTATGCCGTGGTCACGATGCGCGGCATCCGCGAGAGCAAGTCGCGGCTTGCGGGCGCGGTGTCGGCCGAGGAGCGCGCGGCGCTCAACCGCTGGCTGCTCGAGCGCACGTTGCGCGTCGTGCGCGCGTGGCTCGAGGACATGGAGCGGTGCGTGTTCGTCAGCCCGTGCGAAGAGGCGCTCGCCCTCGCGCGTGCGGCGGGCGCGGAGGCGCTGCCCGAGAGCGGCGGCGCCGGCGGCCACAATCACGCGGCGGGCGAAGGCGCTACGCGCGCAATGGCGCTCGGCGCGCGCACGATCGTGATGTTGCCGTGCGATCTTCCGGAGCTCTCGCAGGAGGCGCTCGAGGCGCTCGTTGCGCAGGCAGGGCGCGCCGATTTCGTGATCGCGCCGGACGAAGAGGGCACGGGTACGAACGCGCTGGTCGTGCCGGCGGCGCCGCCGCTCCAGTTCTTTTTCGGCCCCGGCAGCCTCGCGCGCTATGTGGAATGGGGACGCTCGCGCGGGTGGCGCACCGCGGTACACGCGGAGCACGCGCTCGCCTTCGATCTCGACACGCCGGCGCACCTTCAGGCGTGGCGCACGCAGTACCATAGTCCGGCCCCGCACCTCACGCGGGCCGCATAACACGAGGAGGAGGAAGCACATGAAAGCGATAAGCACGCTGTTGGCGGCTGGCGCATGCGCGGCCCTGAGCGCGATCGGGTCGTCCCTCGCGTGGCCTCAGGCTTACCCGACCAAACCGGTTCGGGTGATCGCGCCGTCAGGCGCCGGCGGCCCCGTGGATCTCATCTGCCGCGTCGTGGCGCAGGGACTGACCGACGCGCTCAAGCAGCAGTTCGTCGTCGAGAACAGGGTGGGCGCGGCCGGGCTGATCGGCACGGAGATCGCCTCCAAGGCGGCGCCGGACGGCTACACGCTGCTCTTCGGTTTTTCGGGACCGCTCGCGATCGTGCCGAACCTGAATCCCAACACGCCGTACGACCCGACGACGGACCTCGTTGCGATCTCTCAGGTCGCCTCCGCGCCGTACGTGCTGCTCACGCACCCCAGCGTGCCCGCGAAAAACGTGAAGGAGCTCGTGGCGCTGGCCAAGTCGCGGCCCGGTAAGATGAACTTCGGCTCCGGCGGCGTCGGCGTCGGCATCCACATGGCGGGAGAGCTTTTCAGCCAGGTCGCCGGCATCAAGCTCGTGCACGTTGCGTACAAAGGCGCGGCGCCGGCGATGACCGCCGTGATGGCGGGCGAAGTCGACATGATGTTCAACGGCATTCCACCCACGCTGTCCGCGATCAAGGCCGGCAAGGTGCGGGTGATCGCCATCGGCAGCGACAAGCGCACCGAGCTGCTGCCCGGCGTTCCGACAATCCTGGAAAGCGGCATCAACTTCAGCACCGAGGGCTGGTACGGCTTCGTCGCACCGAAGGGCACGCCGCAGCCCGTCATCGACACGCTCCACAAGACGCTCACGCAGGTGATGACGAGTCCCGATATGAAAGCGAGCATGGCCAAGCTTGCGGTCGATCCGGTGGCGACCTCACCCGCGGCGTTCGCGAAGTTCATACGCGCGGAGAACGTGCGCTGGGCGAAGGTGATCGACGCGGCGGGCCTCAAAGGCAAGGCAAAGTGATTCATGGCACGGGCCCGGCGAAGCGCAACCCACCGATGATCTGCGGCCGGCGATGAAGACCGAAGACATCAAAGTTCAGCTTCGTGACGGCGTCATGGGTGCGCACGTCGCCTATCCGGAGCGCTCGCCCGCCGGCGCGATCATCGCGATCATGGAGATCTGGGGCGTCAACGACACCATGCGCAGGCACGCGCAGGAGTTCGCCGAAGCCGGTTTCCTGTGTCTCGTGCCGGATCTCTTCTGGCGGCAGCAGCCGGGCGTGGAGCTCTCCGATCACAACCCGGAGGACGTGAAGAAGGCGTTCGATCTCTATTACGACTTCGATTACGACCTCGGCGTCGAGGACATGGTCGATACCTGGAAATTCCTCGAGCGCCACCCAGCGTGCAACGGCAAGGTCGGCGCGGTCGGCTACTGTCTCGGCGGCAAGCTCTGCTATCTCATGTGCTGCCGTACCGACATCGACTGCGCGGTGGCGTATTACGGCACGTACATCGAGCACAACATCCGGGAGGCGCCGAAGCTGCACCGACCGTTCATGCTGCACATGGCGATGAAGGACCGCTGGGTGCAGGCGGAGGTGAACGATCTGCTCGAACGGCGGCTGTCACCCAATCCGCTCGTGACCATTCACAAGTATCCGGGCGCCGACCACGCGTTCGCGCGGCACGGCGGCAGGACCTATAGCAAGCCGGAAGCGGACCGGGCTTTGGAGCTGACGGTCGAGTTTTTCGACCGTCACCTAAGTTAAGAGGTGACGAAGAAGAGGTGACGAGAAGAGGTGACGGCGCGCGTGGTGTTCGTCACCTCTTGCGCGAGCCCGCGTCAACTCTGCGGTAGCCCCGTCACCTCTTGCGCTAGCCCGCGTCACCTCCGCGGCAGCCCCGTCACTTCTTCATCAGTTTCTTCGTAATGTGCTCCCACTCGTCGGGGTCGACCGGCGTGATCGAGAGCCGGTTACCGGGCTGGAGCAGACGCATCTTCGAGAGCTTCTTTTCGTTGCGCAGGCCGGCGAGGCTCACCAGCGGCGTTTTCTTCACGAAGCGGAAATCCACGCACACCCAGCGCGGCTCTTCGCGTTTCGACGCCGGGTCGTAATAGTCGCTTTTCCTGTCGAACTGCGTGTCGTCCGGGTGTGGCGGTGAGGCGACCTCGACGATACCGACGATCCCCGGCTCCTCGCAATTCGAGTGATAGAAGAACGCCTTGTCGCCGACCTTCATCTGGTCCCGCATGAAGTTGCGCGCCTGATAATTGCGCACGCCCCCCCACGACGTCGTCTTGTCGCGCGCCATGTGGTCGATGCCGTAGGTGGTCGGTTCCGATTTGATCAGCCAGTAGCGCATGTCAAAGAAAGGACAAGCAAAAGAAAAAGCGGCTTGCGCCGCTTTGTCTTGTGAGAGACCCCCCGCCTGTGCCGCCAGACCCATACTCTTGAACACTATGGTTCAAGGGTGGTCGCCTTCCGAGCCCTTCAGGCGCTTCCGACGTGGGACGCGCACACCAGGCAACCGTAGTCGGCGACGCTAGTTACCACTATTGGTTCAGAGAATTTGGGCCGTATACACGAACACCGCAGGGGAAGCTTGTTGCACCAGTCGCGTCAGAACAGATCCGCTTGTTCCGCCATCGCCTGGTCGATCACCGTTTCCATGCGAGCCATTCTACGCTTGAGGTCACCCAAGTCAAAGGCGCCGCCCTTGGTCGTGAGCATCTCGTGCGCGATGTTGAGTGCCGCCATGATCGCGATGCGCTCGAGCCCGATCACTTTGCCGCCATCGCGTATCTCGAGCATTTTCTTGTTGAGGTAATCGACCGCTTCGAGCAGTCCCGCCTGCTCTTCTTCAGGGCACGCGACACGGAACTCGCGTCCCATAATCGCGATCTGCAGGCTCTTCGCTTCGCTCACGCGTCGTCTTCCGCGGGAATCTGCGTGAGGAGGTTTTCGAGGCGGGTGCTCGCGGTATGAATCTTCTCTTCGAGACGTTTGCTCTGATCGACCGCCGACGCGAGCTGCTGCCGAAGCTGCTGGTTGTCCGCGCGCAGCTTGTGGCACAGCTCGATGAACTGGTTGAGCTTGCCTTCGAGTGATTTGAGCTCGGCGTCCATCGCAGCACTATAGTTGCAAAAATTCAGTCCGGTCAACTGCTAACAGTGAAATGTGAATGTGATTTGGCATCTGCGTTGCAGCGCTGCGCCGAATGCGCGTAAGCGCTCACCTTCAGTGTTGCGCGCAGGCGCTCGTGGTACGATTCACGCCGCTGCGCGCGCGCTATCCGTAAGCGCTCGCGCGCGGCAGCCGCTTCGGGTGCCTGGTTTGTCATGGACCAGGTTAAACGGGAAACAGGTGCGGAACGCTTTCGTTCTCATGCCTGTGCTGCCCCCGCAACGGTAAGCGAGCCGGCGTTTAGTGCACTCACGCACCGCGACATGTACGGTGCGTCTCGAATCTCCGTCCCCCTGGACGGGGGAAGGGTCGGGGATGGGGTGTAACGAATGCCAGCCGTGCGCCACGAGCCACTGGGTCTGGTACCCGGGAAGGCGGCGCACGGAACGCTCGTGAGCCCGTATACCGGCCCGATCGGCGTGGCGGCACGAGCCACGGGGTGTCGGGCTCGGACATCGTCGGACGAGGCGCACGCCTTGTCCCGGTCCTCCCATCCCGCTCGTGCTCTCTACCGTTCAGCGCGCGCGGCGGGTGCGCCGAGAGAGGACCATACCGTGTTCATCAGGGGAGCAGCATGTGCCGCGCTATCGGCCGCGGCGTCGTTGTCGTTTGCCGCCGACATTCCACTTACGCGCGGAGAACCGGTCGTGGTGACCGCGACACGGTTCGAGGAATCACGCGCCGACCGGCCGGTGAATCTCAGCGTCATCACCGCGCAAGACATACGCAACAGCCCTGCGCGAACGGTGCCGGATCTGCTTTCGGAGCAGGCCGGCATCATCATTCACGACTTCTTCGGCAACAACGCGACCACCACGACTGTGGACATGCGCGGCTTCGGCATAACCGGCGGACAAAACACGCTCATCCTCGTGGACGGCCGCCGCATAGTGGACATCGATCTTTCGGGTGTGCAATGGTCCGCGGTCCCGCTCTCCGCCATCGAGCGCATCGAGATCGTACGCGGCGGGGGCAGCGTGCTCTACGGCGAAGGCGCGACTGCGGGCGTGATCAACATCATCACGCGGCAACCCGAGGGCACGAACGTGGTTGTGCGCGGCTCGGCCGGCTCGTTCGACGCGCGCGACGGCGCCGTGCACGGGAGCCTCAGTCGTGGCGGACTGGGCATGAGCTTCTTCGCGAGCCACTTCGAATCCGATGGTTATCGCCGCAACAATGAAAATCGACAGACGAATGCGCTCGCCGACCTGCGCTGGTCCGGCGCGATGGGCGAGCTCTCGCTCAAGCTCGCCAGCGACAATCAGGGGACGCGACTGCCGGGCCCGCGTACGGTGCAGCCGAGCGCCGGCATCGACCAGGTTTCCACCGATCGCCGCGGCACGGCCACGCCGCTCGACTGGGCGCAGCGCGAAGGCAACCGCGTGCTGTTCGACTGGCGTCGCGACGTGCCTTTCGGGGAATTCAACGTCGGCGCCGGCTGGCGGGACAAGAACCAGCGCTCGTATTTCGATTTCGACGGTTTCCCCGATTACCGCGAGGTGGACTTGACGGTGCGTTCGCTCTCCCCGCGCGTGAAAGTGAATCTGCCGGTCGCGGGGCGGCCGAACACATTCATCGTGGGTTTCGACCTGTACGACTGGGATTACGGCCGCCGCGTCTCCAATAATCCGGCGAATATCGGCCGGCCGATCAACGATATCGACGCGCGCGAGCAGACCGCCGGTCTCTACGTGCTCGATACCCTCGGCGTCACCGACCGGCTCTCGGTCAGCGCCGGCGCGCGGCGTGAGCGGCTGAAGATCGACGCGACGGATCGCTTCGATCCCACGGCGCCGGGTGCGTTCTTCGGGTCCGCGGCGCCGGCGTCCTCGCAGCGGCTGTACCGAAATGCATACGACCTCGGCGCGCGCTATCAGCTCACGCCGACGACCGCTGCGATGGCCAAAACGGCGCAGAGCTACCGTTTCGCGAACGTGGACGAGATCTACGAGTTCTCGCCGTTCTTCACGAACCAGTTCCAGTTCCTGCGGCCGCAGACTTCGCGCTCGCACGAGATCGGCGTGGAGACCCGGGGCGTTACACGCGGCGCGCGTCTCACGCTCTTCGAGATCGACGTGACCGACGAGATCCACCTCGACCCGTTCACGGCGGGCATCGGCAATCGCAATCTGCCGCCGTCGCGCCGGCGCGGGGTCGAGCTCGAAGCGAATGCGCGTCCCGTGCCACAGCTCCACCTCGCCGCCGCGTACAGCTTCATTCAGGCGAAGTTCCGCGAAGGTACGCTCACCGGCAGCCCATTCGGAACGAGCCTGGCGGGCCGCACCGTGCCGCTCGTGCCGCGGCACAAGCTGACGGTGAAATCGTCGTGGGATTTCAGCGCCGCGACACGGCTTTCGGCGGTGGCGACGTACGTGGGCGAGCAGTTCATGGACAACGACGAGCCGAACACACTCGGCGTGAAAATCCCGTCGTATACCCTCGTCGATCTGAAGCTCACGCACCGTGTTGGACAGTGGCTGCTGTCGGCGACGCTGAACAACGTTCTCGGAGAGAAGTATTACAACTACGCCGTGCGCAGCCAGTTCGTTGCCGACCGCTACAACGCGTATCCGCTGCCGGGCATCAACGGGCTGGTGACGGCGGAGTATCGCTTCCGCTGACGGCTATACTTACGGCCCGACGCGAAGGTGGGGGATTGAGCATGGTGATCGGTCCGTTGATCGGTGCGGCAAAGGCAGCGGCGGCGACTTACGGCGCCGCCGCCGCGGCCAAGTACGGCGGCGCTGCGGCCGTCGGTGGCGTGTCCGTCTTCATGCTCGGGGTCGCCGCGACACACGATCCCGCGGGCGATCTCACGCGCGCGCTCTTGAACAAGCCCGAAAGCGCCGCGGAGTGCATCACGCATAACGTCGCGGCGCTCAAGGGCCCGCTCGTCGTCACGGGCCAGCCGCTCTACGGCACGCAGGTCTACGGGCTCTCACTCAAACGCGGCGTCACCGGCAGCCCGGTCATGACCGTGCTCCTCATCGAAAGCGATGTCGGCTCCAACGCCGAATTCACGCCGCTTGGGCCGCGCGAGCAGCAGCCGGATGTCATCGACAAGATGATTGCCGGCTGCTAGAAGCGGCTGTTCGTGCCGCCGCTTTCGAGCCTCCAGCTCTATCTCCGGCTGCTGCGCTACGTAAAGCCGTACCGCGGCGTCTTCGCCATCGCGATCGGGGCGATGATCGTGGTGGCGATCAGCGAACCGGCGCTGCCGGCGCTGTTGAAGCCGCTGCTCGATGGCACGTTCGTCGAGAAGGACGAGGCGATCATGCGCTGGACGCCGCTCGCCGTCGTCGCGGTTTTCCTCGTGCGCGGCGTGGCGGACTACATATCGCACTACTGCCTGAACTGGGTCGGGACCCGCGTGGTGATGGACCTGCGCGGCGCGATGTTCGACAAGCTCCTCACGCTGCCGACCCCCTATTACGACACGCAGCCGACCGGCAATCTCATGTCCAAGGTCACGTTCGACGTGACCCAGGTCACCACCGCCGCGACGATGGTGTTGACCGTAATCGTCAAGGACGGTCTCGCCGCGATCGGGCTTCTCGCCTGGATGCTGTGGCTCAACTGGAAGCTGACGATGCTCGCGCTGGCGATGACGCCCGTCGTGCTCATCATCGTGCGCCTGGTGAGCATCCGGCTGCGCCGGTCCAGCCGCGACGTCCAACGCTCGATGGGCGAAGTGACGCAGGTGCTGCAGGAGGCGATCGAAGGCCACAAAGTCGTGAAGCTCTTCGGCGGACAGCGCTACGAGGCAAAACGCTTTTTCGACGAGGCGAACCGCGTGCGGCAGTACCTGATGAAGCAGGCGACGGCGGCGGCGGCGAGCGTGCCGCTGGTCCAGCTCGCGGCGGCGATCGCGCTCGCGCTCATCCTCACGCTCGCCACGATGCAGTCCAGCGCGAACGAGCTCACCGTCGGCGGCTTCGTGTCCTTCATCACGGCGATGCTGATGCTCAACTCGCCGCTGAAGCGCGTGACGGCGGTCAACGAGCCGCTGCAGCGTGGCCTCGCGGCGGCCGAAAGCGTGTTCGCGCTGATCGACGAGCCCGGCGAGCGTGACCGCGGCACGCTTACGCTGGCGCGCGCCAAGGGAGCGCTTTGCTTCGAGCGCGTGAGCTTCTCGTATCCCGGCAGCGCGCGTGTGGCGCTGCACGACATCGATCTTGCCATTGCCCCCGGCGAGACGGTGGCGCTGGTCGGGCCCTCGGGCGCGGGCAAGACCACGCTCGCCGGCCTCGTGCCGCGGTTCTATCACCCCACGGGCGGGCGCATCACGCTCGACGGTGTCGATCTGGAGGATCTCAGGCTCGAGAGCCTGCGGGCGAACATCGCTCTGGTGAGCCAGGACGTCGTGCTGTTCAACGACACCGTCGCCGCGAACATCGCGTACGGCGTGCTCGATCGCGTGAGCGAAGCCGACATCGTCGGCGCGGCGCGCGCGGCGCACGCGCTGGAGTTCATCGAGCACATGCCGGAGGGTTTCCAGACGCTCATCGGCGAGAACGGCGTCAAGCTCTCGGGCGGGCAGCGCCAGCGCATCGCGATCGCCCGGGCCGTGCTCAGGAACGCGCCGATTCTCGTGCTCGACGAGGCGACTTCCGCGCTCGACTCCGAATCGGAGCGTCACATCCAGACTGCGCTGGAGACGCTCATGCGCGGGCGCACGACGATCGTCATCGCGCACCGGCTCTCGACGGTCGAGCGTGCCGATCGCATCGTGGTGCTCGATCAAGGTCGAATCGTCGAAACCGGCAGCCACGCCGATCTGCTCGCCGCCGGTGGCCTGTACGCGCGGCTCTACCGCACGCAGTTCCAGCTCGGCGTACTCGATGAGCGGCGCGGAGAACCGCGACCGGCCGTCGGCGCGTGACGCGACGCTGCGTCTGAGCGTATAGCTACACGCCCTAGAGGGGGCTTCGCTCGCAGCTCCCAAGATTTGTGGTTCCGCTGGCCTTGGGCTCAGCGCGCGGTGGAGGTGATTCGGCGAGCCGATTTGTGCCGCAGTCATCGAAGCGGGCCGTTCGTGTGCGGGTGGTCGTGTGTTGACCGCCCGCCGCGAACGGGGTTTCCCGCTTCGAGGACGCGCTTTGCGGCACCATGAGGC
>DASPNJ010000149.1:0-110660 GCA_035626595.1 Burkholderiales bacterium
CCCCTCTCAAGCTGCCCGCGCGGTTCGCGGCGTTCGCCAACGGCGTCGCGATACACGCCGATGACTACGACGATACGCAGCTCGCGGTGGCGAAGGACCGGGTATATGGACTGCTCACGCACCCCACGGCGCCGGCCCTGCCGCCGGTGCTCGCGATCGGCGAACGCGACAACCGCAGCGGCCTCGACGTGCTGGCGGCGTATCAGATTGCGGTCGAAGTCGAGACGAAGATCGCGGAAGCGATCGATCCGCGGCATTACGACCACGGCTTTCATTCGACCGCGACGATGGGCACGCTCGCCGCGGCCGCGGGTGCCGCGCGGCTGATGAGGCTGAACCTCGAGCAGACCCGCCGGGCGCTTGGAATCGCCGCGAGCCAGTCCGCAGGCCTGCGTGAGAACTTCGGCACCATGACCAAGCCGTTTCATCCGGGGCGCTCCGCCGAGAGCGGCATCGTCGCGGCCGATCTCGCCGCGCTGGGCTGGACCGCGACACCGATCGTGCTCGAGGCCGGCCGCGGTTTTTTCAAGGCGGCGGGCGGCGGCTACGACGAGCAGGCGATACGCGGCAAGCTCGGCAATCCGTGGACGTTCGCGTTTCCCGGCGTGTCGATCAAGCCGCACCCGAGCGGCTCGCTCACGCACCCGGGCATGGGTCTCATGCTCGATCTCGTCCGCGAGCACGACATCAAGCCGGCGCAGGTGAAGCAGGTCAAGGTGGGCACCAACCGGCACATGCCGAACGCGCTCATTCACCATCGCCCGACGAACGAGCTCCAGGCGAAGTTCAGCATGGAGTTCTGCATGGCGATCCTGCTGCTGGAGCGCAAGGCGGGCCTCGCGCAGTTCACCGACGAGGCCGTGAACCGGCGCGACGTGAAGAAGATGATCGAGAAGGTGCTTTTCAGCGTGCACCCGCTCGCCGAAGCCGCAGGTTACGAAAAGATGACGACGATCATCGACATCGAGCTCACCGACGGGCGCGTGATCAGCGGCCGCGCCGACTTCGGCAAAGGCAGCCCCGCCAACCCGATGAGCGACGAAGAGCTGGCCGATAAATTCCGGGAGTGCGCGGCATGGGGTGGGCTCTCGAAACCAAACGCGGAAAAGGTTGTCGATCTCGTGTTCGCGCTCGAAAAACTGAAAAGCGTGCGCGAGCTCACGCGGCTGCTGTCGCGGCGCAGCGCAAAGCGCTGATCGTCACTCCCGCGTAGACGTGAATCCGGATCGTGCGTTACTGGCTATCGGCGTTCGCCGGTCAGACATATCACTGAAGGAACCGTAATGAACAACCTGCCTACGATTGGCGTGATGCTCGGCGACGTGACCGGGATCGGTCCCGAGATCGCGGCAAAGGTGCTCGCGTCGAGCGCGCTGCGCGGTACCGCGAATCTGGTCGTCATCGGCGATGCGCGCGTGCTCGACCTCGGCATTCGCGATGCAGGGGTGGCCCTGCCTTACACGCGCTACACGTCGATCGACGAGGTGCGATTTCCGCGCGCGGATGTGCCGCTCGTCGACCTCGGCAACGTCGATCCGGCGCGCTTCACGCGCGGGCAGAGCTCGCCCGAATCGGGCAAGCTCACGGGCGACACCCTGAAAGGGATGATCGATCTCGCGCTCGCGGACAAGCTCGACGGCATATGCTTTGCACCGCTGAACAAGGGCGCAATGCACCAGGGCGGCTGGAAGTTTCATGACGAGCACCAGATGTTTGCGAAGCTCACCGGCCACTGCGGTTTCTTCGGCGAGATGAACGTCATCAAGGAGTTCAGCACGTTCCGCGTCACTTCTCACGTAGCGCTCAAGGAAGCGGTCACCATGATCAGCCCCGAGCGCATCACCGCCGCGATCGAGCTCGCGCAGAACACGCTGCGCGCCGCGGGCCGCGAGAAGCCGCGTATCGGCGTGGCGGCTTTGAATCCGCATTGCGGTGAGAACGGGCTTTTCGGCGACGAGGAGATCCGCATCATCCGTCCGACTGTCGACCAACTGCGCGCGAGCGGTATCGATTGCGTCGGACCGGTCTCTTCCGACGCGATCTTCCTGAAAGCACTGCGCGGCGAATATGACGGCGTGGTGATGATGTACCACGACCAGGGACAGATCGCGACCAAGCTGCTCGGCTTCAACAAGGGTGTCACCGTCACCGCCGGATTGCGCACCGTCTTCACCACGCCGGCGCACGGCACCGCATACGACATCGTCGGACAGGGCAAAGCCGATCCGGGCGCGATGGAGCACGCGATCCGGCTCGCGATACAGCTCGCCAGCGGCCGCATCGCTGCGCAGCGCGCGACGCCCGCGCGGGCGGCCTGATTTCGATAAGCATCGAATTACCACGAGGAGAAGTTCGCATGACCGCAATTCGTACCCTTCGCGCCGTTCCCATCGCAGCCGCCGTTCTCGCATGCTTCGGCGCGCCAGCTCTGGCTGCCGACAAAGCCGCCGCTTATCCGAACAAGCCCGTTCGCATGCTCGTGGGCTTCGCGCCCGGCGGCGGCACCGATACGACCGCGCGCGCAATCGCGCCGAAGCTCTCGGAGCGGCTGGGCGAGCAGGTGATCGTCGATAACCGCCCGGGCGCTTCCGGCAACATTGCGACCGAGATCATCACCAAGGCGCAGCCGGACGGTCACACGATCCTGCTCGGGACGATCGCCGCGCTCGCCATCAATCCTTCGCTCTTCGGCAACCTGCCGTTCGACCCGTTGCGCGATCTCGCGCCGGTGGTCCGTATCGCGGATTCGACCAACATCCTGGTCGTGCATCCGACCGTGCCTGCGAAGAGCGTCAAGGAACTGATCGCGCTGTCGAAAACGAAGCCGCTCAACGGCGGCTCGTCCGGCGTGGGCGGTACCGGACATCTGGCGCTCGAGCTCTTCAACGTCATGGCCGGCACCAAGATCACGCACGTGCCCTACAAAGGCGGCGGGCCGGCGATGACCGACCTGCTCGGCGGCCAGATCAACCTGATCTTCGCGACCGCGGCCAGCTCGGTCGGGCACATTCAGTCCGGCAAGATCCGCGCACTCGCGGTATCGACGGCGAAACGCTCCAAGCTCGTTCCGGACCTGCCGACCGTTGCGGAAGCCGGCCTGCCCGGGTTCGAGGCGAACAACTGGAACGGCCTCATGGTTCCCGCGAAAACGCCCCGCGCGGTCATCGACCGCCTGAACAAGGAGTTCACCACGGTGCTGCGGATGCCGGACGTGAGCAACCTGCTCTTCAAACAGGGCCTAGACGTGGCGCCCGGCACGCCGGAAGAATTCGGCAAATACATCCGGGCGGAAACGGCGAAATGGGCGAAGGTGATCAAGATCGCCGGCGCCAAAGCGGAATAAATCGCACACGTGCCGCGGGCCGTCCGGGTCCGCGGCGTGCTGGAGAGCATTGCCATGAACGATTCACGCTTTTTCATATTGGGCCTCGCCGTCCTCGGCGCGGCAGCGGCGGGCGCGGCCTCCGCGGCCGAGTGGACGCCCAGCAAACCGGTCCGTTTCATCGTCGGTTTTCCCCCGGGCGGGGCGACCGATCTCATCGCACGCATGATGCAGCCGAAAATGGCGGCGGGCCTCGGGCGGCAGGTGATCGTCGAGAACCGGGCCGGCGCCAACGGCGTCATCGGCACGGAGGCGATCGCGCGCGCGGACCCGGACGGCCACACGATCGGCATGGTCCACATCGGCTCGCTGGTGATCAGCCCGGTAATCCAGAAAGTGCCTTACGACGTCCATAAGGATCTGGTGCCGCTCGGGCAGATCGTTTCGCTGCAGAACATCGTCCTGGTGCATCCGACGCTGCCGGCGAAAACCACGAAGGACTATCTCGCGCTCGCCAGAGGGAAACCGGGCCTGATGCTGTACGGCACCTCCGGCACTGGCAGCCCCGGGCACCTCGCCGGCGTGCTGCTCGAGTCGATGACGGGTGTGAAGCTCACGCACGTGCCGTACAAAGGCGGCGGGCCGCTCATCACCGATCTGATCGCCGGCCACATCCAGTCTTCGCTCTCGGTGATCTCGACCGGATTGCCGCACGTGCGCTCGGGCAAGGTGCGCGCCGTCGCAGTGACGGGCGCCAAACGCGCCGAAGCCGCGCCGGAGATTCCGACGGTCGGCGAGACCGTGAAAGGCTACGCGGCGGTGAACTGGTACGGAATGATGGCGCCCGCGGGCACGCCCGCTCCCGTCGTCGACCGGCTGCATCGCGAGATCGTCGCGGCGGTGCAGGCGCCCGATGTCGTGAAGGCGCTCAAGGACCGCGGCATCGAAGCCGCGCCGTCCACGCCGGCCGAGTTCGCGCGGTTCATCCAGGCCGAGCAGAAAAAGTGGACGCCGATCATCAAGAAATCAAATATCAAAGAGGAGTGAATGGAGACACGCATATGTCGGAACATGTCTACAAGCACATCGAGCTGACGGGATCGTCCACCAAAGGCGTGCAGGACGCGATCGAGAACGCGATCGAGCGCGCCGCGCAGACGCTGCGCGGCATGCACTGGTTCGAAGTGGTCGACACGCGCGGCCACATCGAGGACGGCAAGATCGCGCACTGGCAGGTGACGATCAAGGTGGGGTTTACGCTCGAAGGCGCGTAAACCGCCCCGTCACTTCGCGCGGCGGGCAGGCGCGCGCCTACCCTACTACTGCACCAGCAGCACGGTTACGTTGCGGTCCACCAGCGAGTGGTCGATATAGCAGACGACGCCGGGCTGCTCGATCACCAGCCGCTTCGCCTCCTCGGCGCTGCGGACCTCGCGCGGGGGCTGTCCGCGTCCCGTGAAGATGATCTTCGACCAGTGCGCGCGCATTTGCGACGCGCTCTTGCCCACGACTTTGCTGTAAAACGCCTCGCGCAGCGGCGAGCCCTCCGGGAGGTCGCAGGGAACCGCGGGTGTGCCGTCGGGGAAGCGGCTCGCGCGTCCGAGATAGATGTCGGCGAGCTGCGTCTGCGTGATGCTCGTCACCGGCACCCGCGCCGACACGACGGCCGCGAGCTCGGCCGCCGCCGCGCCGGAGCACAGCGACAGACCCAAACCGAGGCTCGCGACAATGCGTTGAAGGCGGCTCATCGGGGCGTCAGAACACGAAGTCGATTGCGACGCTGAACACGTGGACGCGGCCGCCGGGCTGAAAGTTCGGTGCGAAGTTGCCAAGGCGCCCACTCGAGCCGGGCTCGAGATCGATGTGGTCGTACTGCACCTTAAATGCCGCGTTTTTTGCGAAGTCCCAGCGCACGCCGCCCGAAACGCTGCGTTGCGCGAAGCGCGCGCTCGTCAGCGCCGAATTGACCCCCGTGTTCAATGCCGCGGCCGCAGCGGCGAGCGGCGCCGGCAAGCCCGCAGGTGACACGCCCGCCTCCGTCTGCTGCTCCGCGGTGAGGCGCGCCGCCGTCAGGTACGGCGTCAACGGCCCCACGCGGTAACCTGCCGTCACGTACCAGGCGCGCGAATCTGCGAGCAGCGAGTGGCCGTTGAACGTCGCCCACTCGGCCATGACGAGCCAGCGATCGCGGTCGTAGCTCGCGCCCAGCGCGAGCGCCGAGATCGGTGCATCGGCGAACCGATACTTGTCGGCGAGCGCGAGCGCCTGCACGCCGCGTCCCGCGAAGGGCGCAATCGCGCTGAGCGCATTCCCGAGCTGCGTATAGCCGTTGATCAGCGCGTCCACCGCGGCGACGCTGAGATCGACACGTCCGCGCACGTAACTCGCGCGCGCCGTGAACGGGCCGTATTCGATGGTATTCGCGACATCGAAGATGTCGTCTGCCTTCAGGCTGCCGGCGGCCGGCAGGTGGACCGAGGTGCGGCCGTACGACGCATGGACGGTGTTCGTGACCTCGCCGAAGCGCAGCTTGTACGTCGCGTCGATGCCGTCCTTGTTCGTGATCGGAATGAGCCCATAGACTTCCTGCGGCGGACGGATCCACGGGTTGCCGTACCCGACGAGCCTCGAATCCGACGCCATAAAGGGCATTGCGACCGTGCGGCCGACTCGCACGTCGAAATCCGGGGTGATCTGGTACTTGATATTGCCCCATTCGAGCTGCGGCATGTACGTATTGTCGTAGCGATGCTGCGACACGAGCTGAATGACCGCCGAGAGCTTGTCCGTGAGCCGGATGTCGCCCTGGACACCGATCTTCGTGTCCACTCCATAGGCCCAGTCATGCGTGCGGCCGGCGCCATTCGGCTCGAAGAACCCGTGAACGAAATCGGCGTTCTTCTCGCTCGAGTTGACGACGCCCGCCGTGCCGAAGCCGTGCAGCCTGACCGCAGGCGCCCAGCCGCCGTCGGCCGCGGCCGCGAGCCCGCTCATGACGAGCGCGGTACCGGCCGCGGCAAGCGCTAGATGCCGTACGCGCCCCGTCCACGGCGCGTGAATGTGTCGTTTCGCGTGCATCACTTCTTTCATGCGATTGTTCAGGCGCGACGTGCCGGCGCGATCGCCGGCTGCTTCTGCAGCGCTTCGAACGTGATCTCCATGGACCAGCGATCGTGTAGGAACGCCGCCAGCCGCTCGCCCGGCACGGCCGGGCTGAAGTAGTGTCCCTGGTATTCGTCACACGCCTGCGCGCGCAGGTACTCGACCTGTTCCGCCGTCTCGACGCCTTCGGCCACGATCGTCATGCTGAGCGCCTTGCCCATGCCGATGACGGCCTCGGTGATGACGCGGTCCTCCGCGTCGTGGGGCAGGTCCGAAATGAACGATCGGTCGATCTTCAGGGTCGTCAGCGGGAAGCGCTTCAGATTGGAGAGCGACGAATAGCCGGTGCCGAAGTCGTCGATCGCGACGCGCACGCGCATGTCGTTCAGCGTCGTCAGCGTGCGCACCGCGCGCTCGACGTTCGTCATGAGCAGCGTCTCGGTGATCTCGAGCTCGAGGAATTCGGGATCGAGGCCCGTCTGCTCGAGCACCGCCGTGATATCGGACAGCAGATGCGCGTCGGCGAACTGACGCGCGGACAGGTTCACCGCGATGCATATCGGAGGCAGTCCCTGCTTCTGCCATTGCACGTTTTGTCGGCAGGCCGTCTCGAGTACCCATCTGCCGATCGGCACGATGAGCCCCGTATCCTCGGCGATCGCAATGAACTCCTGAGGTGACACGAGGCCATGGTCCCGGCTGCGCCAGCGCAGCAGCGCCTCCGCGCCGGTGATGCTGCTGGTGAGCAGGTCGACTTTCGGCTGGTAATTCAGCTCGAATTCGTCGCGCTCGAGCGCGTGGCGCAGGCCGGTTTCGAGCGTGAGACGCTTGAGCGAGTTCGCCTGCAGTCTCTGCGCGAAGAACTGGTAATTGTTCTTGCCCTCGCCTTTGGCGTGATACATCGCGGTATCGGCGCACTTCATCAGCGCCTGCTCGTCGCGACCGTCGCGCGGATAGAGCGCGATGCCGATGCTCGTGGTCACGACCAGACTCTCCCGCTGGTAAGCGAATGCTTCGGATACCACCGTCAGGAGCTTCTGAGCGACCGTTGCGACGTAGACGTCCTCCTCGAAATCCGGCAGGAGCACCACGAACTCGTCTCCGCCGAGCCGCGCGACGGTGTCGCTTTCGCGCAGGCATGATTGCAGCCGCGAGGCGACTTCCTTCAGCAGGCGGTCGCCCGTGTCGTGGCCGAGCGTGTCGTTGATCTGCTTGAACCGGTCCAGGTCCAGGAACAGCACCGCGAGCGATCGCTGGTAGCGCCGCGCGTGACTGATGCCCTGCTCCAGCATCTTGCTGAAGAACGCACGGTTGGGAAGTCCGGTCAGGCCGTCGTGGTAGGCCAGATACTGCACGCGCTCGGCATGCGCAGTGCGCGCATCGCTCTCGCGCCGCGCCGCCTGCGCGAGCTTCCAGCTCACGCGCGCGAGGATGCCGACGAAGATGAGCACGAGCGCACTGGCAATCGCGGCGCGCCACAGATAGGCGCGGGTGTTCCGGCGGGCGCCGGCAAGCTGCTCCTCTTCGGCAAGGCCTACGATGAGCGTGAGCGGAAAACCGAACAGCGGACGCACGGCAATGAATCGCGCGACCGCGTCGAGCTCACCTGTAGAACGCACGACCTCCGGTTCGGCGCGCCGCTGTAACTGGCGCCAGGCGCTCGTCGCGTCGCCCGAGCTGATCGCGTCCCCCGTGCGGCGCACGCGGAACACGCCGTCGCGGGTGCCGATCAGTCCGAGGACGCCAAGCTCTCCGAGCTTTCCGCGCTCGTAGCCGCTCACGAAATACGCGGCGTCCACGTTGAGCGTTACCGCGCCGGCGAACCGCCCGCCGTCCTCCAGCCTGCGGCTGAATTCGAGCTTCCACTCGTTGCCATCGCCGACCCGCGGCAGGCTGATCCACAAATCGTCCGAGGCGACCGCGGCCCGGAACGACTCCTGCTGCGAGACATCGCGATGCGTCACCGGTCGCGTGCTCGCAAAGACGCGGCCGTTCTCGTCGGCGATCGTGAGCGTAAAGAGCAGATCGGGCGGCAGCAGCGCTTTTTCCCTCAGCTGCGCCAGTACGGCGGGACGGCGCGACGACTCGTACGCGTACTTGACGACCTTGAGCGTGTGATCGATTTCGCGCAGGTTGCGCAGCATTTGCGCTTCATACGTGTCCAGCAGCTCGAGAGTCGACGTGGCGGCAGCCCGCTCGGCATTCTCGAACTCGATCTTTGCAAGGTTCGCCGTGGCGACCCATATGACGACGATGGTCAGCAGGGCGAGCGCCGGCATCAGGAAGTGCTGCTCGGCAAGTCGCGCGCCGAGCCGTCGCGACCGCGGAACCGTCGGGGCCGGCATGGTCCGCGCCAACGGCTGCGCACGCTCGTGCATCACGCGCGCGCCCGGCCGCGTGCGCGCGCTTTCGCGCCCCGTCGACACATCACAGTTAACCCCCTTGAAGCGGACGGGCGAACGTCCGCCGGCTGCCCGGCGAATCGGTTATCGTTCGCGCGCGAGCGTTTTCGTGTATTACTTGGCGCGCGCAGGATAAATGTTGCGGCGCGTCCGGACAAGCACGACCGGCGGCTTTTCACCGCAATCCAGGACTTTTTACAGAAGATATGTGAGCCGATGCGACAAAGCCGCAGCGCTCGCGACACGAGGTATGACATGAAAATTCTGGTACTTCCCGGCGATGGCATCGGGCCGGAAATCACCGAGGCCACGCTCGCGGTGCTCGACCGCGCGAATGCGAAGTTCAAGCTCGGGCTCGAGTGGCAGATGGCGGAGATGGGCATGGCGGCGCTGAAAAAGCGCGGCTCGACGCTGCCCGAGGACGTGATGGAAACCGCGCGGAAAGCGCCGGGCATCATCCTCGGCCCCGTGGATCACCTGCAGTACCCGCCGCGCGAACAGGGCGGCATCAATCCGTCGGGCGAATTCCGTGTGAAGCTCGATCTTTTCGCGAACATCCGTCCGGCGAAATCGCGCATGGGGGTGGGGCTCACCGGCAAGCCGGTCGATCTCGTCATCTTCCGCGAGTGCACCGAAGGCTTCTATGCCGATCGCAATATGTTCATGGGGCGGGGCGAGTTCATGCCGACGCCCGACGTGGCGATCGCGGTGCGCAAGGTGACGGCGCGCCAATGCGAGCGCATCGCGCGCGTGTCGTTCGAGTGGGCGCGCAAGCGCCGCAAGAAAGTGACCGCCGTGCACAAGGCGAACGTCTTCCACATCTCGGATGCGCTATTCCTGAAGGAAGTGCGCGCGGTCGCGAAGGATTATCCGGACGTCGAGCTCGACGAGAAGATCGTGGACGCGATGGCCGCGCTGCTGGTGCGCGACCCGTCGAAGTTTGATTGCATCGTGACCGGCAACATGTTCGGCGACATCCTCTCCGACGAGGCGTCGGAGATTTCCGGCAGCCTCGGGCTCGCCGGCTCGGTCATGGCCGGCGATGACGCATGCTGCGCGCAGGCGCAGCACGGCTCCGCGCCCGACATCGCCGGTCAGGACAAGGCGAATCCGACCTCACTCATCCTGTCCGCGGCAATGCTCCTCGATTGGCTCGCGCAGCGGCACCAGCGCGCCGAGTTCGCAGAAGCCGCGAAATCGATCGAAAGCGCGATCGACCGCGCGCTCCAGTCGCCCGATACCCGCACGCCGGATTTGGGCGGCAAGCTCGGCACGAAGGCGTTCGCCAAACACGTCGCCAGCGCGATTTAGAGCGGCGCGCGCGAAGCTCGCCGCGTTACTTCGTCACCCGCGCGACGGCGGGGGGCCAGCACCACGAACCGCCCTGGATTCCCGCTGCGCAGGCATGACGCTCGGCCCCCGCTAGCCGGGTGGGCCCTTGAGCTCGACGGTGTTGCCTTCGGGGTCGCTGATGTAGATCGACGGCCCGTAGCCGTCCGCGCCGTAGCGGTTCTTCGTCTCTCCCGGCACGATGCCGTGCTTGATGAGGTGCGCGATCACCGCGAGCTGGTCCCACGGCTCCACGCGCAGGCAGAAGTGATCGACGTTGCGGCCTTCGGCGCCCGGCGCTGCGCCGCCCTTGGCGCCCAGGTCGCCGTCGATCGGCACGAGATCGATCATCGATTGGCCCGCGCGAAGCTGGATCAAGCCGATGTCCTGGCGCGCGCGCTCGACCACGCAGCCGAGCACCTCGCAGTAGAAGCGCGTCATGCGTGTCGCGTCCGTGACGCGCAGGACGATGTGATCGAGCCCGAGGACGTGAATCATCGCGCCCTCCCCCTCCACGGGGGAAGGTTCGGGTAGGGGTGAGCTACTTGTTGATGTCGCCGAGGCACAAGTACTTCACTTCGAGGAACTCCTCCATGCCGTACTTGGATCCTTCGCGCCCGATGCCCGATTCCTTCACGCCGCCGAACGGCGCCACCTCCGTGGAGATGATGCCGACGTTAATGCCGACGATGCCGGCTTCGATCGCTTCCGCGACGCGCCAGACGCGGCCGACATCGCGGCTGTAGAAGTACGCGGCCAGCCCGTACTCGGTGTCGTTGGCGAGCGCGATCAGCTCCTGCTCGGTCTTGAAGCGGTAGAGCGGCGCGACCGGGCCGAACGTCTCTTCGCGCGTGACTTTCATTTTCGGCGTCACGTCGGCGAGCACCGTGGGCTGGAAGAACTGGCCGCCCTTCTCGTGGCGCTTGCCGCCGGTCAGCACGCGCGCGCCCTTGCCGAGCGCGTCGCTGATGTGCTCCTCGACTTTCTCGACCGCTTTCATGTCGATGAGCGGTCCCTGCACGACGCCGTCTTCGAGGCCGTTGCCGACCTTCATCCCGGCCACCCTGTCGGCGAATTTCTTGGCGAACGCGTCATAGACGCCGTCCTGCACGAACATGCGATTCGCGCACACGCAGGTCTGGCCCGTGTTGCGATACTTCGAGGCCATCGCGCCTTCGACCGCGGAATCGAGGTCGGCGTCGTCGAACACGATGAACGGCGCGTTGCCGCCGAGCTCGAGCGAGACCTTCTTCACCGTGCTCGCGCACTGCGCCATCAACTGCTTGCCGATCTCGGTCGAGCCGGTGAAGGTGAATTTGCGCACCAGCGGATTGGTGGTGAGCTCTTCGCCGATCGGACCCGCCGAGCCGGTGATGACCGAGATCACGCCTTTCGGTATGCCGGCGCGCTCGGCGAGCTCGCACAGCGCGAGCGCCGAATACGGCGTCATCGATGCCGGCTTGATGACCATCGTGCAGCCGGCCGCCAGCGCGGGCCCCGCCTTGCGCGTGATCATGGCGTTCGGGAAATTCCACGGCGTCACCGCCGCGCATACACCGATCGGCTGCTTGATGACGACGATGCGCCGGTCCGGCGCCTGCGCGGGAATCGTGTCGCCGTAGACGCGCTTCGCTTCCTCGGCGAACCACTCGATGAACGAGGCGCCGTAGGCGATCTCGCCGCGCGATTCGGCGAGCGGCTTACCCTGCTCTACCGTCATCAGCACGGCCAGATCTTCCTGGTTCGCCATCATCAGCTCGAACCATTTGCGCAGGATCCCGGAGCGTTCCTTGGCGGTCTTCGCGCGCCAGCCCGGCAGCGCCTTGTCGGCTGCTTCGATCGCGCGGCGCGTCTCGGTCTTGCCCATCTTCGGCACCGTGCCGATCTGCTGACCGTCGGCCGGGTTGTAGACCGGCAGCGTGCCCTTGTCGTCGGCGTCGACCCATGCGCCATCGATGTAGCACTGCCGGCGGAAAAGGCTCGTATCCTTCAACTGAAGCGCGGGTTTCACTCTGTCTAACATGGGGAATCCTGCCTGTTTGGGAAGGGAAGCGGCTGGCAGCCGCAGAGGCATTTCAGTATAACAAACGCTTGTTATAATGCGGCGCACCCACCGCGAGCCGTACAACGACAAAACAAAACGGAAAAAAGAGATGCCCGTCGCCCGGAAGCGCCTTCGCACCCGCCTCGCCTCAATCGCTCTTTCCGTCTCGCTCATCGCCGGCTGCGCGACCGGCACCGACCCGAGAGACCCGCTCGAACCGTTCAACCGCGGGGTCTACAACTTCAACGAGAACGTCGACCGCGCGATCCTGAAGCCGATCGCGCAAGCCTATCGCGCCGTGCTCCCGCAGTTCGTGCGCTCGAGCGTGAGCAACTTCTTCTCGAACGTGAATGACGTCGTCGTAGCGCTCAACAACCTGCTCCAGGGCAAGTTCACGACCGCCTATTCCGACTTCGGCCGCATCGCGATCAACAGCACGGTCGGCGTGCTCGGATTGTTCGACGTCGCATCGGAGGCCGGCATCGAGAAGCACGACGAGGATTTCGGCCAGACGCTCGGCTGGTGGGGCATGGAGAATGGTCCGTTCATCATGATCCCGTTCCTCGGGCCGAGCACCGGCCGCGACGCCGTTGGGCGCGTGGCGGACGTGTTCTCCGATCCGGTCACCTACGTCGATCCGACGCGCGCCCGCAACCAGTTGTGGGGGGTGCGCATCGTCAACCGCCGCGCCGAGCTGCTAGACGCGAGCACCGTGTTGCAAACCGCGGCGCTGGACCCGTACGAGTTCGTGCGCGATGCGTATCTTCAGCGGCGGCGCAATCTAGTCCACGACGGAGCTCCGCCGCCGGACCGCGAGTTCCTCGATCCGCCCGCGAAACCGCGCAGCAGCGTGCCGCAGCCGGCCGCCGCCCGCATCGCCGAGGCCGCGCCCGCCCGTGCATTCGAGCCGGCCTCCAGGCGCCCTCATGCGCCGATTACGGTACAGGCAAGCGTCGCGCGCGAATCGCCGTTCCCGTCGTCTGCCGGCATCGTCGGCCCGGGATCGATCCTCGTGAGCGGGGATGCGCGCACGCCGGTTCAGTCCGCGTATACCGAGCAGCCTTCGCCCCATGCGGAAACGGCACGCCTGCCGACGCTCGCGCAGCTCTGGCGGGCGTTGACTAGCCAATAGCAAGTTCGTAGGCTGGGCCGATGGCCCACCGTATGCGGTGCGCTATCAGCGCACCCTACGCGTTGGTTTTGGCGTTCTCGACCCGCTTCGCGCCGTCCAGCACGGTCATCGCGCTCGCCACGAGGCCCGCGATATCGGAGACATTGCTCGGCACGATGAGCGTGTTGTTCGTCTTCGCGAGCTGCCCGAACGCGCCGATGTAAAGCTCGGCCACCTTCAGGTTCGCCGCACCCATCCCGCCCGGCTGGCTCAGCGCATCGGCCACCAGCCGCACCGCGTTGGCGGTCGCCTGCGCGATGAGCTCGACGGCCTGCGCCTCACCCTGCGCATTGTTGATCGCGGCCTGCTTGGCGCCTTCGGATTTCAGGATGAACGACTGCTTCTCGCCGTCGGCGAGGTTGATCTCCTCCTGCCGCTGGCCTTCCGATTTCGCGATCAGCGCGCGCTTTTCGCGTTCGGCGGTGATCTGCGCCTGCATCGAGCGCAGGATCGCTTCGGGCGGCGTCAGGTTCTTGATCTCGTAGCGCATGACTTTCACGCCCCAGGTGCGGCCGGCCTCGTCGAGCACCGAGACCACCTGGCGATTGATCTCGTCGCGGCTCTCGAACGTGCGGTCGAGCTCCATCTTGCCGATCTCGGACCTGAGGGTCGTCTGCGCGAGCTGCGTGATAGCCGCGATCGGATCGGACGAGCCGTACGACGCAAGCCGCGGGTCCGTCACCTGGTAATAGATGATGCCATCGACGCCGAGCTGCGTGTTGTCCTTCGTGATGCAGACCTGCTCGGGCACGTCGAGCGGCACTTCCTTGAGCGAATGGCGGTACGCGACGCGGTCGATGAACGGCACGATCACGTTGAGGCCCGGCTCCAGCGTCGCGTGAAACTTGCCGAGGCGCTCGACGACCCACGCGTGCTGCTGCGGCACCACGCGTATCGACTCGATCACGAACGCGATCATCAAGCCGATGATGAAGAACGGTATGGCGTAGGCGCGGTAGCCCATGAAGGCGAGCACCAACGTCGCGATCAGAACAAACACGATTTTCAGGAACATGCCTCCCCCTCCGGTATCTGCGCGCGCGAACGCGTGGGCAGGTGCAGGTATACGTAGCCGGCGCTTAAACACGTTCGGGCGCGATGTGCAGCGTGCTGCCGTCCACGCCCCGGATATAGAACGTGGTGCCGGCGCCGCGCTCGCCGATGATTTTGGCGTCCCACAACGTACCGCGGTAATGGACGCGCGCGAGGCCTTCGGCTTCGTTCACCCACGACTCGACGGTGACGCGCTGGCCCACGTCGATTGCGTTGATGCTCGTCGCAGTCTGCCCGGTGCTCACCCGGTAGCGGCGCACCAGCGCCACGCCGAGTACGCCGACGATGGCCGCTGCACTCGCTTGAGCCGCCAACGGCAGGTCGAGCCAGGCGAGCGCGGCGCCGGCCGCGGCGGCGAAGCCAAGGACGAGAAGATAGAACGTCCCGGTCAGCAGCTCGACGATCACCAGCGCGATCGCCGTCAGTATCCAGATGATGTAAGGGTCCACGCGGCGCGCCTTTTTATGTCGCGATCATACGTTCTTGGCGCCGCCGGCGCACGTGCTCGGGCGTCGTCGTATTCCCGACGCTCATCGTGTGCGCTCGCGCGTGCGGCCGGATCGCGAGGCAACGAACAGGCCCGAGAAGATCAGCACGGCGGCGACGTAGTGGTACCACAGCAGGGCCTCACCGAGGAATGCCCACGCGAGCACCGCGCCGAAGAGCGGCATCAGGTGCAGGAACGCACCGGCACGCTCGCCGCCGACGCGCGCGACGGAGGCGTTCCAGAAGAAGTACGCGAGCACCGACGGAAAGAGTGCGAAATAGGCGACGCCGCCGAGCGTCGCCGGGCCCCATACGGTGCGGCTGCCCTGTGCGTAGTCCCACGCGAACACCGGCAGCAGGAATACGATGCCGATCGAAATGAGGCTGCCGGTGAACGCCGTCGACGAAAGCTCCCGCGGCCGCCACCGCAGACACACGGTGTAGATCGCCCAGCTCAGCATGCCGCCAAGAATCCACAGATCGCCCGGGTTCAACTTCAGATCGAGCAGCGTCGCGAGCTCCCCGCGCGCAACGATCGTCAGTACGCCGGCGAGCGAGACGACGACGCCCAGCGCCTGGCGCGCCGCAAGCGGCTCGCGCAGGAACGTGACGCTGATGGCGATGATCAGGATCGGAATGACCGAATTCAGCAGCACGCCGTTGGTGGCGGTCGTGTACTTGAGGCCGGTGTAGGTGAATATGTTGAACGCGCCGACGCCGAGCACGCCGAGCAGCGCGATCGTTTTCCAGCCGCGGCGCACGCCCGGCCACTCGCGGACCATCGAGCCGGCAACGAACGGCAAAAGCAGGACGAATGCCGCGATCCAGCGCCAGAACGCCATCGCGATCGGCGACATATGGCCCTGCAGTCCGCGGGCGATCACCCAGTTGCCCGCCCAGAAGAGCGCGGTCAGCGTGAGCAGGATGTAGGCAGTGGAGGTCTTACGGACCTGCACTGCGTCAGTTGAGACGCGCGGCGAGGTTTTCGAGCTCCGCGACGCGGCGCGCGACGTGCTCGCTGTCGCTCGCCTGCGGCTTCAACTTGAGGTACTGGCGAAGGTCCGCGACGGCGGCACGCGCGCACTCGAGCTCGGCGTAGAGCTCGCCGCGGTCGCGATACTCCTCGGCCGCACCGGGCACGAGCTCGACGATGCGGCTCGACGCGGCGAGCGCCCGCAGTTTTTCGCCCTGCCTCAGATGGATCGCGCGCAAGTTTCGCAGCATGCGTGCGAGGATCTCGCGCGGCTCGGCGGCGGCGAGCAGGCTCGACATGAGCGCATCGTCGAGCTCGACGCCGCGCGCGACGCCCTTCAGCCGCTCCTGCAGGTCGCCGACGCCCAGAGAGGCGCCGCGCGCGTACGGATCGATGATGATCGAGCCCTCGCGCAGCACGCATTTCACGAGAAAGTGCGCGGGAAACGACACGCCATGCAGCGGCAGGCCGATGCGTCTGCCGATCTCGATGTAGAGCACCGCGAGCGTGATCGGGATGCCGAGCCTGCGGTCGATCACCTCGTTCAGATAACTGTTGCGCGGATCGTAATAGTGCGCCGCGTTCCCGCTGAAGCCGAGCTCGTCGAAGACGTAGCGATTGAGCGCGAGCAGCGCTTCGGAAGTGCTGATGTCGCTGCGCAGCCTGCGGCGCAGCGTGGCGCCCATCTCATCGATCTTCCGGAGATAAGCGTCGACGTCGAGATGCTCGTAGGCTTCGGCCGCAATGAGCAGCGCGCCTTCGGCGAGATTCACGTCGGTGGACGGCGAGCCCGTGATGCGCTTCCAGCGCTGCGCTGCGGCCTCGATCACGTGCGCCTCGCGAGCGGCAGATTGACCAGCAGATTCTGCGGCTTCATGCGCAGCGTCGCATCCGGCGTCATCGCCAGGCCCAGGAACACCGGTGCGCCGCGCATCTCGGGGCGTACCGCTGCGGGATCGGAAAATTCGAGGCGGAACAGACCGATGATGCGCTTCATTCTGTCTTCGTCTACTTCGCCGCCATTATAGATATCGTTCAGCATCGCGGTCGCTTCGACGTCCAGGCCGACGTGCCAGCGCCAGTCCTCGTCCGGTATCTCTCGCACCGATTCGATGCGTGCGGCGACGCCGTGAAAGTGCGCGATCCAGCGTTCGAGCACGTGCGCGAGCGCGGCAGCGCCCGCGCCGCCGGGATTCACCTGGAGCACGAGATCGTGGCGCTCGTCGCGCCTGAAATATTCCTCATGATTGGCTTCGTCGAGCACGTCGAGCTCGGCGCTCTTGAGGGGCGCACTCAGCTCGCGCAGCAGCCGCCCGACATTGCCGAGCCCCGCGTCACTCGCGTGGCGGTGAACGGTCTCCTGATCGGCGACCATGACGGAGCCGCGCTCCACGGTGACGCTTTGCGGCCGGAACAACATTTCCGCCGCACGCAGCTCGAGGCCATTCTCCACGCCGTCGAGGATGTTGCGCAGGATCACCTGCGTCGTCTCGTACACGAACTGCGGCGGCACCGCGACATCGCGGCGAAAGAGGTCGAAGTAAAAACCTTCAAGCGTCGGCGCGGCCAGGAGCTGATCGCGAAAACGCAGCATGACGCGATAGTTCTCGCGCGCGTCCTCGTCGGCGATCGCGGCGATGTCGGCATCGCTCACTGCACTGCGCGGCTCTTCGATGAGCCGCGCGTGGAGCGCGCGCTCGGCGGCACACGATGCAGGGACGAGCGCGAGCTCGGGCCGCTCGAAGTACGCGCGCAGGTAGTCGTCGGTTACGACGAGCCGGCCGTCGTCGGCCTTGGCGAGGAGCGCGTAGCCGCAGCCGGCCCAGAAATCAGGCATTCACCGGTTCCGAGATCTCGATCAGATTGCCGTCGGGGTCGCGCACGTAGACCGACCGGATCCGGAATCGTGCGCCGCTGCGCACGCACGGCCCCTCCTCGATCGGCACCCCGCAGCGTTCGAGATGCGCGATCACCTGCTCGAGCGGCGCGTCGGCGAGAAAACACAGATCGAGCGAACCCGGGGTCGGCACCCGCGCCTTGATCCCCGCTTCGAAACCGGGCGGATGCACGTTGAACTTGTGCGGGCCGAACCTGAGCGCGATGCGTCCCTCGCCGTACGTCTCGCGCGCGCAGCCCAGGACGCGTGTGTAGAAATCGAGGCAACGCTCGAGATCGCGGGTCGTGAGCACGATGTGATCGACGGCGGCAAGCATTCAGAGGTCCTTTGCGGGCGGGAACAGGCGGTGAACGGAAGGCGCTCGGGTAGAATAGCGCGCCCAACGCCCCGGTAGCTCAGTGGATAGAGCAACCCCCTCCTAAGGGGTAGGTCGGACGTTCGATTCGTCTTCGGGGCGCCACTTGAGCCACATGCGTTCCGGGTATCATGACCCGTCCCGGTACACTCCCGACGCATATACTGCGTTGAACCGGCTATCACGTCCCGAGGAGCCTCGATGAAACAGACTCTGTTCCCGCTCGCCCTGGCGCTCGCGCTCTGCGCTTCGGCCGCCTACGCCGAAGACATATACCGTTCCGTGATGCCCGACGGCAGCGTCCGGTACGGCGAATCGCCGGCGCCTGGCGCCAAGAGCGTCCGGAAAGTGCCGCCGCCGCCCGCCTCGACCGGGGTCATCACCATCCGGCCCGAAGAGCGGAATGCGCAGGTGTCGTCCCCGTCGGGACCGGCCGTGAGCGTGCTGCCGGAGAAAGTGCGCCCGGCCATCCCGCCCGCGGAGCAGGGCTCGAAGGCCGCGCCGGAGGGGCTGCCGAAACGCAGCTACTAGAGGCTCGCTGGCCCAATAAAAAAGCCCGCACACAGCGGGCTTTTTTTCGCCGTTCTTGCGACGCAACGCTCAGTCGAAGTCCTCGCTGTCCGAGGCCGCGCACTGCTCGCAACGCTCGCCGTAATCGCTCGCTATGCGCTCGGCCGCGGCCAGCAGCTCGCGCGTGTTGCCGTTGAATATCTGCACGACGGGATCGAGCGGATCGACCAGGCCCGCGGCAAGGGCTTTGCTCCGCGCGCTGTGGTTGTGTGCTTTGTACGGTTGTCCGTGAAACGGGCATTCGCGAAGCAGACCGATCGAGATCGCGAAGTCCTCGGCGGCCCACTGCCTCACGACCTGCGGATCGCTTTTCTGGGTACCCGCAAGCGGCGCTATCGTGTTCATACCGCCTCCTGTTGAAGTTCGTCTGACAAACGTGAGCAAACCCCGTGCCACGGTCTCGACTCCAGCGGAGCCGGAAAAACTGCGGCAGGCCAACGACAACGACGCAACCACGCGATCGCCGGCACGAGACCGGCACGTAAATGTTGCTGAATCGCGTAAAGCGAATCCGGATTTACGCGTCAAACGAACAGCCCTGTCGCGCCTGCCGGCCACCGGAAGAACTGCCGCTTCGGGGCACAGGCCTTGCACCGATCCGTTGCTTGGGCGCGTTATGCGCGTCCCGTTCTTCCATGAAAGGAGCAGCTATGGCGGATCGAGATCATTCCTGGGGTCGAGGCGGCCAGCACGAAAGCTTCGGCGGCCGCGACGAATCGTGGCAGGACCGCGACCGGCAAGGCGGATCGCAAGGCTGGCAACGCCGTTCGGGCTCGCAAAGCGGCCAGCCCGGGCAGAGCGGGTTCGGCTCGGGCAGCAACTGGCAACATGGCGCCGGCGGCGCGCAGGGGAGCTACGGCTCGCACAGCGGCTACGGCTCTCAGGCCGGTTCGCAGAGCGGCAGCTACACCGGCGGTGGGGCGTTCGGTTCGGAGCACCCGGGCTACGCGGGCGCGCACGGACCGCACGGCGGCAGCTACGGCGGTGGGCATGAAATGCAGGGCGGCAGCTTCGGCGGCGGCTACGGCGCGCAAAGCAGCGGCTACGGCTCACAGGGCGGCTACGGCTCGCAAGCGGGTTACGGCTCGCAAGGCGGCTATGGTACTTACGGCGCGCAAGGCGGCGGCTCGCAGGGTTACGGCACACATGCAAGCTACGGCTCGCAGGGCCAAGGCGCTTTCGGGCATGGGGGAGGCCACGACGCGCCCATGGCCACAGGTTACGGCAGCCATGGCTACGGCGGGCAGTCCGGCGGTCAAAGCATGCAGAGCTACGGCGGCCAGGGCGGGTACGGCGCTCAAGGCGGTTACGGCTCGCAACAGGGCGCGCGCGGCCAGTCATCGGGCGCGAGTGGTTACGAAGGCGGCTCCGGGTATGGATTGCCCGGCGGATACGGCTCACATACCGAAAGCATGCGCGGCTATGCGGCACAGGGCGGCGGCAGCGGATTCGCATCGCCGGGGAGCTATGGCTCGCAGCACATGGGCGGCGAATTCGGGGGTGGGCAGCAAGGCGGCTACGGCGGCTCGCAGGGCGGCGGCCAGTCGGGTCAGCAGGCCGGCTACGGCGGATACGGTACGCAGGGTGGCGGGTACGGATCGCAGTCGAGCTACGCCTCTCACGGCGGCTACGGGTCGCAGGGCGGCTACGGGTCGCAGGGCGGCTACGGCGCTCAAGGCGGATTCGGCTCGCACGGCGGCTACGGCTCCGCCGGAGGTTCGCAGGAACGCTGGCCGACCGGGCGCGAGGACTGGCAGAGCGGCTGGCAGCAAGGACGCTCACAGCGCCGTGGGCCCAAGGGGTATCAACGCTCGGATGAGCGCATCAAGGAAGACATCTGCGAACACCTGATGCAGAGCGCCCACATCGACTCGAGCGAAGTCACGATCGAGGTGCGCGAGGGCAAAGTGTCGCTGGACGGCACGGTGCCGGAGCGCCGGATGAAACATGCGATCGAGGACATCGCGGAAGCCTGTCCCGGCGTGAAAGACGTGGACAACAAGGTTCGCGTCGAGCAGGGTTCGCAAAGCGGCTCGTGGGGTGCGGGCGGATCCCAGGGAGGCATGTACGGTTCCGGCCAGTTCGCCGGCAGCACGGGCTCCGCCGGGACGTCCGGTTCGAGCAGCTTTGGCAGCGCAGCCGGCTCGGAATCGGGCAGCACGGCCTCACGCGGTGCCGGCAGCTCGCAAAGCCTCGCGGGTCAGAGCACGAGCTCGAGCTCGATGGGCAAAAGCGGCAGCTAGAGAAAAGTAGTTCGCGGCGCAGCCGCGATAAGCGAGTTTTGCGCCGCAGGCGCGTCATAGGTTTTTCAGGGCCGGCACGACCGGCCCTTTTTTTGCACTAAGCCGCAGGCCATGCTACGCCGCAACAAGAAAGCGCGCGCCGCGCGCGCCCTCCTCCCGCTCGTTCTCGCCGCGGTGCTCGCGGCGTGCACCGATACGACGCAGCAAGCGACGCCCGCGCCCGCGCCCGGTGCAGCGATTCCCGAACCGGCGCCGGCCGGTCAACAGCCGCAACCGAATGCCGCGCAGACACCGCGTGCGCAGGCGAGCGGCCTGCCCGACTTCACGGTGTTGGTGGAACGTCAGGGGCCGGCGGTCGTCAACGTGGTGACCATGCGTCGCGCGCGCGCAGGCGGCGGCTTCGAGCTGCCGGACGACCCGATCTTCGATTTCTTCCGCCGGTTCATGCCGAACCCACCCGAATCGGCGCCCGAGCACCGCGGTCAGGGTATCGGCTCCGGCTTCATCGTCAGCGCCGACGGCTACGTGCTCACCAACGCGCACGTCGTCGCCGACTCCGACGAAGTGCTCGTGCGGCTCGCCGACGCCCGCGAGTTCAAAGGAAAGATCGTCGGCGTGGATCTGCGTACCGACGTCGCGCTGCTGAAGGTGAACGCGACCGGTCTTCCGATGGTGACGCTCGGCAATTCGGAGAATCTCAAGGTCGGCGAATGGGTGGCGGCGATCGGCTCGCCTTTCGGCTTCGCGAATACGATCACGGCCGGCATCGTGAGCGCGAAAGGCCGCTCGCTGCCCGACGAATCGTTCGTGCCGTTCATCCAGACCGACGTCGCGGTGAATCCGGGTAATTCCGGCGGTCCGCTGCTCAATCTGCGCGGCGAAGTCGTCGGCATCAACTCCGCGATCTACAGCCGCACCGGCGGTTACATGGGCGTTTCGTTCGCGATACCGATTGAAGTCGCGCTCGACGTCTCCCGCCAGTTGCAGCAGACGGGCAAAGTTACGCGCGGAAGGCTCGGCGTTCAGATCCAGGCGCTCACGCCCGAGCTCGCGAAATCGTTCAAGCTGGAGAGCACCAAAGGCGTGCTCGTCGCGTCCGTCGAGCCCGGCGGACCGGCAGCCAAGGCGGGCGTGCAGCCCGGTGACGTGATCCTCGCGTTCGAAGGCAAACCGGTGGAGAACGCGAACGAGCTGCCGCGCGCGGTCGCCGGGACCAAGCCCGGAACGACTGTCACGCTCGAACTCTGGCGAAACGGCGCGCGGCGCCAGGTGAAGGTCACGCTCAGCGAATTTCCCTCCGAAGCGCTCGCGCAAAAAGCGGCGCCGGAAAAACAGGCATCGAACCGGCTCGGGTTCGGGGTGCGCGAGCTGGCGCCCGCGCAACGTAAGGCGCTCGGCATCGACTACGGGCTCGTGGTGGAAAGCGTATCCGGCCAAAGCGCAGGACAGCTCCAGCGCGGCGACATCGTCATGGCGGTGAACAACGTGTATTTCAAGAGCGTCGACGAGTTCAATCGGCTCCTGCAGCAGCAGCCGGCGGGCGCCATCGTCGCATTGCTCGTGCGCCGCGGCGACGCTGCGCTGTACATCCCGATGCGCGTCGGCGAAGGTCGAAAATGAAACGCTTCGCCCTGAACTGCCTCGCCTCCGGCCTCGCCGGGGGCCTGCTCTCGCATCTCGTTTCGTCGGTGCGCAGCCGCGCCGAGCACGGGCGCGGCGGCCTGCCGATGCACGCTGTGAGCCACATCGCATGGAACGACGACCCGAAGTCGCATCGCGGCGTTCACGCGCACAACTGGGCGATCGGCACCGCGCTGCATCACGGCGCATCGGTATTCTGGGCGGCCTTTTTCGAGGCGTTCTATGGCCGCGATGCCGAACGCAGCACCGCATCGGCGCTCGTTGGCGGCGCGACGGTCGCAGCGGCCGCGTACGTGACCGACTACCATCTGGTGTCCGACCGCTTCAAACCGGGATTCGAAGCGCATCTGTCGAACCGCTCGCTGGTCGCGATCTACGCGGCGCTGGCGATCGGGCTTGCTGCGGGGGCGCGTCTACGCGGGCTTTACCGCCATCAGATAAAAAATCGCGATGAACGCCACGAACGCAGGAATGCCCAGCGCAGTCCACGTACGGTGGTAGCGCCAGAATAACGGCGGGAGCGCCGTCCCCTCCTTCACCGCGCGCTCGGCCATGGCGGCCATGCGGATCTGGATCCCCACGACTGGCACCCAGCAGGCCCCGGCGAGCACGAAGAGCGCGATCGACCATGCGATCCACGGCAGCGAAAGCGGCAGGCCGGCGAGGTGGACGAGATAGAGGCCCGTGACGGGCTGAATGATCGCGGTCGGCGTCGTGAACAGCCAGTCCGCCCATACGACACGCCGCGTCACCACCGCAATCGCACGCACGTCACCGCTGCGGTTGGTAAAAAACATGTAGAAGGCCGAGCCCAGTCCCGTGCCGAAGAGCAGCGTGGACGAGAACACGTGCACGAACTTGACGATCAGATATTCCATAGTGATCCGGCGACACAGTGATGCAGTGATGCAGTGATGCAGTAACCCGTCACTTCGTCACCGCATCACTTCATCACGGGCCGTTCAAGCTCGTGCAGCAACGCGATCGCCGCGAGCATCGGAAGGTTTTTCACGACGGGCCCGAACGGATGCAGCCAGTAGTCCGGGAGCCAGATGGCGATGACGAGACTGTACGCGGCGATCAGCACCATCTGCGCGCGCCACAACCAGCGGCGGTCCCGCAGCACGAAGATCGCGCAACCGAGCGCGAGGTCGATGAGCGCAGCGCCATACAGCGCGATCGCCGCGGCCGTGCCGGTGAGCCCGACGCGCGCGAGCATCACATAGCTTTCGGACACGGGATAAATGTTCAGCGACACGATCCCGGCAGCGATCCACACCAGCGCGACGCTCACACGCAGGAGCGGCAGCAGCCAGGCGAGGCGCGCTTCGGTCGCGAGGGCGCGTGCGTTCGCGCGCGGCACGAACGCGTCGATCGGCCGCGGTGCCCGCCCGAGCACCGCGGTGATGCGCGCCGGGGAACCCACGTTGCCCCGCACGAGCATGCCGAGCGATTCGCTGTCGAGCAGCACGCGCGGCAGCCGGTCGCCGACGCGCGCGGCGAGCCGCACGGCGCCCATCGGCACCTGAAGGAAGCGCGCCGTCCCGAAGCCGAGTGCGCGCCGGAGCACCTCCAGGAACGCGCGCAGCGTCACGGGCCGCGGCCCGACCGCGGCGATGCGCTGACGGTCGTGATCGTCCGTCTGCACGAGCCGCACGATCGCCTCGCACAGATCGTCCACGTGTATGGGCTGCACGTGCTGCCCGCCGTCGCCCGGGAGCGGCACCACCGGCAGCACCGCGAGCTCGGCAAAGAGCAGCGCGCTGCGCCCGCCTTCGCCGAACACGAGCGAAGGCTGCACGATCACCCACGGCACGGCGAGCGCGGCCAGGCGGTCGTCGCCGTGTTTCTTGGAGCGGTGATAGCGGCTCGCCGCGCGCGCGTCCGCGCCGAGCGCCGAGATCTGCACGATCTTGCGCACACCCCCTTCGGCGCACGCCCTGAAGAGCGCGGTCGGCGCATCGACGTGCACGGCTTCGAACGTGGCGCTGCCGCTTTCCCGCAGGATCCCTATCGCGTTCACGACCACGTCAACCCCGGCGAGGCGCGGCAGCCAATCGGAGGGCCGGTGATCGCGCGTGTAATCGACTTCGATCGAGCGGCAGTCGCGCGGCGCGCGCCCGGGACGCGCGCCGCAGATCACCTCCACGCCCGCGGCCTCGAGCGCCGCGCGCAGCCGCCTGCCGATGAAACCGGTCGCGCCGAGGAGCAATACGGTGCGCAGCGCGCTCACAACTGCGAGCCGAAGAGCGAGACCGCGTGCTCCGAGAGCTTTTCGGTCCAAGGTCGGGCCCGCCACTCATCCAGCGTCACGCGCCGCGCGCGTTTCAGATCGGCCTCGAAGATCCTCATCTGCTCGCGCGCGAACTCGCGGTCGTAGACATTGAGGTTCGCTTCGTCGTTCACGGCGAAGCTGCGATTGTCGAAGTTGGTGGAACCGACCGACGTCCAGAGGCCGTCCACCACCATCACCTTGCAATGGAACATGGTCGGCTCGTACTGGTAGATCTCGGCACCGGCTTCTAGCAGCTCGCCCCAGCGCGCGCGCGAGGCGCGCCGCACGAGCTCGCTGTCGCTGTGCAGCCCCGGCACGATGATCCTCACGCGCACGCCGCGCCGCAGCGCCGCCACGATCGTGTTCACTTCCACGTTGTCCGGCACGAAGTACGCCGCCGACAGCGCGATCTCGCTGCGCGCCGCGGCGATCGAGAGCAGATACATGAGCTGCATGCTGTCGGCGCCGCCGCCGGGCGAGCTCGTGAAGACCTGAGCGCGGTGCGGCCCCGCCGGCTCGAGACGCGGAAAGTACTGCGGCCCGTGCATGACTTTTCCGGTGACTTCGGTCCAGTTGTCCATGAACGCCGACTGCAGTTGCGCGACGACCGGGCCTTCGACGCGGAAATGCGTGTCGCGCCAGTGCTGCGGATCCTGCGCGTTGCCGAGCCACTGATCGGCGATGCCGACCCCGCCGGTGAAGCCGATGACGCCATCGACCACGATCGTCTTGCGGTGGGTGCGGTTGTTGAGCCGCCCGATCTTCAGCGGATGCGGCGGGTTGTAGCGCTCGACTTCGACCCCCGCGCGCTTCATCTGCTCGATGAATTCGTCGTCGATCTTGCCGCTGCCGACGCCGTCGATGAGCACGTGCACCTTCACGCCGGCGCGCGCCCGTTCCGACAGCACGTCGGCGAACGCCTTGCCGATGCGTCCCGACCAGTAGATGTACATCTCGAACGTGATCGTGCGGCGCGCCCCGCGCAGCGCTTCGAGGATCGCGGGAAAGATCTGGTCTCCGTTCACCAGCGTGGCCGTCCGGTTGCCGTTCAGGATCGGCGGCCCGAGCATGACGCTCATCGTGCGCACGAACTGCTCGTCTTCGACGCCGTAGAGCGCCGGCACCACGGTATCGACCTTCTTGTCTCCGATCGACAGATTGAACGCGAGCGCGAGCAGGAGCGCCGTGCCGGCAATCGCGGCGGCGACAGCGGGCCAGCGCTTCCTGATCCGCTTCTTGCGGGTCATCCCGTGAATGCCGAAACCAGCGCGCGGATGATGAAGAACCCGGCCGCCGCCGTAGCCGCGATGAATACGATAAGCGTGCCCATGATGCCGGCGACGTACCAGCGGCTCGCCCGCGCGGTGCCGACCGGTTGATCGAGGTGCGCCTCCAGCAGCGCGACGTTGCGCTGGTTCGCTTTCCACGCGGCGTCGAACACGTCGCCGGCGAACGGAATCAGACCGACGACACCCTCGATCGCGACGTTGAGCACCATGTGCGTCAACACGCTCCGCGGCGCGCCCAGCCGCGCAGCCTCGCGCACGATGTAGCTCGAAACGAGCACGCCGATGAGATCGCCGAACCCGGGAATCAAGCCGATGATCGCGTCGAGGCCGATGCGGTAGCGTCCGCCGGCCAACGGAATCGAGCTGTCGAGGAGCCACGCGAGGGCGGCGAGCCGACGGCGCACGTCGTCGGCTTCGACCTTCTGCGTATCGTGATCGATGGTGACGGGCTCACGGCTCATGGCAGCGCCTTACGCAACCCGCGTGCCGGAGACGCGCGCATTCGCAGCCGTCAGCTTCGCGGCCGGCGCGGCACTTCCGGATCGAGCCCCACGAGGCGCAGCAGCCACGCGATCACGAATCCGGCGAGGAGCGGCCACCACTCCATGAGCGAGAGCGCGGCGCCGGCCGATGCGCCGTATGCCACCGCCATGAGAAGGAGCCCTATGTGGCGCCGCCTGAAGTAGGTGAAGACGAGGCCCGCCGCCAGCACCAGAAACGCACCGGCGACGATGTAGACTACGATATGCACGCACGTATTGTACGGAACACGCCGCGGCGCGCGCTCGGATCGTGCTGCGCAGCGCACACGCTGCACGACGGCCTGTCCGACGTCACCTACGTGCTCCTGCCGCTCCTTGCGCAGACGTTCGGACTGTCGCTCGCGCAAGTCGGCCTCATCCGCTCCGCGCATCGCACGGCGATGGCGGCTTTTCAGATTCCCGCCGGACTCTTCGCCGAGCGCTTCGGCGAGCGCAACCTGCTCGCGCTCGGCACGTTCATGGCCGGTGCTGCGTTCGTCGCGCTCGGTTACGCGACCGGCTTCTGGATGATCCTCGTCGCGCTGTTCTTCGCCGGCTGCGGCTCCGCAGTTCAGCACCCGCTCGCCTCCACCATCATCTCGCATGCGTATCCCGACGCGGGACGGCGCGCGGCGCTCGGCACGTACAACTTCTTCGGCGACGTCGGCAAGTTCGCGTTCGGCGGCGCGGTCAGCCTGTGCCTGCTCGCGGGTGTCTCGTGGCAGGCGCCGGTCGTCGGCTTCGGCGTCATCGGCATCGCAACCGCCGTCGCCATCTTCCTGTTCGTGGCGAACACGCAAACGCCGCATGCGACGCCGAGCACTACGCCCGCACCAGCCGCGAAAGGCTGGGGCATACGCAACCCGCAGGGATTCACCGCGCTGTGTGCGATCGAGATCCTGGATTCGAGCACGCGCGTCGGTTTTCTCACCTTCATCGCTTTCCTGCTGATCGACAAGGGGGTACCCGAAGGCTGGGCCGCGTTGGCGGTGCCGCTCATCCTCGTCGGCGGCATGGCCGGGAAGCTCGCGTGTGGCCTGATCGCAGAGCGCCTCGGCATCGTGCGCATGATCGTGATCACCGAAGTGGCGACCGGCCTGGGCATCCTCGCCACGCTCGCGATGCCCGGCATCGCGATCATGCTGCTTCTGCCGCTGATCGGCGTCGTGCTTCAGGGCACCTCGTCGGTGCTCTACGCAACGATCGGCGATCTCGTCGAGAAGGATCGCCTGCCGCGCGCTTTCGGCCTCTTCTACACGCTCGGATCGCTCTGCGGCATCGCGGCGCCGCTCGGCTACGGATTTCTCGGGGACGTCGCCGGCGTCGACACCGCCATCGGCACCGTCGGGCTGGCGGTGCTGCTGACCGTGCCGCTCGCGGCGGTGCTGCGCCCGGCGATCACCGCGGCGAAACCCGCGAGCGCCTGATTAGAATAGCCGCCGATACGATTTCGACCGACTGGAGAGAAGACATGCCCGAGCAGCGAATCAGCTACGTGCCGCTGGAGAAAATGGACGATGCGATGCGCCGCGAGATGGAGCGCTGCGCGCGCGAAGGCACGCCGCGCCCCGAGAGCTCGGCGGTGCGCGCGCACGTGCCCGGCGCCTTCTGGTCGTTCGCGAATTCGTGGCGCGACATTTTCCACACCGGCATCTGCGATCATGCGATCAAGGAGCTGTGCAGGCTGTACGTCTCGCGCTCGGTGAAGTGCGAGTTCTGCGGCAATCAGCGCTCGATCAAGGCCTTCGGCGGCAAGCTCGAGGAAGGCCAGACCGACGATCTCGTGAATTTCGAGAAGTCGACGAAATACGACGACCGCCAGAAGGCGGCCCTCGCGTACGCCGAGGCGATCACCTGGCGGCTCGACACCGACGATGCGTTCTGGGCGCGGCTGCGCAAGCACTTCAGCGAGCCCGAGCTCGTCGAGCTCGGCTGCTTCATCGCGCTGACGATGGGCCAGCAGAGCTGGCTGCGGCTGCTCAACATCGAGCACCACCAGGTGATGGCCGGTACGGCGGCGTCGATGGCGCCCGGATTCGAGACCGCTGAAGCGCTCGCTAAAACCAAAGCGTCGCCCGATTACTGGGCCAAGCACGACGCGGCGCCGCGCAAGAACGCCGCGTAGATCGTCATTCCCGCGAAGGCGGGAATCCAGAGCGGTTCTGGATACCCCCACCTACACGGGGATGACGCTGTTGCGAGCTAAGCGGCCGCGGCCGCGCTCTCGCCAACCAGCACGTCTCGCGCCTTCCCCACCCGCGAAGCGCGCACATAGACGTAGCCGTCGAACAACCGCCGCTGCGTGCGGAAGAACGCGCCCTGCTCTGCGTGCCATTGGCCGTTCTCCTGCCTCACGCTCGCGGCCACGGTGAGGAGCCCGGACGGCATCGCGATGCGGATCGCCGCTTCCGGATCGGTCGACCGCCGCGTCACCGCGTGAACGACGCTGCCTTCGAGCCGCGCCGCGACCGCCAGGCACAGCGACGCCGTCAGCGGCAGTGCGCGGTGAGGCTGGCCGTTCGAGACGATGCGGCCGGTGAGATCGATGTCTGACGCTGCGATCGAGTCCCCGGTGAGCGTGACCGCGTCCTGCGGTCCCGATACGAACCCGATGAACGGCACCACCCGCTTGGCTTTCGCCTCTTCGACGTTCCTGCCGATGCCCATGGCGATCGACGCCGCGATGCGAATCGCGGCGAGCCGTTCGAGCAGCGCCGTGTTCGCGTCCAGCGCTTCGGGCATTTCGGTGCCGGTCAGTCCGAGGTCCGCGGCGCTGACGAAGCAGCACGCGTTCGCCGCATCGACCAGCGACGCGCGAATCTTTCCGTAGCCGGGCACATCGAGCACGTCGACGACGTTGCCGGTCGGCAACAGTTTCCCGGTCGTCGCGCCGCCGGGCTCGCGAAACTCGAGCTTGACCGGCGAGCCCGTGCCGGCCACGCCCGGAATCGCGAGATCGCCATCCACCGCAGCCGCGCCCTCGTCCAGCGCGAATCGCGACCAGATGATCTTCTTCGTGTTCGTGTTGTGAACGCGCACCAGCGCTTCGCGCCCGCTCGCCTTCACGATGCCTTCATCGACGGCGAACGGGCCCATCGCGGAGGACATGTTCCCGCAGTTGCCGCTGTAGTCGACTTTCGCCTCCTTCACCTGCACCTGCGCGAAGGTGTAATCGATATCGGCGTCGGGCCGCGAAGAAGGACCCACCACGCAGACTTTGGAGAGCGACGAGATGCCGCCGCCCATGCCGTCGAGCTGCCGTCCGTACGGATCGGGGCTGCCGATCGCGGCCAGGAATATCTCGTCCCACAGCGCGCGGTCGGGCGGCAGGTCCCCGGCGTTGAAAACGATCGCGTTGCTCGTGCCGCCGCGCATGAACACGGCGGGGATTTTCAGTTGTCTCATGGATGGGCCTCCTGCGCGGAATTGTAAATCGTCGGGCGGGTGGTAACCCATCGCAGTGCGCCGCAATCCCGCAGGGTGCGCCGGTGGCGCACCGTCGGTGGGTTATCACCCGCCCTACGAGATCAACTCGCAAATGCGGTTGAGACCGGGCGCTTCGAGAGATTCCAGCCGCTCCAGCTTTTCGAGAAGCTCTTCGGTGGCGGCGGCATCGAGCCCGCGCTCGAGGCAATCGCGCAGCTTCACTTCGTGATCGGCGCTCGTCAGCGGCGGCTGGCTCCACGCGCCTTTCGGTCCCGTCGACGTATACGCATAGGTGCGGCCGCCAGCGAGCGCCTGGATCGTGAGGCGCATCTTCAGCCACTCGCCCGCGATCGCGGGATCCTGCGCAAGCTCGATCTTGGAGAGCAGCGCTTCCATGTCCGGACGAAAGCGCCGGGCGTCGGTGAACGTATCGATGCCGACGCGCCCGTCGAGCAGCGCGGCCGCGGCCGTGTACTGAAAGCTGAACTTGCCTTCGTGTCCGTGCGATGGACGCGGGCGGTCGATATAGGCCATCACCGGCGCGGTGATCACCACGCGTTCGATCGCCGCGATGTCCGGGATTTTTTCGCGCACTCCGAGCGCCGCGCTGATCGACCAGTGCGTCGCGAACTGCGACGGGAAGTTCTTGATTGCGAGCCCCGGATCGACGATGCGAAACGGACGCCCGTATGCCAGCAGCCGCTCGGTGTCGAGGCCGTCAGGATAGAACGTGTCGCAGAACCCGCGGCGGGCGTCGAAGATTTCGGCGTTTGCGGTGAAGCCGGTGGCGGCAAGCAGCGCCGCGTCCAGTCCCGATGCGGCCGCGTGACCGCAGTGCGTCGATTTCGTCATCGACCCGATGTTCGCGAGCACCGCGCCCGCGCGCGAGGCCGCGATGCCGAGCGCCCAGGCGAGCGCCTGCTCGTCGAGATCGAGCAGCGCGCCGGCGGTCACGGCGGCACCCATCACGCCGGCAACACCCGGCGGGTGAAAGCGCAGCTTCTCCGGCTCGAACTGATCGGCCGCGTACTGAATGCGGCCCTGGAGCTCCATGCCGCGCGCGACCGCCGTGATCAGCTCGCGGCCCGAATGACCGCGCGACTGCGCGAGCGCGAGCGCGACCGGGAGCACGGGTGACACCGAGTGCGTCGGCGGCAGCCACATCGGCTCGAAATCGAGAACGTGCACCGCGGCGCCGTTCACGTATGCAGCCTGCACGGTCGACGTCTTGAAGTCGTGGCGCCACACGTTCGCTTCGGGCGCGCCGCCGAGGTTCTTCACGTGACGCGCAAGCAATGCGATCGGGGTTTCGTGCGCGCCGGCGACGGCGACCGCGATACCGTCCGCGATCGCCTGCTTCACGCGCTGTACGCATTCGTCGCCGAGCGCTTCGAACGTCGTCTCGTGAATCTTCGCGCACAGCGCGCGTGTCGTGCCTGCTTGTAGTGCGTTCACGATCTGGATTCCCGGGACAGTGAGAGAGACGAAAATGCTAAACTCAAAATTTGCGTGCGTCCCGCTTCACTTAGCGCTGTCCCCCCGATTTATCTCACCACGCTGCACACGCTGCTCGTGCAGGGCGCGCACATCGGCAGCCGTGTCGTGGCATCGCTCTTCGCACTCAAGCTCGGCGCCAGCGCCTTCACCATCGGCGTTCTGATCGGTGTCTACGCGGTCTTCCCGCTGCTCCTCGGTGTGTATTCAGGGCGGCTCGCCGACCGCTATGGCGCGAGACGACCGATGCTCGGCGGCATTGCATTGCTGGCTGTCGGACTCGCGCTGCCGGTCGCCTGGCCGACGCTGCCGACGCTCTTTGCCTCCGCGATTCTGATCGGCACGGGCTTCGTTTTCTTCAACGTGTCGAACCAGACGCTCGGCGGCGCGCTCGGCACACCGCAGGAGCGCACGCGTAACTTCGCGACGCTCGGGCTCGGCTACGCGGGCGGACATTTCGCGGGCCCCGTGATCGCGGGCTACGTCATCGACTTCTACGGCTTCACGTACGGCTATGGGGCGCTCGCTGCGTTCACCGTGCTGCCGCTCGGCCTCATCGCCGCGGACAAACGCCTGGACGTGCGCGTCGAGTCTCACGGCGCGGCCCGCCGCAACACGCTCGAGCTGCTCAGGGCGCCGCTTCTGCGCCGCACCGTGCTGGTGAGCGCGCTCATCACGACGGGCTGGGACCTCTTCGGCTTCTACGTGCCGATCTACGGGCATGCGATCGGTCTCAGCGCATCGACGATCGGGAACATGCTCGGCGCGTTCGCCGTGGCGACGTTCATCGTGCGCGCGCTGCTGCCGCGGCTCACGCGCCGCTACGGCATCGAGGCCGTGCTCGCCGCGGCAGCGTTCGCCGCGGCGGTGCTGTTCCTGCCGTTCCCGCTGGTGAGCTACGTGCCGGTACTTTTCGCGCTGTCGTTCGGCATCGGCCTCGCGCTCGGCTGCAGTCAGCCGCTCACGCTGAATCTCGCCTACAACCACTCGCCGCCCGGGCGTTCCGGCGAAGTCACCGGACTGCGTCTCACGGTCAACAACATCATGCACATCGGCGTCCCGGTCACCGCCGGCACACTGGCAGCCGCGCTGGGCGTCGCGCCCGTGTTCTGGACGAGCGCCGCGCTGCTCGCAACGAGCGGATATCTCACGCGCAAGCCGGGCTGAAAGGCCGATGGCGCCGGTCTATCTCGCCACCGCGCTGCACACGGCGATTCATGCCTGCTTCACCGGCAGCAAGGTCATTCTCTCACTGCTCGCGCTCGAGCTCGGGTCGAGCCCGGCGCTGGTCGGCGCGCTGATCGCATGCTATTCGCTCGCGCCGCTCGCGCTGGGCGTGTACTCGGGACGACTTGCCGACACGATCGGCATGCGCATCCCGATGATCTTCGGCGCGGTCTTCATGGCGCTCGCCATGCTGGTCGGCGCGCAGTGGCAGACGCTCGCCGCGCTGTTCGCGGTCGCGTTGCTCGTCGGCGCCGGATTCGTGTTCTTCATCGTCTCGGTGCAGAACCTCGTCGGCGTCATGCCGGGAAACCGCGCGCGCAACTACAGCATTCTCACCGTCGGCTACTCGGTGTCGAACTTCATCGGTCCGCTGATTGCCGGATACGCGATCGAATATGGCGGCCACGCAACTGCATTCCTGGTGTTCTCCGCGTTCACGCTCGTGCCGCTCTGCGTGCTCGCGTTGAATCCGGCGCTCACGCGCGTGGCCGCGCCTAAGCCCCCTGACGGCGGCCGCAACGCGCTCGAGCTCCTGCGCCTGCCGCCTCTGCGGCAGCAGATCATCATCACCGGTCTCTCGATGGCCGCGTGGGAGCTCTTTGTCTTTTACCTGCCGATCTACGGCCACGGCATCGGGCTCGCACCTTCGCTCATCGGCATCGTGCTGAGCGTGTTCGCGGTCGCAACGTTTCTCGTGCGGTTCGTGCTGTCGTGGATCATCGCGAAAGCGCCGGTCGAGCACGTGCTCGCGGCATCGATGCTGCTGGCGGCGTGCGTCTGCGCGATCTTCCCCCTGCTTACCGAACCCTACGCGCTGATCTCGGCGTCGTTCGTGCTGGGCTTGGGCTTGGGATGCAGTCAACCGCTCTCGCTCACGCTGTCGTTCGAGCGCTCGCCACCCGGGCGCTCCGGGGAAGTCGCCGGGCTGCGCCTGATCGCGACGAATCTCGCGCGGTTCGTCGTGCCGCTCGCCTCGGGTGCCTTCGGCTCCACGCTGGGCGTGGGCGCCGTGTTCTGGATGAACGCGGTGAATCTGTCCGCGATCAGTTGGCTCGCGAAACGAAGCTGACTATCAGCGCACCCTACGCACCCATTCGTCGCGTTCGTAGGGTGCGCCGATGGCGCACCGGCGGGTTTCCCGACGCTACGATCTGGCGGCGCTGCGGCCCGCGATGCGGCCGAACACGGCGCCCGACATGAGGCCCGTACCCAACGGGTAGTTGTAGTGGAAGAGCCCGCCGACCATCTCGCCCGCGCAGTACAGCCCTTCGATGGGTTTCCAGCCGGTCGAGATCACCTGCGCGTTCCTGTCCACCTTGAGCCCGCCGAACGTGAACGTGATGCCGCCGGTGACGGCCCACGAGTAGAACGGCGGCGTGTCGAGCTTCTGAGCCCAGTTCGTCTTCGGCGGTGAGATGCCTTCGGTGTGCACGCCGTCGAGCGCAGCCGGGTTGAACGGCCCGCCGCGGCCGGCTGCGGCGTTGTATGCGTGCAATGTCTTCATCGCCTGCTCGCGGTCGATGCCGAGCTGATTCACCAGCCCCTCGAGCGTGTCCGACTTGTACGGCTCGCTCGTCTTGTAGCGCGGCTCGAGGAGGTCCATCACCTTGCTGTCGAAGATCTGATAGACGACGCCCTTGGGCTGCTTGAGGATGAGGCCGCCGTACTTGGCGTACGTGAACGCGTTGAAATCGGCGCCTTCGTCGATCCAGCGCTTGCCTTCGACGTTCAGCATCACCCCATAGAGATATGAGAGCCGGTTGGTCTTGTCGGTGAGCTCGCGCTTGCCGTAATCGGGCGCCTCGGCGACGATCGGCGTCGCGTGGCATCCCGCCCAGTGACCCCATGGCATCGCGCCGATGTCGAGCGCCATCTTGAGCCCGTCGCCATAATTGAAGTTGGAGCCGCGCACCTTGGCGTGCCCCCACTCCTGCCCCAGATAGTGCGTGCGCCACGCGGGATTGGTTTCGAAGCCGCCGCACGCGAGCACGACCGCTTTGGCGGACAGCCGCTCGATGCCGTCGGCGCTCCGAAGAACCACGCCGTTCACGCGCCCGCTCTCGGCCTGGGTGAGCTCGAGCACGTGCGCGTCGTACTTCACCTCGACGCCCATGTCGCCGACGGTCTTGAACCACGTCGCGGACAGCCCCACGCCTTCGTGAACGGTGCGCACGATTGCCCCGCGCGGCCACTTGATCTGGTTGCCGACTTTCACGCCCATCACCGAGCGCGCGAGCTCGAACTTATGCTTGCCCACGTCCTGCATCCAGCACGTCGTCCCGTACGATTCGTCGATCAGCAGGTCCGAAAGCTCGGGATCGCTGCGGCCTTCGGTCACGCGCATCAAGTCTTCCTTGAATGCTTCCCTGGGATAGACGGGCACGCCGGCGTGAAAGCCCGGGTACTCCTCCTCCACGGTGGGCACGAAGCGATCGAGCTCGGAAACGTCATTGAAGACGAACCTGAATATCGCGCCGCTGAAATGGGTGTTCCCGCCGCGCTGGTTACGCGGCGCTTTCTCCAGCAACACCACCCGCCTGGCGCCGTTCTCGCGCGCCGATACGGCTGCCGCGCACGCCGCGTTGCCGCCGCCGACGACGATGACGTCGTACTCCATGATGCGAACTCCGATTGCAATTGAGGTGCAGTATTATCGCCCGATGTCTCGCCGATACGTCCGTCTCCGGGCGTAGGGTGCGCGAGTCGCGCACCGTCTAAGGAGATCGCACATGAACATGGACAGAGCCGCAGTTCCCGCGGCCACCCGCGAGATCGCATCGTGGATCGCGAGCCTGCGTTATGAAGACATACCGCCGCGCACGCGCGAAGTCGTGCGCGGCGCGCTGCTCGATACGATCGGCTGCGGGGTGTACGGCTATCGCACGCCGTGGGCGAAGACGCTGCTCGAGTGGGCGCGCGCCGGCGGCGGCAAATCCGAATCGACGGTCTGGGGCGAAGCGAAGCCGTCCCTGCGCGCGGCCGATGCCGCGCTCGTGAACGGCACGTCGGTACACGCGTTCGAGCTGGACGACTATCACCAGGCGAAGCTGCACGCGGGCGCCGTCGTAATCCCGGCCGCGATAGCGGTTGCGGAGAAGCTGGGCTCCGATGGCAGGGCACTCGTCACGGCCATCGCCGCCGGCTACGAAGTCATGATCCGCTCGAGCCTCGCGCTCGATCCGTCGGCGGCGCGGCTGCGCGGCTGGCACATCACAGGGATCTGCGGCCCCTTCGGCGCCGCCGCTGCGTGCGCGGTGCTCATGCGGCTCGACGCGGAACGAACGGCCTGGGCGCTGGGGCTCGCCGGCGCGCAGGGCGCGGGCCTGTGGGCCTTCAACGCCGACGGCACGATGAGCAAGCGCCTGCATGCGGGCAAAGCCGCGCATTCGGGCGTGCTCGCGGCGGAGCTCGCGCAACTCGGCTTCACCGGACCGACGCAGATCTACGAGTATCACGACGGCGGGTTCCTCAGCTCGCATTCCGACAGTTCGGACCCGGCGCGGCTCACGGCGGAGCTCGGGCGTGCCTGGCGGATCGAGTCGAATTCGGTCAAGCCGTACTCGTGCTGTGGCAGCACGCACTCGTACGTCGATGCCGCGCTCGCGCTGCGCGCGAAGCTCGGCACGCCGTGGGACATGCAGCGGCCGGTCCGCGTGGGGCTGAGCAAAGTAGTGGACGTGCAGTGCGGGTTCGACTATCAGCCCTCGAGCGCGCTCAACGCCCAGATGAGCATGCGTTACGTAGTGGCCGCCGCGCTCGCTGAAGGGCAGGCGTTACCGCCACAATTCAGCGACGAGAAGATCGCCGATCCGGCGCTCGTGTCACTCGCACGGCGCATCGAGCTCGTGCACGATCCGAAGCTCGATGAGCTCTATCCGGTGCACTTCGCCGGATGGGTCGCGGCGCAGTCGAACGGCGAATGGGTGCGTCACGATGTCTTGGACCCCACGGGCTCGACGGCCGCTCCGATCGATGCACGCGGCATCACCGAGAAATTCCGCGGCATCAACGCTAACCTGCCCGTCGATCGCATTGCGGACGTGGCGCTGAATATCGAACAGCACTCGCTGAAGGACTTGCTCGGATTGCTTGCGTAGGGAGGAGGACTCGTATGCGCACCATCGCAGTGACGTTCTGCGCGTTCGCGCTGGCCGCACCGGACGTGGCGACGGCGGCAGAGGCGAAGTACCCGACCAAGTCGATCCGCATGATCGTGCCGTTCGCGCCGGGCGGCGGCACCGACATCGTGGCGCGGGTGATCGCGCAGAAGATGGGCGAGTCGCTGGGTCAGTCCGTGATCGTGGATAACCGGCCGGGCGCCGGCGGCACGGTGGGCGTCGAGACCGCCGTGCGCGCAAACCCGGATGGTTACACGCTCATCATGGTGTCGGGCAGCTACGCAACCAATGCCGCGGTCTACAAGCTCGCTTACGATCCGATCAGCGACGTGCAGCCGGTCTCGGTCATCGGCGAGTCGGCCTTTGTCGTAGTCGTGCATCCGAGCGTGCCGGTGAAAACGGTGGCGGAGCTCGTCACGCTCGCGAAGACGAAGCCGGGCACGCTCAATTACGGATCGACCGGCGCCGGCGGCATCACGCACCTATCCAGCGAGCTCTTCGACCTCCTCGCGGGCACGCGCATGGTCCACGTGCCGTTCAAGGGCACGGGCCCCTCGCTCAACGCGCTGCTCGGAAACCAGATCCAGCTCATGTTCGGCGCACTGCCGGCGGCGGCTCCGCACGTGAAGGAAAACCGGCTGCGCGGGCTCGCGGTGACGGGCGAGAAGCCCTCGGCGGCACTGCCGGGGCTGCCCACGGTCGCCGAGACGGTGAAAGGCTACGAGGTCGTGCTGTGGTGGGGTGTGCTCGGGCCGAAAGGGCTTCCGCGCGACATCGTCGCGGTCTGGAACCGGGGCATCGACCAGATCATCCGGACGAAGGAAATGCAGGATCGCTTCGTCAATCAGGGTATCGACGCGCTCGGCGGTCCGCCGGAGCGCTTCCACGCCGCGATCAAGCGCGACGTGGACAAGTGGAAGCGCGTCGTCGCGCAGGCGAAGATCAGGCTCTAGGCTGCGCCGATGGCGCACCGCGGACGGTGCGCTGCCAGCGCACCCTAGGCGTGAATCCTTTCGTCGGACTATTCAGGCGAGCGACCAGCGATCTCCGGCTTCGCGCGCGCGGCCTTCGGCGGCGAGCTTGAGCAGATGCGCGTGGAGCGAGCGCTTGGCGACGTGGTGGATCTTCGGTGTCACGTCGTCGTAGGCGAGCACGACGAGATCGTCGAGCGTTCCGCTCGTCGTGCCCAGCGCACCGAGCACCTTCTCCTCGCGCTTCAGACGATGCGCGATCAGCCGCCGCACTTCGTCGTGCGGCGTGCTGATGAGGTGTCCGTGTCCCGGCGCGAGCGCGGCGATCTCGATCTCGAGCAGGCGCGCGAGCGACGCGAGATACGCCTGCATATCGCCGTCCGGCGGCGAGATGACGACCGTCGAGCCCTGCATGACGTGATCGCCGGTGAATAGCAGCTTCCGCTGCTCGAAAAAATAACAGAGATGGTTCGACGCGTGTCCCGGCGTGTGGATCGCGCGCAGCGTTACGCCTGCGACCGATATGCCGTCGCCGTCGCCGAGCATGCGGTCCGGACAGAACTCTTCGTCCTGCCTGCCGTCCTGCGCGCATTCGCGGCCGGCTATCGCCGCGCCGGTCGCCTTCTTCAGCGCGTTGGCGGCCGGCGAATGATCGCGATGTGTGTGCGTGCACAGGATCCATCTGAGCCGCTGACCCACCGCGTCGATGAGCGCCTGGATATGCGACTCGATCGCCGGTCCCGGATCGACCAGCACGAGCTCGCGCTCTCCGACGAGATAACTGTTCGTGCCCGGGCCGGTCATCACGCCCGGATTGGGCGCGGTGATGCGCGTCACGCCGGGCGCGACGTTTACTGCGACCCCGGGGACTATTGTTTCCATTTGCCCTGTGCTTCGATCGCGGCGGCTTCGTCGTAGCCCGCGTCGCCGGGCAGCAGGCGTTTACCGTCACGGCTGATGCGCGGCAGGATCGCCGGAATGTCGCGACGCTCACGCAGCGCCGCAATCAGCGTGTCTGTCGTCTCGTGCGCCGCGAAGAGCTCCAGCGTGCGTATCGTCGGCGTCCTCATCTTGTACTCGCCGCTGCGGTAGCGCGCGACGGCCTCCGCAGGATCCACCCAGACGTGATGAATCGCTTCGACGTTGTCCGGCAGCGCCTCCTGTCCTTCCGGCGCCACCGCCACGAAAAAACGCGTGTCGTAGCGGCGTGGCGCGGTCTCCGGTGTGATCCAGTGGCTGAAGTACGTGAGCCGGTCCACCGCCAGCGTCAGCGCCTCACACTCGAGCATCGGCCCCAGCGCTGCCTTGCCGGCGTTCAACTCGTCGCGGTAGCGCGTATAGCGCTCGACATGATGCGCATCACCGGGATTCACGAGGGCGCCCGCGCCATCGTAGGCGAGCAACACGCCGGCTTCCTCGAAAGACTCTCGTATTGCGGCGGCCCAGTAGGCAAGGCCGCCTGACGCCAGGCCGAGCGCCGCGCTTGCGGCCGCGTCGTCGAGCCCGGGACAGCGCGAGAGCACCGCGGGATCGGCGTCGCCGGGATCGAGCGCGCCGCCGGGGAACAGGAACATGCCGGGCATGAAGCCGGACTGATAGTTGCGCTGGAGCATCAGCACTTCCATACCGGCGTGCGTGTCGCGCACCAGCGTCACCGTCGCCGCGGGCAGTGCAGGAACCGGCTTCATCGGTCGCTCACGAGCTTCAACAGGCTGGAAGTGTCCAGCTTCCCATGACCCTGCTTCTGGAGCTTCGCGTAGAACTGATCGATGAGCGCGGTCCCCGGCAGCTCGGCGCCGTTCGCACGCGCTTCCTCGAGGAGAATGCCGAGGTCCTTGCGCATGAGGTCCACCGCGAAGCCGAAATCGAATTTGCCGTCCACCATCGTGTGGCCGCGGTTCTCCATCTGCCACGAGCCCGCCGCGCCTTTGGAGATGACGCTCAACGCGAGCTTCGCGTCCAGGCCTGCGCGCAACGCGAAGCCGAGCGCCTCGGCGAGGCTCTGGACCACGCCCGCGACGCAGATCTGATTCACCATCTTCGTCTTCTGGCCGGCGCCGGCTGCGCCCATCAGGACCACCGCGCGGGCGTAATGGGAAATCACCGGCTGCGCCTGTTCGAATGCCGCCGCATCGCCGCCGGCCATGACCGTCAGTATCCCCTGCTCCGCGCCGGACTGGCCGCCCGATACCGGCGCGTCGAGAAACGCCACTCCGCGTTCGCGCGCTGCCGACGCAAGCTCGATCGCAACCGCGGCGGACGTCGTCGTGTGATCGACGAATACCGAGCCCCGCGCCATGCCGTGGAAAGCGCCGCCCTCGCCGGTCGTGATCTGCCGCACGTCGTCATCGTTGCCGACGCACGAGAACACGATGGCCGCCCCGGCAGCGGCATCGCGTGGTGTCGCGGCGGCGCGTCCGCCGTGTTGAGCGACCCAGGCGTCGGCTTTTGCGCGCGTGCGGTTGTAGACGGTCACCTCATGCCCGGCGCGCGCGAGATGTCCCGCCATCGGGCCGCCCATGACCCCCAATCCGATGAAGCCAAGTTTCATTTATGTCCGTAGCGCCGCAAGGCGCATAAGCTACTTTTTGCGCCGGAGCAGAATGCTTCGGCTCGTCGTGGTTTTCATTTATGTCTGTAGCGCCGCGAGGCGCATAAGCTACTTTTTGCGCCGGAGCAGAATGCTCCGGCGCGTCGTAGGTTTTTCCTAGGTACCGTAGCGGACCGGCGATTTCGCGAGCTTGAGCGCCGCGAGCGCGCTGTAACACGCGAGCCATGCCGTCTTGGGATTGTCGGGCGCGGGAACGTTCTCCATCTTCACGGTGATCTTGCCGGTCTTGCCATGGATTTCAATGAGATGGGTATTCGTCCTGAGCCCCGGATCGGCCACGACTTTGAGCTGCGTGCGGTCGAACCCGATACCCGCCATGGAGAGCACCGCCGCGATGTTCACGTTCGCGGGGAAAAGCGGCACGCCGGCGCGCGCCGGGCCATCGTAGAGCGTCGTCGGAGACCTCAACGCATCGAGATCGACGCCGAGGCGCTCCACGTATTCGATCTTTTTCCACGCCTGCGGCGGTTTCATCACGGTGATCCGGACCTCGTCGACACCGGCGATGCACGCGGCCCTCAGCGCATCCAGGCCCCCGATGCCGCCGGATGGCACGTAGAGCAGCGCGCCGCTCGCGATCGCCACGCGCTCGAGCCGCGTGCGCAATTCGTCATCGGCCAGCACGCCGCCCGACAGCACGATGAGCGCGATGCCGCGGCGAAGCAGCGCTTCGCCGTACTCGCGAACCGCCTCGTGCGACGCCGCTTCGACGACCACGTCCGGACGCGTATCGACGAGCCCCGCCAGGTCGGTCACGAACGCGACGCCGTCACCGCTCAGCGCCTTGCCGCGCGACGCATTACCGCGGCCGACGACGGCCACGACTTCGGCGTCACCGAGATCGCCGCGACGGATGTGGTCCAGAAACAGGCGTGCGATCGTGCCGCCGCCGAGTAGGGCTACGCGCATGGGAGTATCGACAAGGCGCGGCAAGCGTTACGGCTTGCCGCTCACCACCTCGCAGCCGGCGGTGGTCTGTTTGGCCGGCTCGATCATGCCGGCGAGCTGCACGCCGTTTTTCACGGCGGTCATCTCGGCGAGAATCGCGATGGCGATCTCGGGCGGGGTCTTGCTGCCGATCTTGAGCCCCACCGGTCCGTGCAGGCGCGCGATCTCTTGCTGTGACAGGTCGAACTCCGCGAGACGTTTGCGGCGCGCGTCGTTGTTCTTCTTCGAGCCGATCGCGCCGACATAGAACGCCGGCGACTTGAGCGCTTCCAGAAGCGCCATGTCGTCGAGCTTGGGATCGTGCGTGAGCGTGACTACGGCGCTGTGCGCGTCGAGATTCAGCGCGATCACGACATCGTCGGGCATGCCGCGCGTCAATTCCGCGCCCGGAACGTCCCAGGTGTCGGCGTATTCCTCGCGCGGATCGCAGACGGTGACGTGGTAATCGAGCGCCTGCGCCATCTGGGCGAGATACTTCGAGAGCTGGCCGGCGCCGATCACGAGCAGCCGCCAGTGCGGACCATGGATCGAGACCAGAGTCCGATCATCGAAGGCAAGCTGGTCGGACCACTTGCCGGCCGCGATCTCGACCGCGCCTGTTTTCATGTCGAGCGTGCGCTTGACCAGCTCATGGCGTTCCACGCGCGCGAGCAGCTCGTCGAGGTTGCTCTGCGAGCCAAGCGGCTCCAGCACGAGCTCGAGCGTGCCGCCGCACGGTAGCCCGAAGCGCTGCGCTTCCTCGGCGGACACGCCGTAGCGCGTCATCGCCGGCTTGTCCTGCACGAGCTCGCGTGCGCGGACGCGCGCGATCATGTCGTCCTCGACGCAGCCGCCGGACACCGACCCCACGACCATCCCGTCGTCGCGGATAGCGGTGAGCGCGCCGATCGGCCGCGGCGCCGAACCCCACGTTTTCACCACGGTCGCCATCACGACGCGGTGCCCGCCCGCGAGCCAGTCGCGCGCGCTTTTCAGTACCTGAAGATCGACGCTGTCCAACTTCGGCCTCCGTGCTCGTACCGTTCGATATGTGCGTCGGGCATGATCCGTGCAACCGCCACCGCACAACGCGCGACGTCAAACAGTGAATTTGTCCCGTACCGTCAACTCTTTCTTCGACTTGGATTATATCGGCAATGACGCGGTCGCCACGATTGCGACACGCACGCGAGGGGCGCTAGCATGCCGTTGATCCGCCCGCACGTGATGCAGCTTGCGGCCACACGGCATCTGGTGCCAGGCGCGCCGCTCATGCAGGACGCCGTGGTTCCGGCACCGCCGGCTGCACGCGCGGGCGCGCTGGCGTCTTTTTTCAGGCAACTCATGAACGCACCCTCATTCATCCGGAAGCTCGTGCGCTCGGTCGTGCGCCCCGCCAACGAGCGCCGCGCCGGAAAACGCGCGCAGCAGGCGATCGAGCTCTGCCACGCGCTCATATCGGAGCGCGGCGAAGTGTCGCTGGCGGTGCTCGCGCGCGACGCGCTGGATGCCTACAACGACCTGACCGCCGCCGGCCGCAGCGCGTTCTTCGACCGGCTCGTGGCCGAATTCGCTCCGGATCGCGCGAAGCTGGATGCAGCGTACGACGCCTATCGCGCCGAGCCGACTCAGGACAATCTGATCGAGCTGCAGCGCTGCGTCGAGGCGCCGCGTCAGGAGCTCTTCAGACGACTCAACACCGCGCCGGGCGGCACCGCCGCGCTGGTCGCGATGCGGCGCGAAGTGCTGGGCGCGCTTGCGAGACACCCGCAGTGGCGCGGCATCGAATCCGATCTCGAGCATCTGTTCGGCTCGTGGTTCAACCGCGGTTTTCTCACGCTCGAGCGCATCGACTGGTACACGCCCGCCATCGTGCTGGAGAAGCTGATCGAGTACGAGGCGGTCCACGCGATAGACGGCTGGCACGACCTGCGCCGGCGGCTCGCTGCCGACCGGCGGTGCTTCGCGTTTTTCCACCCCGCGCTGCCGCACGAGCCGCTCATCTTCATCGAAGTCGCGCTGACGCGGGGCATGAGCGCTTCGATCGACCCGCTGCTCGCGCTCGAGGCGCCCCAGCTCGATCCGCATACCGCCGACACCGCGATCTTCTACTCGATCACGAACTGCCAGACCGGCCTGCGCGGCATCTCGTTCGGCAATCTGCTCATCAAGCAGGTGGCGCAGCGGCTCGGCCAGGAATTTCCACGGATCAAAACATTCGCCACGCTCTCGCCGATCCCGGGTTTTCGCACGTGGCTCGAGCGCGCGCGTGCGGAGCCGGCGCCCGACGGCACCGGCGCCGAGCAGCTCGAAGCGCTGGGGCTGCTCGACAAGGCTCACTGGCACAAGGATGCGCAAACGGCGGAGCGGCTGCGCGCGGCGCTGATGCCCTGTGCCGCCTATTACCTCGCGTGCGCGAAGCAGGACCACGAAGCCGCCGATGCCGTCGCGCGTTTCCACCTGGGCAACGGCGCGCGTCTGGAACGGCTGAACTGGCTCGCCGACACGTCGAAACGCGGCCTTCAGCAGTCGGCGGGCATGATGGTCAATTACCTCTACCGCCTCGACGAGGTGGAAGAGAACCACGAGATGTACGTGCGCGAGCAGAAGGTCGCCGCGTCGCGCGACATCCGCCGGCTCGCGACCGAGTGCCCGCTGCCGACGAGGAGCTGATCGCTATTCCCGGCGAAGGGGGAAATCAGCAGTTGATCGTCATGCCCGCGAAGGCGGGAATCCAATGGCTCGCTCTGGGTACCCGCCTCCGCGGCTACGACGGCCGTCATGCATCGGCTTGTCCCGCGGCGATCTGCTGGTCGAGATAGCGGCGGACATCTTCGACCCGCGGACCGACTTTCTCGACGGCATCGATGATTTGAACGCGCGTGACGCCGAGCTCTTTCGCCCAGCGACGGATGCTCGCGTCGTCGTCGATGTCGATGCGCTGAGACTCGCGGGATCCCGAAAACTCGTTATCGGCCATGACCATCTCCCTTCCTGGCCCATTCCCCCTGCAAGGCGCGCGCCGTTATACTGCGTGCCTTCCGCCGTCGAAAAATTATCGAGGAACCGCACGTGGAAATGACCGGACAGCAGCTCGTGGCGCTGCCGCAGGAAGAAACCTGGCGCGCGCTGAACGACACCGAAGTGCTGAAGTCCTGTGTGCCGGGCTGCGAGTCGCTCGAGAAAGTTTCGGACACCGAGTACGAGCTGACGATGCGCGCGAAGATCGGACCGGTGAGCGCGCGCTTCAAGGGCACGATGAAGCTCGAAGACGTCGATCCGCCGCGCGGCTACCTGATGGTGTTCGAGGGCCAGGGTGGCGTCGCGGGTTTCGCCAAAGGCCAGGCGAGCGTCGCGCTCGCGCAGGAAGACGAGGGCACGCGGCTGTCCTACTCCGTGAAGGCAAACGTCGGTGGCAAGATCGCGCAGCTCGGCGCGCGCCTGATCGACGGCGTTGCGCGCAAGCTCGCCGACGATTTCTTCAAGTGCTTCAACGAGCGCTACGCGAAATCATCCGACGATCAGTCCGGGGAGAAGAACGCATGCTGAAGATCTGGGGCCGCAGGAACTCGATCAACGTACAGAAGGTGCTGTGGTGCTGCGGCGAGCTCGGCCTTGCCTTCGAGCGCGTGGACGCGGGACTCCAGTTCGGCGTCAACAATACGCCCGAGTACAGGGCGATGAACCCGAACGGGCTCGTGCCGACGATCGACGACGACGGCTTCATCCTATGGGAATCGCACGCGATCGTGCGCTATCTCGCACGCAAGCACGGTGTGGGCAAGCTGTGGCCCGCGGATGCGCGCAGCGCAGCGGATGCCGACCGCTGGATGGAGTGGTACAGCACGACGCTGTGGCTCAACGTGCGGCCGATCTTTCATACGCTGGTGCGCACGCCGCCCGAGAAACGCAACATGCAGCTCGTCGAGGACCACCGCAAGCTCCTTGCGGCGAACTGGGAAATCGTCGAGGCGCAGCTCGCCGGCCGCGATTACCTGGCGGCGACAGACTTCACCGTGGCCGATATCCCGCTCGGTGTGGCGGCGTACCGCTGGTTCAATCTGCCGCTCGAGCGGCCAGCCTCACCCAACGTTGAGCGGTGGTATCGCCGCCTCGCCGAACGTTCAGCGTTCAAAGAGCACTGCATGCTGCCCTTGACGTAGCGTGCGCCAATGACGCATCGGCCGGTGCGCTAGAAGCGCACCCTACGACGTATGGCACAGCGCACCTACCGCTACTACGAGTTCGTGCTCGTCGCGTTCGTGACGGTGCTGGTGTGCTCCAACCTGATCGGCCCCGCAAAGGTCGCGCAGCTCGATATTCCGCTCGTCGGCGCATTCACGTTCGGCGCCGGTGTGCTCTTCTTCCCGATCTCGTACGTATTCGGCGATATCCTCACGGAGGTCTACGGCTATGCGCGCGCGCGCCGTGTGATCTGGTGCGGTTTCGGCGCCCTCGCCTTCGCGTCCTTCATGGCGGCCGTGGTGGTGGCGCTTCCGCCGGCTCCATTCTGGCCGCACCAGGCCGCCTACGAGGTCGCCTTCGGCTCGACCTGGCGCATCATTGGCGCGTCGGTCATCGCCTACTGCTGCGGCGAGTTCGTTAACTCGTACGTGCTCGCCAAGATGAAGATCGCGACGCAGGGCCGGTGGCTGTGGACGCGTACGATCGGCTCCACCATCGCGGGCGAAGCGGTCGATTCCGCGCTCTTCTACCCGCTCGCGTTCTACGGCACCGGCATCATTCCAAACGACAAGCTGCCGCTGCTCATGCTCGTGCAATTCCTGACGAAGGTCGCCGTAGAAGTGCTGTTCACGCCCGTCACCTACAAGATCGTGGGCGCGTTGAAGCGCGCGGAGAACGAGGACTACTACGACCGCAACACGAATTTCACGCCGTTCACTTTGAAGGCGTAGGGGTGCGCTAGTCCCCGGAGGGCGCGAGCCTGAATTCGATCACGTCGGTCTTCTTCGAGAGCGCCGCCGCAAGACGCCGCTCGGCACCGACGTCGCGACTGCTGAGCACCATGTGGTATTCGGTGTAGGCGTTCTGGACATTCACGCGGTAGCTGAACTCCGAAGCGTGCAGCCCGTGCTCCTTCACGAAATCCCGGTATTCCATTTCGGGCATCGCGCGCTCGAGCGGGAAGCGCACCGTATGCTGCATATACGACAGCGCCGGCATGCGCGCTTCGATCCAGCGGAACATCGAAAGCGTGCCCAGCGTGAGCGCAGTGCCGATGACCACGGCGAAATAGAAGCCCGTCCCTGCGAGAACGCCGATCGCCGCGGTGATCCAGATCGACGCGGCGGTGGTGAGGCCGCGCACCGAAGCGCCGTCCTTCACGATGACGCCGGCGCCGAGAAAGCCGATGCCGGTCATGATGCCCTGCGCCATGCGCGTGGGATCGACGCGCACGATTTCTGCGCTGGCCGCGAACCACCGATCCTGATAGATCGCGAGCAGCATGAGCAGCGCTGAAGCGATGCACACGAGCGTATGCGTGCGGAAGCCGGCCGGCCGGCCCTGATAGCTGCGCTCGTAGCCGATCATCGCCCCCGCGACTGTCGCAAGCAGCAGATGCGCGACGATCGTCAGATACTCCCCCTGGACCATCGTGGACCTCTTTTCTTATCCCTTGACGCAGAGAACCTGCTTCAAAGTATGCACCACGTCCACGAGATCGCGCTGATTTTCCATCACTTCGTCTATCGGCTTGTATGCCGCCGGTATCTCGTCCACCACGCCGCTGTCCTTGCGGCAGATGACCCCCGCCGTCTGCGCCGCGACGTCGGCTGAGGTAAAGCGTTTCTGCGCGGCCGAGCGGCTCATCCGGCGCCCGGCGCCGTGCGCACACGATTCGAAGCTCTCCTCCGAGCCCCGGCCCCGCACGATATAGGACTTGGCGCCCATGCTGCCCGGGATGATGCCGAGCTCCCCTTTCCCGGCGCGGATCGCCCCCTTGCGCGTGACCCACACGTTCTCGCCGTAGTGCTGCTCGCGCTCCACGTAGTTGTGATGACAGTTCACGGCCTCGGCCGTGACTTCGAACGGCGGCAGATGACGCCGCAGCGCGGCCAGCACGAGCTCCATCATCGCCTCGCGGTTGGCCGCGGCGTAGGCCTGAGCCCACCCGACTGCGCGAACATATTCTTCGAAGTGCTCGGTGCCTTCGCGGAAGTACGCGAGATCGCGGTCCGGGAGATTCGACACCTGCGACTCCATGTCGCGCCGCGCGAGCTCGATGAAGTAGGTGCCGATCGCATTGCCGATACCGCGGCTTCCGGAATGCAGCATCACCCAGACACGGCTCTCCTCGTCGAGACACACTTCGATGAAGTGATTGCCGCCGCCGAGCGTGCCCATCTGTTGTGCCCAGCTCTGCGTGCGCTTGAAGCGCTTCTCGAGCTGCGGGTGTGCTTCGAGGATTTGCCGGAGCTCGCGCCCGAACGGCACGACCGCGTGTTTGAGCTCGCGCCCGTCCTTGTGCTGGTCGCGTCCGACCGGCACGTCGCGCGCGATCTGGTTGTAGACGCGCTTCAAGCTGTTCTCGTCGAGCTGATTCGCCGTCAGCGTCGTGCGCGCGGCGATCATCCCGCATCCGATATCGACCCCGACGGCTGCGGGAATCACCGCCTGCTTCGTCGCGATGACGCTGCCGACGGTCGCGCCGATGCCCGCGTGCACGTCCGGCATCGCGGCAACGTGATGGTGGACGATCGGGAGCTTCGAGAGATTGACGAGCTGCTGGCGCGCGCTCGCCTCGAGGTCGTCGGTAAAGACTTTTACCGGCACCGCCCCTTCATCGATCGTCTGCTTAATGGGCATGGTGGGGACCAGCAAAACCCAAGCCAAAGGAAGGGAGGTTACGGAGGGAAACCTCGGGTTTCCCTCTGTTCGTGCACCGAGCCGCAGCTGCCGGCGTAGCCGGCGAGGGTTCTCGCTGCGGCAGATAACGGAGGGAAACCTCGGGTTTCCCTCTGTTCGTGATCCTCAGGCCGCTCCGAACATCGCTTGCGATGTTCGGTCAGAATTTGTGCAGCCTGTCGGGGTGAGAGGATTCGAACCTCCGACATCCTGCTCCCAAAGCAGGCACTCTACCAGGCTGAGCTACACCCCGAAGGACGTTATTTTACCTCAGCGTCCCCCGCTCACCCGGCGTTCGCCTCGAGGATGAACGACATGCCGTCGGACGATTGCGACATGCGCCCGAGAAAGAGGCTGCCTTTCGCGATGAACATCGCACGGCTCATCGTCCCCTGCTTCATCGCGTCGCACGCGTGCGGCAGGTAACACACCGCCGCGGGAATGTGGCCCTGCGTCGGACAGTAGCCGGGCATGCCGCGCTGCTTCACGAAAGTCTCGATCTCGGTTTTGTCGATCTCCCGATTGAGCGCCGCGAGCGAGGCCATGATTTTGTAATTCGTATACGGCGTATTGCCGCTGCCGGCCGGGAGCGTGACTTCCGGGTTGTGCAGCTCGGTGGCGTACTTGTCGACGTCCATCATCTTGAGCCCTATCCGCGCGAGCGGTTTCACCACGAGCGCCGTCATCAGCGCCTGCTGCGACGAGCCGGCGCCGATCTCGTGCTTGCCGATCGAATCGAGGCGGATGCGTGGGCTTGCGCCGTCGTCCCGCGTGACGAGGAACGCGACCGCGCCGAGCACGTCCTCGAGGATCGGCATGCCGTGCTTCAGATGCGCGGCGTACTTCATGCCGATCTTGGCCTGGCAGCCGCCGCCGACCACGGCGACGTTGCGATGAATGCCGGCCTCGACCAGGGCCGCCGCGCTGACCAGCGCGTTGATGGGGGAAGCGCAGAAGGCGCGCACGTCGTGGCCGGTCGCGTTCACGCAGCCGCACATTTCGCCGATCGCTTTCGAGAGACTGCCGCCGCCGCGGTTATAGCGGTCGCCGATCGCGGTCTCCGAGCATTCGAGGATGAAATCGACGTCCTGCGGCGTGATGCCTGCGCGTTTGAGCAGATGACGCAGCCCCAGCGCGCCGGACGCTTTCGCGACGAGGTTCTCCATCAGGACTTCGGCCTTGAGCGCGTCGTCGCGCTCGTGTGCGCCCTTCAAGGCCCCGATCACCTGCCCCCGATGCGTGAGCGGCAGCGCGGAACCGTCGCCCAGATCCTGACGCAGTTCCTCGGCGGGGACACCGGCCCCGAGCTTCTTCAGATCATCCTCGCCGGTGAGCGGATGATGTGCCAAAGCGTCGCGGATGCGCCCGACAAACGAGTGCTCCAGCGCAACGATATGGCAGGCATCCGCGATCTTGAGCCAGCCGTAGAACTCGTCTTCCGGGAGGATTTCGCCAAAAGGCCCGTGCCGCCGCGGCTCACCGAGTGGATTCGCGTGCCACGGCTGCGCAAGCCCGAGTAGGTCATCCGGCCGCAAATTGCCGATGAAGACCTGGTTCGGCGGGTACGCGGCTGCCTGCTCGAAGCTGCGCAGCGCTTGGTGGACATCGTGCAGCAGCGCCGGCGACTCGGACAGGTCGCGCATCGGCTTCGAGCCGTAGCGCACGAAGCTCGGCACGTGCACGAGCGCCGCCGCGCACTCGCGGATGACGACAGTCATTGCGTTGTCGGCTCGCGCGGCTTCAGCCGTTCGCTACCTTCTCGCGAATGGCCTGGAAGCGTCTGCCGATTTCCTCGGTGTCCGCGGCCATGGTCCAGATCCCGAGATTGGCGTCGTAAACGTCCTCGGGAATGAACGGCCGCAGCGCCGGTTCGAGTATGTGATAGACGGGGAGGCCCAACGGGACTCCTGCCAATGGACCGGTGTAGCTCGGATCGCCGAAGGTGACCGTCTCCGCCGAGATCTCCGCACCCTCGATGTCGCTCGCACCGAGGAGCACGATGATTTGATCTTTCGGCAGACCGTCGCTTTCCGCGATTTTCTTGATGTGAGCCTGGCTCGCCGGGTCCATTGTTCCGGCTGCGGTTCAGACGAAACACTCCGTCACGGCGTAAACGACCTTGCCTCCCGCAGCCTCCACGCACGCCGCGATCGACGGCCCCTGCACGCCGTCGCGCTCGCCGATCACGATCGCGCTCTTCCCCCTGATGCAGTTCTCCATGCTCGTCCTTTCGTCTGTCACGTGAAACGCACCACTAATATTGGACGCGGGTGTATTTCCCGCCCCCCCACCAGTCCGTCGTGCCGGCAAGACAGGTGTCGTCCAGCGTCAGCTCCTCGGATGGCGAGAGCCAGCGGTCGCCCGCGTAAAGCTGGACCCGCTCGCCGGGCTTGATCCCGATCAGCTTCTTGGGCGCGGGTAGCCGGTACTCACGGTCGGTGCTGCCCGTGCTGACGATGGCATCGGCTTCGGGCACCGCGAACACGAACGGCGGCTCGGTGCCGTCGTGGCCGCCCCATTCCGGCGTGAGGAACACGGTCTTCAGCCCGCTTTTCTCGCACGCCTGCACCGTGAGCATGACGTCCACGAGGTTGGCGCCCGACATGACGGTACGGGTGACGATCGCGCCTTCGGCTCGCAGCAGCTTCGCCATCTGCGCCGCGCACATCGCCGTCACCTGTTTGCCGTGCTCGGCCTCGAAGCGCGTCCTCTGCAGGATCACGCCCAGAAAGTTGAGCCGCTTCCCATGTTCCCGCAGAAGCCGATACACGATGCCTTTGTTGAGCCACTCCCAGGTATAGGTGTACTCGCCGCTGCCGATCCGCGTGTCCTTCGTCAGCGCGCCGTCCAGGTACTCGTTCGGATGGATGTACGTAGGCAGCGATTCGCGGACCGGAAGGCCGTAATACGCGACCAGCGAATGGGGCGCATGCCAGTTGGTGAGAAAGCTGTCGATGTACACGACGCGCGGCAGTGCCGGATCGACCTCGCCGATGCCGAAAACCTCCGCTTCGGGCGCCGTGAGCTCACGCGTCGTTTCGGCCAGCCGCCGGGCTATCTTGAATTCGGCGAGCTGGATCGCGGCGTGCGCTTCGAGCTCGGTGACGCCGTCCTGGAGCTTGATCGCGAGAACGACGTTGATCGTGGAGCCGAAGGGCGTCGCCTCGGCGAGCGGTCCCCACATGTCGAGCACCGATGAATTCTGCGCGGCCGTGCCACTGAGGATGGTCGGGCGATACGTCGCCGAAACGACGACGGCCATTCCGCCCAGCCGATGGGTCCTGCCGCTCCCGACCGATTCGACCGGTCCGAGAATGCCCGGAAAAACGCATCCCGGCCCCGCGATCTTGATCCGCGGCTCCACCACGTCGCGCACATTGACGATTCTCGTCTCGTCGCCGGGCAACGCGATGTCGAAGTCTGCGGAAACGATCTTCGGGTCCTCGCGGACGAGCGACAGGAGCTCCTGCTTGTCGATCTCGAGCAGCCCGTCGCGATAGACGGTGCGCTCGCCCCATTGCACTTTCGTCACCGGGAAGGTCGCCAGTTCGAGTTTCATGTCTCGCTCCCTAACCCGATGTGAAGTTGATCTTCGGCACGAACGTCCGGGCGCTCTCCAGGTTGGCCTGAAGCGCCTCCAGAGCGCATTTCACGATCTCGCACCGTAACTGCCGGTCGTCCTCGGCCGGGAGATTCACGTCTCCACAGGGGTTCGGGATTTTCGTTCCAGTTACCACACGCGTCGCTCCGAGCTGCAGGGCGACCATCGGCAGGGCCGTGACGAGCGCAACCGGAATTCCGGCCCGTTCGATTTCTTTCGTTATCGTAGCGCCGCTACGATTGTCGGTCCCTCAGGTGGAGACCATGATCACGCCGTCGACTTTTTCAGCCTTCATATCGGCGACGATCTCCTGGCCCAGGCGCTTCATGACCGGAACCGACGCGTTGCATCCGCTCGTCGTGTAGAAGTATGGGTGCAGCTTCGCGAATACACCCTCGCGCTCCAACTGCCGCGAGGCGTCGAGCGGGATGCCGAAATTCGGGTTCTCCTTCATGAACACGTTGTTGAAGCCGCTGTGCAGCACGTCCCAGTCGGTTTTCCTCATCGTGTCCATGTTCTCGATCGAGTACTTCCTCCACTGGACGTTCTTGTGGGCCTTGAAGTTGTCCGGGTTGCCTTTGACGATGACGCCGCTCGACGTGGCGAGCGCGATGCGCGCCTTCGCGAGCGCGGCAATTGCCGGTGCCACCGGAACCCTCTCGGCGTCTTCGAGTGGAATTTCGGTCACGAAAGGCTTGCCGGCGATCTTCGCGAGGAGCATGTCGACGGCTCTCTGCGCGCCGTCCTGACCCGACCAGGCGTCCTTGCGCACGCCGCGCGGGATATAGCCTTCCGCAGCCGGTGAACCGATCTGCTCCTGCCCCGCGATCTTCAGTGCGATGCGCGCGATCCTGGCGAGTGCATCGCCCATTCCGCCAGCCGATTTGGCCGCGGGGATGGCGTACACGTTTTCGGCCTTGTGTTGCCTGTAGGTTTCGAGCCCCGGGTTCTCCGGATGCATCGCCGCGATGCACGTCATCCCCGGCAGAGCGCTCAGCGCATGACACACTTGCGCGCAGGAAAAGCCATAACGCCCGGAGGAGAAGGCCGGACCCGCGACGAGCAGCGTCGCGTCGGCGTCCCGCGCAATATTCCGGATCGCCTCCACCGCTTCCGCGTTATGACCGGCGAAATAATCGTCGCCGCAGTACACGCTCACGACGATCTCGGCAGCGTTTCCGAGCAGCTCCTGTAAGCGCTTCCCGGCGCCGACCGGCCCCTGGATCACGCCGACGGGCGTGTCCGCCTTCTCCTCGCCGCCGACGCCGGCGAAGAACTGGTTCACGAAATGCACGACACGTAACTGCGACATCCGTCATCCCCTCCTGTTCCACGAATCATTCGGCCTTGATGCCGGCCGTCTGGACGACGCGCGCCCATTTCGGCAGCTCGGTACGAACGTAGGCCTGCATTTCGCCGGGCGTGTTGGCGATCGGATCGCCGGTCCCGATACCGGTCAGCCGCTCCCTCATCTCCGGCGTGTGCAGGATCTTTACGAGCTCGCGGTTCAGCCGCCCGATGATCTCTTTCGGCACGTTGGCGGGCGCGAACACGCCGTACACCAGCTCGCTTACATAGCCCCTCGTGCCGGCAGCTTCGTCCACCGTCGGCGTTTCGGGCATCTGCTTCGAGCGCTGCGCGCTGGTCACCGCCAGCGCGCGCAGCCTGCCGCTTTTAACCTGTTGCAGCGACGTGGGCAGGCTCGAGAAGTACAGCGGCACGTGACCTGCCATCGTATCGACCAGCGCCGGTCCGCCGCCTTTGTACGGGATGTGCACGAGCTTCACGCCCGTCATCGAGTTGAACATCTCGCCCGACAAATGAGAGGTGCTGGCCTGACCGAAGGACGCGAAATTGAGCTCGCCCGGCCGCGCCTTGGCAAATGCGATCAGCTCCTTCAAGGTTCTCACCGGGAGCGACGGATGCGCGACGATCGTGTGCGGCACCGACGCGATCATCGTGATCGACGAAAAGTCACGCGCGGTGTCGTAGGGCAGCTTCGCGTAGAACGCGGAGTTGATGATATGGCCGGTCACGGTATGCACCATAACCGTGTAGCCGTCCGGCGCGGATTTCGCGACGTGATCCGCTCCGATCACGCCGCTCTGGCCGCCGCGGTTGTCGACGATCACCTGCTGCCCGAGCGGTTCGACCAGCTTCTGCGCGAGCCAGCGCGCGAGGATGTCGTTGCCGCCGCCCGGCGGCCAGGGCACGACGATCCTGACGGGTTTTACAGGATAGCTTTGTGCAGCAGCCGGAGTGGACACTCCAAGCAACAGGATGCCTACAACCTCGAGCGCGCGCTTCATGAATCCTCCTCGATTCGATTTGCAACGCTGACGGTCACAGAGACGACCCGTGTCCTGCAGTGATTCTCGCGTGTGCCGCGCAAACGCCGCAGGATCGAAAGCAGTATAACTGCGCGTGCGTGGCCGCGGGTCGCGCGTGGGCTTACCGCAGCGGGGCGTACACCGGCGCCGCGATCAACGGGGTGCGGGGGTTTTCGTGTCGCGCGCGGCTTCCTCGAGCAACCAGTCGCGGAACAGCGTAACCGCGGGCCGGGTCGAGGCCGTCTCGTGGCATACGAGGTAGTAAGCGGAGGCGAGCGGCAGGTGCAGTCGGAACGGCGCGATGAGGCGCCCGGCCGCTATGTCTTCGGCCGCGAGCACGGGCATCGTGGCAACCACCCCGACCGCATCGATCGCGGCTTCGAAGGCGAGCACGGCGTGACTGAAATGCGGCCCGCGGCGTGAGTCGACGCCCGATACGTTCGCGGCCTTGAGCCATACGTCCCAGAACGGCTCGTTGTCGTAGAGGTCGCCGGTATCGTCGTGCAACAGCATGTGGTGCGCGAGATCCGCCGGCGTCTTGAGGGGATGCTCCCCCTGCATGAGCCGCGGGCTGCAAATCGGCGTCAGCGTGAGGTCGAGGAGCTTCTTGACCCACATGCCCGGATAGTTGCCGCGCCCATACAGGATCGCGATATCGGAGTCGTCCAGCCAGGCTTCGACCGTCGCGCGCTCGGCGACGTCACCTTTTCCGTCCACGCTCACCCGTCGCATCCGCGCCGACACCCGCACGTCCACTTCCGGATGGGCGGCGATGAACCGGTGCAGCCGCGGCATCAGCCAGCGCGCGGCGAACGACGGCGCCGCGCTGACCGTCAGCACGCCGCCGCTCACGTGCGAGCGCAGCCGCTCGACCGCCTGCACCAGCGCATCGAAGCCTTCACGCAGCTTCGGCATCGCCGCGCGCGCGGCGTCGGTGAGCTCCAGTGCGCGGTTGTAGCGGTGGAAAAGCTGCACGCCGAGGTAATCCTCGAGCATGCGGATCTGGTGACTCACCGCCGCCGGCGTGACGTTGAGTTCTATTGCCGCTTTCTTGACGCTCAGATGCCGCGCGGCCGCCTCGAAGGCGCGTAACGCGTTCAGGGGTGGGAGACGGGTCGCCATCGCAGCCTCGACATTAGATTTATTTACGCGAACACGAACAATATATCAGCTATTGCGATGCAACAAACGCCGCGTACGGCAGTCTATACTGCAACGACAAGTAGCTGGCCCGGTTGGAAATCGTGTGAAAAATCACACCCCGCTGGCGAGCTGCTGCAGGAAAGGAGTCAGCACATGAACAAAGATTACGAAGCCAAAATCGGCTCAACTATCTACACCCGGATCCAGGCGCTGCACATCCCGGAAGCCGACCGCCAGCGGGCCCTCAACGCGCTTTACGAGGCGAACCTGTTCGTGGACGGGATCGTCTGGGTCGCAAAAAAGATTGAGCAAGTCGGCGCCCGTTTGTTCCTCAAGCCGGCGCTCAAGCACTAAAGAAAAAACCTCGCCGGGTCTCCTCCTCCACCCCGGCCGGTACGGCCGCGCGCCCAATGCGCGGCGCTCGAAACGCGGCAGCCTCGCTGCCGCGTTTTTTTTCGCCCGCGCCAACTCGAGCGCGCTACACTCGGCTCTCTACGTGACTTTCGCCCCGTACGAGCGACACGATCACGCGCGCGACGAACGAGATAAGGAGACGGGAATGTTCAATCGAGACGCATTGTTCGGCAAAAAAGACGAGCCGCCGCGCAACGAGCCGCGCTCTTCCGTAAACGTGACGCCCGGCCTGGGCGGCGCGAACCCGCCGGTGCGGCCGCAGCCCGCCCCCGAACCCGCCAAGGCCGACCTGCGCTTTGCCGAGATGCAGAAACCCGTTCAGCAGCAATCCCAGCAGCCTCGTCCGGAGGAACCGATGGGCAGCCGGCTCATCGTCGGGCCCGATATCAAGCTGAAGGGCGTCGAGATCACCGACTGCGATACGCTGGAAGTCGAAGGCCGCGTCGAAGCCTCGATGGACAGCCGGCTCATGATCATCAAACACAACGGCGTATTCTCCGGCACGGTCGGCATCGACGTCGCCGAGATCCACGGCCGTTTCGAAGGCGAGCTCACGGCCCGCAAACAGCTCGTGATCTATTCCACCGGCCGCGTTTCCGGAACGATCCGCTACGGCAAGATACGCATCGAGGAAGGCGGCGAGCTTTCCGGCCAGATCAGCACGCTCTCGAACGCCCCGGCAGCCGCTGCGGCAGCGGCACAGCCACAGCCTGCGGCAGCTCCAGTTTCCAGTGCCGCACCCGCGCCGACACCCGCACCAGCGGCTCCCGCCGCGCCTGCTCCGGCCGCGGCAGCCGCAGCGCCGAGCTCTTCAACGCTCACGCTCTCACGACCCGCACAGCCCGCCGCGCCCGCGGTCAACGAAGCGCCGCCCGCCGCTGCTGCGGCGAGCCGCGAACCGGCGCCGTCGCGTCCGCCGAAGGGCGGCCGTTCGAGCAACGCGGGCGTCAACACCGTTTAAGCGCTTCGCCGGGCGCGACGCGCCCGGTCTTCTGTTTCGATCGGGCGCTGCTTTCGCGGCGGTCTCCATTTGCGCGGACCGCCGCCGCTCGCGTACGATTCCGGATTCGCTCCCCGAAAGACCATCATGCCGACAAATTACAAAATCCTGATCCTGGGCGCCTCGTACGGCTCGCTGCTCGCGGCCAAGCTGCTCGCCGCGGGACATGCGGTGAAACTCGTATGTCTGCCCGCCGAGGCCGACCTCATCAACGCTGAAGGCGCCCGCGTGCGCATGCCGGTCAAAGGCCGCGAAGGCTTGGTCGAGATCGACACGCGCAAGCTGCCCGGCAAGCTTTCCGCCGATGGTCCGGCCGCCGTGAAACCGTCGGATTACGATCTGATCGGGCTCGCGATGCAGGAACCCCAGTACCGCTCGCCGGGCGTGCGCGAGCTGCTGGACGCGATTGCGAAGGCGCGCGTGCCGTGCATGTCGATCATGAACATGCCCCCGCTGCCATATCTCGCGCGCATACCGGGTCTGAAAACCGAGCCGCTGCGCGCGGCGTATACCGACGCCAGCGTCTGGGACAGCTTCGATCCCAAGTACATGACGTTGTGCAGCCCGGACCCGCAGGCGTTCCGTCCGCCCGAAGAAAAGGTGAACGTGCTCCAGGTGCGGCTGCCGACGAACTTCAAGTCCGCGCGCTTCGATTCCGACGCGCACACGCAGATCCTGCGCGATCTCGAAGCCGGCATCGACGCCGCGCGTTTCGACAGCGGCGACGGCGCGAAGATCGAGCTTCCGGTGAAGCTGAAGGTGCACGAGTCGGTGTTCGTTCCGCTCGCGAAGTGGAGCATGCTGCTCGCCGGCAACTACCGCTGCGTGCAGCAGGACACCGTGCGTCCGATCAAGGATGCGGTGCACAGCGATCTTGAGGCCTCGCGCTCGGTGTATGACTGGGTGGTCGAGCTCTGCGTCTCGCTCGGCGCCGACCGCACGGATCTCGTGCCGTTCGAGAAGTACGCCAATGCCGCGCTTTCGCTCCAGAGCCCGTCTTCGGCGGCGCGCGCGCTTGCCGCGGGCGCGACCAACATCGAGCGGGTCGATCGCCTCGTGCAGATCATCGCGAAGCAGCAGGGCCGACAGAATCCTGTGGTCGATCAGACCGTCGCGCTGGTCGATCAGTGGCTGGAGAGAAACCGCCGCAAGGCAGCGTAGCCGCGGCATGCCGCGGCAAGAATCCTCGCGGGCTACGCCCGCAGCCGCGGCTCGGTACACGAACAGAGGGAAACCCATGGTTTCCCTCCGTAACCTCCCTTTTTAAAAGGCGGTCGTCATCATGACCGGCGCGTGGTCGCTCGTGCCCACGTCGGCAAGCACGGGGCACGCAGTCGCGCGTTCGGCGATCGGCCTCGAGGCGAGCACGTAATCCAGACGCCACCCGATGTTCCTGCCGCGCATGTTGCGCCACGGCGCCCACCACGTGAACATGCCGTCGTTGTGCGGATCGAGCGCGCGGCCGACATCGACGAGGTGATCGCCGAGCAGCGCCTCGAACAGCTCGCGCTCCTCCGGCCGCTGGCCGATCACCGGCTTGCGTTCCTTCGGATGCACGTCCATGTCGGTGCGCGCGATGTTGATGTCGCCGCACACGACGAGCTGCCGGCCTCGAGCGTGGAGCTCACGAACCCACGCGGCCATGCGCTTCACGAATTCGAGCTTCGCCGGATAGTCCTTGCCCCCGTTTGGCACGTACACCGAGGCGAGCACCAGGTCGCCGAGCGAGGCCTGGACGATGCGCGTCTCCATGTCGAAATCGGGGTGGCTGAACTCGGGCTCACGCTCGCACAGTGCCTTGCGAATGTGGAGCGAGACGCCCGAGTACGCGCGCACACCATGCCAGTACGCGTAATAGTCCTCGAGCTTGCACTGCTCCGGCACCTGCGTGGGCTCCGCCTTGAGCTCCTGCAGGCACACTACATCGGGCCGGTCGCGCTCGAGCCAGTCGCAGAGCTGCGCCGCCCGCGCACGAATGCCGTTCACGTTCCACGTCGCGATCTTCATCGTCAACTCTCCGGATCGCTAAGCGTTTCAGTATCGAAACCGGAGGAAAAAAAGACTGGCATCGGGTGGCCTTTTTCGGTAGATTTTGCTGCGGCTCGCGGACGGTTCGTAGTTCGAGGGCCGGCGTCAACCACTATCAATAGAAGAGATGATAAAGATCCTGTTCAAGGATACGCTCTCGTGTCCGATCTTCGCGTGCGACGTGTGCGGCGACATGATCGGCGACCTGAGCGAGGGGGCAGCCGTCTTCGAAGACTTGCCGAACCGCACGGAGAACACGAAGATCGAAGTGCTCCACGTGCACAAAGGCAAGTGCCACGAGCTCGCCGAGCAGAAGATGAAGTCGAAGTGCGAATGGCAGCCGCTGGGCGCGCACCTCTACTTCCTCTGCGCGAACACCGAGGTCGACGGCAAGCACCTGGACAAGCTGAAGCGCATCCACGGCACGCGCACGACGTAGCCGCGGGTGAGACTTTTTCCCTAACGCGCCTTCACGCGCGGCGGGCACATTACCGCCTGCGCAGGCGTTTTCTGCGGCCTAGGCAGATGGTCACTCTGCCGCTGGTCCCAGCGTGAACGGGTCTGGAACACGGGAAAGGGCAACCTCACGGTTGCCCTTTTTCTTTGGCCTATGCCGGATCGGTGTCCTGCGGCAGCGGGCTCGAGCCGGGCAGCTCGTCCAGCCAGACGTTCACGCAGCGGTCCACGAAATCGACCTCGCGCGCGACGACGTAGATGTGCCGGTCCGGAAACAGCGGGTGGCGCACGAGGTCGCCGACATGCACGAGCTCCGGGCTCACCTGCAACGACAGTCGCCGGTCGTCGTGCCCTTTGGCGTTCAGGTAATCGAGCGCCTTTCCGATGAATCGCATTCTGAGGTGCATGTCGGAAGCCTACGCTAATTGCGCCCTGCCGCAGGGTGGACTAACTCACATCGTGAATCCGCCGCTGACCGGCGGGCGACCCACGCCGATGGACGGCGCATGAAAAAGGCCGCCTTGCGGCGGCCCCGGCATTGTGCGTCCCGCTGCTATTGGAACGGCACGAGCAATTCGACGCCGACGGCTTTGAAGCTGTTGTTCTTGATGTAGCTTTCGTACGTGATGTCGTGGAAGCGATACCACTCCCACGTGCCGTCTTCGGTCGACTTGAACCGATATTTCGAGCCGAGCCGCAGCATGAAATCCGGCGCGCGCGCGTTGCCGATCAATGCTTCTCGCCCGCCCGACGACTTTAGAAAACGATGCGGCGCCGGTGTGCCGAGGTCGGGCAGTTCGGTGACAGGTGCGAAATGCGCCTCCGAGCGCGGCGGGAGAATCCTCGCGATGAGATCCTTACCGCAGGTCTCCAGCGCCGTGAGCCAATTGAAGCCGGCGCAACGGCCGAACGGGGCGGCTGCTTCGCGTGCGGGCTCACTCTTGGGCTCGAGCTTGTAGGTGAGCGCAAGCGATTGCGCGACGGCCGGGCCGCTCGTGATTGCGGCGGCGAGGACCCCTGCGGCACAGCACGTCGTTAGCTTCATCCTGCTCTCGCGGAGAGGCGGACGCCCATTATGACCGGCCCGGTAGAAGCGTGACAAGTCTCACACTCGTGAAAACTGCGCACAATGAGACCGGTTGGGGTTTGCTGCAGTGCCGCGAAATACGCGTGGCGCTTAGTGCCAGTGCCGGTGATGCCGGCGGTGATGGCGGTGATGGCGGTGGTGATACCGGTACCCCGGCCCGGCGTAGATGCCGACACCGACCGCGGGTGCCGGGTAGTAGTACGCCTCGTCCGGATACGGCGCCGGCACCGCGACACAGCCGGCGAGTCCGGCAGCCGCGAGCGCCGCGACGATCAACTTTTTCATGCTGAGCCTCCTCGTTGTGAGCCTGCGCCGGTATGACACCACGCACGCGCAGGACGTGCGCCCCGCAGATGTAAGAACTTGTAAGCCGTGCAGGCATGCGCTGCCGCGCGAGCGCCGCTCGTCCCATGCGCGCGACCTCCGGTCGGCTGCATCGCCAGGCGTGACAAATGTCTGCGCGCCGCCGCGCGCCCGCTTCTATCGTGGGCTCATGCGCGGGCGATTCGCCATTCCTGCACGAGGCGAGTCAACGCGAACGACAACGGAGGCGAACATGTGGAACAGCCAGAACACTTTTGACGGTGACATCGGCTTCGCAGTGCGCCTGGTGCTCACCGGTCACGCGACGGTGCAGCAGGCGGCGGCCCTGTGTCGGTTGTCGGTGTCGGAGCTGCAGGCGCTGCTCGACTGCGTTCCGCAACCGCGGCTCCAGGAAGTCGAGCACAGCCACTGACGCTCGCGCCGCGCCACCGGCGCGGAAACAAATTTTTACAATGTTTGTGGGGTTTATCACAACGATTACCCCACCGGCGCCTCTAAATTCGGTCTCGTGAAGCCCGACGAGGAAGGGGCGTGACAATGACAAGGATTATCGACACCGCGGCTGCGCTGAAAAGCGTGCCGCTCTTTTCCACGCTGTCCGACAGCGAGCTCGCCGCGATGCTGCCTTACACGCAGCACCGGACGTATCCGCCGCGCACGTGCATCGTGCGTGCGGGAGAGCTCGCAGACGGACTGCATATCGTTCTCTCCGGCCGCGCGCGGCTCCAGCTCGATGACGGAAACGGTCACGAGATCATCGTCGCCGAGTACGGCGCCGGCGAGTTCTTCGGTGAGATCGGTCTGATCGACGCATCGCCGCGCCTGGCCCACGTACACGCGCAGCAGGCGTGCGAAGTCGTGTTCATACCGCGCAAGGCCGTGCTCGAATGGCTGCAGCGCGATCCCGCGACGACGCTGTGGCTGCTCTCCACGGTCCTGCAGCGCCTCGGCGAGGCCTATCGCAAGATCGGCAACCTCGCGCTGGTGGACGTCTACGGCCGCGTCGCGCGCGTGCTGCTCGAAGCGGGCCGTGAAGTGAAGGGCGAATGGATGGTCGAACCCGGCTCGGAACAGATCGCGGCCATGGTCGGCGCCTCGCGCGAGATGGTGAGCCGCGTCGTGAAGAACATGATCAACCAGGGCATCGTGCGGCGCTACAGGCGCAAGCTGATCGTGCTCGACCGCACAGCGCTCGCTACCCGAAACGGCCGGGGGCGTGCGCCCCGGCGGGAGCTGGCGCCGCCACCGGCATCGCTGTCCGCCCAGAGCTCGCGTTCGTCGCAGCCGCTCGCCGAATCACCGTAACCGCGCACGTCACCGCGGCATACACCAAAGGAGGGCGAGAGCCCTCCTTTTTATGCTTGCTTAAGCCACGCCTCGCGCTGCGCCTCCAGGAACCCGGAGAACACCGCGTGGGCTTCGTCGCTGATCTCGACCACGCGGGCGCCGAGGAATTCGCGGTTCACGTGCCTCACCTGCACCTTGCAGTAAATGTCCGGCGGGAAATGACACGTGAGCTCCAGAACGTGCCCGACCGGCAGGTCGTTCGTGAAGCGGATCAGGAGCCCGCGGCTGCACATGTTCTGGATGAAGCATTTCGCCGAGCTCTCGCCGAGCTTCAAGGTGCCGTGGAAACTCACGGGGATTCGAGGCTCAGCGCGTAGCTCGGGTCTGCTCATGTCGTCTCCCCTGCCGAAACAGCGTCTATTATGACGCCGGCCCGCGTCAGCGCGTCGATTTCGTTCGAGTCGAGTCCGGCTTCGCGCAATAGCTCGCGAGTGTGCTCACCAAGTCGAGGCGCCGCAGCCGGAGCCGACGGTTGCGTCCGCGACCAGCGCGCCGGCAGCGCGGTCTCCACGATTTCGCCTTCGGATGGGTGCGAGACTCGGCGGAAGAAACCGACCGCTTCGAGGTGCGGATCGCGCATCAGATCTTCGAGGCTGTTGAGCGGCATGGCCGGAACGTCGTAACGCTCGAAGATCGCCATCCATTCCGCCGTCGATTTCGTCGCCAGCACCGCGTTCACCCGCTCGTAGAACGCCGGCAGGTTGCGGTTGCGCTGCGCGCGCGCCGCGAAACGCGCGTCGCTCTTCATGTCACGCAGCCCGAGCGCGTCGAGAAAGCGCGTGCTTTGCGCATCCGTGCCGATCCAGAAGCAGAGGTGACCGTCGCGCGTCGGCGAAGGCTTGCGCTCGAACACTCTGTTCGCGCCCATACCGCCGAGTGGCGGCACGAACGTGTGTCCCCACATGTGCTCGGAGAGCACGAACTCCGCCATCGTTTCGAACATCGGCAGCTCGATCGATTGGCCGTGGCCGGTGCGCGCGCGTGCCACGAGCGTGGCAAGGATGGTCTGCACGAACACCATCCCGCAGATGCGATCCGAGAGGTTGAACGGCGCGTAGTACGGCGTGCCCGTGAGCCGCTCGTTGAGCGCCGGCACCGCCGCGAGACCCTGGATCATGTCGTCGTAGGCCGGCTTGCCTGCATACGGCCCTGCGGCGCCGAAGCCGACTGCCGCGCAGTACACGATATCCGGCTTCACCGCGGCGACGTCGCCGTACGCAAGGCCGAGCTTCGCCATCGCTTCGCGCCGGCTGTTGTGCACGAGCACGTCGGCGCCGGCGCACAGCCGAAGGACTACATCTCTTCCCTGCGGCTGTTTGAGATCCACGACGATGCTGCGCTTGCCGCGGTTGTTGTGCAGGAACTGCGAAGTCATGCCGGCGTGACGCGCAGGCCCGATGCTGCGGCGGCCGTCGCCGGACGGCGGCTCGACCTTGACGACGTCGGCGCCGAAATCGGCCAGGACCTGCGTCGCGTACGGGCCGAGCAGCATCTGGGTGAGGTCGATCACCCGGATGCCCGCCAGCGGACCGGAGTGCGCGCTCACGAAGCGCGGCCCGGGCTCGGCGCTATTGGCGCTCGATGCCTGCGGCCTGCACGACCTTGCCCCATTTCACAATCTCCGTCTTGATGAACGCGGCGAATTCCTCCGGCGAATTGGCCGCAGGCTCCGCGCCTTCGCTCGACAGCCGATCGGCGAGCTCCTGCCCAGAGAGCGCGCGCTGCACCTCCTTGTTGAGCCGCGCGATGATCGGCCGCGGCGTACCCGCCGGTGCGAGCAATCCGAACCACGATCCGGCTTCGTAGCCTGGATAACCCATCTCTGCGACCGTCGGCAGCTCGGGAATCGCCTTGGCGCGCTTGAGCGTGCCGACAGCGAGGCCTTTCAGCCTGCCGCTCTTCACGTGCGGCAGCGTGGGCGGCATCGTCGCCCAGTACGCCTGCACCTGGTTCGCCAGGAGATCCGTGAGCGCCTGCCCGGTGCCCTTGTACGGCACGTGCACGAGATCGATCTTCGCCATCACCTTGAGGAGCTCCATCGCAAGGTGTGTCGCGTTGCCGGTGCCGGCGGAGCCGTAGCTCACCTGCCCTTTCTTCGCACGCACCACGGCGATGAAGTCCTTGAAGTTGCCCGCGCCGAGCGAGGGATTCGCCGCCAGGATGTAGGGCACGATCGTGGCGAGGCTGATCGGCGCGAAATCCTTGATCGGATCGTAGGGAAGCTTCTTGTACAGGTTCGGATTGATCGTGAGCGCGCTCGAGGTCATGATCAGCGTGTAGCCATCGGGCACGGCGCGTGCGGCCAGCTCGTTGCCGATGTTCGCGTTTGCGCCGGGACGGTTGTCCACGACCACCGTGGTGTTGAGGCTCTCGCTCATCTTGGCAGCGACGGCCCGGGCGACGAGGTCCGTGCCGCCGCCCGGCGCGAACGGCACCAGCATGCGAATGGGACGCGTCGGATAGTTCTGTGCATGAGCGCCGGCAGCGCCGCCGGCGAGCGCCAGTACGACGGCAGTCGCACGCAATGCGCGAATCAGCATGATGTTCATCTCCTCGGTTTGTTTGTGTCGTCGCGGCGGAACTGCGCGAACAGCTCGCCGATATCCTCGAGCCGTTCGAGGTTGCCGGCGGCCGCAAGCACGTTATCGGCCTGTCGCCGCTCGCCGTATCCGTCGAAAAGCTGCCTGAATTTCTCATGCACCTCGGACGCGCTCATCGGCCTCGACTCGTGCCCTTTCGGATAGCGCACCTCGTCCGACACTTCCGCCCCGCTCGTCATGCGAATCAATACACGGCATGGCGAGGACTCGGGAAAATGCGCGGTGAGGTCCGGATCCTCCATCACCTTCGTGCGCGCCATCAACGCGGCCATACGTGGATCGCGCAGCCGGGACTCGGCGAAAGACGCTTCCGTGATGCGGCCGTCGAGCAATGCGCGCGCGACCACGTAAGGCAAGCTGTGGTCGGCCGTCTCGTGCGTCGCCGGTGCCCAGCGCGACGGCGAGCTCGCCATCAGATTGAACGCCGTGCGGTGGGTGCGCACCTCGATCGACTCGACGTCTTCGATGCGAACGCGCTGACGCAGCGCGAGCGCCGCCCACACCGCGGATTGGCCGTGATAGCACACCGGAAAACATTTGATGTGGGTGCGCTCGATTCGATTCGGCGGACGACCCGGTTCGAGCGGCCAATCGAACCGACCCGCGATGTCCCACAGGCCGTGCTTGCCTTCGATCGGCGCCTCCGGGCCGGTGAAGCCGGATCTCGCGAGCGACACCGCGAATAGCGCGTTACGCGACGCATTCGCGCCGGCGCAGCCTTTCCAGCTCGAAAGCTCGCCGTGCCGCGTCTGATAGAGCGCCATGTTCGGCACGATCGCGAGCGCGATCGCGTGGCCGAGCCGCTCGCGATCGAGACCCATCAGGCGACCTGCCGCGGCAGTCGCGGCGACGATCCCATACACCGGTTGGTCCCAGCCCGCCGAGTTCAGATCGATCGCGTCGCAGCAACTGCAATAGATCTCGTAGGCCACCGCGATCGCCGCGATGAACGAACGGCCGTCGCGCGCACCCATTTCGGCGGCGGCGAGCAGCGCAGCGATGACATCGCTTGGATGGCCGCCGCTCTTCACGCGGTACATGTCCGAGAGATCGAGCACGCGCAGCATGACGCCATTCGCGAAGGCGGCCATTTCCGGCGCTACGCCACGCGTGCCGCCAAGCACCGTCGCACCGGGATTCATCGTGTAACGCGCCGCGAGATCGCGGGCGGCCACCGAAAGCGGCTGCGAGTACGCCCCCGCGACGCAGGCGAGCGTATCGATCAGGCGCAGCTTGGTGGCTTCGACGACGGACGCAGGAAGGTCTTCGTACCTCGCCTGCAGCGCGTAATCCACGAGCCTGCCGGTGGTCGCGTCCACCTCAGCGTTTTTCGAGCGCGTCGAGCACGAGCCCGCAGTCCTTCATCCGCTCGAGCGCCCACAGCGTCTTCAGCGCGGCGTCGACGCGCTCGGTCGGCAGGTAGCGGCCGGCAAGCATGCGGAATTTCGACTCGACTTCGTCGTCGGTCATCGGATTTCTGAAATGGCCGCGCGGGAAGTCCGCGGACGCGGTTTTCACCTCGCCGCGGCGCGTGCGGATCTCGACGCGGCACGGGATCTCGGCGGAAAAGCGCTTGGTGAACGCCGGGTCTTCCTGGACCGACACCTTGTCGGCCAGCGCATGCACGCGCGCATCGCGAATGCGTTCTGCGGAAAAGATCGCATCGCTGAACGCGCCGTCGATCAGGACGGCCGAGACGATGAACGGCAGGCTGTGATCCGCGCTTTCGCGCGTCGTCGGATGCCATTTCTCGGGCTCGCTGCCGATCTCGTGCCAGGCGAACCAGTAGGTGTGGATCGTCACCGACTCGATGTCTTCGACTTCGACGTCGCGGCTCAACTGGAGAGCCAGCGTGATCGGGTTCTGCGAGTGATACTCGGAGAGAAAAAACTTCAGGTTCGACTGCGCGACCTTGAAGTCTCCGCCGGCTGGGGCGAGCTCGCCGAGCTCGAACGTGCCCGTGAGCTCGCGCAGGCCGTGCGAGCCTTCGATCGCGTTCGCCGGGCCGCTCATGCCCTCCGCCGCCAGCAGAGCCGCGAACACGCCGTTGCGCGCCGCATTCCCCGCGGCAACCCCTTTCCACATCGACAGATCACCACGGCGCGTGGCGTGCAGCGCGATGTTGGGCGTGACGGCGAGCGCGACCGCATGGCCCAGCTTCACGGGATCGAGGCCGAGCAGTTTGCCCGCACCGACGGCGCTCGCGACCGCGGTATACAGCACGTGATCCATCCCGCGATCGCGCATGCACGCGCCGCGGAAGAATGCGTAATAGACCTCGTAGGCGAGCGCCATCGACGTGATCAGCTCCCGGCCGTCGGCACGCACCGATTCGCCGACCGCGAGCGTCGGCGCCATGACGTCGCTCGGGTGGCCGCCGCCGCCCGGCAAAGTGTCGTTGCCGTCGAGATAGCGCACCAGCACGCCGTTTGCGAACGCCGCAAGCTCGGGGAGCGTGCGATGCGCCGTGCCCAGGATGCGCGCGCCGCCCTCGACCGAGGCTCGGGAGGCGAGCTTGCGCGCGATGCGGCAGGGCTCGTCGTCATAACCGCCCAATCCGCAGCCCAGTGCATCGATCAGACGCCGCTTCGCCTCGTGCACCGCCTTTGTCGTGAGCGACTCGAACGTGAGCCCGTGCGCATAGGTTGCGATGCGCTCGATCGTGGCATCCATGGCAGCGCCTCTACTCGGGCTTGATGCCGGCCGCGCGGGCGAGCTTCACGTTCTGCTCGACCTCGCGCTGGATCATCTCCCGGAACCGCTCCGGTGTGGTCGTTTCCGCTTCGAGACCTTGCTTGAAAAACGCCGCTTTCATCTCCGAGGTGTTCACGGCTTTCACGATCGTCGCATTCAGTTTCCCGAGCACGTCCTTCGGCAATCCGGCGGGTCCCATCAGCCCGTACCAGCCGGTGCGGTCGTAGCCCGGCACCCCCGATTCGTGCAGGGTCGGCATGTTCGGCATCAGCGCCGAACGTTTCCGGGTGCTCATGGCGATCGCCCGCAGCCGCCTGGCTTCGAGGAGCGGCTGCGCCGCGGTCACGCTCGCGAACACCATGTCGGCCTCGCCCGAAGCGACGCCGACGACCGCCTGCGAAACGCCCTTGTACGGCACGTGGATCGTCTTGACGCCCGCGAGCGCGTTCATGAGCTCCGCCGCCATGTGGGCCGAGCTGCCGATGCCGGAGGTCGCGTAGTTGAGCTTGCCGGGCTGCTGCCGGGCGATCGCGATCAGCTCCTTCACGTTCTTCGCCGGGACCGACGGATGGATCACGAGCACGAACGCCCCGGTCACCACCAGCGAGATGGGCGTGAAATCCTTCGGCAGCTCGTAGGGCAGCTTCTGCCGCATCGCCGGCTGAATGCTGTCGGCCGCGGCCATCATGAGGAGCGTGTGGCCGTCCGGCGCGGATTTCGCCACGGCATCGGTCGCGATGATGCCGCCGGAGCCGGGCCGGTTCTCGACGACCACCGGCTGGCCGAGGCTCTCGGCGAGCTTCTGGGCGACCATGCGTGCGGCGGTGTCGGTTCCACCGCCTGCGGCGAAGCCGACGAGGATACGCACCGGTTTGGTGGGGTAGCTTTGCGCCGCCGCCGGCGTGCATGAGGCGCACGCGAGCAGCGCCGCGCTCACATGCGCGATCGTCCTGACAGTCACTTCGGGTCCATCCTCCTCTTGTTGCGTTATGCAGCGCCTTACAGATCCATCGTGCTCGGCGCGAATATGTCTTCGAGCGGAATCACGCGCGGCGTGAGTCCCTGTTCGTTGGAGTAGCGCGCGGCGGTTTCGAGCACCGCGCGATTGGCCTTGATCCCGTGCTGCACGAGCGGCGTGCGCAGCGCCTCGTTCACGCGCGGCGGCAGCAATCCGGCCGCGAGGTGATACTCCAGGTGCTCGAGCCGCTGCTGATCGGCGAGCTCGTTCGCGCGAACAAACGCCTTGTACAGATTCAGCACGACCCACGGGTGCCGATCGACGATCGATCTGCGCACCGCCATGCCGTGGTTGATCGGAAAGAGCCCGGTTTTTCCGTAGTAGCGGGCGCCCTCCGCGATCGGATCGCGGAAGAGCGGCTCGATATCGGGGTGATTCCAGAGATCCGCCGTGCTGCGGTCGATCAGGTTGGGATCGACGAAATAGAGCAGCGTCGCGTCGAGCTCGCCCGAGAGCATCATCGAGCCGATGTTCTTCTCCGGCGCAATGCGATGGATCGTCACGCCGGGCGGGGGTTTGAACCCCGTCGCGCCGCCGTGGCTCTGCGCCGGCGCGCGCTCCATCCAGAACTCCATGTCCCTGGGCGCAACGCCCCATTCGTGCTCGAGGATGCCGCGCGACCAGACCGCGGCGGTCTGCTGGTACTCCGGCACGCCGACCCGTTTGCCCTTCATGTCGGCGGGTGAGCCGATCCCTGCGGCTTTGCGCACCAGGATCCAGTTCTGGAAGAAATGGCGCGTCGTGAATATCGGCAGACCGACGAACCGATCGTCGCCACGCGATTTCGCCATCGACAGCGAGGAGAACGAGAGCTCGGAAACATCGAAGTCCGCGAACTTGAGCTGCCGCCAGAACATCTCGGACGGATGGAGCTGCGTGGGAATGAGATCGATGCCGTCCGGTTTGACGCTGCCGTCGAAAACGGGACGGGTGCGCGGATTGAGCGTCATCGCGATGCTCAACTGAAGGTTCATGCCGGCCTCTCTTGCCGCGCGAGCCACGGCAGGCGCGCGCGATACGCTGCCTCGAATGCGGCGATGGCCTCGCGGTGTTTGAGCGTGATCCCGATTTCGTCGAGGCCTTCGATGAGTCGGGCCTTCCATCCTGCATCGATGTCGAAGTGCGCCCGCTCGCCTTCGGGAAGCGCGACCGTTTGCGCCATGAGGTCGATGGCGACCTCCGCTCCCGGGCGTGCGGTGATCTGCGCGCACAGCGATTGCACCGTGGCCTCGGGCAGCACGACCGGCAGCACGCCGTTCTGCACGCAATTGCCGCTGAAGATCTCCGCGAAGCTGGGCGCGATCAGCGCGCGGATGCCGTAGTCGCGCAGCGCGTAGACGGCACCTTCGCGCGTAGAGCCGCAGCCGAAGTTGCGGCCGCACACGAGTACCTGCGCGCCGGCGTACTCGCGCCTGTTCAGGACGAACCCGGCATCGACCTGCCCGGCGTTACGGAACCGCCGATCGTGAAAGAGGAAGTTGCCGTAGCCGGCTGAGAGCGGCTTTCTCAGGAACCGGTGGGGGATGATCTCGTCGGTATCGACGTCGGCGTGGAAATACGGCGCAGCCGCGGCGGTCAATGTCGTGAACGCTTCCACGTCAGCCTGCCGCAAGCTCGCGCACGTCCGCGAGGCGCCCCGCTACGGCAGCAGCGGCGGCCATAGCCGGGCTCATGAGATGGGTGCGGCTGCCTTTGCCCTGCCGGCCTTCCATGTTGCGGTTGGACGTCGAGGCGCAGCGCTCTCCCGCCGGCACGAGGTCGCCGTTCGCGCCGGTGCACATCGAGCAGCCCGGATCGCGCCATTCGAATCCGGCGCGCCGGAATATCTCGTGCAGACCTTCGGCCTCGGCTGCGCGTTTAACCGCCATCGATCCCGGCACGACGATCGCCGGCACGCGCGCCGTGCGCCCGCGCGCGACGCGTGCGGCCTCGCGCAGATCCTCGAGCCGCGCGTTCGTGCACGAGCCGATGAATACCCGGTCGATCGTGATATCGCTTACGCGCATCCCCGGTCGCAATCCCATGTAATCGAGCGCGTGCTCGGCCCGCGCGCGGCGCGCCGGGTCGCCGATCGCGCGGGGATCGGGGACGTGTCCGGAGACGGCGCACGCCTCGTCCTGCGACGTGCCCCACGTGACCATCGGCTGCACCGCGGAGCCATCGATTCGAATTTCACTGTCGAACACCGCATCCGCCTCCGAGGGCAGGGCCTGCCAGAAAGCGAGCGCCTCGGTCCACGCCGCGCCCGCCGGCGCATACGGCCTGCCGGCGAGATACGCGTACGTCTTGTCGTCCGGCGCCACGAGACCGGCGCGCGCACCGGCTTCGATCGTCATGTTGCACAAAGTCATACGGGCTTCCATCGTCAGCGCGCGTACCGCGCTGCCCGCATATTCGATCGCGCTGCCACGGCCGCCCGCCATCCCGATGTGCGCGATGACCGCAAGCACGAGGTCTTTCGCGCTCACGCCGGGGCCGAGCGCGCCATCGATCGTCACGCGCATGGCGCGCGGCAGCTTCACCCACAGCGTCTGCGTCGCGAGCACGTGCTTCACCTGCGAAGCCCCGATGCCGAAAGCGAGCGCGCCGAAAGCGCCGTTGGTGCAGGTGTGCGAGTCCGAGCCGACGATGACCATGCCGGGCTGCGCGACGCCGAGCTCCGGCGCGACCACGTGCATGATCCCCTGCTGCGGACTCGACAGGCCGAAGTGGACGATGCCGGTGCGCTTCGCGTTGTCTTCGAGCCGCTCGACCATCGCGCGCGCTTCGGCGTCCGCGATCCCGGCAATCCCGCGCTCGCGGCCCGTCGTCGGCACGTAGTGATCCGCGAAGCCGAGCGTCTGCGCCGGCCGCAGTACGGCGCGCTGCTCGCGCGCGAGTGCGTCGAACGCGTAGAACGGACCTTCGTGCACGACGTTGTAATCCACGTACAGCAGCCGCTCGCCGTCTTCGCGCTCGACGATCGAGTGCAGATCCAGAATTTTCCGGAGCAGCGTTCTGCCGGCGGCCATATCGGAGCGGCTACTCTTCCACGTATCCGGTCTTGCGCCGGCGGTCGAGCCACCACCCGTACTGCACCGGCAGCGTCTTGAATTCGGCGTCGTGATCCAGCACCCGCGCGGCATGCGTCGGCCAGAACGGGTCATAGAGGATCTCGCGTCCGACGGCCACCAGATCGGCCTGCCCCTTCTGCAGGATATCCTCGGCCTGGCGCGGCTTCACGATCAGACCCACGGCCATCGTCTTGATGCCGGCGTCCTTGCGTACGCGCTCCGCATACGGCACCTGGAAGCCGAGCTTCGGCGCCATGCGGCTCGCGGTGGGCGAGCGGATCGAGATGCCGCTCGCGGAACAGTCGAGCACATCCACGCCGAGCGCTTTCAGCTCGCGCGCGAGCACGACCGTGTCGTCGAGCGTCCAGCCGCCCTCGTCCACCGCCGAGACGCGGAAGAAGAGCGGCTTGTGATCGGGCCATACGCGGCGCACGGCCTCGGTGATTTCCAGCGGGAAGCGCATGCGCTTCTCCAGGCTGCCGCCGTATTCGTCGGTGCGCTTGTTCGAAGCGGGTGAGAGGAACTCGTGGATGAGATAGCCATGCGCGCCATGCACCTCCAGCACGTCGAAGCCGGCGGCGTCCGCGCGCTGCGCCGCGTTCACCCAGTTCTCCTTCACCTCTTTACAGTCGGCGAGCGTCATCTCGCGCGGCAGCGGCCAGCCGTCGAGATACTGGACCGAGCTTGGACCGATGACTTCCCAATGCGCCTCACCCTCCACCGGCACGCTGCGATCCAGCGGTCCGAAGCCATGCCACGGCTTGTACGTGCCCGCTTTGCGCCCGGCGTGATTGAGCTGCATGGCGGGCGTCGCGCCCTGCTCTCTCACGAACGTAGCGATGCGCTTGAGCGGCTCGATTTGCTCGTCTTTCCAGATGCCCATGTCGCCCACGGTGCCCAGCCCCCGGCGCTCGACTTTCGTCGCCTCGGTGAAGACGATGCCGGCGCCGCCCATAGCGAACTTGGCGAAATGCGCGAAGTGAAAGTCGGTGACGAAGCCGTCGACGGCGGAGTACTGCGCCATCGGCGAGACGACGACACGATTGCGAAACGTGACGCCGCGAATCTCCATCGGCGTGAACAGCAGCGGTGTGCTCATAGATGAAAGAGGGAGCGCCTTGACAACGTCGCGGCGCGAAACCTAAGATCGCGTTCAATATTCTGAACGTCGTTCAGTGCACGATACTCAGCCGCTCAGGCTGTGTCAACGCTCTCCCCTCCTCAATGTCCACTCAACGCATAGCAGTGATCGGCGCGGGCGCCGTCGGCGGCTACATCGGCGGCAAGCTCGCTGCGGCGGGACACGACGTGCGCCTGATCGATAGCTGGGTCGCGCACATCGAGCGTATTCGAAGCGCAGGGCTCACGATCAGAGAGCCCGGCACCGAGACGCGCATCGAAGTGCCGGCGCTGCATTTCTCCGACGTGCAGTCGCTCGTGCGCACGCCGATCGACGTCGCGCTGATCTGCACCAAATCGTACGACACGGCGTGGGCCACCACGATGGTGAAGCCGTATCTCAGCGACAGCGGCTGCGTCGTTTCGATCCAGAACAGCCTCAACGAAGAGCAGATCGCCGGGGTCGTCGGTTGGGAGCGCACGCTGGGGTGCATCGCGAGCACGATCAGCGTCGTCGCACCGGAGCCGGGGGTGATCGCGCGCGTGCGCACGCCGGGCGGGTCGAGCTACACCGTATTCCGGCTCGGCGAGGCGCACGGCCGCGTCACGCCGCGCGCGGAGCGTCTCGTGAAGCTCCTGTCTGCCGTGGACAGCGCCAAGGTCACGACCAATCTGTGGGGCGAGCGCTGGTCGAAGCTCGTCACCAACTCGATGCACCACGGCATCCTCGGCGCGACCGGCATCAGCGACCACGACCTGATGAAGAACACCGGCACGCGGCGGCTGGCGATCCGTTGCGCGGGTGAGGCGATCCGGGTGGCGCGCGCGCTCGGTCATCCCTTGGAGCCGATCATGCGCATGCCCGCGGCACTGTGGCTCGGCGCCTCGGAAGGCAAGCCGGATGCGCTGGCGGAGCTGGAAGCCGGCTGGATCAAATGGATGGAGCGCTCGAAGGAGCCCCACTACGGCTCGATCGGGCAGGACTTGAATAAGGGACGCCGCACCGAGATCGATTACGTGTGCGGATACGTCGCGGCCAAAGGCGAGCAGATCGGCGTCCCGGCGCCGACCCAGCGCGCGCTGTACGACATCGTGAAGCGGGTCGAGCGCAGGCAGATCGACCGCAGCCCGGACAACATCGCCGCGTTGCTGGCAACCGTCTGAGGAAGCGGCTTTGGGCAAACACATCGCATTCATCGGCGCCGGCGCGGTCGGCGGCTACGTCGGGGGTCATCTCACCCGCGTCGGCGAAGACGTGACGCTCGTCGATCCGTGGCCGGAGCACGTCGCGGCCATGCGCGAGCACGGCCTGCACCTCGGCGGCTCGCAGGGCGAGCACGTGGTCAAGGTCCGCGCAATCGATTTCAGCGACGTGCAGAGCTTTCTGCTGAAGCCCGTGGACATCGCCGTCATCTGCACCAAGTCGTACGACACCGAATGGTGCGCCATGATGATCGGGCAGTACCTCTCCCCCGAGGGCTATGCCGTGTCGATGCAGAACGGCATCAACGAGGAGCGCATCGCGCGTGCGGTGGGCTGGGGCCGCACCGTCGGCTGCACGGTGAGCACGATCAGCGTGAACGCCTACCGGCCGGGCCACATCAAGCGCTACCAGCAGCCCGGCAGCGAGACCCATCACGCCGTGTTCCGGGTCGGAGAGGTGCACGGACTCGAGACCGAGCGCGTGGCCGAGCTCGCGCGCATCTTCGGCGGTGTGGACAGCGCCAAGGTCACGACCAACCTGTGGGGCGAGCGCTGGACCAAGCTGTCCGCCAACGCGATCACGCACGGGCTGCTCGGCGCGACGGGACTCGACAATACGCATGTCTACGTCGGGCGCGGCAAAGTGCACCGGCTGGGGGTGAAGCTCGGCGCGGAGGCCGTCGCCGTCGGCCGCGCGCACGGCTACACGCTCGGCACGATCCTGGGAATCTCGCCCGAGGACTGGTACGCAGCGGGACTCGAAGAGGACCCGGCGGCGATCAGGCGCGTGCAGGACGGCCTCACGGCATGGATGGCGACGCTGCTCGAGCCATCCCATTCCTCCGTCGGCCGCGACGTGCAGCGCGGACGGCGTTCCGAGATCGACTTCACGAACGGCCTCGTCGCGGACAAAGGGCGCGAAGCCGGTGTTCCCGCCCCGACGCACGCAGCGGTGACCGAGCTCGTACGCCGCATCGACCGCGGCGAGCTCAAACCTGACCCTTCCAACATCGATCACATAGCCGACTGACCGGACCCAGACAGGAGCGCGAGTGGACAACGAACGTTACGAAAAAGGCATGGCGATACGCCGCGAGGTGCTCGGCGACGAGTACGTGGACGCGGCGGCGAAGACGACCACCGATTTCAACCGGCCTTTTCAGGAGCTGATCAACGAATACGTCTGGGGCACGCTGTGGGCGCGCCCCGGCATCGACCGCCGCACGCGTGCGATGATCAACCTCGCGATGCTCACCGCGCTCGGGCGCACCGAGGAAGTGAAGATCTACCTCAAGGCCGGGCCCAACATCGGCTTGACGCGCGACGACGTGCGCGAAGTGCTGATGCAGACCGCGATCTACTGCGGGATTCCCGCCGCGCTCGACAGCTTTCGCGCGGCGCAGGACGTGTTCAACGAACAGGATCGGGCGGCGCTCGCCTAAAAGGCTCGGGCTGCCATTCGGCAGCCCGCCTCGGCCGGTAAGCGTTCAGAGGAAAACCAAGGTTTTCCTCCGAACCTCCTTTCCTCAGGCCTTCTTACGTGAGAGGAACGCCGCGACTTTCTCGCGATGCTCCGGTGTGTCGCGCAGGATCGACGTGTGTGACGACACCATGTCGAGGTGCGCGGCGAGCCTCATGTCCATGCCCTGGTATACCGCGCGCTTGTAGGCCCGCACCGCCTCGAACGGCTGCGCCGCGATCGCGCGCGCGAGCTCGTAAGTGGCCGGCATGAGCTCCCCGAGCGGCACCACCTTGTTCACGAGCCCGATGCGATCCGCCTCTGCAGCGCCGATTGCGCGGCCCGTCCAGAAGAGCTCCAGCGCACGCGGGAGTCCGATCAAACGCGGCAGATAGTACGTCCCGCCGTCACCTGCGATGAGACCGACGTTGATGTAGCTCTCCGCGACCGTAGCCGTGTCCGCCATGACGCGCAGATCGCACATGAGCGCCATGTCGAGCCCGGCACCGCGCGCCGCGCCGTTGATCGCCGCGATCGTGGGCTTGTCCATGCGTTCCATGACGAACGCGATCTTGTGGACGTGACGCCACAGGAAGTCCTTGCGCTCGAGCGCGTCGTTCTTCGCCCGCTCCTTCTGTGCGCCGATGTCGCCGCCGGAGCAGAACGCCTTGCCCGCGCCGGTCAGCACGACGACGCGGATTTTCGGGTCGCTTTCGCACTGCTCGAGGAGCGTGCCCCAGCGAATGATCATGTCTTTCGTGAACGCGTTGTACTTCTCGGGGCGGTTCAACGTGATCGTCGCGACACCATGCTCGTCGACGTCGAACAGCACCAGCGATTCATCGGTCATGCCTAGTTGCTCCTGAATGGGACGCACACCGCTTCAGATCGGGAAAACAGCGTCCGTCCCCGTTTTTCAATGGGTCGATGCGGCCTCGCCCGAACACGCCCGCGCCTCGTCTTCACTGTAGCCCAGGACGCGCGTCAACACCTCCACGGTGTGCTCGCCGAACTCCGGCACGTGCGGTAGCGCGGCCGTCGCGAGGCCGGGCATCTGGAAGGGCGCGTTCGGCACCCAGTATTCGCCGACGCGATCCCGCACGCGCGACATGCCGCCGCGCGCTGTCATCTGCTCGTCGCTCATCGCTTCGGCCACCGTGCGATAGCGCGTGCACGGCACACCCGCCGCGAGCAGCTCGTCCTCGCAGGCCTGACCGGAGCGCTCCTTCGTCCACTGCTCGATGAGCCGCATGAGCTCGGACCAGTTCGCTTCGCGCGTACGCGTCTTCGCGAAACGCGGATCCTGAATCCACTCCGGATGGCCGACCGCTTTCGCGAGCTGCTCGAAGTTCTTCTGGCTCGTCGGCGCGGCGACCACGTAGCCGTCGCGGGTCTGCAACGGCTGGTAGACGCGGATCTTCTCGTTGCTCGGCGCCTGCGCTTCCTGGCACTCGTACACCAGCAGATTGAGCATCGCATCCATCAATGCGACGTCGACGAACTGGCCGCGGCCGGTCTGCTCGCGGTGATACAGCGCCGTCTGGATCGCGCCGAAGGCCGACATGCCGCCGAAGACGTCGCCGATGAAGGTTGCGGTGTTCGCCGGACGTCCGCCGCCCTGGTACTCGACCTGGGCGAGATCGAAGCCGCTCGCGGCGTGCACGATCGGGGCGTAGGCGGGCTGCTGGGCTTTCGGCCCGGTCTGCCCGAAGCCGGAGATCGAGCAGTAGACGACGCCGGGATTCGTGCGCGATACCGCCGCATAGCCGACGCCGAGCCGGTCCGCGACGCCCGGGCGCCAGTTCTCGACGACGACGTCGGATTTCGCCGCCAGCGCCACCGCGGCGCGGCGCCCGTCTGCAGTCTTGAGATCGAGCACGACGCTCTTCTTGCCGCAGTTGAGATGGCCGAAAAAGCTGCTGTAGCCGTTTCGCACCGGACGTCGCGTTCTGTTGTGGTCGCCCGCGGGCGGCTCGACCTTGAGCACCTCCGCGCCGAGATCGGCCAGCAGCCGCGTGGCGTACGGCCCCGACAGCATGTTCGTGAAATCGAGAACCCGTACGCCTGCAAGGGGTCGCTTCCCCCCGTTACCTTCCATCACTGTTTCATCCTCCAAACGCGGACGCACCCCGTTCAATAATTGAGAACGCGTGCGTGCCTGTTCCTGATTACGGCAGCGCGACGCCGAGGTCGGCCTTGCGCGACGTCACGACGTAAGGCCACAGCCCTTCCCCGCCGAGTTGCGCCGCGACTGCGCCCACCCAGGCCTGCCATTCGGTTTCCGTGCCGAACTCGTCGCGCCACGACCACAGCCGCCGCGTGCTTCGATGCAGCGCGTGCTCGTGTGTGAACCCGATCGCCGCGTGCACCTGATGTGCGACGCCCGCAACGGTCGCAACGGCCTCACCGATCCGGGCTTTCGCGGCGGCGATCTCGAAGCGCGACAGCCCGTGCGCGTTGGCTTCCGCGGCACCCTGTGCGCATGCGCTGGCCGCGGCGACCTGCGAAGCGAGCGCCGCAATCTGCTGCTGCACCGCCTGAAACTTGCCGATCACGCGCCCGAACTGCACGCGCTCTTTGGCGTATGCGACCGTGAGCTCAAGCGTGCGCTCCATCGCGCCGGCCATCTGCTGCGTGCGGAACAGCGCGCCGCGAAAGAAAAGCTCGCCGCGTCCCCAGCCGGTTTTCGCCGGGGCGACGCAGTCGTCGCTAATGCGCAGCCCGTCGAACGTAATCTCGTCGCGGGGCTCGCGCGCGTAGCTCCAGCCCTCTTTCCAGCGCGACGCGCGCAGCACCTGCCGGCTGATGACGAGCGTGCGAGCACCACCATCGGCCTCGGCCGCGAGGACGAGCGCGGTACTGTCGCGGCCCCACGGAACGCGTTTGAGGGTACCCGTGAGCGTCCAGCCGGCGCCGTGACGCTCGAGCCGGACCGTGTCGCGGCGAAGCACCGGCCCCACGGACGTCGGACCTTCGATCGGCGGCAAACCCGCAGACGCGAGCATCTGCTCGCCGAGCCAGGTTTCGACGAGCGGCACCGGCGCGGCGTGATAGCCGAGCACGCGTGCCAGTGCATAGAGATCGGCCGGCTCCGCGCCCGCCCCGCCGCGCGCTTCCGACACGGCTGCCGCGACGATGCCGGTATCGCTCAGCGACTGCCATAGCGCTTCGGGCCACGTGCCGGCTTCGGCCGCTTCGCTGCACTCGCGGGTGCACAGATCGCCGAACATGCGTCCCGCGGTTTCGGTGAGCAGCGCGCGCGTCTCGCTCATCTGAGACCCAGTCCGCGCGCGATGATGCCGCGCAGGATCTCGCGCGTGCCGCCGCGTATCGGGTACGACGGCGCATACAGGAGCGCCCGGTCGAGCATCTCGTCGAACCGGTCTTCTTCAGGCAGCGCCGCGCGGGCTTCTTCCGTCAGCACCTGGCGCGCAGCTTCCGGGATGTCCTGGTCGAACTGGTTGCCGAGGTCCTTCACCAGCGCGGCCTCGACCGCCGGCGTGATGCCTTTGTTGAGCAGGCCCGCGAGCGAAAACGACATGCGATGCAGCGTCCACAGGTGCGTGACGAGCCGCCCGATCTTCTCGGCCGCCGCAGCATCGGGATGCGGGCCGGCGCTGTCGATGAGATGCACGAGCACGCCGTACGCATTGAGCCAGCGCTCCGAGCCCGCACGCTCGTGCGCGAGCTCGCCGGACACCTGTTTCCAGCCCTGCCCGACTTCGCCGATCACTCGATCGTCCGCAACGAAGACGTCCTCGAACAGCACCTCGTTGAAATCGTGATCGCCGGCGAGATTCACGATCGGGCTGATCGTGATGCCCGGCCCGTCGAGATCGACGATGAATTGCGTGACGCCCGAGTGGCGATCTTTTTCGTCGAACGGCGAGGTGCGCGCGAAGAGGTTCATGAGATGCGCCTTGTGCGCGTAGCTCGTCCACACTTTGCGTCCGTTCACGCGCCAGCCGCCGTCCACCTTCGTCGCCTTCGTGCGGATCGATGCGAGATCCGATCCCGAATCGGGCTCGCTCATGCCGACGCACACGTAACACTCGCCCGCCGCAATGCGCGGCAGGTACGTCCGCTTCTGCGCCTCCGATCCGGCCGCGAGCAGCAGCGGTCCGAACTGACGATCCGCCAGCCAGTGCGCGCGCACCGGCGCGCCCGCGGCGAGCAGCTCCTCGGTGACGACATAGCGCTCGAGCGAGGTCCGCTCGTGTCCGCCGTACTGCCGCGGCCACGTCATGCCGATCCAGCCCTGCGCCGCGACCTTCCGGCTGAACGCCGGGTCATACCGATCCCATCCCGACGGCTCGCGCGTATACGAGCCGGCTTCGAGCTCGGCGCGCAGGAAGCGCCGCACGTCTTCACGCAGGCGCTCGAGATGCTCGGGCAGCTCCAGCGCGTCGAGACTGAACGAAGCCAACATCGATCTAGCGCACGCCTTTCAGACCGGCGGCATCGATCACCTTGCCCCAGGTCGCCAGCTCCTCGCGGATGAGCTTGCCGAACTGCGCGGGATCCGAGGCGGCGACGTTGAATCCCTGGTTGGTGAGCTGGGTGTTGAGCGTGGGCGCATTGAGCACGCGCACCACCGTGTCGTGCAGCTTCGAGAGGACTGCGCGCGGCGTACTGCGCGGCGCCACCAGGCCGTACCAGCTCGACGCGTCGATGGCATACCCGCTTTCGCGGAACGTCGGCAGCTCCGGCAGCGACGCGGCGCGCTTATCGCCGCCGACCGCGATCGCGCGCAGGCGATCGGCTTTGACGTGCGGCAGCGCGGCGCCCACCGCCGCCAGCATCATGTCCGTCTCACCCGCGATGAGCGCCGTGAGACCCGGTCCCGCGCCCTTGTACGGCACGTGCACGATGTCCGTGCCCGAAATGTGCTTGAAGAGCTCCATCGTCATGTGACTGCCGATGCCGGTGCCGCCGGAGCCGAAATTCATCTTGCCCGGCCGCGTCTTGGCGAGCGCGACGAGCTCCTTCAGCGACTTAGCCTGGACGCGCGGATGCACGATCAGCAGAAACGGCGACGACACGGCGAGCGAGATCGGCGCGAAATCCTTGAGCGTGTCGTACGGCGTGCCGGTGAGATTCGGCGCGATCACGAGCGGACCCTGGAAGCCGACGAGCAGCGTATAGCCGTCGGGACTCGCCTTCGCCGCGATGTCGGTTGCGATGACGCCTGCCGCACCCGCGCGGTTGTCCACCACGATCGCCCGCCCGAGCATTTCGGACCACGGCGTCGCGAGCGCACGCGCCACCAGATCGTTCGGACCACCGGGCGCCGATGCGACGATCAGCCGGATCGAGCGGGTGGGATACGTGCTCTCGGCGCCAGTCGCATGCGCGGCCCACATCGCAGCGAGTACCCCAACGACGATCGTAGGGTAGGCGCGGGCCCACCAACGGACGTTCGCAAGCATTCTCATCGTCTCCTCTTACAGCACCCCGTCGCCCCGGAGCGCGCCAATGTCGTCCGCGGACAGCCAACCTTCCAGCGCATGCTCGTTGTCCGGCGCCTCCGGCGGCGTCGGCTTTTCCGGCACCGTTCGGCTGAAGCGCGGCATCGGCGCCGGCTGCGTCACCCCGCCGACGTCGATGAACGTGTCACGCGCCCTGAAATGCGCGTGCTGAGGCGCTTCGCCCATGTCGAGCACCGGCGCGAAGCACGCGTCGGTGCCTTCGAGCAGCGCGCACCATTCATCGCGCGTCTTCGTTTTGAATGCCCGCGCGAGCCGCTCGTGGCCCTTCGTCCAGTTCGCACGGTCGCGCTGCGTTCCGATCTCGGCGGGATCGATGCCGAGCACCTCGAGGAGCTTCGCATAGAAGCGGCCTTCGATCGCGCCGACCGAGATCCACTTGCCGTCGCTGCACTCGTACACGTCGTAGTAATGCGCGCCCGAATCCAGACCGTTGGTGCCGCGCTCCAGCGACATGAGCCCGCCGGCGAAAAGCCCGTACACCGACGTCATCAGCGAAACCGTGCCGTCGACGATCGCGGCATCGACCACCTGCCCCTGCCCCGACTGCCGCGCTTCGAGCAGCGCGGCGAGTATCCCCATCGCGAGATAAAGCGAGCCGCCCGCGTAATCGCCCAGCAAATTGAGCGGCGGCGTCGGTGCGCCGCCTTTGCGTCCGATCGCGTGCAGCGCACCCGTGAGCGCGATGTAATTGATATCGTGCCCGGCTGCGGAGGCGAGCGGCCCCGTCTGCCCCCAGCCGGTCATGCGCCCGTAGACGAGCCGCGGATTGCGCGTGAGACATTCGTTCGGGCCGAGTCCCAGCCGCTCGGCCACACCGGGCCGAAAACCTTCGATCAGCGCATCGGCGTCGTGCACCAGCTTCAACACGAGATCGACCGCAGCGCGCTGCTTGAGATCGAGCGCGATCGACTTGCGATTGCGCAGGAGCAGATTGAATTCGAGCGGTCGCGGCGTTCCGAGATCGACCGGCTGCTTGCGATCGATGCGCAGCACGGTCGCGCCCAGATCCGCGAGCAGCATCGCGCACATCGGCCCCGGGCCGATGCCGGCGAGCTCGATGATGCGTATGCCTTTCAGGGGACCCATGGCAGTTCCTCTACGCAGCACCGGTGAAAAGGCCTGACGCCTGCTGCGCGACGTCCTTCATGAGCTTGCGCAGCGCGGGCAACTCGCGCTCGAAGCGATCGACCGGTGCACCAATCAGCAGCGCAGCGACGGCCTTGCCGCCGGTGTCGAAGACCGGCGCCGCCAGTCCCGCCGCGCCGGGCACCGCCTCGCCGATGCTGATCGCGAGACCGGTGCCGCGGATCTTCTCGAGCTCCCTGCGCAGCGCCGCGCGGTTGGTGAGCGTGCGCTCGGTCATCGCTTTCATCTGCACCGATTTGACGTAGCTCTCGCGCCACGCGTCGTCCGAGTATGCGAGCAGGAGCCGTCCCGCCGCCGAGCAGTACAGCGGGCGCGGCGCCCCGAGCGGCGCCATGTAGCGCACCGGCTGCGGGCTCTCGATGCCTTCGACGTACGTCACGCAGCGCGCGCTGCGATCGATCACCGCGAGATACACCGACTCCTGACTGCGCTCGACGAGCTGCTGCATGAACGGCCTGATGAGCTTCGGGAAGCTGCGCGTCGAGAGTATGTCCGTCGCGAGCCGGAATATCGCCGGGCCGAGGCGATAGACGCCGCCTTCGTGCGTGAGGTAGCCCTGCGCGACGAGCGGACGCAGCAGCGTGAGCAGGCTGCTCTTCGGCGAATCGAGCTCGGAGGACAGGCGCGCGAGCGTCATGCCGTCGGCCGTTCGAGCGATCGCGCCGAACAAACCGAGCACGCGGGTGAGCGACCGCGGAGAGCCTTCTTCGTGTGCCATGACGAGTGTGGGGGAAGCAGCGGGTGCGTCGTTGACATCCAAACACCCGGCGTTCATTATATCGAACACCGTTCAGAAATAGCGACCGCCCGGCAGTCAGCCCGATTCGCGGCCGCCCTCTCCAGCAGCATGCAATACACACTCGGCGCGGAGCATCGCGAGGTCCAGGACCTGATTCGCCGTGTCGCGCGCGACAAGGTCGCCGCGCGCGCGGACGAGATCGATCGCACCGCCGAATACCCGGAAGACATGTTCCTGCTCCTCAAAGAGCTGGGGCTCTTCACGCTGCCCTTCCCCCAGGAGTACGGTGGCGCCGGCAGCATGCTCTCCGCGTGCATCGCCGTCGAGGAGCTGGGGCGCGTCTGCTACAACACCGCGTATCTCCTCGTCGTGCAGTGGCTGCCGTTCGGCGCGATCCTCGCCGGCGGCACGAAAGCGCAGCGCGACCGCTTTCTTCCGGGACTCGCATCGGGCGAGCTGCGTGCCGCATTCTCCACGACCGAGCCGCAGAGCGGTTCGGACGTACAAGGCATCCGTACACGCGCAACGCCGGTCGACGGCGGCTACCGCCTCGACGGCGCCAAGATCTGGTGCACCAACTCGCCGGTGGCGGATTTCATTCTCGTTGCCGCCAAGACACCCGGCGAAGGCAGCGCCGCCGATGTCAGCCTCTTCATCGTCGAAAAAGGCATGCGCGGATTCGAAGTCGGCCGCAAGGAAGACAAGGTCGGCGCGCGCGGCGTGCCTTCGTGTCCGCTCTTCTTCGACAACGTGTTCATTCCGGAAGCGAACCGCCTCGGGTCGAGCGGCGCGCGCGGCTTCAAGCTCGTGATGGAGGCGTTTAATCATTCGCGGCCGATCATCGCCGCACGCGGCGTCGGACTGGCGCAGGGCGCGCTCGATCACGCGGTCGAGTTCATCCAGAATCGCTCGGCGTTCGGCCAGCACGTGAGCGACTTCCAGGGCGTGCGCTGGATGGTCGCCGACATGGCGATGCAGACCGAAGCTGCACGCAACCTCGTCTACCGCGCGGCATCGCTGGTGGATGCGGGCGTGACCGGCCGCGAGCTCGCGCCGGTTGCCGCGATGGCGAAGTGTTTCGCGACCGACGCCGCGATGAAAGTGGCGACCGATGCCGTACAGCTCTTCGGCGCGGCGGGCGTCTCCGCCGAGTACCCGATCAACCGCTATTTCAGGGACGCCAAGGTGCTCCAGATCATCGAGGGCACCAATCAGATCCAGCGCAACATCATCGCCGGGACGATCCTGGGCAAGCCGCGGCAGAACTAGTGTGCTGAATCGCAAGTGACCAAGACTCCGTCATTCCCGCGCAGCGGGAATCCAGAGCGCGGTCTGCCTGGACCCCCGCCTTCGCGGGGGTGACGAACTATCGAGCGTAGTAGAGGACACGCAATGGAAACAGTAGGACTGGGGTTTTTTTTCGAGGATCTGCCCGTCGGGCGCAAGTTCAGGACGATCGGCCGCACGATCACCGAAGCGGACATCGTGAACTTCGTGAACTGCACCGGCATGGTGGAAGTGCTGTTCACCAATACCGAGTTCCTGAAGAACGAATCGGACATCAAGGGGCGGCTTGCGCCCGGCGCATTGGTGTATTCGATGGCCGAAGGTCTGCTCTGCCAGGCTACGATGCAGCACACCGGCTACGCCTTCCTCGGCATGCAGCTCGACGTCAAGAGCCCGGTGTTCGCGGGCGACACGATCCACGTCGAGTGCGAGGTCGTCGAGGCGCGGCTTTCGCAGAGCAAGGCCGGGCGCGGGCTCGTCCGCACGAACAACCGCGTGGTGAAGCACGACGGCACCGTCGCGATCACCTACACGCCGATGCGCATGCTCAAGTGCAGGAAGCAAGCCTGAGCTCGGAAGACTCACGGATGAGCGGCCCGCTCGCCGGTGTCCGGGTAGTCGATCTCACGATCAACATCCTCGGCCCGCTGGCGACGCAGATCCTCGGCGACATGGGCGCCGACGTGATCAAGATCGAAGCACCCGAGGGCGATCCGATGCGCCATTCCGGGCACTCGAAACACGCCGGCATGGCGCAGCTCTTCATGAACACGAACCGCAACAAGCGCAGCGTCGTGCTCGATTTGAAGCGCCCCGCAGCCCTCGCCGCGTTGATGCGTCTTCTGGACAGCGCGGACGTGCTCGTTCACAGCATGCGGCCGTTCACGGCCGAGCGCCTCGGCGTTTCCTACCGCGCGCTGAGCGCGCGCAATCCGCGGCTGGTGTACGCCTATGGGCCGGGCTACCGGCCGGACGGACCGAACCGCGACCGCGGCGCATTCGACGACGTGATCCAGGGCGAAAGCGGTGTTGCCGCGATGATCGGCCGCTACACCGGCGAGCCGCGCTACGTGCCGATGGTGCTCGCCGACAAATTCTGCGGGCACGCGCTCGCTTCGGCCATCGGGATGGCGCTTTTCGCGCGCGAGCGCACCGGCAAAGGCCAGGAAGTCGCGGTGCCGATGCTGGAGACGATGCTCTCGTTCAATCTCGTCGAGCATCTGTGGACGAATTTTTTCGACGAAGATCCCGGCAACCTCGGTTACACGCGCATCTTTTCGACGCATCGCCGCCCGTACGCCACGCGCGACGGCCACATCTGCATGCTCGCGGTGAGCGACGAGCAGTGGCGCCGGCTCTTCGGCGTCATCGGCTGCCCCGAGCTTGCGCGCGACGAGCGCTTCGCCGAGCTGAAGGCGCGCACACGCAACATCGACGCGCTCTACGCAATCCTCGCGGAACGGATACGCACGAAGTCGACCGCCGAGTGGAAAGCGCTGCTCGATGCCGCCGATCTGCCGAACGGGCAGGTCAACCAGCTCGAGGACTTCGCGACGAACGCCTATCTGACGGACACCGGATTTTTCCAGCATTACGAGCACCCGTCGGAAGGCGCCATGGTGACGACCGCGATCCCGGTCCACTTCAGCGACACACCCGGGAGTGTGCGGCGGCTGCCGCCCCGGCTCGGCGAGCACACCGCGGAAGTGCTGCGCGAGATCGGCTGCAGCGAGGCCGAGCTCGTTTGAGGCTCACGAACAAAGAGGTATGACATGAGAGGTCTCACAGGAAAACCGGCGATCGTCACCGGTGCCGCGAGCGGCATCGGCAAAGCCATCGCCGAGCGCCTCGGCACCGAGGGCTGCATCGTCGGCGTGTTCGATCTGAACGCGGCGGGCGCCGAAGCGACTGCCGCGGCGATCGTGAAAGCCGGCGGCAAGGCGCACGCGCACGCGGTGGACATCACCGACCTCGCGCAGGTGCAGGCGGCGGTGAAAGCGTTCGAGCACCAGGCGGGGGCGATCGAAGTGCTCGTCAACAATGCCGGCTGGGACAAGGCGATGCCGTTTCTCAAGTCCACGCCGGAGCTCTGGAAAAAGATCATCGACATCAATCTATATGGCCCGATCAACATGCATTACGCGGTGCTGCCCGGCATGGTCGAGCGCAAGCGCGGGCGCATCGTCAGCATCGCGTCGGACGCGGGCAGAGTCGGCTCGTCGGGCGAATCGGTGTACTCCGCGTGCAAAGGCGGGGTGATCGCGTTCACCAAGACGGTGGCGCGGGAGCTCGCGCGCAGCAATATTCAGTTGAACACGGTGTGCCCGGGACCGACCGACACGCCGCTGCTGCGCGGCGTCGCTGAAGGCGAAGCGGGCCAGAAGCTGATCGATGCGCTCACGCGCGCGATCCCGATGAAGCGGCTCGCCCAGCCCGAGGATTACCCCGGCATCGTCGCGTTCCTCGCGAGCGACGACGCGGCTTACATCACCGGCCAGACGATCAGCGTCTCCGGCGGTCTCACCATGCACGGATAACGGGAGCGGACGTGACGTACGAAGACATCAGGCTGGAGAAAAGAGACGGCGTCGCACGCATCACCATCGACCGGCCGAAGGTGATGAACGCATTTCGCGGGCAAACGACCGAGGAGCTGATCGACGCGTTCAACGACGCAGGGTGGGACAAGGACATCGGCGTCATCGTGCTCACCGGCGCGGGCGACCGCGCGTTCTGCACCGGCGGCGACCAGTCGGCGCACAACGGCCAGTACGACGGTCGCGGTACGGTCGGCATGCCGGTCGAGCAGCTCCACGGGGTCATGCGCGAAGTGCCCAAGCCCGTCATCGCGCGGGTGCAAGGCTACGCCATCGGCGGCGGTAACGTGCTCGCGACGCTGTGCGATCTCACGATCGCCTCCGACAAAGCGATCTTCGGGCAGGTTGGTCCCAAGGTCGGCTCGGTCGATCCCGGCTGGGGCACGGCGTACCTCGCCGGCATCGTCGGTGAAAAAAAAGCGCGCGAGATCTGGTACCTCTGCCGGCGCTACACCGCGCAGCAGGCGTATGACATGGGGCTGTGCAACGTCGTGGTGCCGCACGATCAACTCGACGCCGAAGTCGAGAAATGGTGCGCGGAGATCCTGGAAAAGAGCCCGACGGCCATCGCGATCGCCAAGGCCTCGTTCAACGCGGCGACCGAGAACGTGCGCGGCATCGGCAGCCTCGGCTTCCAGGCGTTGAGCCTCTATTACCAAACCGAGGAATCGAAGGAAGGCGTCAAAGCGTTCCTGGAAAGGCGCAAGCCGAACTTCCGCAAGAAGCGCTGATGCGCGCGGTCGTCTGCAAGGCGTACGGCGCGCCGCGCGATCTCGTCGTCGAGGAGGTGCCCTCGCCCCGCCCGGCTGCCGGTGAAGTCCTCGTCAGCGTCAAAGCGGCAGGCGTGAATTTCCCCGACGTGCTGATGATTCAGAACAAGTACCAGCACCGGCAGACGCCGCCGTTCACGCCGGGGTACGAGGTCGCGGGCGTCGTGAAAGCACTCGGACCCGGCGTGACCGGTGTTGAGATCGGACACGCCGGTGTCGCGATGCTGCGCGCCGGTGCGTTTGCCGAAGAAGTGCTCGTGCCCGCAGCGCGTTTCTGGCGCATCCCGCAGGACCTCGATTTCGCCGTCGCCGCGGCTTTTCCCCTCGCCTACGGCACGAGCTACCACGCGCTCAAGGACCGCGGGCAGTTGAAACGCGGAGAGACGCTGCTCGTGCTCGGCGCGGCGGGCGGCGTCGGCCTCGCCGCCGTTCAGCTCGGCAAGCTCATGGGCGCGCGAGTGATCGCCTGCGCCTCATCGGACGAGAAGCTCGCGGTGTGCAAACGTGAAGGCGCCGACGCGGTCATCAACTATCGCGAGCAGAACCTGCGCGACGCGCTCAAAACGCTCACCGGCGAGCACGGCGTGGACATGTGCCTCGATCCGGTCGGCGGCGAATATGCTGAGACTTGCGTGCGCTCGATGGCGTGGGGCGGACGCTATCTCGCCGTCGGTTTCACGAGCGGCGAGATTCCGCGCATTCCCACCAATCTCGCGCTGCTCAAGGGCTGCTCGATCGTGGGCGTCGCGTGGGACACCTATTCACGCCGCGATCCGGAAGGCGGCCGCAAAAACGTGGACGAGATGGTCGCATGGATCCGCGAGGGGCGGCTCAAGCCCGCGGTGACCGCGCGTTATCCGCTGGAGCAGGCGCCGCGGGCGCTCGAAGACGTCATGGAGCGTCGCGCGCAGGGCAAAGTCGTCATCGTGATGTGAGCCGCGTCGGGTCGGTGGGCGGGTAGCCCACCGACGAATCACTCCGCGGGAATACACCACACGCGCTGCGCGTGCTCCGGCGTCGCGATGTCGAAATTGAGGCCGTTCGGGTCGCGGTACTTGCGCTCCGATTGCGGTCCTGCGCCGATGCCCTTGATCTGCCCGTGATACGCGCCGCCGCTCTCCTCCACCTTCGCGGCACCGCTTTCCATGTCCTCGATCAGGAAGCCGATGTGGTGCAACCCTTTGCGGCCTTCGGCGTTCACGTTCTGCGCGTGGATGATCGCGAGGCTCACGATGCCGTCCGAGAGCATGATCGCGACATCGGACTGCCGCACGCGCTTCATCTCGAACGCCTTCTCGTAAAACGTGGCGGTCTTCTCCATGTCGTCCACGGCCATCGCGATGTGACGCAGCTTTGCCATTGCTTGCTCTCCGGTTGATTACTGTGGCGTTATTTTCGCCGCTTTCACGACCTGCGCCCACTGCGCCGTCTCTTTCCTCACGACGTCGGCCATTTGCGACGGACTCATCGCGACGGGCTCGGCACCCTGCGCCAGCAGGTGGTCCCGCACCTCGCGCACCTGGCCCGCCTTTGCGGTTTCGGCATTCAACTTGGAAACGATGTCCGCCGGCGTTCCAGCGGGCGCGAGCATGCCGATCCACAGGTTGAAGACCACACCCGGATAACCCGCTTCGGCCATCGTCGGCAGCTCGGGCGCCACGGGCGAGCGCTTCTCGCTCGTCACTGCGTATGCACGCAGCTTACCGGCCTTCACCTGCGGCACCGACGGCGCGAGATTGTTGAACATGAGCTGAACGTGGCCGCTGATCAGGTCCGCCATCGCCGGTCCGTTGCCCTTGTACGGCACGTGAACGATGTCGACCTTGGCGATCGAGCGGAAAAGCTCCGCCGCGATGTGCGAGGACGAGCCGGTGCCGGATGACGCGTAATCGAGCTGGCGCGGCCGGCTGCGCGCGATCGCAACGAGCTCCTTCACGCTCTTCGCGGGCAGCGATGGATGCGCGATCAGCACGTTCGGCTGGCTCGCCAGAATGCTGACGGGCACCAGGTCCTTCAGCATGTCGATCGGCATCTGTTTGTAGAGGCTCGGATTGATCGTGACCGTCGTGTTCGCCGCGCTGAGCAGCGTGTAGCCGTTCGGCTGCGACTTCGCCGCAATCTCCGCGCCGATGTTGCCGTTCGCGCCGCCGCGGTTGTCCACGAAGAACTGCTGCCCGAGCTGGTCGGAAAGGCCCTTCGTGAAGATGCGCGTCACGAAATCCGCGCCGCCGCCGGGGGTATACGGCACGATCACCCGCACCGGCTTCGCCGGATAGGCCTGCGCGAACGCGGCAGCGCCGCACGTAAGAAGGAGTACACCGAGAACAACCCTGAACGTGTGTGTCATGGGGTCACCTGTTCTTGCAGCTCACGAATTCGACTTCCTCGTCGAGCGACCAATTTTCGTGATCGACGTCGGCGGGAATGTGGACGGCGTCCCCGGGACCGAGCACTTTCGATTCGTCACCGACGCGGTACGCGAGCTTGCCCCTGATGACGGCGACGATCTGCTCCTCGGGGTGGCGGTGCGGCGGTTTCCGGGTGCCGGGGGGATACCGGTAGTAGCCGAGCTCCATGCGCTCGCCCACAACGGCAGGCCGTGGCGCGTCGTCCATGACGACACCGACACGTTCCAGGTTCGCCAAACGGTAGAACGCCATCGGAACCTCCCGGGGTGTCAGTCGCCGAGCTTGACACCGGCCTGCTTGATGACCGGTCCCCAGCGATCGTATTGCGTGCGGATGAACTTCGCGAACTCGCCCGGTCCCGCGTGCACGGGCTCCCCGCCGAACGCTTCGATGCGATCGCGCACGTCGCGCATCTTCACGGCGCGTGCGATCTCGCCATCGATGCGCTGCACGATCCGCGTGGGCACGCCGCGCGGGCCGGCGATCCCGCCCCAGCCGTCGGCGATCACCGGATAGCCGGACTCGGTAAGCGTCGGGATGTCCGGCAACGCGCTCAACCGTTTCGCACCGCCCGCCGCGAGCACGCGCAGCCGCCCCGCCTTCACGTGCGGCATCGCTGCCGGCGGCAGGGTGATCGAGCCGTCCACTCGCGCGGCGACGAGGTCGAGGAGCGCGGGCGCGCTGCCGGCGTACGGGACGTGCACGGCCTGGAACCCGGCAAGCCGGCGAAACGATTCCATCGCCAGGTGCTGCACGCTGCCGCTGCCCGACGAGGCGTACGTGAGCCCCCCGGGTTTCGACTTCGCGTAGCTGATGAACTCCTGGACGCTCTTCGCCGGCACGCCCGCATGCACGATCAGGACGTTGTCGTAGGTGGCGACGAGCGAGATCGGCGTGAAGTCCGCGAAGGTGTCGTACGGGAGCTTGCCGCGCAGCGCGGCATTCAATGGGAATGGCGTGCTCAGCCACACGAGCGTGTAGCCGTCCGCCGGCGCTTTCGCGGCGAGACCGTAAGCGAGCGCACCGCTCGCGCCGGGGCGATTGTCCGAGACCACCTGCTGGCCCAGCGCATCGGTGAGCTTCTGCGCGAAGGTCCGGGCGAGCACGTCTGACGGACCACCGACCGGAAAATCGATGATGAGCCGTATCGGCCGCGCCGGATAGCCTTGCGCAGGTGCGGCGGGCGCGAAGCCGAACGCTGCGGCGAGCGCGATGCTGCTCGCCAGGTGCCGAAGACACAGGCGACGCATGGCGGCCTCCGCGTCTAACGTCTGACCGCGTTCGCCGGGATGCGCAAACGCTCGCGCTCGATCACCGCTTCGCACTCGATCTCGACCAGCATCTCCGGCATCGCGAGACATGCGACGCCGATCAGCGTGCTCGTCGGCAGCGGGTCCTTGAAGTACTTGAAGCGCTCGTCGATCGCTTCGAAGTACGCCTTCATGTTCGTGGTGTAGGTGATCGTGCGCGTGATGTCCGCCATCGTCGCGCCGACCGTCTCCAGCGCGATCTGGATCGCCTTGCATACTTCCCGGATCTGCCCGCGCATGTCGCCCACGCACGCGACGTCGCCATCGAGCGTTCGTGACGTGCGGCCTGCGAGGTAGATGTGCGCGTGGTGATCCTCCCCTTTCACGACGATCACCGGGGTGTAGATCACCTTCTTGTTGCCGCCGACCTTGTACGTGTTTTCCGGCGTGATGTAGTAGCGCTCGAGCATGGTCCCCTCCCCTTGGTGAATGCCATAAGCATCGCACAATCCTGTTATATTGGCCCGCGCCTCACACGGGAAGAAGCGATGAGAAAAGCGATCGTTGCAGTGGCGGCCTGCGCCGCCGTCGTGAGCGGCGCCACGCACGCGCAGGGCGCGGCCGATTACCCGAACCGGCCGATCCGGCTCGTCGTCGGATTTCCGCCCGGCGGGGCGACCGATATCCTCGCGCGCATCCTCTCCCAGTACATGCCCGACGGGATCGGCCAATCCGTCGTGGTCGATAACCGCGGCGGCGCGACGGGCACGATCGCGGCGGCCATGGTGGCGAAGGCGGCGCCGGACGGCTACACGGTCATGATGGTGCCGAGCGGTCCCTACACGATCAGTCCCAGCACGTACAGCAAGCTCCCGTACGACGCAGTGCGGGATTTCACCGGGATCTCGCTGCTGGTGTGGGTGACGAACGTCGTCGTCGTGCCGCAGGCCTCACCGGCGAAGACGCTCCAGGACCTGATCCGCATGGCGAAGGAGAAGCCCGGCACGGTGACGTTCTCGTCATCGGGAGCCGGATCGCTGCATCACCTCTCCGGCGAAGTGCTCAAGCGCCTGACGGGCACCGACATGATCCACGTACCGTTCAAGGGCGCCGGTCCGGCCATGGCCGCGCTCGCCGGAAGCGAGGTCACGTTCGGCTTCACCTCCATGCCGTCGGCGGTGCCGTTCGTGAAATCGAATCGGCTGCGGGCGCTCGCGGTGACCAGTCAGAAGCGCATGCCGGCGCTGCCCAGCACGCCGACGATGACCGAAGCCGGCGTGCCGCCGCCGCCCGGCCTCGACATCCGGGAATGGTACGGCGTCATCGCACCGGCGGGCGTTCCGGCGCCGATCGTGAACAAGTTGAATGCCGAGATGGTGAAGGTATTCAAGCGGCCCGACGTCCAGACGCGGCTCACCGATATGGGCGCGGAATTCGTCGGCAGCTCGCCGCAGGCGCTCAACAAGCAGCTCGCGAACGACGTGAGGACGTGGGCGAAGTGGGTCAAGGACACCGGCGTGCGCGTGGACTGAGCGTCAGCCCATCGCGCGCGTAAGCTCGCGCGCCGAATCGAGCCCTTCCAGCGCATCGAGCTTGGCAAGCAGCCGCTCGACGCAGTCGGCCGGCAGCAGACGCGCCGCACAATTCTGAAACTTCGCTCGCAGGAGCTCGGGCGGAATCGGATGATCTGCCGTGCGTCCGCGCTGGATATCGACGCGCGCGGACAGGCGCCGCCCGTCGCTCAGCGTGACCGCCACCTCCGCCCCGAAGTGATTGTCGGGCGCGAACTGGCCCGGCCGGTGCGTTTCCGAATGAACGCGCCGCATCAGCGCCCGCGTCGCCGCGTCGCGGTAGGCGTCCCCTTCGAACTGCTCGATCACGATCCTGCGGTCGAGCAATGCACGTGCGACGCAGTACTGCACGCTGAATTTCGCGTCGAGGTTACTCTGCGGATCCGGTCTGTTCGTATGCGCGAGCCGGCGCGCCGGCGTCCACGTCTCCACCTTCTCGATCGCGGAAGCAGTGATCGGCCCCTGCTCGCGCAGCAGCGCAAAGGTCGCATCGAGCGCCGCGTGCGTCGCCGCACAGCAGGGATACTCCTTGTAGCCGGCGCCGGGGCTCACGATGTCGAGCGGATCGGCCCAGCCTTCGAGCACCCGCGCCGCGTCGTAGTTGCCTTTGCCGTTGTAGACATTGAAGAACCCTTGCTCGTGCTCGAAAGCCGCAGGATTCGCGCTGAAGCCGCCGCGCGCGAGCAGCACGGCAGAAAGCCCGTTACGCGCGCAGTGCCCCACGTGCAGCGGCTTCGTCATCGTGCCGAAATTCGCCTTGATACCCGACGCCAGCGAGGCGCCGATCGCAAGTGCAGTGGCCGTCTTCTCGGCGCCCAGTCTGAGCAGGCTCGCACACGCAGCGATGACCGCGAAGGTGCCCAAGGTCGAAGTCGGGTGCCAGCCCTTTTCGTAATGATGGAAATTGACGGCGCGCCCGATGCGGGTGCCGGTCTCGAAGCCGACGGTGTGCGCTAGCAATAGATCGCGCCCGGTGCCGCCATACGCTTCGGCAGCCGCCAGCAGCGCCGGCACCATCGTGGCGGAGACGTGGCCGCCCATCGTGTTGCTGCCGTTATCGAAATCGAGCGCGTGCGCGGCGGTGCCGTTGACGAGCGCGGCATCGAGACAACCGCCACGATGAGGTGACCCGGCCACGTAGCACGGACCGCCGCTCGCCCCCGCGAGCTCGCGCACGATACGCACACAGTCCTCGCGCGCACCGCCGAGCATGACGCCGATCGTGTCCATGAACGCGACCTTGGACCAGCGGATCGCCTCCGGCGGCAGCGCGTCGTAGCGCATCGCGACGATGCGCGATGCGAGCGCCTGTGCGAGCGCAGTCTTCATCTGGCGCTATCATACCTGCGGCTCACGAGCCTCCGACCCGAGCAGAAAGAGAGCGACCCGATGCATGGATCACTGGAACACCTGTCAGTAGAAGTCGACCTGTGCGCGTCCGGCTGGGAGCGCATCGTCGAGCCGAGCCCGCCGGTCGATGTCATCGCGCGCGACATCATCTTCGGCGAAGGGCCCACGTGGGACGCGCGAGGGAAGCAGCTCTACTTTACCGACATCATCGGCGACACGATCTGGAAATGGCGGCCCGACACCGGACAGGAAGTGGTGCTCACGCCCTCGGTCAAGGCGAACGGCACCTGTCTCGATCTGGAGAACCGGCTCGTCGTCGCCGGCTGGGGTGGACGCACCGTTTTCCGCATGGAGAAGGACGGCACCTGGAAAACGCTTGCCGATCGCTGGCAGGGGAAGAAGCTGAACAGCCCGAACGACATCGTGGTGAAGTCCGACGGCTCGATCTGGTTTACCGACCCGCCCGGGGGGCTGCTCAACGTCGGCATGGTCGGCCCCGATCTGCAGCGTTATCTCGAGACGCAGCCGGTGTTCCGCATCTCGGCCGACGGCAAAGAGCTGACCGTCGTCACCGAGGACAATACCTATCCCAACGGCCTGTGCTTCTCGCCCGACGAGAAGATCCTCTACGTAAACGACAGCCGCGAACGCGTGATCCGCGCCTACGACGTGAAGAGCGATGGCACGGTCGGTAAAGCACGGCTCTTCCATCAGTACACCGGACCCGAGCGCGGCGTGCCCGACGGCATCAAGTGCGACGTCGAAGGCAATGTCTGGTGCACGGCGCCGGGCGGGATCTGGGTGCACGATCCATCCGGGCAACCGATCGTGCGCATCAAGACCGAAGGCCATCACGCGACGAACCTCGCGTTTGGCGACGACGACTGGAAGTCGCTCTACATCACGATGATCGGCTCGGTGGTGCGCACGCGCGTGAACATCGCCGGCGTGCCCTCGCGCTGACCTCGGGGAGAAACGAATGACCTGGAATTTCGAACGCGTAGCGGGACCGTACAAGGGCCGCACCGGCGGGCTCGCGTGGGATGGCAAAGGCGTGCTGTTCAGCGCGGTGACCGAGGAGCGCATCCTGCGCTATGACCCGTCGACCGAGAAAACCGAGGTGTTCCGCCGCTGGACGGGGCGCACCAACGGAATCGCGGTCGCGAAGGACGGCACCGTGTTCGGCGCGCAGGAAGGCGGACGCCGCGTGATCCACTTCCTGAGCGACGGCTCGACCGCGCCCACGCAGGAGCTGCTCGAGGGCGCGCACCACAACCAGCCCTGCGACCTCGCCATCGACAGCCGCGGGCGCGTGTGGATCGCCGACGCCTACAACGCGACGCCGCCGTACGGCCCGCCGGCCTATCCGTACCTGCCGCACGCTTCGGTGCTGCGGATGGATCCATATGGTCCCGGACTGTGGCGCCTGTCGCGTGTGACGCACGATACGCTCGGCCCGCGTGCCGTTCTGCTGTCGGCCGACGAGAAGACGCTCTATGTCGCCGACGGCGACGTCGAGCGCGGCGACATCTGCCGGCTCAGGGCATATGCGCTGAACGAGCACGGCAGCGCGGGGCACGGTAAGGAGCTGCTCAATCTCGCGCCGAACGAGCGCGGCATCGAAGGCATGTGCCTGGACAGCGAAGGAAACATCGTCGCATGCATGGGCTGGGCGAAAAGCGGCTGCGCGCCCGCGGTGGTCGTCATCTCGCCGGGCGGCACGATTTTGGAGACGCACGCAGCGCCCGCGGACGCGCCGATGCGCTGCGCCTTCGCCGACGCGGACCTGGGCAGTCTGTACGTCACGGCGGCCGACGGGGCGTTGTATCGCGCGCGCGGCACCGGCCGGCGCGGCTTGAAACGTTGAACATGTGCACGGCTTCGTAGGGTGGGCGATTCAGTTTTGCCTGATATCCGAGGACTGAACGACGCGCTGCCAGCGTGCGATCTCGTTGCGTAGGAACGCAGCGAATTCCTCCGGCTTCTCGATCCGCGGCTGCGATCCGTTCTTCGATAGCTGCGACACGATGTCCGGTGCGGCGATGGCTCTCGCGAGCTCGGCGTGTATGCGCGCGACGATCGGCTGCGGCGTCCCCGCGACCACCGAGATGCCGTTCCAGATGAGCTGCTCGTAGCCGGGCACGCCCGATTCCGCGACCGTCGCGAACTGCGGCAGCAGCGGCCAGCGCCGCGCGCTCGTGACGCCCAGTATGCGCAGCCGTCCCGATTGCACGTGCGGCAGCGCCGAAATCGGATTGCCGAAGCCCACCATCACCTCGCCGGACAAAAGCGCGTTCGTCACGAGCGCGCTGCCTTTGTAGGGCACGTGCAGGATGTTCACGCCCGAGGCGATCTTGAAGAGCTCCCCGGCGAAATGCGATCCGCTGCCGATGCCGGCCGAGCCGTAGGTCACCTCACCGGGACGCGCTTTTGCAAGCGCAAGGAGCTGCCTCACCGATTTCACCGGCATCGAGGCGTGGACCGTCAGCGCGCCCGGCACCGTCGAGAGGCGCGTGATCGGCGCAAAATCCCTGAGCGTGTCGAACGGCAGCTTCGACTGCAGCGCCGGCGCTGCGGTAAACGAGGTGCTGACGAGATACAGCGTGTAGCCGTCGGGCGCCGACCGGGCGACGATCTCGGAAGCGATGACGCCGCCGCCGCCCGGGCGATTCTCGACGATCACGGGCTGCCCGAGAGCGTCGCTCAGCTTCTGCCCGACGAGCCGCGCGACGGTGTCGTTCCCGCCGCCGGGCGCGAGCGGAACGATGATGCGGATCGGCTTCGTCGGATACTGCTGAGCGCCGACGTGCGGCGCCGGCAACAGCGTCGAAAGTGTGAACGCGACGATCGCAAACGCGCGTGCGTTGCTCACTGTCATCGAGTCAGATGCTCCGCGTCCTGCCGCCGTCGACGTTGATCGCGGTACCGCTGATCAAACGCGAGCGCGCCGATGCCAGGAACACCGCCAGATCGGCCACGTCCTCCGGCTCGATGACTTTTCCGAGCGGCACCTCCTGCAGCAGGTGCGCTTCGGCCTGCTCGGGCGTGAGCTTGCGCTCGCGCGCGGTGATGCCGACGAGCTCGTCCCAGCGGCGGGTGCGCGTCGAGCCGGGCGCGATCGCGTTCACCGTGATGCCGAATTTTCCGAGCTCGTTGGCCATGGCCTTGGTCAGGCTGAGCGTGCCGAAGTTGATGGGACCGGACATCATGGAGTGCGCTTCGGGCTCGCGGCCACGCGTGCCCGAGATATTGATGACGCGCCCCTGGCTGGACTTCTTCAGGTGCGGAACGGCCGCGCGCGTCATGCGCATGAGGCCGAGCGGCTTTACCCTGAAATAGCGGTCCCACATCTCGTCGGGGATGTCGGTCAATCCGCCCCGGTACGCGCCACCCGCGCAATTCACCAGTATGTCGATGCCGCCCAGCGCGCCCACGGCTTTCTCGACGGCCGGCGCGATTGTCTCCGGCTGCTCGAGGTCGACACGCACGGCGACGGCTTTCACGTCCCGGTGCGCTGACGAAATCTCGCGCGCCAGCGCCTGGCAAGCGGGTTCGTTGCGCCCCAGCAGTGCGACGTGCACGCCTTCGCGCGCGAAGAACTGCGCGATCGTGCGGCCGATGCCCCTGTTCGCACCCGAGATGATCGCCTTGCGGCCGTTCAATCCCAGTTCCATGTCGTCCCTTCCCTCCTGATCTTGTGCGCCGACGATATCACGCGTGCGCGCGGCGTCGCCGCGTGTCGGGCGAGCGCGGCACTGCATCCGAACGAAGCCGCGTTCGAACAGCTCCAACGCAATGAGCTCAATGTGGAATATGCTCTGAGAACGAGCGAGGAAATGTCAGGATGTCACTCAACAAAGGCCAGAACAGATCCGAGGTCGACCTCGAGCAAGTGGAAAGACTGATCGCTGCGCTCGAGCGCGACCTCGAGCGGGTCTCCGGTGATTCGGAAGCGGTGCAGCGCCTCAAGGACGAGGTCCAGACCCTCCGGAACGTGCTCGGCTCGCCGGTGCGGCGCCACCACTGGGTGCGAGACGCGCTGCACGGGATTCGCGAGGCATTCGACAATGCGGTAGACACGGCGGTGGCCGACGGGCTGAAGGCGAGCCGGTATATCGCGGAAATCGGCAGAATCCTCGGCATGTGATGAGAAACCTCGCGGGTCTTCTACGGGCGGTCGCGGCCGGCCTCGCCCTCGCAACGCTGGCCGGTAACGCGTCCGCGCAGGCAGGCGCGGGATTCCCGACGAAGCCGGTGCGCTGGGTCGTCATCTTCGCGCCCGGCGGCTTCGGCGACGTTCTGGCCCGCTTCGTCGGTCCGCAGCTCACCGAAGAATGGGCACAGCCCGTCGTCGTCGAGAACCGCACGGGTGCCGGCGGCGCGGTCGGGTCGGAGCTCGTGCTGCGCGCGCCCGCCGACGGCTATACGCTGCTCGGCGGCTCGCTCTCCAGTCACGCCGTCAATCTGATCCTGCGCAAGGACCTGCCCTATCACCCGCTCAAGGATTTCGCGCCGGTCACCACGCTCGCGAAGCTGCCGAATCTGATCGTCGCGCATCCCTCGCTGCCGGTGCGCGACGTGAAGCAGCTCGTCGCGATTGCGAAGCGCACCAAGGACAGGCTGAGCTACGGCACGCCGGGCGTCGGCACCTCGATGCACATGACCGGCGAGCTGCTCAAGCAGACGACCGGCATCGACATGACGCACGTGCCGTACAAAGGCGGCGGCGCGGTGATGTCGGAGATTCTCGGCGGCCACGTGCCGGTGGCGATCATCGGGCTGCCGATCGCAGTGCCGCTCGTGAAGGCCGGCCGGCTGCGCGCGGTCGCGGTCACCAGCGCGAAACGCTCACCGGTCATGCCCGACGTGCCGACGCTCGGGGAACAAGGCCTCAGGGGCTTCGAAGCGACGGCGTGGCAGGCGCTCTTCGTCAAGGCGGGCACGCCGGCGCCCATCGTCGAGCGCATCAATCGCTCGTTCGTGCGAATACTGAACAAACCGGAGAACCGCGCGCACTTCGAACGCGATGGATCCGAGCTCGTCTCCAGCACGCCTCAGGAGCTCACGGCGTTCGTCGAGTCGGAGATCGCGCGCTGGAGCAAGGTCGTGCGCGCCGCGGGCATCCAGCCGAACTGAAGCGTTACGACATCGCGATCGGCTCGGGCAGATCGTCGCGCACCCGGCCCGGCCGCGCGCGCATCAGGTGTTCGAGCTCTTTGCGGGTTTTCGCGTAAGCGGGATCGTCGAATACGTTATTCATCTCGTGCGGGTCGTTGACGAGGTCGTACAGCTCGCCCGCGCCGGACTCCAGTTCGAACGTGCACTTGTGGGTTTTCGTGCGCACGGTCCGCAGCTTGAGCGCGACGCCGCAGCGTGACGGATGCACGTGCCATTCGCTGTACGCCACCGTGCGCGTTTCCGGCTCGCCGGCGAGCAGCGCGCGCAGGCTCCGGCTCTGAAGCGCACGCGGCTGCGATACGCGGGCGTATTCGAGAAACGTGCTCGTGAAGTCGAGCGTGGACACCGGCTCCGCCACCACCCGATCGGCCTTCACACCGGGACCGCGCGCGACGAGCGGCACGCGCAGCAGATCCTCGTACGGTGTCGGGCCCTTGAGGTACAGGCCGTGGTTGCCGAGAAGCTCGCCGTGATCGCTCGTGTAGATGACGAGCGTGTCCTGCGCGAGCCCCGCACTGTCGAGCGCGTCCAGTATGCGCCCGACGTTGTGATCGATGAGCGAGATCATGCCGTAGTAGTTCGCCGTCATCTCGGCCAACTGCGCGTCGGTCTGGTCAGGCATGCGCGAGCGCTCGGTGCGAAACTTGAAGAGCGCGGGGTCGGCGAGCTGCGGCGTGCCTTCGAGCGAAGCCTTGTGCCACCACGGCCGCCGCTCGAGGTCGCGCGTTCGATGCGCCGGCAGCGGCATGTCCTGCGGGTCGTACATCAGGCTCCATGGCGCCGGGCAGTCGAAGGGGTGATGCGGATCCGGAAACGAAACCCACGCACAGAAGGGCGCGTCGGTGCTGCGGCGGTCGAGCCAGCGGATCGTACGGTCCGCGACCCAGGTGCTGCTGTGCCACGCCACCGGCAGCCCCGAGTACCACGTCTGCGCGGCGCCCGTGTCGGGACGCAGACGCTGCGCCCACAGGGCGAGCGCTTCTTCGTCCGTGCCGCGCGAGACGAGCCAGCGTTCGTAATGGCCGACCGGCGGACGCTCCATCGGCCGGCCGCGCTGCATCTGGCCCAGTGCGGCGAGCTCGACGTGTTGAAAACCCATGTACGGTCCGAACCACGCCGGCCCGAATTTCGACTGGCTCTTGTAGCACTCGGGCGTGCCGGTCGGCTCGAACGTGAACTTGCTCGAGAAATGCGCCTTGCCGATGAACGCGGTGCGATAACCCGCCCGTGCGAGCGTGCCGGCGAAGCCCGCCTCGCCCACCTCCGGATCGAGATCGACGCCGTTGTCGCACACGCCGTTCGTGAGCGGCAGCAGTCCCGTCAGCATCGCCGCGCGGGCGGGCTGGCACACGAGATTCGGCGTGATACACGCTGAGAAGCGCGTGCCCTCGCGCGCGAGCCGATCGACGTGGGGCGTGCGGATGTGCGCGTTTTCGTAGCCGACGCAGTCGGCACGCTGCTGATCGCTCGTGATGAGAAGAATGTTCGGTTGCCCGGGCATCGGAATAGGTTTGCTGTGGTCGATGTTCTGGTCCGGCTGCCGACGACAGCCTCCGCAATAATGCCCGACAATCGCGGCTTCCCGAAATCGCGATGCGGCCGCGCGCACTCGGAGATCGCAAGGTCACGACGGGCTGTCATCTTCACGGCCGCCCGGGCGTGCAGCCTCCTCGACGCTCCAGCGGCGATGAAGGGCCTTATCAAGGCGTTCGCCTATGGCCAGCAACGCCACCATCAGGCCCGAGCTGACGAAGACCGCCTCCCATGCACCCAGCGCGCACGCGACACCGAGGCACGCCGTAACCCAGATCGAGGCAGCAGTCGTGAGTCCGTGAACGCGGCTTCTGCTGCTGTCTTTCAGGATGACTCCGGCCCCCAGAAAGCCGATGCCCGTTATGACGCCCTGAATGGCGCGGCTCACGTCGGCTCCCGTGGCATCCGGGAAGGCGTCCGTGACAACGAGGACCGCGAGCGCAGAACCCAGACCGACGAGGCCAAGGGTGCGCACGCCGGTGGGTTTTCTATGGACTTCGCGATTGATGCCGATCAGACAGCCGATCAGCACGGCAGCGCCGAGGCGAAACAGATGTTCGGGGAGATCGAGCAATTGCACCCGCCACGACATGTGGCGCACTTGGAGAATCGAACAAGAGCTTCGCCTGCAAGCGATGTTCCCCGATCGCCGGCGTGTTCAGATAAAAAGACGAATGACGTTGAACACGGTCAGTACGGCCACGACGACGCCAATCAGCATGAGGGCGGCGCGCATCCGCATGATTCGCAGCAGGTACCCGGCGAGCGGTGCGGCCAGCGCGCCGCCGATCATGAGGCCGATCACGAGCTTGCCGTAACGCGCGAGGTCGAGCTGCGAGAGAAACGTGACGGAGACGATTATCGCGATGAAAAATTCGGCGAGATTCACCGAGCCGACCGAGCGCCGCGGATTGTCACCTGTTGCAACCAGCGTCGATACCACGAGCGGGCCCCAGCCGCCGCCGCCGACCGCGTCGAGAAATCCGCCGCCGGCGCCGATCGCGGGCGTGGGCGGACGCCAGGCGGCGCGCGCCCGCCCGCGCAGACGCGCGAAGATCAGACCCGCCATGACGGCGAGATACAGGGTGACGATCGGCTTGATGATTTCTTCCGGCAGGCCGGTCAGGACGAACGCGCCCAAGACGCCGCCCGCTGCGCCGGAAAGGACGAGCGTCAGAAAGAGCTTCCGGTCGACGTTACGGTTCCACACGTGCGATGCGCCGGAAATCCCGGTCGTGACTATTTCCGCCGCGTGAACAGCCGCGCTCGCGATCGCCGGGGGCGCACCTGTTGCGATCAGGCTCGAGCTGGCGATGATGCCGAAGGCCATGCCCAATGCGCCATCGACCAATTGCGCGGCAAAGCCGATCGCTACGAAGAGCAGGAACTCGAGGTCCATTCAGAGAATGCCGCAGTCATGGACAAACAGGTCACCGAAACAAATCCGTGCCTCATCGTGGTCTCAAATTCGTTGGACCGCCACGCACGACAGATAGCACGAGACGCGCGTGGATAGCACGAAGTACAGGCGATGCCACTGATAACGGCATCGGTCGGGCGCGGGTACTGCATCGAGGCGGTGCATGCCTTTGATTGCGCTACAGGAACGACTGCACGGCCTCGGCCCTGCCATGGCAGGCATACGCCGCGGCATCGAAAAGGAGAGCCTGCGCGTGAGCCCGGACGGCACGCTTGCCGCCACCCCTCATCCGCCCGCGCTCGGCTCTCCGCTCACGCACCCGCACATCACGACCGACTTCAGCGAAGCGCAGCTCGAGCTCATCACGGGTGTGCATGGCGATGTGCACGCGTGCCTCGAGGAGCTCACGCGCATTCATCAGGTGGTCTGTCGCTCTATCGGCGAAGAGTTGCTGTGGTGCGCGAGCATGCCTGGCGAGCTGCCTCACGACGATGCGATTCCGATCGCGCGTTACGGCACCTCGAACGTGGCGCGCGCGAAGACGGTCTACCGCATTGGCCTCGCGCACCGTTATGGCCGCCGCATGCAGACGATCTCCGGCATCCACTACAACTTTTCGCTCGAAGCCGCCTGGCCGCTGCCGGCCGCGCTCGGCGGCGCGAACGACGCGTATTTCGCACTCATCCGCAATTTCAGGCGCCACTCGTGGCTGCTCGTGTACCTGCTCGGCGCCTCACCCGCGGTGTGCGAGAGCTTCGTCGCGGGCCGCGAGCACGCCCTGCAGCCGTTCGGCCCCGGTACGCTCTACGCGCCGTACGCCACGTCGCTGCGCATGGGCCCGCTCGGCTACCAGAGCGAGGCGCAAGCGGCGCTCGACGTGAGCTACAACAGCCTGGAGGTCTATGCCGCATCGCTCGAAGCGGCGCTTTCCACCCCGTATCCGCCGTACGAAGCGATCGGTGTGCGCGACGGCGACGATTACCGGCAGCTCTCTACCCACCTGCTGCAGATCGAGAACGAGTTCTACGGCACGATCCGGCCGAAGCGCGGAATTCGCCGCGGCGAGCGCCCGCTCCACGCGCTGCGCGAGCGCGGCGTGGAATATATCGAAGTGCGGCTCGTCGACCTCGATCCGTTCTCGCCGATCGGCATCACGGCGGAAGCCGTTCGTCTGCTCGACATCTTCCTTTTGCACTGCCTCCTCTCGCACAGTCCGCTCGACACGCCGGACGAGCGTGCGGCCATCGCGCGCAACCTGCACGCCGTCGCGATCCGCGGCCGAGAACCGGACCTCGCGCTCGAGCGCGGTCGAGAAACCGTGACGCTCGCACAGTGGGCCGCAGAGCTGCTCGACGCGTGCGTACCGATCGCTGCCGCGCTCGACCGAGGCGCCGGCCGCCCTCACGCCGATGTGCTGTCAGCCGCCGTCGCTGCGGTCGGCGATGCTCGATCGACGCCCTCGGCGCGGATGATCGAAGAAATGGAGCGCCGCCATGGGCGTTCGCACCGGCGCTTCGCGCTCGCGCACTCGCTGGACCATCGCAGCGCGCTCACCTCGATGCCGCTGCCGCCCGAAGAGGAGCAACGCCTGGCCGGCCTGGCGGAGCAGTCGCTGACGAAGCAGCGAGAGATCGAAGCTGCCGACAGCGTGCCGTTCGACGACTACCGCGCCCACTATGTGTCGCCGGAGCGGCTCGGGGTCTGACGGCGCTCGCAGCGATCAAGCCTTCAGGCGATACCCCGTCCTGAAGATCCACGCCACGACCGCGAGCGACAGCGCGAGGAACACCACGGCCATGGCAAGACTCACCGCCACGCTCACGTCCGCGATGCCGTAGAAGCTCCAGCGGAACGCGCTGATCAGGTAGACCACCGGGTTGAACAGCGAGACGGTCTGCCAGAACGGCGGCAGCATATCGATGGCGTAAAAGGTCCCACCCAGAAACGTGAGGGGCGTGACCACGATCAGCGGGATGAGCTGCAGCTTCTCGAAACCATCGGCCCAGATGCCGATGATGAAGCCGAAGAGGCTGAACGTGAACGACGTCAGCACGAGGAACACCAGCATCCAGACCGGATGCTCGATCCGAAGCGGCACGAACAGCCACGCGGTGGCAAGAATGATGAGGCCGAGCATGATCGACTTGGTTGCCGCCGCACCCACGTAGCTCACCACGATCTCGAGATAGGAAACCGGTGCGGACAGCAGCTCGTAAATCGTGCCGGTGAACCGCGGAAAGTAGATGCCGAACGAGGCATTCGAGATGCTTTGAGTGAGGATCGACAGCATGATCAGCCCCGGCACGATGAACGCACCGTAACTGATCCCGTCCACTTCGGGAATGCGCGAGCCGATGGCGGCGCCGAACACCACGAAGTACAGCGACGTCGAGAGCACCGGCGAGACGATGCTCTGCATGATCGTGCGCCGCGTGCGCGCCATTTCGAACGCGTAAATCGCGCGTATCGCATGAACGTTCATGGCCGCTCTCTCACCAGGCTCACGAAGATATCTTCGAGCGAGCTCTGGGTGGTCTGCAGATCCTTGAAACCGATTCCGGCCTCGTTCAGATCGTCGAGCAAGGCCGTGATGCCGGTGCGCCCGGCCTGGGTATCGTAGGTATAGGTCAACAGCCTGCCGTCGCCGGAAAGCTCCAGATGATGCGCGGCGAGCGCCGGCGGGATGCGCTCCAGCGCGTGCTCCAGGTGCAGCGTGAGCTGCTTCTGGCCGAGCTTGTGCATGAGCTCGGCTTTCTCCTCGACCAGAACGATCTCGCCGTTGTTGATTACGCCGACGCGGTCCGCCATCTCCTCGGCTTCGTCGATGTAATGCGTCGTGAGGATGATCGTGACGCCGGTATCCTTGAGCCCGCGCACCAAAGCCCACATATCACGTCTTAACTCGACGTCGACACCTGCGGTAGGCTCGTCCAGAAACAGAATGCGCGGCTCGTGCGAGAGCGCCTTCGCGATCAGCACCCGGCGCTTCATCCCGCCCGAGAGCGTCATGATCCTGTTGTCCTTCTTGTCCCAGAGCGACAGGTCTTTCAACACCTTCTCGATGTGCTGCGGATTCGGCGCCTTGCCGAAAAGCCCTCGGCTGAACGACACCGTATGCCATACCGATTCGAACGCGTCCGTCGTGAGCTCCTGCGGCACGAGCCCGATGAGCGCGCGCGCGGCGCGGTACTCGGCGATGATGTCGTGCCCGTCGACCACAATGCGGCCTGCGCTCGGATTGACGATGCCGCAGACGATATTGATGAGCGTCGTCTTGCCCGCGCCGTTGGGACCGAGCAGCGCGAAGATCTCGCCCGGGCGAATCTCCAGGTTGACACTCTTCAGCGCGCTGAATCCGGAAGCGTAGGTCTTGGAGACGTCGGTGACGGAAATCATCGCCCGCGAGCTCGTGGGCTTCATCGACAGTTGACCTGATGCAGAAGGATACGAATGCGATCTATAGTGTAACCTCGGGCGACGCGTTGACCTTGAGATACCGATGGATGCCAATTCTGCACAGGGGAAATCGAACGCGCGCGGTCGTGCGCTCGTCGATTACATCGCCGGGGCGCGCAAGCGCCGATTTCCGCCGGAGGTCGTCAACGAGGCAAAGCGCGCGCTGCTCGACATCCTTGGCGTTTCGATCGGCGCCAACGATGAGGCGCCTGTCGCTGCCGTTCGCGCAGCGGCCGAATCGTGGAATGCGACCGGCAACGCGCTGATCTTCCTCGGCAGACGCACGACGCCTGCTCTGGCCGCGCTCGTCAATGGCACGATGGCCCACGCGATGGACTACGACGACAGCCATCCCAACGGTGCGGGACATCCGAGCGCCGTGTGCTGGCCCACGGCGCTGGCTCTCGCCGGCACGCCCGGTTTGAATGAACAAACGATACTCGCCGCATTCATTACGGGCTCCGAAGTCATGGGCAAGCTCGGCGGCGGCGGGATGCCGGGTGTGGGCCGCACGCTGCAGCGCCGCGGCTTTCACCCGACGTCGATCTTCGGCCGCGTCGGTGCAGCGGCCGTCGCCAGCGTCATCCTTGATCTCACCGAAAGCCAGATCTCGAGCGCTCTGGGCGTGGCCGCGACGACTGCCGGTGGTCTCGTCGGGTCGTTCGGCACGCACGGGAAGCCTTTTCACGCGGGCAAAGCGGGGATGGACGGCATACTGGCCGCTCAGCTGGCCGCGAATGGTTTTGTCGCGGCATCGCATCTCTACGAGATCGACGACGGTCTACTGAAGGCGATCATCCAGGACGGGCAGGTCGAGGTGCCGCCGCTCGATTTCGAGTCGCGCTGGGAGATACTCGGCAACGGCTTCAAGCCTTATGCGAGCTGTCGCGCGACGCATGCCTCGATCCAGCTCGCCCGGGAGCTCGCCCCGGCCGTCAAGGGCAGGAAAATCGCGCGCGTGCACGCCCGAGTGCATCCGCATGCGCTCGTGACCGAGATCGATGCCAAGACCCCGCTCGAGGGCAAATTCAGCACGCGCTTCTGCATCGCGCTCGGTTTGCGCGATTACCGCCTCGTCGCATCCGATTTCAGCGACGCAGCCATGGCGGACCCGGCAGTCACCGAGCTTCTGCCCCTGATCGAGCTCGAGGCCGTGCCGGGACAACACAATTACACCGCCTATATGGACGTTTACCTCGAAAGCGGAGAGCGCCTGCACGCGGGCGTCGAACGATGCCTCGGCCATCCCGACAATCCGCTCAGTTGGGAGGACCTGAAGGTCAAATTCGAGGGCCTGGTAGAGCCGGTGCTCGGCGCCGCGAAGGCCGCGGAGCTCTATCGCGGGGCGCACGACTTCGAACGGCCGGGCAGTCTCCAGAGACTGATGCGCATGCTGGAAAACGGTGCCCGCGATTTCCGGGCTGCGGCTGCCCCGCGCACTCTGGCTCAGCAGGCTTCATAAACATTCAAGGGAGGGAAAGTCTCGATGCACAGGCACGTTCGCTTGCCGGCGATCAGCCGTATCTGTCTTGCGCTGGTCACTACGATGGCCGGCTCGGCCGCCGCGCTGGGCGCGAGCTGGAAACCGAGCGAACCGGTCGAGGTCGTCGTCGGCGTCAGTCCCGGCGGCGCGATGGATCGCACGGCGCGCACGGTACACCGCTCGCTCGTGCGCAGCGGCGCAATTCCGAAGACGAGCTTCGTCAGCAACAAGCCCGGCGGCGGTCATGCGGTTGCGTACGCGTACACGATCAATCAGCGCGGCAAGCCGCACGTGATCCAGGTCGCGAACTCGCCGCTGATCACGAACAACCTGATGGGACGCAGCCCGATCAGGCACACCGACGTCACGCCGCTCGCGGTCATCTTCCAGGAGACGATGGTCTACGCCGTGAAGGACGATTCGACTGTGAAGGACGCGCGGGATCTGTTCGACCGCCTCAAAAAAGACGTCACCTCGCTCAGCTTCTCCGTCTCGAGCGGCCTCGGCACCGCGAACTACTTCACCGCGACGCAGGTCGCGCACGCGGCCGGCGCCGACAACCGCAAGCTCAAGGTCGTGAGCTTCGCGGGCGCCGCGGAAGGCGTCACGGCGACGCTCGGCGGCCACGTGGATGTCGTCATCACCACCCCCTCGGCGCTGGCGCCACACGTCAAGGCGAAGAAGCTGAGAGTCATCGCAACGGCGGCCGACGAGCGCCTCGGCGGGCTGTTCGCCGACGTGCCGACCTGGAAAGAAATGAAAGTGGATTCTTCGCTCGCTCTGTGGCGGGCGATCGTCGGTCCGCCGGGCCTGTCTGCCGAGCAGGCCGCCTATTGGGAGAGCGCGCTCAAGGCGATGACGTCCACGGACGAATGGAAGAAGGAGCTGGAGCAGGAGTTCCTGACGCCGCGATTCCTCGGCCGCACCGAGACGACGGCCTTTCTGGCGAGCGAAGAGAATCGCTTCCGCGCGCATTTCGCGGAATTCGGAATACTCAAGCAGAAGTAAGCAGGCCCGCGCGGTGAAACCCGACCACATCGAAGTGAGCCGCACGCTCGCGGCTCATGCCGCGAGCACGCGGTACGACGATCTGCCGCCTGCCGCCTTCGTGGCATTCAAGCGCGCACTACTGGACTTCCTCGCGTGTGCGATTTCAGGCTCGGCGATGCCGGTATCGCGCGCACTGCTGTCGTATTTCGAGGAGACCGATCCGGCTCGAACCACTGCCGTGATCGGGACCCGGTCCAGGCTTTCGCCGTCGAATGCGGCGATGGTCAACGGCGCCAACTGTCACGGTCTCGATTTCGACGACGGCTACCTGCAGGCCGCCGCGCATCCGGGAGGCGCGGTGTTTCCGGCGGTCCTTGCCGCGGCCGAGCAGCGCGGAGCGAGCGCGAGGGATATCGTCGCGGCCGTCGTCGCGGGATACGACGTCATGCTGCGTATCGGTGCGACGCTGCATCCCGCGATCGCCCACCGCGGGTTTCACAATACCGCCGTCGCGGGCGTCTTCGGAGCGGCGGCCGGGGCCGCGAACCTCATCGGGCTCAACGAGCAGCAGACGCGCCACGCGCTCGGCATCGCCGGCAGCTTCGCGGGAGGCATACGCGAATATCTCGATGACGGCGCCGACGTGAAGCGCATTCACCCGGGGAAAGCGGCGCGCGACGGTCTGCTCTGCGCCGAATTCGCGCAGCGCGGCATCACCGGGCCGGGCAAGGTGCTCGAAGGACGCTACGGCCTGTTCCACAGCCACGTGAACAACGAAGTGCGATGGGAGCGCGCGCTCGATCGTCTCGGCGAGCGCTGGGAGATCGAGTCCGTCTATTTCAAGCCCTACCCCTGCTGCCGCGGCAACCAGACATTCATCGACGCGATCCGCGCTTTGCGTGAACGGCACGAGTACGCGGTCGGAGACATCGTGCGCATCGATCTCGGCGGATACACGCACGCGATACACGGCCACGATCAAAAACACCACGACAACCTGCTCGACGCGCAAATGAGCCTGCCGTGCGCCGCCGCGCTCGCCCTCGTGTTCGGCGACGTGACGGCCAGCATGTTTCTGCCGGAAGTGCTCGAGCGACCGGACGTGCAGGCGCTGATCCAGCGCACGAATCCGTTTATCGATGACGAATGCGATCGCCTCTACCCGCAGAAACGCTCTGCATTCGTGCGCGTGGCCCTGCAAGGCGGACGCAAGCTCGAAATCCGCCTCCAGGACCCGAAAGGCGAGCCCGCGAATCCGATGACGAACGCCGATCTCGAGCACAAGCTCGTGGCGAACTGCGAGGCGATCATCGGCGGAGAGCGCTGCTCGAAGCTGATCGAGCAGGTATGGCAGTTCGAGACGCTGACTGGCGCGAAGGACATCGTCACGAACTGACGAGTCGAACGAGCGTGGTTCTCGCCGACCGGCGATAAACACGAAGCGCGCCTTGAAGCAGCCTCTCTTACGTGGCCTTGCCTGTCCTAGCGGGCGGTTCCGCGTGCCAGTGCCGAGCTCAGCGCCGCAAGAAAATTAGGCGTGCGCGGAGGCGCGGCAAGCCAGCCGATCGCAACGCCGATCGAATTCGCGAACATGTCCGCGATCTCGAAGCTGCGGCCGGGAATGCCGGCCTGCACGAATTCGAGAGCGATGCCGAGCGCGACGAGAGTCAACCCGATCAAGGCGCGAGATCCTCGGCTGAGCGCCGCTTGCATGAACCACAGCATGACTGCGCCGTAGGCGACGAAGTGACCGACCTTGTCACCGCCGGGAACATCGGGTGCGTCGAGACGTGGCGCGATGGAAAGATAGATGACGGCCGCCACCAGCGCTACGCCAGTCACGAGCCAGAAGCGACGAAGGTTGATAGTGCGGATCACAGGAGTCCTTCGCGTTCGACCGCGGGGCGCGACGTGACACGCGCTACATGACCATCAGCAAAGCCACAGTGATGCCCACCCCGGTAAGACAGGCTGCGATCCAGATCAGCCCCGGAAGCCAGCGCTTCTTCTCCAACCGCTGTCGCGGTCTCCAACGTCTTCTTCTCCGGCGCCGTTCGATTTTGCGTTCTTGCACGCCCGCCCCCCCGGCGGCATGCTATCAGCAAATTCTCGCATCGGCTCGCTCACAGCGACGTGGAGAACGCGGTTGCATCCCCGCCGCCATGCCAGTTCAGGCTCATCGGCACCGACACTGCACTTATGGGGCCGGGCGTCCACGCCGGCACCGCCGAAATTTTGCCGCAGCGTTGTGTGACTGCGGCCGCGCCGCTGCACGCTAGAATACCGGCGAACACGGGCGCTTTGGCGATGACCGCGTGTTCGATCCGCACGCGGGCCCGGACGATGGCCCCGCTGAATGGGATTCACGTTCAGTTTTCGATTCCCTCAGTTTTCATGTCAGGCGTCACGTCCGAGATGCAGGGGTCCGTTTACTGGCCTCTTGTGATCGGACGTGGCGCATAACAGCCATCTTCTAGGCCGCCAAATGGGATCTTCAGAGCAGCAGCAATTTCAGGCCACGCCACCGGAACGAACGAAGCAACGCGCCCCTGGCGAGACATTCAAGAACGGCCAGTGGCGACGGTGGCAGGAAGCAGCGTTGCTGATCATTCTGCTCATCCCGCTGTGTACCGCCGTCACGGCGATTGGCTTATTCCCGGACCTCTCGATCGCAGCAAAAGCAGGTGTCATCCTGGCCCTGATCGCAGTCGCCGCTCCGGCGTCGCGTTTGTACAAAGCTTCATTGAAACACCGCGAGGGCATTGCACGCGAAATCACCGTGCGCGACTTGAACAGCGGGGCG
>DASPNJ010000150.1:0-9976 GCA_035626595.1 Burkholderiales bacterium
GATCGCGCGTTTTCCGTCGTATACCGCCTGCGCGTAGTCCGGCGCGTCCGCCACGAAGCTGCGGTAGATGCGCTCCATCTCGTCGGCGGCGTCGGTGTCCACCAGCACGCCGTTCACCAGCACGGCGTAGCGATAGCCCGAAGTGCCGTGCACAGCCCACGATTCGGGCAGCTTCTCATGGCTCGCGGCGATTTTTTCAATGACGACGTACAGCGGCCGCGCCGGCCGCCCGTCCTCCGACGGCTCGAGATCGACGCCGGCGAGCTGCGCGTAACGGTTCTGCAGTCTGCGGAAATACTGGTCGGGGTCGTAGAGCCCGTCGGGGTGATCGATGCGCAGCCCGTCGAGCTTGCCGCCGGCGGCGAGCGCGAGCACGAAGCGATGCGTCGCCTCGAACACGTGCTCGTTCTCCATGCGCAGCGCCGCGAGATCGTTGATGTCGAAAAAGCGGCGGTAGTTGATCTCGTCGGCCGCGACTCGCCACGAGGACAGCCGATACGCCTGCGCTTCGAGGAGCTCGTGCAGCCGTTCGGCGTCCAGGTCGCTCACCTCCCGCTCGATCGCCCGTGCGATCGCCGTGTGCTCCGCCGCAAGCCTCGCGAGCTGGCGCTTGCGCACTTCCTTGTCGCGCTGGCGCTCAGTGCGTCGCGCCTCCTCGGTGTCTTCACGGGGCGGCAGATGGCCGAACGATGCGCACAGGCTCGCGAGCTCCGCGTGCGCCTCCTGCGGGATCTCCGCGGCGGACAGCCCCTTGAGCGCGCCTTCCAGCACGCGCGGGTATTCGCGGGGATCGATCGGAAAGCGGTGGTCGTAATAGAAGACGCTGAGCTCTCCGCTGTCGCGCAGGAATTTCAACTCGAGCTCGCCACGCTCGAGCACGATGCCGTACTGGTCGCCGAGCACCGGGAGCAGCACCTTGTTCTGAAGCACCGGATTGACCGGTGTCCATTCGATATCGAAGAAGTCGGCGTAGAACGATGCGGGGCCGTTCTCGAGGACGTCCAGCCACCACGCGTTGTCCGCGCCCATGACGCCCATGTGGTTGGGCACCATGTCCAGGATGTGTCCCATGTCGTGCTCGCGCAGCCGCGTGACGAACTGCTCGAACTCGTCCGGCGTGCCGATCTCGGGATTGAGCGCGTTGTGGTCGATGATGTCGTAGCCGTGGCGGCTGCCGGCACGCGCGCGCAAGTACGGCGAGCAGTAGACGTGGGAGACGCCGAGGCGCGCGAGATAGGGGATCAGCGCGGTCGCGTCTCGAAACGTGAACTCCGCGTTGAGCTGGAGACGATACGTACAGCGCGGCACGCGCGCCGGGCTCCCGCCTGGGCGCGCTGCGAGGGGCCGCGGCCTAGGGCGGACGCGCGCGAGTGTTTCCGTCGTCGAGGTGAAGCGCTCGTCGCGCTCGATCGCCTCCAGCGTGAGCGGGAGCTTCCTGCGCCAGTTCGGCTGCTCTTCGACCGTGCCGGGCATGTTCGCCTGCTCGATCGCTTCGAGCACGTCCTCCGGCTGCACGACCATGAGCCGCGAAGGCGTGCGCGCGAGATAGGCATGCACGGCGAGCGCGAGCTCCGGGGTCATCGGCGAGCCTACGGGATTCACCTGGCCTTCGGCGAGCAGCCCTTCGCGTTCCAGCGCGAGCACGAGCCGCGCGCGTTCCTGCGTGCGGTTGAGCACGTACTGTTTCCGGATCTCTTCGCTGGGAAAGAGATCGAGCGTCTGCCGCACTTCGAGGTCGTAGCCTTCCCAGAAGCCCTTGAGCGTCGCGAGATCGTGCGTCGACACCGCGACGAGCGCGTCCGCCGGATATTCCGTCGGCGCCTTGTATTCGCCTTCGGCGGTGCGCTCGAACATGAGCAGGCGGTACGACATCACGCGCGCGCGGGCGAGGCCGGCGCGCACTTCGTCCGGAACGGTGCCGAGATCCTCGCCGATCACCATGCACTCGTTGCGGCAGCTCTCGAGTGCGAGGATCGTGATGAGATCGTCGAACGGATAGCACACGTAAGCGCCTTCGGCGGCGGAGGCGCCCGGCGGTATCCAATACAGCCGGTAGAGTCCCATCACGTGATCGATGCGCAGCGCCCCGGAGTAGCGCATGACCGCGCGCAGCGTCTCGATGAAAGCCTCGTAGCGCGTGGCCTTCAGCGCCTCCGGCCGCAGCGGCGGCAGACCCCAGTTCTGGCCCTTGAGATTCACTTCGTCGGGCGGCGCGCCGACGCTCGCGCCGACGGCGTAGACGTCCTGGTTCGCCCAGCTTTCGGCGCCGCCGCGGTCGATCGAGATCGCGAGGTCCTGGTAGACGCCGACGCCGTAGCCGAGCTCGACCGCGCGCGCGCCGGCGCTCTGGAGCTGCAGCGCGGCGTTCCACTGGAGGTACTCGTAGAGCTCGATGCGCTCGGGATGCGTCTTCGCGAAACCGGCGACCTCCGGTGAATCGGGCCGCCGGTATGCTTCGGGCCACTTCGGCCAGCCCCAGATCGACCGGTCTTCACGATGGAAGTGTTCCTGCAGCGCTTCGAACAGCGCCTGGCGCCGCAGCCGCTCGCCGCCGGCGTCCTGAAAAGCCCGGAAGGCGCGGCCGCGATCGGTGTTCTCCTCGAGATGCGCCTTGCGGAAGTGGCGGTAGGCAAGCTCGAGCAGCGGGAGCTTGAGCCCCGCGACCGCGGGATAGTCCACGAGCTCGGTACTGCGCGCGCCTTTGAGCGCGGACTGGAAGTGCGCTCCCTGCATCGCGGCGAGCGCCTCGGCGCTCTCGCGCGTATCGGGCACCGCCTCGACGTCGATATAGATCACGTTGAGAAAGAGCCGCGACGACGGCGAGTAGGGGCTCGCGTGCGCCGGATTGTGCGGAAAGAGGGCGTGCAGCGGATTCACGCCGACCACGCCCGCACCGCGCGTCCCCCATTGCTCGACGACGCTTTTCAGGTCGGTGAAATCGCCCACGCCCCAGTTGCGCTCGGAGCGCACGCTGTAGAGCTGCACCGCCGGGCCCCAGACGCGGGCGCCGCGAACCAGCGCGGGCGGCAGATAGCAGCGCTCAGGACCGACGATGAACGACAGCCATTCACCGCGCGCGATGCCGGGACCTTCCAGCCGGTAGCGGTGATAGCCGAGCGGGAGGCGATCGTTCCAGTCGAACGCGACGGCAATGTAGGCCTCGCCGTCGATCGTGCGTGCGTCGAGCTCTCTCAACTGCGAGGGCCGGAATTCGCCGCGGCGCGTCTCCGCGCCTTCGAGCTCGAAGATCCAGCGGTAGGTCGCTTCGCGGTCGCGCTTCCTGAAATGCAGCGTCAGGCGGTAGGGATTCGCCTCTTCACGGAAAACGGCGACGGGCGGCAGCACGCTGCGCCACGGCCGTGTTTCCTGCGCGCGGCGCGCGGCTTCGAGGTCTTCGCGCTCGTCGAAGGCGCCCAGCGCGCGCAAAAGCGCGAGCCGCGTCTCGTCGGAAGCGCGCTGGGTCTTGCCCCAGATGTCGGTATAGCCGGACGCAACGCCGTAAAGCTGCGACAGCGCATCGAGCGCGTCGGAATCTACGTGTTTCGTTTGAGATAGCATGCGGCCGCCTCCGGCGGCAGCTCACCCCGGCCGAACGCCGCCGCCGCCGCCGCCGGCTCGCAATGCAGGAGATCGCCCTCGGGCGCGCTTTGCGAATTCGCGGAGTCGGCGGAGAGGTTCAGTCGCGTTTCCAGGATGCTGCCGTCGCCGAGGTGCCATATTGCAATGAGCGCGCCGGGGGAGACCACGGCGTAGCGGCCGGCGTTGCCGTCGAGGTTCGCGAGGGCCGGCACGATGCGCGAGCGCCGCAGCGCGAGGAGCGTTTGGTAGAGCCCGAGCCATTCTGCGTGCTCCGCGCGCTCGATCGAGAGCCAGTCGAGCTTGCTGCGCTCGAAGGTGTCCGGGTGATTGGGATCGGGCACCGCAGACTCGGACAGCCCAGCGAACTGCGCAAACTCGCGGAATTCGCGGCGGCGGCCTTCCGTGACCGCGCTCGCGAGCTCCGGCCCGAAATCGCAGAAAAAGAGAAACGGGCTGGCGGCGGCGAATTCCTCGCCCATGAACAGCATCGGCGTCGCCGGGGCGAGCAGCCACGCCGTCAGCGCCGCCTTCAGCCTCGCGGGAGGGGTCAGCGCACCGATCCGTTCACCGAGCGCGCGATTCCCCGTCTGGTCGTGGTTTTGCAGAAAGGTCACGAAGGCGTAAGGCGGCAGGTGAGCGCTCGGCTCGCCGCGCGGCGCGTCGCGAAACGCGGAGCGCTCGCCCTGATAGGCGAAGCCCTCCGCGAGCGCGCGGCCGAGGCGCTCCGTCGCGTCATCGGCGTAGTCGGCGTAGTAGCCGTCCTTCTCCCCGGTCAGCAGCACGTGGAACGCGTGATGCGCGTCGTCGTTCCACTGTGCGTTGTAGAGGCGCGGCGCGCCGTTGCGATACTCGAGATAGCGTGCGTGGTTGTCGTCGTTCTCGAGCATGAGGTGGACGTGGCGCTGCGCGCCGGGACCGGCGCGCACGCGCTGCGCGAGCTCGCTCAGGATGTCGGGGTTCGAATCGTCGAGGATCGCGTGCACCGCATCGAAGCGCAGCCCGTCGAAGTGATATTCCTCGAGCCAGTACAGCGCGTTGTGAATGAAGAACTCGCGCACCGTGCGTGAACGCTCGCCGTCGAAATTGACCGCCGCGCCCCATGCGGTGTGATGGCGCTCCGTGAAGAAATCGGCCGCGTACGCGTGCAGGTAATTGCCTTCGGGGCCGAAGTGGTTGTAGACCACGTCGAGGAACATCATGAGGCCGCGCGCGTGCGCCGCGGCGATCAGCCGTTTCAGGTCTTCCGGCGAGCCGTAGGCGGCATCGGGTGCGTACTGGAGCGCGCCGTCGTAGCCCCAGTTGCGCTTGCCGGGAAAGTCCGCGAGCGGCATCAGCTCGATCGCGGTGACGCCGAGCTCGGCGAGGTAATCGAGCTTGCGTTCCACGCCCGCGTAGGTGCCGTCGGGCGAGAACGTGCCTACGTGGAGCTCGTAGACGACGGTCTCGGTCCAGGGCCGGCCGCGCCACGCCGCGTCGCGCCACTCGAAGCCGCGGGGATTGACCACGACGCTCGGGCCGTGCACGTCGTCGGGGTTGTAACGCGATGCCGGGTCGGGCACCTCCAGCTTGCCGTCGATGCGATACCGATAGCAGGTGCCGGCCGGGGCGGCCAGCGTGGTCTCGTACCAGCCCTCGCGGTCACGCGGCGTGAGCGCGTGCGCCTGCTGCTGGTCGGCGAGCACGAGCTCGACCGACTGCGCGCTCGGCGCCCAGAGCCGAAAGCGGGTGCGTCCGTCCGGCAGCGCCTCGGCGCCGAACGGCATCGCGTGCGCGCGCTTCATTTCTGTTGCTGCAGCAGGGCGAGCGAGCGCTCGCGCAGCGGGTAGACGCCGCCGGCCTCGATCGTCACGCCGCGCGCGAGGCCGTGCTCGTAGGCCGTATCCATGACGGTGAGCCAGCGCGAGCCGGGGTAGAAGCGCGGCAGCGGGAACGGGATCTCCTCGTCGTGCGCGTTGAAGAGCACCAGGAAGGATCCGTCCGAGAGCGGTCTGCCGCGTTCGTCGACCTCGGTGAGCCCTTCGCCGGAGAAGTACACGCCGAGGCAGCGCGCGTGCGATTCGCGCCAGTCGGCGTCTTTCATCTCGCCGCCGTCGGTGTCGAGCCACACGATGTCCTTCACCTCGGCGCCGCGGATTGCGCGTCCGTGAAAGAAATGGCGGCGGTGGAAGATCGGATGCTCGCGCCGGAAGCGGATCATGCGCACCAGGAAATCGAGCTGGCGGCGCTTCTCCGGCGTGAGATTCCAGTCGTACCACGATATCGCGTTGTCCTGGCAGTACGCGTTGTTGTTGCCGCCCTGCGTGCGATCGAGCTCGTCACCGCCGAGGATCATCGGCACGCCCTGCGACAGCAGGAGCGTCGCGATGAGATTGCGCTTCTGGCGCGCACGCAGCATGTTGATTGCGTCGTCGTCGGTCTCGCCCTCGACGCCGCAGTTCCACGACCGGTTGTTGTTGAAGCCGTCGCGGTTGTCTTCACCGTTAGCTTCGTTGTGCTTCTCGTTGTAGGCGACGAGGTCGTGCAGCGTGAAGCCGTCGTGGCAGGTGATGAAGTTGATGCTCGCGTACGGGCGGCGCCCGCTGCTTTCATAGAGATCGCTCGAGCCGGTCAGGCGCTGCGCGAACTCGCCGATCAGTCCGCCGTCGCCTTTCCAGTAGGAGCGCATCGTGTCGCGGTACTTGTCGTTCCATTCGGTCCACCCGGGCGGAAAGTTGCCGACCTGATAACCGCCATGGCCGAGGTCCCACGGCTCCGCGATGAGCTTGGCTTGCGCGATGATGGGGTCCTGGCGGATGACGTCGAAGAAGGAGGAAAGGCGGTCGACTTCGTGCAACTCACGTGCCAGTGCCGATGCGAGGTCGAAGCGGAAGCCGTCGACGTGCATCTCGGTCACCCAGTAGCGCAGCGAATCCATGATGAGCTGCAGCACGCGCGGCTCGAGCATGTTGAGCGTGTTCCCGCAGCCGGTGAAGTCGAGGTAGTGACGCGGGTTCCCGGCCTCCAGCCGGTAGTACGACACGTTGTCGATGCCGCGGAACGAGAGCGTCGGCCCCATGTGGTTGCCTTCCGCGGTGTGGTTGTAGACCACGTCGAGGATCACCTCGATGCCGCCGGCGTGGAAGGCTTTCACCATCGTCTTGAATTCGGAGACGTTGCCGCTCGACAAGTAGCGGGACTCCGGCGCGAAGTAGCCGACCGAGTTGTAGCCCCAGTAGTTGCGCAGCCCCTGCTCGACGAGGAAGCGGTCGTCCGGGAATGCGTGAACGGGCATCAGCTCGATCGCGGTGACGCCGAGGCGCTGGAGGTGCTCGATCACGGGCGCGCACGCGAGCCCCGCGTACGTGCCCCGCAGCGCCGGCGGCACGTCGGGGTGGTTGACGGTCATCCCGCGCACGTGCGCTTCGTAAATGATCGTGTCGTTCCAGGGGACGTCGGGCCGCCGGTCGTCGCCCCAGGTGAACGCCGGATCGATCACACGGCACTTCGGCATGCCGCGTGCGGAATCGCGCCGGTCGAATGAAAGATCCTCGCGTTTGTCGTCCCGGCGATAGCCGTAATGCACATCGCTCCAGATGAGCTGCCCGGCGAGCGATTTCGCGTACGGGTCGAGGAGCAGCTTGTGCGGGTTGAAGCGATGACCCTCCTCCGGCTTGTACGGGCCGTACACGCGATAGCCGTACAGCAGCCCCGGCCGTGCTTCGGGCAGGTAGCAGTGCCACTCCTGGTCGGTGTGCTCGGTGAGCGCGATGCGCTGCACCTCGCGGCGCCCGCGCGCATCGAAGAGACACAGCTCGACTTTTTCGGCGTGCTCCGAGAACAGCGAGAAATTGACGCCCTTGCCGTCCCACGTCGCACCGCGCGGGTAGGGCTTGCCGGGCCAGACGGCGGTGATCGGTCCGTTCATGTTTTAATGGGGTCAGGTCCACATTTCCGCATTGCGGGAAATGTGGACCTGACCCCATTTACGGTACTACAGGTCGAACCGTCCGCCCTGGCTCCTGCGCGGCAGGTCTTCGACTTTCCCGCGTTCGTCGCGCCGCTCGCCCGGCCACCACCGGTCGAGGAGCTCCGCCGCCCAGTGCTGGCCCCCGATGCCGAACGCGAGCGCGAGCGCGAGCACCACGCCGGCCAGGATGATGAGGAAGCTCGAGCGCACGATGTCGCCGCCGATCTGCATCTGCTCGAGCGCGATCAGCACGACGAAAACGAGGATCGCGTATTGCGCGAGGCGCCCGAGGATGTCGCCGTCCTGTATTCCGACGTTGCGGCAATAGGCCATGACCGCGCCGCCGATGAACCGCGCGAAGTAGGCCCCGAACGCGAGAATCACCAGCGCGACCATGAGCCGCGGCACGAACATGACGACCTCACGCAGCAGGCCGGTGACGTAATTCATGCCGAGCGCGTTGAACGCGATCACCAGCGCCGCGAGCACCACCAGCCAGTACACGAGCACGCCGAAGATGTCGGTCGTGTCGCTGCGGATGCCGCCCTGCGCGAGGAAACCGTCGAGGCCGGCGCGCTCGGTCAGCACGTTGAAGTTGATCGCGCGCAGCGCTTTCACGAGCGCGAAGCGCGCCGCTTTCGCGAGCAGCCAGCCCGCGACGACGACGATCACCGCGAACGCGAGCTGCGGCAGGAAAGCCACCACCTGCGCGAGCATCGCCTGCACCGGTTCGAGCAGCGAGTCCATGCGATCCATCGTTCCTCCTGTTATGGCACCAGCCGCCTGATCCCCGCCAACGGCCACCGTACCCAGTCCGGCCGATTGTTGAGCTCGTACTTGAGCTCGTACAGCGCCTTCTCCAGCTCGAAGAGCTCGACGAGCGCACGGAAATCCGCATCGCTCGCGTAAACATGCGCCGCGCGCGCGGTTTCGTCGTAGGCGGTGAGGAAAGCGTTGCGCGTCTGCGTTTCCCAGTCGGCGGCCAGCGGTCCGAGCCTCGCCTCGTCGTCCGGCGATTCCACTGCGCGGGAGAGCGCCGAGCCTGCGGCGTAGCTGAACGAGCGCACGATACCCGCGACGTCACGGATCGGCGAGTGCTTGCGCCGCCGCTCCTCGATCGGCCGCGCCGGCTCGCCTTCGAAATCGATGATGATGAAGTCGTTGCGGCTGATGAGCACCTGGCCCAGATGGTAATCGCCGTGGTGCCGCGTTTTCAGCACCGTTGCCGCGGGCATGCGCAGCGCGTCGATGCGACCGAGCACCTGGTCGCGGCGCTCGAGGAGATCGCGCGCTTCCGCGGCGGCCGTCGGCAGGATCTGATCGGCGCGCCGCGCCAGCAGATCGAGCGCGCTCGCCGCGTCCTCGCGCACCCGCCGCTTCCACTCCGCGTAATCGGCCTCCGAGGCGGGCTCCGGATCGAAAGCCGGATCGCCGGTGCGCCGCGCGAACGCGGCATGCAGCTCCGCCGTGCGCATGCCGAGCGTCTGCACGAGCGAGAGGTACGCGCCGTGCGCGTCCGCGGCGACCTCCGTGCCGGCGCGGTGGGTGTCGAAGAATCGCGCGAGGTATTCGAGCGTGTAGGTCCACGCATCACCCTGGTTGCGCACGTAGCCCTGCAGGATCGCGAGGCTCGAGAGCGCACCGGTCTCGTCCACGTGCTCGAGCACGCCGGCGAGCGGCACGCAGTTCGGAAACTCCGCGACCTCGGTGAGATAGCGGCCGATCTCGACCTCGGGATTCACGCCGCGGCGTATGCGCCGGTAGGCCTTCAGGAAAAGCTTCTCGCCGAGCGTCACGATCGTGTTCGAGCTCTGGCCCTGCGGTGGAGTGACCGGGAGCGCTCCGACGTCGTCACCCGCGAGCTGCGCGTAGGCGCGCGTGGGCACGAAGCGCACTTTGCCGTGCGCGGTGGCGAGCTCTACGCCGCGTCCGATCCCGACCGCCACCGCGCGACAGAACATCTCGTCACCGAACGCGTCTCCCATCGCGCCGACGCTCGCCTGCTGGCGTACGCGCGCGATGCGCACCGGGGTCAGCGCACGCAGCCGGTCTTCTTCGGTGTCCTCCCAGGCGAGCGCGAGCGGCAGGAAATAGCACGCCGGTTCCGGCGCGCCTTCCGTGCTGAACATCGAGATCATCCACGTGCCCATGCGCGTCTCCCACAGCACGTGGTCGATCAGCCGCACGGCCTTGAGCGCTTCGCCTTTGGCCGCGTACCAGCGCTGCGGCTGCACGTAGCGCGGCAGCACCTCCTCCTCGAACTGCGCGCGGGTCTTCTCGGCCATGGCGATGCGCCATGGCACCACGCGGTCGCGGAAGAAGCTGGTCCAGCCGTCGAACAGGATCAGGATCGGCGGCTCCTCCGGCGCGGTGCGCTGCTCGTACCAGCTCGGCACCGGCACGTCGGTGCCAAGCCTGAACCAATAGAAGCTGTGCGCGGGCAGCGTCAGC
>DASPNJ010000151.1:0-27501 GCA_035626595.1 Burkholderiales bacterium
AGTTTCTTCGACAATCCCGGGCTCAAGGAACTGCTCGCCAAGACGAAGGCCGCGGGCGGCACGCTGCATCTGCTCGGCCTGCTCTCGCCGGGCGGCGTGCATTCGCATCAGGATCACATGGCGGCGCTGGCCAGGGCGGCATCCAACGCGGGCGTGCCGGTCGCCGTGCATGCCTTCCTCGACGGGCGCGATACGCCGCCTTCCAGCGCGGCGGAATACATCGCCCAGTTCCAGGGCGACGTGGCCGATCTCAACGGCATCCGCATCGCCACCGTCTCCGGCCGCTACTACGCGATGGACCGCGACAAGCGCTGGGACCGCGTGAAGCAGGGTTACGACCTCATCACCGCGGGCATCGCGGCGCAGACGGCGGCAAGCGCGGCGGAAGGGCTCGCGGCCGCATACGCGCGCGGCGAGTCGGACGAATTCGTGAAAGCGACGGCGATCGTGCCGTCCGGAAGCTCGGCTGTACGCATGAACGACGGCGACGCGGTCGTCTTCATGAACTTCCGTGCCGATCGCGCGCGCCAGCTCACCCAGGCGCTGACGAATCCGGCATTCGACGGCTTCGAACGCGCGTATCAACCCAGCCTCGGCTATTACTGCACGCTGACGAGCTACGGCAAGGACTTCAGCCGTATCCCCGCTGCATTCCCGCCGCAGTCGATCACGAACGGCTTCGGCGAGTACATCTCGAAGCTGGGACTCAAACAGCTTCGCATCGCGGAGACCGAGAAATACGCGCACGTCACCTATTTCTTCAACGGCGGCGTGGAGACCGCCTACCCCGGCGAAGACCGCATATTAGTGCCGTCGCCGAAGGTCGCCACTTACGATCTGAAGCCCGAGATGAGCGCGCGCGAGGTGACCGACAAGCTGGAGGAGGCGATCAAGTCGCGCAAATACGACGCGATCGTCTGCAACTATGCGAACGGCGACATGGTCGGTCACACCGGCAACCTGGGGGCCGCGACCCAAGCGATCGAGGTCCTCGACGAGTGCATTGGCCGCGTGGTCACCGCGATGCGCGAAATCGGTGGGGAGGTGCTGATCACGGCCGATCATGGCAACGCGGAAATGATGGCGGATCCGAAGACGCATCAGGCGCATACCGCGCATACGCTCAACGTCGTGCCGCTGCTGTACGTCGGGCGTAAGGCGAAGATCGCCGAAGGCGGCGCGCTGCAGGACGTGGCGCCGACGCTGCTCACGATGATGGGCCTGCCGCGTCCCGCCGAAATGACGGGCAAGCCGCTCATCTCGTTCGTTTGATCCGTACGGCCGGCACACTCGCGCTCCTCCTTGCGTGCGCGGCGGCCGGCGCGCCGGCGAACGCCGCGACGAACGCCTCCAAGTCAGCCGCGGCGCAGGCCGAGCTGAAGGCGCTCAAATCGCGCATCGCCGCGATCCAGAAGCGGCTCGCCGAAGCCGAGGAGTCGAAAACCGAGGCCGCTGACGCGCTGCAGGCGTCCGAACGCGGGATCTCCGACGCCAATCGCGCCGTTGCCGAGCTCGCCGAACAGGCGCGCGCTGCCAATGCCGCGGTGGCGCAGGTACGCGCTCGGATCGCGGCGGCCGAAAGCCGCCTTGCCGGTCAGCGGTCGGCGCTTTCGAAGCTCTTGCGCCAGCGGTACGTGTCCGGCAGACCGGATGTGCTCGCGCTGCTGCTGTCCGGCCGCGACGCGAACGCGGTCGCACGCGAGCTCACGTATCTCACGTACATCGGGCGCGCCCGCGCGGAGCTGATCGTGGGCTTGCGTTCGAATTTGGACGAGCTCGGCAGGCTGGCTGCAGAGGCGCAGGCGCGCGCGGGCGAGATCGCGGCCATCGCGGCCGAGCAGGCGCGGCAACGCAGCCGTCTCGAGTCCGAGAAACGCGAGCGGGCGCGCCTCCTTGCGCGCATCGCCCACGACATCGAGCGGCAGCGGCGGGAGATCGGCACGCTTCGACGCGACGAGACGCGCCTCACGCGCCTGATCGAGCAGCTCGCGAAGGCGATCGCGAGCACGCCGAAAGCACGCGCGCCGCGCGAGCGCCAGAAGGCCGAGCGCGTTCCCGAGCCGGAGCGTGAAGAACGTCATGGCGGCGCGTTCGCGGGGCTGCGAGGATCGCTGTCCCTGCCGGTGCGGGGGGAACTTGCGAACCGGTTCGGCAGTCCACGGCAGGACGGCGGAATTGTCTGGAAGGGCCTCTTCATCGCGGCCCGGGTAGGCGAAGAGGTGCGGGCGGTGGCGGCGGGCCGGGTGGTTTTCGCCGACTGGCTGCGCGGATTCGGCAATCTCCTGATCATCGACCACGGCGAGAGCTACATGAGCCTCTACGGCTACAACGAGACGCTCTACAAAGGGGTCGGCGACGTCGTCGGCCGCGGAGAACGCATCGCCGCGGTCGGTGCGACCGGCGGTCATGGGCAATCGGGTTTATACTTTGAAATGAGGCATGAAGGTCGGCCTTTCGATCCCATGACGTGGGTCTCACGCAAATGAGCTTCGTAGATGCATCGGTGGTCACTCGCGCTTCGTGCCGTTAGGGGGTTTGTAATGCGCAACAAGTTCAGTCAATTCGGGCTGATCGTCGTCGGTGTGCTCATCGGCGTCGCGATCAGTCTCAATTTCTCCGCTGTCGCCCAGCGCAACACCGGCGCGATGCCGCTCCCGATCGAGGAGCTGCGCGCGTTCACGGAAGTGTTCGGGCGTGTGAAGAGCGACTACGTCGAGCCGGTCGAGGACAAGAAGCTCATCACCGAGGCGATCAACGGGATGCTGACGGGGCTCGATCCGCATTCGGCCTATCTCGACCAGGAGGCCTTCCGCGAGCTCCAGGTCGGCACGCAGGGCGAGTTCGGCGGCCTCGGCATCGAAGTCGGCATGGAAGACGGCTTCGTCAAAGTCGTCGCGCCGATCGACGACACCCCCGCCTCGCGCGCGGGCGTCAAACCCGGCGATCTGATCGTCAAGCTCGACGAGACTTCCGTCAAAGGCATGACGCTCAATGACGCGGTGAAGCGCATGCGCGGCAAGCCCAATACGAACATCACGTTGACGATCGTGCGCAAGGGCGAGCCGAAGCCGGTCATCGTCACGCTCACCCGCGCGGTGATCAAGATCCAGAGCGTGAAGTCGAAGCTGCTCGAGCCGGGCTACGCGTACATCCGCGTGAGCCAGTTCCAGGAGCACACGGGCGAGAACCTCGCAAAAGCGATCGATGCGTTGTTCAAGCAGAACCCCGGACAAATGAAAGGACTCGTGCTGGATCTTCGCAACGATCCCGGCGGGCTCCTGAACGGCGCAGTCGCGGTATCGGCCGCATTCCTGCCGCAGAATTCGCTGGTGGTCTACACCGATGGCCGCACCGAGGATTCGCGCATGAAGCTGAACGCGAGCCCCGAGCACTACCTGCGCGGGCGTCTGAAGGACGACTACCTGCGGCGCCTGCCGGCCGAAGCGAAGACGGTGCCCATGGTGGTGCTGGTCAACGCCGGCTCGGCGTCCGCGTCCGAGATCGTCGCGGGCGCGCTGCAGGACCATAACCGCGCGGTCATCATGGGCCAGCCGACGTTCGGCAAGGGTTCCGTGCAGACGATCCTGCCGCTCGGCAACAACACGGCGATCAAGCTCACCACCGCGCGTTACTACACGCCGAAAGGGCGCTCGATCCAGGCGAAAGGCATCATCCCCGATATTCCGCTCGATGACGCGGTGACCGACCGCAGCGCGCTCAAGCTCCGCGAAGCCGACCTCACCAAGCATCTGATCGACTCCGCGACGCAGGACAAGGAGAAAGAGAAAGCGCTCGCCACCGCCGTTCAGAAGTTCAACTTCAAGCCGGCGCCGCGCCCGCAGGACATCGACGAGAAGCTGCTCAAGCCCGAGCCGGGCGAGATCGTGTCGAAGAACGACTACGAGCTCAATCAGGCGGTCTCGTTCCTGAAGACGCGCAACACCACGGCGACCGCTAAAGTGACCCAGTAGCGTCAACGCGAGGAGCCGGCAAACACGGCGTGGCGATCTCGTGACGCACGTCCGACCAAGACAACGCCCGGTTCAGCCGGGCGTTTTCACATGAACGACGACCAGCTCCTGCGCTACAGCCGGCACATTCTGCTGCCGGAGATCGGCATCGAAGGCCAGCAGCGGCTGCTTCAGGCACACGCCGTCGTGATCGGCGCGGGCGGGCTCGGCTCGCCGATCGCGCTCTATCTCGCCTCTGCCGGCGTGGGCCGCATCACGATCTGCGACGCGGACACCGTCGACCTCACCAATCTGCAGCGGCAGATCGTCCACCGCACCGAGTCGATCGGCCGGCCTAAGGTGGAATCGGCGCGCGCGACGCTGCATTCGATCAATCCGGAGGTGGAGATCGTCGCGATCCGCGAGCGCGTCGGAGAGGACCGCATCGCTGCGCTGACGGCCGATGCGGATGTCGTGCTCGACGGCAGCGACAACTTCGCGACCCGGCATGCGGTCAACCGCGCATGTGTACGCCATCGCAAACCGCTCGTGTCCGGCGCCGCCGTGCGCTTCGACGGCCAGGTCGCGGTGTTCGATATGCGGCGCGATGACGCGCCGTGCTACGCGTGTCTGTTTCCCGAAAGCGGCGAGAGCGAGGACGTGCGCTGCGCGGTGATGGGTGTCTTCGCCCCGATCACGGGCATCATCGGAACGATACAGGCCGCTGAAGCGCTGAAGGTGCTGATCGGTACCGGCGAGGCGCTGACCGGCCGCCTGCTGCTCATCGATGCGCTGACGATGCAGCTGCGCACCATCAAGCTCGCGAAGGACGCCGCGTGTGACGTATGCGCAGCCAAGTGAGCCTGCCGAGCGGCAGGCTACCGGGTCATATCGAGCGAGTTGTCGTCGTCGGCCGCTGATTGGGCCGCCGCGGGCGCGGCAGCCGCCGGCGCGGGAGCGGCGCCGCCGCCCTGCGCGAGCAGCGCTTCGAGATCGCGCAGGACGCGATCGGTGTCCGGCGCGGCCCTGCCGAGCATCTGCAGCAGCAGCCGCGAGGGGTAATCGGCGAGCGTTTCGGGCTGGTTCGAGCGTATGCGCGATGCCGTCTCGATCGCCGGTCGGAAGTGCGTCGCCTTGAAGCCCGCCTTCGAATTTTCCAGCGCGTCTATCACTGCGTTCTGCGCGCGCGCGACGCCGAGCAGCAGTTGCGCGAGTTGTTGCGTAGTGATGTTCGACATTACGGCTCCCGTTCGAAATAAGAGCGCGGCGACGCCGCGCTAAGCGAGTTCTTGCGTCCGAGGCGTAGCCGAAGACGCGTCGTGGGTTCTTACGCTGCCACGCCCTGGAGAAGCTGGTGCCACTGCTTGCTCCAGAGCTCCACCGGATCGCGCTTGAAGCCGCTTTTCGCGAACTGGTGCCAGCGGCCGGTGACGAAAGAGATGACGAGATTCGCGAACGCCGAAGCGTCGACTTCCGCGGCGAGCTCCTGCTGCGTCACGCCGAAGCGCACCGCCTGCTTCACGGCGGCCTCGATGCGGTCGTGGAGCTGGTTGATACGCGCCTGCAGACGCTCGTCCTCGTGCACGAGCGCATCGCCGATCAGCACACGCGTCATGCCCCTGTTCTTCTGCGAAAAGCCCAGCAGCACGCTCACGATCGCCTCGATCTGGCGCATGCCGCTCTTTTCCTCACTCGTGATCTTGTTGATGAGCGCGAACAGCGTCTGCTCGATGAACTCGATGAGGCCCTCGAACATCTGCGCCTTACCGCTGAAATGGCGGTAGAGCGCCGCCTCCGAGACTTCGAGCCTCGCGGCGAGCGACGCGGTGGTCACTTTCTCCGCAGCCGGATGCTCGAGCATGTGCGCGAGCGTCTGCAGTATCTGCGTCTTGCGTTCGCCCGTTCTGGCCATACCGTTCCCCAGGATTCACGCGAGCCGGGAGAGCGCGCGCTTCAACTCGCTCAGCCTGGCGATTTTCAGATCGACGTAGCGCGGGGCGCGCCGCTCGCGCGAGACCCATACCGTTGTCATTCCCAGCTTTTTCGCCGTACGCAGATTCGCGAGCGTGTCCTCGACCATGATACAGCGGCGCGCACGCAAATGGTTAGCGCGCGTAAGCCGCAGGAATCCGCGCACGTCGGGTTTCGGACGAAAGCGCGTGCGCTCTATCGAAAAGACTGCATCGAAGAGGTCGCTGATCGCAAGGGCTTTCAGCACGGCAAGCGAGTAATGCACGGGCGCGTTGGAGAAAATGAACTTGCGCCCGGGCAGCCGCGTGAGCGTCGCGCGAAGCAGCGGCTCGCGCACGAGCATGCGCTCGAGGTCGGGGAACTGGTGCGTCTGCCGCAGGAAATGCCGCGGATCGGTCCCGTGATGGCGGATCAGCCCCAGCAGCGTCGCACCATAGCGCCGCCAGTACTGCTGCCGCAGCGCGCTCGCCGCGTCCGCATCGAGTCCGAGCTCGGTTTCGAGGTACTCGGTCATCGCGCGGTTGATGTGGGGAAAGATGTGCGGCGAGGCGTTGTGCAGCGTGTTGTCGAGATCGAATATCCACGCGCGTCTGAACTGCAAGCGGTCTGCGCCGCTGCTCGCCTTCGTCGCCGGCCTCAGCGACGCACGAACAGAGTGAAATCCATGCAAGGCGCGCACTTGGGCGCGCCGTGTTCCCTCCGTAGCCTCCTTGCGTTTGGTTATTCGCCGCACCTAGCGGCGTCGGATCAGTGTGCCGACGCCTTCGCTCGTGAGGATCTCGAGCAGCACCGCGTGCTCGACGCGGCCGTCGATGATGTGGCAGGTATTGACGCCGTTCTTCACGGCGTCGAGCGCGGACGAGATCTTGGGCAGCATGCCGCCGTGTATCGTGCCGTCGGCGAAGAGCTCGTCGACCTTTTTCGCCGTGAGTCCCGTCAGCAGGTTGCCGTTCTTGTCGAGGACACCCGCGGTATTGGTGAGCACCACGAGCTTCTCGGCCTTGAGAATTTCCGCCACCTTGCCGGCGACCAGGTCGGCGTTGATGTTGTACGACTCGCCGCGGCTGCCGAAGCCGATCGGCGCGATGACCGGGATGAAACCGCCGTCGAACAACGTCTCCACGATCTTCGGATCGATCGCCTCGACCTCGCCGACCTGCCCGATGTCGATGAGACCGTCGCCGTCGCCGGGGCCGCGCACCATCATTTTCTTCGCGCGAATGAGCGCGCCGTCTTTTCCGGTGAGGCCCACCGCGTGGCCCCCATGACGGTTGATGAGGTGCACGATCTCCTTGTTCACCTGGCCACCGAGGACCATCTCGACGACGTCCATCGTTTCGGCATCGGTGACGCGCATCCCCTGCACGAACTCGCCCTTCTTGCCGACGCGCTTGAGCAACTCGTCGATCTGCGGCCCGCCGCCGTGAACGATCACCGGGTTCATGCCGACGAGCTTGAGCAGGACGACGTCGCGCGCGAAGCTTTCCTTCAGCTTCTCGTCGGTCATCGCATTGCCGCCGTACTTGATGACGATCGTCCTGCCGTGAAAGCGCTGTATGTACGGCAGCGCTTCGGCGAGGATGCGCGCCTTGACGTGGCTTTCGAGCGGATTCGGCAGCGGGGCGGATGCGGGCATTGAAAAGAGCGTCTCCGGCGGAACGGCGATAGTTTACCGCCGTACAACGGAACGGCCGCCCGCAGGCGGCCGTTCCGTGCAGCACTTACACAATCGCCGTAGGTTTCGCCTGCCTGCCGCAGGCTTTCCCTACGCTACTGGATGGTGATGCGTTTCGTGCTCGTCGCTGCGCGCTTCGGCAGCGTGAGCTCGAGGATGCCGTCGGCGTACTTCGCCGCGCACGCGTTGTCATCCACCGGCTGCCCGAGCTGGAACGCGCGATAGACCTTGCCGTAGTAGCGCTCAGTGCGCAGCACGCGCTCGCCGTCTTTCGCTTCCTTCTCGTTCTTCACTTCGGCGCTGATCGCGACCTGGTCGCCGTCGATGCTGATGTTGATGTCGTCTTTCTTCACGCCCGGGATCTCGGCGCGAATCGTGTAGGCGTTCTCGCTCTCGCTCACGTCCACGCGAAACTGCGCGACCTGCTGCTGACCGGCGCTGCCTTCGAAGCTCACCGGCCGCACGAAGAAGCCGCGCAACAGATCGTCGAACGCCTCGTCGAAACGGGTAATGTTGGCCATGCGAATCTCCTTGAATATCGAATGGGCGCTCGTGTGGCGCCACGGTTTGGGCGCTTTGGTTAGGCGCCGACGAAATCCAATATGGGCGCCTGCGGCGTGTTTTCAAGTAGGTCCATGCCGGGGTCGAAATTGTTAGAATTCCGCCACTTACAGAAGGCCCCTGCCCTATGGCCGCAAAGCCCGAGGCTGCCGCAGCGCTCGAAACCCTCGACGGCGCACGCTTCGAGGAGTACCGCAGCTATTTGCTGCGCTACGCCCTGCTCCAGCTTCGCGACCCGACCGCGGCCGAGGACGCGGTTCAGGAAACGCTGCTCGCCGCCCTTCAGAGCGACTTCGCCGGCCGCTCGTCGGTCAAGACGTGGCTAACGGGCATCCTCAAGCACAAGATCATCGATCACGTGCGCCGCCAGTCTCGGGAGCAGCCGCTCGACGACGGCGAACGACGCGAAGACGCGGAGGCCGACATCGCCGACGAGTTCTTCGCGGAGGACGGCCATTGGCGCGAATTCCCGTCGGACTGGAATGCACCGGACAGAAGCTTCGAAGCCAAAGCGTTCTGGATGGTGTTCGAGGCCTGCGTCGACTCGATGCCTGCCCGGGCGGGGCGCGTTTTCGTGATGCGTGAGGTCATGGAACTCTCGACCGAAGAAATATGCAAGGAGCTCGGCATTACCGCGACCAACTGCTGGGTGCTTCTGCACCGCGCGCGCCTCGCCATGCGCGAATGTCTTGAAATGAAATGGTTTAAAGCTTGAAGCTGATACCGAGTTGCAGGGAGACTTCGGAGCTCCTGTCGCAGGCCCTGGACCGGCCGCTGACCGTTCGCGAGAAGTTGCTCGTGCGCGTCCACCTGCCGCTCTGCAACGGCTGTCGCAACTTTCGGGAGCAGCTCGCATTCATGCGCCGCGCGGCGAAAGACTGGGCGCGGCGCTCGCCTTGAGGCTCCGCCGTCAGTGGTGGTGGGCGCCGGACGCCGCGGCGCGCACTTCCAGCTCCACCTGTAGCGCCTGCGGCGCCGCGCCGGCATGCTGCACGCTCAGCGTGAGCGGAACCTTCTCGCCGGCTTTCAGCGGCCGCTTCAGGTCGAACAGCATCAGGTGCACGCCGTTCGGCGCGAGCTTCACCGTGCGGCCCGCTGCGAGCTCGACGCGCGGAATCGCACGCATGCGCATGACGCCGCCTTCCGTGGTCGACTCGTGTATCTCCACGCGTCCTGCCGCAGGGCTGTTGGCCGCGACCAGTGCCGCGTTGCGTGCGCTCGTGATCTCGAGATAGCCGCCCGCCGTCTTCTGTCCCGGCACAGGCGCTCGCAACCAGGCGTTGCTCACCTGCACCGACGAGGCGCTCTTCGCCGTGTCGGCTGCGTAAGCGGGCGGCACGGCCGAGATGAGGAGTGCAAGTACAACGTTGGTGAATTTCATGGCCGCATAAGACCTTTCGGGACGCGCATTGTTCCAGCCTGCGCGCGTGACGGCAACGGCCATTTCGACGGCCTATAATCAGCGCTTTTTTCTCGCCGTTCATGCCCTTCCTGTTCGCGCTTCTGCTGACGTTCGTGCCGGCCTTCGCCGGGGCGCAGCAGGTACCCGCGCTGCCGCCGATCGCCGCGAAGGCGTACCTCGTCGCGGACTTCAACAGCGGCCAGCTTCTCGTCTCGCAGAACCCGCACCAGCGCATCGAGCCGGCGTCGCTCACCAAGCTGATGACCGCGTATCTCACGTTCAGCGCGCTCCGGCAGAAGACCCTGAAGCCGGAGCAGATCGTGCCGGTTTCGACGCGCGCGTCGAAAAGTGAAGGCTCGCGCATGTTCATCGAGCCGAACAAACCGGTGAGTGTGGAAGAGCTTCTGAAAGGGCTGATCGTGCAGTCGGGCAACGACGCGTGCGTTGCGCTCGCGGAAGCGATCGCCGGCACCGAAGCAGCGTTCGCGCAGATGATGAACCGCGAAGCGCAGCGCCTGGGCATGAAGAACACCAACTTCGTGAACTCGACGGGGCTCCCGCACCCCCAGCACTACACCACCGCGTACGATCTTTCGCTGCTCGCGTCCGCGATCATCCGGGATTTCCCGGAGTACTACCCGGTGTACTCGCTCAAGGAATACCGCTACAACAACATCACGCAGTCGAACCGCAATCGGCTGTTGTGGGTGGACCCGACGGTCGACGGCATGAAAACGGGCCACACTGAGAACGCGGGATACTGCCTGGTCGCGTCGGCGCGCCGGGGCTCGCGCCGGCTGCTCTCGGTGGTGCTCGGCACGGGCTCCGAGTCCGCGCGCGCGATCGAAAGCCAGAAGCTGCTCAATTTCGGCTTCCAGTTCTACGACACCGTCCGGCTCTACGAAAAAGATCACGCCGTATCGACCGTCAAAGTCTGGAAAGGCAGCGCGAACCAGGTGAAAGCCGGCTTTCCATACGATCTCTACGTCAGCGTCCCCAAAGGCTATGGCGAAAAGCTCAAGGCCACCGTGGAAACGCAGCAGCCGCTGCTCGCGCCGATCGCCGCCGGCCAGAAGATCGGTGTGATGCGCGTCGAGCTCGATGGCAAGCCGTTCGGCGAATACCCTGTGGTAGCCTTGGAGGAAGTGCCCATCGCCGGCATTTTCGGCCGCGGCTGGGACAGCCTGCGGCTCCTCTTCAAATAACGATTGAAGGCCTCACCATGAGCGAAATCGTGTACCTCAACGGCGAGTTCATCGCGCTCGAGAACGCGAAAATATCGGTGCTCGACCGCGGGTTCATTTTCGGCGACGGGGTGTACGAAGTGATCCCGGCGTACTCGCGGCACCCGTTCCGGCTCGCCGAGCATCTCGTGCGCTTCCAGCGCAGCCACGATGCGGTCCGCATTGCGTATCCGTTCAGCGACGCCGAGTGGACGCGCCTGGTGCACGATCTCATCGCGCGCAACGCCGGCGAAGATCAGTCGATCTATCTGCAGGTCACGCGCGGCGTCGCGAAGCGCGATCACGCTTTTCCGAAGGACGCCAGACCGACCGTGTTCGGCATGAGCACCCCGCTCGTCACCCCGGCGAAAGAGGCGGTGGACGACGGCGTACACGGCATCACCGCAGTCGATTACCGGTGGCTCAAATGCGACGTCAAATCGACCTCGCTGCTGGCGAACTGCCTGCTGCGCCAGCAGGCCGCGGACGCCGGCGCAGTCGAAGTCGTCATGTTCCGCGACGGCTTCCTCACGGAGGGCTCGTCGAGCAACGTATTCGTGGTGAAGAACGGCGTTATCCTCGCGACCCCGAAAGACAACCTCGTGCTGCCGGGCATCACCTACGACGTCGTGCTCGAGCTTGCGCGGGCGAACGGCATCCCGCTGGAAGTGCGCCCGATCAGCGAGGCCGAAGTGCGCGCCGCGGACGAGATCTGGGTCACCTCGTCGACCAAGGAAGTGCTGGCGGTCTCCACGCTCGACGAGCGCGCGGTCGGCGGCGGCAAGCCGGGAACGGTCTTCCGCCGGATGCACCAGCTCTATCAGGATTTCAAGCGCACGGTGATGCGCCAAGCGGCCTGACAACCTACGACGCGCCTCGGCGCTTCGCCCCTCGGCGCAAAAAGTAGCTTAGCGCGGCGATCGCCGCGCTCGTAGTGACCTATGGAAAACCCGTCGCTGATCGAATACCCGTGCGACTTCCCGATCAAGGTCCTGGGTCGCACCCAGGCCGGGTTCGCGCAGGCCGTGCTCGGCATCGTGCGCGCGCACGCGCCCGACTTCGACGGCTCGACGATGGAGATGAAGACGAGCAAGCAGGGGCGCTACCTGAGCATCACCTGCGTAATTCGCGCGACGTCGCGCGAACAGCTCGATGCGCTCTACAAGGAGCTGTGCGACCACCCGATGGTGTCCATGGTGCTTTAGGGGACTGACGCCTTTTCCGGACCCGGCGAGCCGCACAATGCGGTCTGTCCCCGCTTCCAGGCTCTAGCGCGGACGCTGCTGCGGTGTGCGCGGCTTCGGCGCTGAACCTTCCGCGGGCTTCTTGTTGGGGTCGTGCGGGCGCGACTTGCCGTAGGAGCCCTTGAAGATCTTGCCGCGCTTGGTTCTCTTGTCGCCTTTACCCATTTCGCCTCCTGGCTTGGTTGATATCCAAAACACCAGCCGTCCATCGCGCCGGTGCTCGACTTTCGCCGTCACCGGCCCGGCAGCGGGCGCTTGCGCACGATCGCAAGCTCTTCCGCATACGCTTTCTCGAGGTCCGAATCCGCGCTGCGCAGAAATTCCGGCAACGCTTTGCACATCGCTTCGAGATCGCTCGGCAACTGCTGAAGCAGCTCCTTTTTCACTTCCTCGCGCTGGCGCAGGATCGCGCCCTCGTACTTGCCGACGTTGCGCGCGTAATCTCTTTCGTCCGTCGAGGCGCCGCGGATCATCATCGCGACGCGGAGGTCGAGCTCGTCGATCAGCTTACGGTGCCGGCCCTGCCAACCTGCATAGGCTTTGTCGGAGACTGCGCGCAGCTTCGGATACGCGGTCGCACACGCTTCGCGCCGCGCAAGCACGCCCTGATACGCGCCGAACACCTCGCGCAGGTTCGACGTGTAGTCGAATCCGTCGGCAGCCGCGAGCGGCGCGGAAAAGCAGACGAGGAACGCGGCACTGAAAAGCGCGCGCGGCAGACTGCGGGTATTGCGGATCACGGCGGGTGGCGGGCGAAAGTGCGGCATTGTGCTACCGTTCCCATGTTGAAACAACATCGTATGTCCCGATGCAAGGCGTGAGCCGCGCGCGCATCGCGGCGCGTCCGATCGTGCGCAGCCTCGGTCTGACCGGGTACGACGCAACGTGGCGGGCGATGCAGGACTTCACCGCGGCGCGCACGTCCGGCACGCCCGACGAGATCTGGCTGACCGAGCATGCGCCGGTGTACACGCTCGGCGTGGCCGGCCGCTCGGCGCATCTGCCGCGCGAACGCAGCGACATACCCGTGGTGCGCATCGACCGCGGCGGCCAAATCACGTATCACGGACCGGGGCAGCTCGTCGCGTACGTGCTGCTCGACCTGAAGCGGAGCGGCCTCACCGTGCGTGCGCTCGTCCGGCGGCTGGAGGCCGCCGTGATAGACTTGTTGAGCGAGTACGGCATCAGCGCGAGCAACCGACCCCAGGCGCCCGGCGTGTACGTCGGCGACGCCAAGGTCGCGGCGCTGGGCCTGCGCATCACACGCGGCTGCTGCTATCACGGCATCGCGCTCAACGTCGAGATGGACCTCTCCCCTTTTCACGCGATCGATCCCTGCGGCTATCCCGGCTTGGCCGTGACGCAGCTTCGCGAGCTCGGCGTCACGGATGATCTGAAAAGCGTCGGCGAAAAGCTCGCGCGCCATCTCCTGGAGGGCTTGGCGTGAGCTCCGTCGGCGATAAGCAGAAAGGCGCTGCGAAGACCGCCCGCATTCCCATCAAGGTCGTTGCGGCGGAGCGCCTGAAGAAGCCCGACTGGATTCGGGTGCGCCTGTCCGAAGGCACACGGTTCCAGGAGGTGAAGCGGATATTGCGCGAGCAGAAGCTGCACACCGTGTGCGAGGAAGCGTCATGTCCGAATATCGGCGAGTGCTTCGGCAAGGGCACGGCGACGTTCATGATCCTGGGCGATCTGTGCACCCGCCGCTGCCCGTTCTGCGACGTCGCGCACGGGCGCCCGCTGCCGCCCGATGTACAGGAGCCGGCCCACCTCGCCGAGACGATCGCGGCGCTGAAGCTCTCGTACGTCGTGATCACGAGCGTGGACCGCGACGATCTGCGCGATGGCGGCGCAGGGCACTTCAGCGACTGCATACGGGCGGTTCGCGAGCGTTCACCGCAGACGCGCATCGAAGTGCTGGTCCCGGATTTCCGCGGCAGGCTGGAGACCGCGCTCGATGCGTTGTCGCAATCGCCGCCGGACGTGATGAACCACAACCTCGAGACAGTGCCCCGGCTCTACAAACAGGCGCGACCCGGCGCCGATTACGCGCACTCGCTCAGGCTGCTTCGCGATTTCAAAGCGCGTTATCCGCAGATTCCGACGAAATCGGGATTGATGGTCGGTCTGGGCGAAACCGACGATGAGATCGTGGGCGTCATGCGCGATCTGCGCGCGCACGACGTCGACATGCTGACGGTCGGACAGTACCTCCAGCCGTCCGCACATCACCTGCCGGTGCTGCGTTACGTCGAGCCCGCGCTATTCGACGAGTACGCGAGAACAGCCCACGCGCTCGGGTTCGCGCACGCCGCATGCGGGCCCCTCGTGCGCTCGAGCTATCACGCCGACCAGCAAGCGGACGCGGCGGGGCTCGCCTGAAGGCTCGCGCCGCCATTCGGCGGCCCGCCTCGGCCGGTAAACGATTCAGAGGAAAACCCAGCATGGGCAACCCTAGTGGGTGCCCGTGTTTCCGCCGAAACCTCCTTTCCTCAGACCGGTTCGGCGAGCTTCTCCTCGATGAGCTTCTCGAGCGCAGCGAAATCCGGCTCCCCCAGGATGCGCTTCACGACGTTGCCGCGCTTGTCTATGACCACCAACGTCGGCGTCAGCTTCACGTCATCGAACGCTTGCGCGAGATCGCCCATCGGGTCGAGCGCGACCCTGAAGGGCAGCGCGGTTTTCTCGACGTAGTTCAGCACGTAGTTCGGCGGATCGTGGCGCATCGCGACGGCGATCACCTCCAGTCCACGCGGCTGATACGTCTTGTATGTCTGCACGAGCCGCGGCATTTCCCTCACGCAGACCGCACAGTCGGTCGCCCAGAAGTTCACCAGCACCACGCGGCCGCGCAGATCGCCCGTGCCGATGCGCTCGCCGGTGAGCGATGTGAACGTCACGGACGGCGCGGGCACGGTCCGGCTCCACGAAAGCACGCCGGTCACGGCCGCGACGAGGGTGATCGCAGCAACTACAATCGCCGTTCGGCTCGAGGCCCATGTCATGAAAGGTGCGCGCATGCTCGCCGCGATTCTCCGTTGGTTGACCTGCCTTCTCATTGCCACCTCGGCATCCGCCGCCGATCTGTCAGGCATCTCCAGTACCGAGGCTACCGGAGGTTTGAAGCAGGCGCTCGTCGATGGTTCCTCGGCTGCCGTGTCCCTGCTCGGACGCACCGACGGCTTTCTCGGCAATCCGAAAGTGAAGATTCCGCTGCCCCCGGCGCTGCAGCGCGTGGAGAGCGCCCTGCGTTTTGCGGGCATGAAGCAGCAGGCGGACGAGCTCGTGGTGGCCATGAACCGCGCCGCGGAAGCCGCCGTGCCGGAGGCGAAAACGCTGCTCGTGGACGCCGTCCGCAAGATGACCGTCAAGGACGCGCATGGGATACTCACCGGCGGCGACACTGCGGCGACCGAGTACTTCCGCCGCGCGACACAAGCCCAGCTCACGCAGCGCTTTTTGCCGATCGTCAAGAAAGCGACCGACCGGGTCGGGCTGGCGGAGCAGTACAACTCGCTCGCGTCCACGGGATTACAGCTCGGTCTCGTCCGGCAGGAGCAGGCGACGATCGAGAGTTACGTGACGCAGAAGGCGCTCGACGGTCTCTATTTCATGATCGGCGAGCAGGAACGCGGATTCCGCACCAATCCTCTCGGCGCGAGCAGCGACATCGTCAAGCGCGTCTTCGGCGCCATGCGCTAGAGATCGTCATTCCGGCGGCGGCCGGAATCCAGTGCGCGTTCTGGGTCCCGGCCTACGCCGGGACGACGGATCAGTGGGCCTCGTCCCAGTTTTTTCCGACGCCGACTTCGACCACCAGCGGCACCGCGAGCTGAGCGACGCCGCTCATCAGCCCGGGCAGCTCCGCGCGTACGCGGTCGACTTCCGCCTCCGGCACTTCGAGCACGAGCTCATCGTGCACCTGCATGACGAGCTTCGTGCCGAGCCGCTCCGCGCGCAGCCAGTCCTGCACGCGAATCATCGCAAGCTTGATTAAGTCCGCGGCAGTGCCCTGCATCGGTGCATTGATTGCGGCGCGCTCCGCTCCTTGACGGCGCATCGGGCTGCCGCTCTTGATGTCGGGCAGGTACAGCCGGCGGCCGAAAACCGTCTCGACGTAGCCGCGTTCGCGCGCCGATTCGCGCGTCTGTTCCATGTACGCCTTCACGCCGGGATACCGGGTGAAATATCGATCGATGTACTGCGCCGCCGCCGAGCGCTCGATCTCGAGCTGGCGTGAAAGCCCGAAGGCCGACATGCCGTACATGAGGCCGAAATTGATCGCTTTCACGTAGCGCCGCTGCTCGGCGGTCACCTCGGGCACCGTCGTCCCGAACACTTCGGCTGCGGTGGCGCGGTGGATGTCCTCGCCGGCGGAAAACGCCTTGAGCAGATTCTCGTCGCGCGAGATGTGCGCCATGATCCGCAGCTCCACCTGCGAGTAATCCGCGGACATGACGCACGAGCCGCGCTCGGCGATGAAGGCCTCGCGAATGCGCCGTCCCTCGGCGGTGCGGATCGGAATGTTCTGGAGGTTCGGCTCGCTGCTCGAAAGGCGTCCGGTCACCGCCACCGCCTGCGAATAGCACGTGTGCACGCGTTTCGTGCGCGGATTCACCATCTCCGGCAGCTTGTCGGTGTAGGTCGACTTGAGCTTCGACAGGCTCCGGTATTCGAGAATGAGCTTCGGCAGCGGGTGATCGAGCGCAAGCTGCGCGAGCACGTCTTCGTCCGTCGACGGCGTGCCGGAGGGCGTCTTCTTGATCACCGGTAGCTTGTGCTTGTCGAACAGGATCTCCTGGATCTGCTTCGGGCTGTTGATGTTGAAGGGCTGTCCGGCCTGTTCGTGCGAGCGGCGTTCGATATCCATCATCTTGCCGCCGAACTCGCGCGACAACCCGGTGAGGAGCTCCATGTCGATCAAGACGCCGTTCCTCTCCATCTCGAAGAGCACCTGCATCACCGGCATTTCGATCTCGCGGTAGATGCGGCACATCTTCTCGTCGCGGTCGACCTCGGGACACATCGCGCGGTGCAACCGCAGCGTCACGTCCGCGTCTTCGGCGCCGTACTCGGTCGCCTGCTCCACCGCCACCTGCTCGAACGGGATGCGGCGGGCGCCCTTGCCCGTCATCTCGTCGTACGTCGTCGTCTTCAACTGAAGATGGCGCTCGGCGAGGTTGTCCATGTCGTGGGACTTGTGGCTCTCGAGCACGTAAGACTGGATCAGCGTATCGTGCTGCACGCCCGCGAGCGTGACACCGTAGTTCGCGAACACGTGCATGTCGAACTTGATGTTCTGACCGACCTTCGGTCGCGCGGGGTCCTCCAGCCACGGCTTGAGCCGCTCGAGCACGAGCTCCACTGGAAGCTGTTCCGGGGCGCCGGTGTAACGATGGCCTACCGGGATGTACGCGGCGCACGCGCGTTCGACCGAGAGAGAGATGCCCACGAGCTCCGCCCTGAACGGATCGATGCTCGTGGTTTCGGTATCGATCGCGGCGAGCTCGGCGCCTTCCAGGCGGAGCACCCAGGCATTCAACTGCTCTTCGGTGAGCACCGTCTCGTAATCGCACGCTTCCTCGGCGCGCACCGTGAGGCCCGCCGGCACTGCAGACGGCGGAACCTCGACCTTCGCCACTTCCGCCCCGGCTTCGAGCTCGCGCCGCCAGGTCTTGAATTCAAACCGATCGAACATCTGCGCGAGCTTCTGCCGGTCCTGCGGCTTCAGCTCGAGCTCGCTCGCTTTCACCGGCAGCTCGACGTCGCACTTGATCGTCATGAGCTCGCGCGCTTTCGGCAGCCAGTCCGCGACCTTGCGCAGGTTCTCGCCGACGACGCCGCCGATCTCGCCCGCGTGCGCGAGCACGCCTTCGAGCGTGCCGTACTGCATCAGCCATTTGCACGCGGTCTTCGGTCCGACCTTCTCCACGCCCGGGATGTTGTCGATCGCGTCGCCGATCAGCGCCAGATAATCCAGGAACCGCTCGGGTTTCACGCCGAACTTCTTTTCCACTCCGGTTTCGTCGAGCGTCTCGTTCGACATCGTATTGACGAGCGTCACCGCCGGCGTGACGAGCTGCGCCATGTCCTTGTCGCCGGTGGATATGACGACGCGGTTGCCGGCCTTTTCCGCTTCCTTGGTGAGCGTGCCGATCACGTCATCGGCTTCCACCCCGTCGACGACGATCAGCGGCCATCCCATCGCGCGTATCGCGTCGTGCAGCGCCTGCACCTGGAACGTGAGCTCGTCGGGCATCGCTTCGCGGTTCGCCTTGTAGTCGGCGTACAGGTCGTCGCGAAAGGTCTTGCCCTTCGCATCGAAAATCACGGCGCTATAATCCGCGCGCACGTCCTTCAACAGCTTGCGCAGCATGTTGAGCACGCCGTAGATCGCACCGGTAGGCTCGCCTTTCGTGGTGCGCAGATCAGGCAGCGCGTGATACGCGCGGTACAAATAGGACGACCCGTCGACCAGCAGCAGCGTTTTCACGGAATCCCGAGATGACTTTCAAAGACAAGTTCCCGCACCCGCTAGAGCCCGCCCTCAGGGAGAAAACCTGGGCGGCACGGGAGTCGTGGAGAGTGCTCGGTATTATGTCAGAGTTCGTACAGGCGACCGAGCGGCTGGCCGCCATACGACCGGCCGTGAGCTTCTTCGGCAGCGCGCGGACGCTGGCGGCTCATCGCTACTACACGCTCGCCGAGAAGACCGCGCGCCTGCTTTCCGACGCGGGCTTCAGCGTGATCTCCGGCGGCGGCCCCGGCATCATGGAAGCGGCGAACAAAGGCGCTTTCGAAGGCCGCTCCGCGAGCGTGGGACTGAACATCCAGCTTCCGCACGAGCAGCAGTCGAACCTCTACCAGGACATCAGCCAGACCTTCCATCACTTCTTCGCGCGCAAGGTCATGTTCGTGAAGTTCGCGACCGCGTACGTCGTAATGCCCGGCGGATTCGGCACGCTGGACGAGGTGATGGAGGCGCTCACGCTCGTGCAGACGGGCAAAACGCGCAAGATGCCGATCATCCTCATGCACGAGCCGTTCTGGCGCGGCATGCTCGACTGGTTCAGGACGACGCTCGTCTCCGAAGGCATGATCTCTCCGGAAGACATGAATCTCGTGCAGGTGATCGACGAGCCGCAGGCGGTGGTCGACGCGATCTTCGATTACTACGAGAAGCGCGGCTTCGAGCCCTCGCAGGCGGAGCAGGAGATCCTGCTCTATCTCTAGGCGCGCACTGCCGCCTGCAGCGAAGCGAAGGAGCGTCGTAAATGTAGGTAGCGCCGGCAGGCGCATAAGCGCGCACTTCACGCCCGGAGCGAAGCGAAGGAGCGTCGTAGTATTTGTTTGGCACGTTTTCTGCTGTCGTACGTGCGGAGAAACCCGCATAATGCGCGTATGAAAAACTGCCGCATCCCCGCTCTGATTTGCGCTGTCAGCCTCGGTTTTTCGCTTTCGGTTCACGCACAAAATCCGGCCGACCGGCCGCTGCCCGCCAACACGCCCGCGGTGAAGCCCAAACCCGCGGCCGGTAAGCCTTCGAATCTGCAACCGCTGCCGGAACCGCCGCCGCCCCCGCCGGGCTTCGAGCTCGATTCGTCTCTCGAGCCGACGGTGACGATCCAGAAGCGCGGCACGCAAACGATCGAGGAGTTCCGCATACGCGGGCGGCTGTACATGATCAAGGTGACGCCGGCGCACGGGGTGCCGTACTACCTCGTCGACGAGAATGGCCGCGGCGACTTTGCGCGCTTCGATACGTACGACACCGGCACGCGCCCGCCGATGTGGGTGATCCACCAGTTTTGATTTGTCCGTCTACACGACCGTCAGCCCGGACGAGCTGAGCGACTGGCTCGACGATTACAACGTCGGCACGCTCACGGACCTGCAGGGCATTTCCGCCGGGATCGAGAACACCAACTACTTCGTCTTCACGACGGCGGGCCGCTACGTACTGACGATATTCGAGAAGCTGACGGCGGCCGAGCTGCCGTTCTATCTCGATCTCATGGCGCATCTCGCCGACCACGGCATCCCGAGCGCGCGTCCGCTGCCGCACGGCTCGGGCGCTTTTCTGGGCCAGCTCAAGGGCAAACCCGCCGCGCTCGTGTCGTTCCTGCCGGGAAAAGACGTGAACGAGCCCACTGTCAGGCACTGCGCCGCCGTCGGAACGATGCTCGCGCGCATCCACCTCGCGGGCGAGTCGTACCCGAAGCGGATGGACAATCCCCGCGGGCTCTCGTGGTGGCAGCAGGTGCTGCCCGAGATCGCGCGCTTCCTCGCGCCGCGTGAAGCGTCGCTGCTGCGCGAGGAGGTCCGCTACCAGGCGGGCCAGACTCCGCGCGAGATCCCGCGCGGCGCGATCCACGCCGACCTCTTCCGCGACAACGTGCTCTTCGAAGGCATGCGCGTTTCCGGCGTGATCGATTTCTACTTCGCGTGCACCGATACGTTCCTCTACGACGTGGCGATCACGATGAACGACTGGTGCGTGCTGCCGGACACCGCGATCGACGACGAACGTGCCCGCGCCTTGCTCACCGCCTACGGTGCGCGCCGACCCTTCACCGATGCCGAGCATGCGGCATGGCCGGCCACGCTGCGTGCGGCGGCCTTGCGCTTCTGGATCTCGCGCTTGTACGACTTCCACCTGCCGCGTCCCGGCGAGCTCACGCACGCGAAGGACCCGGCGCATTTTCAGCGCATCCTGGAACGGCACGTGGCGCGCGAGCACAGGCTGCCTGCGTGAATACGCGATCGGTACCGGCCGTTCACGGCTGGCGGTGGATCGTTCAGGGTTACGCGCTCTTCAGACAAAACCCGGCGACCTGGCTCGCGCTGGTGGTGCTCCTCTTCGTCACGGCCAAGCTGATTCTGCGCATTCCGCTGTTCGGGCTTGCGTTCGCGCTGTTCATGCCGATTTTCATTGCGGGACTGATGGAAGGCTGCCGCGAGGTCGAGCGCGGCGGACGACTCGGACTGTCGCATCTCGCGGCGGGCTTCCGCCGGAATGCGGCGCAGCTCGTGACGATCGGCGGCGTGTCGCTCGTCGGCAATCTCGTCATCATGATGATCGTGCTTTCCATCGGCGGCGACGCGATGGCCGAGCTCAACAAACGCGTGGCGCAGGGCGCCGCCGTCACGGCGCAGACGAGGCTGGAGATGCAGGGCGCGCTCGTCACGGTCGGGCGCGCGCTCGTCGTCGGCACGCTCGCATCGGTGCCGCTCCTGATGGCGCTTTGGTTCGCGCCGCTGCTGGTGTACTTCGACGACGAAGGCGCGCTGGCCGCGATGAAGGCGAGCTTCGTGGCATGCCTGAAGAACGCGGGCGCGATGCTGCTCTACGGCGGCGTGATCTTCGCGGCGATGTTTCTCGTGATGCCGCTCAGCCTTGCGATCGGCCAGTACGATTTCGCGCTGCTGCTGCTGGCGCCCGTCGTGCTGCCGTCGCTGTACGTGAGCTACAAGGACATCTTCCTGGCGGGTGAGCCGCCGGAACGGCACACCGACTCCGTTAGCGGTTCCGCGTAGGTTGCGTCACTGACGGCACCGTCGTTCGTCATTCCGGCGGAGGCCGGAATCCAGTGCCACGCCCGATCGTTCCGGATCCCGGCGTTCGCCGGGATGACGTTTTCAGGCAGGTTCAAGCCTCGCGTACTCCAGCATCAGCCACTTCAGGCCTGAATCTCTGAAATTCACCTGAACGCGCGCGTCCGCGCCGCGTCCTTCCGCGCTCACGATGACGCCCGCGCCGAACTTCGGATGCGTCACGCTCTGGCCGATGCGCCACGGGATTCCGGATTCGGTCGACACGATGTCCGGCTGAACGGGAACCGAACCGGTGTAGCCGCCATAGCCACTGCGGCCGCCGTAGCCGCCGAGCGCCGGGCGCACCGCGCCCTTCAACTTGCGCATGAGCTGCGGCGGGATCTCCTGGAAAAAACGCGACGGGACGTTGAAGCGCGTCTGCCCGTGCAGCATGCGGCTCTGCGTATAGGTGATGTAGAGCCTGCGACGCGCGCGCGTGAGCGCGACATACATGAGGCGCCGCTCTTCTTCGATGCCGTCGGCTTCGGTGAGGCTGTTCTCGTGCGGGAACAACCCCTCTTCGAGGCCGCTCACGAACACGGCGTAAAACTCCAGCCCTTTCGCTGAGTGCACCGTCATGAGCTGCAGCGCATCGGCGCCCACCTCGGCCTGATGCTCGCCGGCCTCCAGCGCGGCGTGCGACAGGAAGGCGGTAAGCTCGTCCGGCTCCTGCTCCCCGTCCATGGCCGGCTGAATCTCGCGTTCCGAGATAAAGGTCGCGGCGGCATTCACGAGCTCCGCGAGGTTCTCCAGCCGGTCGGCGCCTTCGCGCTCGTTCCTGTAGTGGAGCTTGAGCCCGCTCGCGTCGATCACGTGGTCGATCACCTCCGGAAGGGGCAGCCCTGATGTCGCGATGCGCATGTTTTCGATCAGCCGCACGAATCCTGCGATGCTCGCTGACGCTTTGCCGGAGAGCGTGTTCGCGCACGCGGCCGCCCACAAGGTGATGCCGCGCTCCCGCGAAATCTCCTGAAGCTGCTCGATCGTGCGCGCGCCAATGCCGCGCGTCGGGAAATTCACGATGCGCAGGAACGCGCCGTCGTCTTCGGCATTCGCGACGAGCCGCAGATACGCGAGCGCGTGCTTCACCTCCTGCCGCTCGAAGAAGCGCAGTCCGCCATAGACCCGGTACGGAATGGACGCGTTGAAGAGCGCGTGCTCCATCACGCGCGACTGCGCGTTGGAGCGATAGAGCACGCCGATGTCGCCAAGACCGACGCCAGCGGCCCTGAGCGCCTTCACCTCGTCGATGATGTAAGCGGCTTCCTCGAAATCGGTCGCCGCTTCGTACACCCGCAGCGGCTCGCCCTTGCCTTCGGAAGTCCACAGGTTCTTGCCGAGGCGTTTGCGGTTGTGGCCGATCAGCGCATTCGCGGCGTCGAGGATATTGCCGTGCGAACGGTAGTTCTGCTCGAGCTTGATCACGCGATCGATGCGGAAATCGCGCTGGAGGTGCTGCATGTTGGCCGTATTCGCGCCGCGAAACGCATAGATCGACTGATCGTCGTCGCCCACCGCGAATATCGAGTTCTCCGGTCCCGCGAGGAGCTGCAGCCACCGGTACTGGAGCTTGTTCGTGTCCTGGAATTCGTCCACCAGGATGTGCTTGAAGCGATCGCGGTAGTGCTCGCGCAGGATGTCGTTGCGCGACAGCAGCTCGTAAGAGCGCAGCAGGAGCTCCGCGAAATCGACGACGCCCTCACGCTGGCACTGCTCGTCATAGGTGACGTAGACCTCGACGGCCTTACGCGAGAGCTCGTCGTACGCTTCCGCGTCCTTCGCACGCCGGCCCTCTTCCTTGTTCGCCGCAATGAACCACGTGATCTGCCGCGGCGGGAAGCGGTCCTCGTCCAGGTTCATGCTCTTGGCGATGCGCTTGACCATCGCGAGCTGGTCCTGCGTATCCATGATTTGAAAGAGATTCGGCAGTCCCGCCTCGCGCGCATGGGCGCGCAACATGCGGTTGCACAGCCCATGGAAAGTCCCGACCCACATGCCGCGCGTGTTGATCGGCAGCATGGCCGAGATGCGCGTGAGCATCTCCTTCGCCGCCTTGTTCGTGAAGGTCACGGCGAGCACGCGCTGGGGGCTCACCTGATTCGTGTGGATGAGCCATGCGATGCGCGTGGTGAGCACGCGTGTCTTACCGCTGCCGGCACCGGCGAGGATCAGCGCGGACTGACTGGGTAACGTGACGGCTTCGAGCTGCTGCTCGTTGAGCCCATCGAGAAAAGCGGGGGACATGCGAATCGGCGTGCGGGGACACGCCGATTCTATAGTTATTTACTTCCCGGGCCGCGCCTGCTTGTAGCCGAGCCGCTGCATGCGTTGCGCGAGCACGCCGGCTTCGGTCGCGTCTGCGATCGAGGCAATGCGCACTTCGTGCCGGTCGCCCACACGCGTGACATCTGCGGGAAAGCCGGAGTCGCGCAGCTTGTCGCGCTGCGCATTTGCGGTGCGCTCGTCAGTGCCGGGCACGACGACGACGAAGAGCGCGCCTCCGCGGCGTGTCGCACCGGTTTTAGGATCGATCTCGGTTTCCGCGGACCACTCCCGCACCTGCTGCGGCGTGACCCGCGACGGCGGCTGCGCCTGACCGGTGCGCGGCGCGATATAGAACGAGTTGGGCTCGGTCATCTGAAACTGCGCGGCGCCGTGGCTTACGTTGATGCGGCCCTCGAGCAGGCACACGATGTCCCGGTCCATGTCCGATTTGCCCCAGACGTCGGTGCCGCGGATGCCTGCGGTCACCGCGTTGACTCTGACGCGAACATCGCGCTGGCCCTTAGGGTTGCCGAGGAGTCCCGTCGTGAACCGGAACGCGCCGCGCACCACGTCGAGCGAGGCGCCGACCACGCCCCCTTTCGCGTCCGGCTTCTCCACGAGATCGTCGACGGAAAGTGTCGCGCCTTCACCGAGCTTGACTGCGCTGCCTTCGGCCATGCGCAGCATCGCGCGCCCGCCGTCGCCGGTATGCACCTTCTCCTTGTTCGCGAGCGCCATGCCGACGGTAAGCGGCTCGCGCCGTGCGTTCGCGCGCTCGACCCATGCGGGCGGGAGCACGCTCTCGACGGTCAGCACCGCGGATGCGCTCGCAGCGAATGCGGATGAAGCGAGAGCGAGCGCAGCGAGCATTGCGTATGCGGCTGCGTGAACGACGTGTCGAGTCATCGCGAGAATCCTCCCGTGCTTTTGTCGAGCATACGGGCGATTGGTTCAAAGGGATGCGATTATAATTGTGATTTTTCTCCGCTTTGCCGGCTCCCGCCGCGCGCCCCCCATGCAGCAGAGATACAACCCGCACGTCATAGAGCGTGAAGCGCAGGCGTACTGGGAACGAGCGAACGCATTTCGTGCAGTGGAATCGGGCGCCAGACCGAAGTACTACTGTCTGTCGATGTTCCCGTATCCATCCGGCAAGCTGCACATGGGACACGTGCGCAATTACACGATCGGCGACGTGCTCACGCGCTATCACCGCATGAAGGGTTACAACGTCATGCAGCCGATGGGCTGGGATGCGTTCGGCTTGCCGGCCGAGAACGCGGCGATGGCGAATGGCGTGCCGCCGGCGAAGTGGACGTACGACAACATCGCGTACATGAAGAAGCAGCTCCAGTCGCTCGGGTTCGCGATCGACTGGAGCCGCGAGCTCGCCACCTGCAAACCCGATTACTACCGCTGGAACCAGTGGTTCTTTTTGAGGATGCTGGAACGCGGCCTCGCATATAAGAAGACCGGCATCGTTAACTGGGATCCGGTCGACCAGACGGTGCTCGCGAACGAGCAGGTGATCGACGGCCGCGGCTGGCGCACGGGCGCGCTGGTGGAAAAGCGCGAGATCCCGATGTACTACCTCGCGATCACCCGTTATGCCGACGAGCTCCTCGCCGCGCTCGATACTCTCCCCGGCTGGCCCGAGCGCGTGAAAGCGATGCAGGCGAACTGGATTGGCAAGAGCCACGGCGTGCGGTTCGCATTCGAAGCCGCCGCCGAAGGCGGGACCGGGGGCGGGGGTGATCGGAAGCACGAGTCAGAGCGGCTGTGGGTCTTCACCACCCGCGCCGACACGATCATGGGCGTCACCTTCGTCGCCGTTGCCGCCGAGCATCCGTTTGCCACACGTGCCGCGCGCGACAACCCGCAGCTCGCCGCGTTCGTTGACGAGTGCCGCCGCGGCAGCGTCATGGAAGCCGATCTCGCGACGGTGGAGAAGAAAGGCATGCCCACCGGGCACTTCGTCACGCATCCGCTCACGGGCGAGCGAATCGAGGTCTGGGTCGGCAATTACGTGCTGATGGGCTACGGCGAAGGTGCAGTCATGGCCGTGCCCGCGCACGATCAGCGCGATTTCGAATTCGCGACGCAGTACGGGCTGCCGATCAAGCCGGTCGTCAAGCCTGCCGGCGGCGAGCTCGAGCTGCCGCTGAAAGCCGCATACGTCGATTACGGCGTGTGCGTGAATTCGGGCAAGTACGACGGGCTCGACTACCAGCAGGCGGTCGATGCGATCGCCGCGGACCTGAACGCGAAGGAGCTCGGGGAAAAACAGGTGCTGTACCGGCTCCGCGACTGGGGCATCTCGCGCCAGCGCTACTGGGGCTGCCCGATCCCGATCGTCCACTGCGCGACGTGCGGCGACGTCGGCGTGCCCGACGATCAACTGCCTGTCGTGCTGCCGGAAGACTGCGTCCCCGACGGCAGCGGTAATCCGCTGAACAAACGCGCGGATTTCGTGAACACGACATGCCCGAAGTGCGGCGCCGCCGCGAAGCGCGAAACCGACACGATGGACACGTTCGTCGATTCGTCGTGGTACTACATCCGCTTCGCCTGCGCGGACCGCAACGACGCGATGGTCGACGAGCGCGTCGCGCACTGGCTGCCGGTCGACCAGTACATCGGCGGCATCGAGCACGCCATTCTGCACCTGCTCTACTCGCGCTTCTGGACAAAAGCGATGCGCGACACCGGTCTCGTGAATATCGACGAGCCCTTCAGCAACCTGCTCACGCAGGGCATGGTGCTCAACGAGATCTACTTCCGCAAAAGCGACACGGGCCGCCTCGTGTACTACAACCCGGCCGAAGTCGAACTGCACGTGGACGACAAAGGCAATCGCACCGGTGCCGTGCTGATCGCCGACGGCGAGCCGGTCGAATCCGCCGGCATCGGCACGATGTCGAAGTCGAAGAACAACGGTGTCGATCCGCAGGCGCTGATCGAGCAGTACGGCGCCGACATCGCGCGCTTCTTCATGATGTTCACCTCGCCCCCGGAGCAGACGCTCGAGTGGTCCGACAGCGGCGTCGAAGGCTCTGCGCGCTTCCTGCGCCGGGTGTGGAACTTCGCGTACGAGGCGAGCCGGGCTGCACGAGTCACGTCCGACGGCCCGCTCTCGCCGGCGCTCTCCGCCGCCCGTCGCGAGATTCACGCCGTCCTCAAACAGGCGAACTACGACATCGGCAGACACCAGTTCAACACCGTCGCGTCGGCCGCCATGAAAATCCTGAACGCGCTCGAGGCAGTGCAGAAAAGCGACGCGGACGAGGGTCTTCGCGGCACCGTCGTGCGCGAAGGCTTGAGCATCCTGCTGAGGCTTCTGTCTCCGATCACGCCGCACGTGAGCCACCAGCTGTGGCGCGAGCTCGGTTTTGGCAACGACATTCTTGCGGCGACGTGGCCCGAGCACGACCCCGCCGCGCTGATCGAGGACGAGATCGAGCTCGTGGTGCAGGTCAACGGCAAGAAGCGGGGCGACGTGCGCGTGCCGCGCGACGCCGACCGCGGCGCGATCGAAGCGCTCGTGCTCGCGAACCCGAACGTCCAGAAGTTCGTTACGGGACAGCAGGTGAAGAAGGTCGTGGTGGTGCCTGGGCGG
>DASPNJ010000152.1:0-73258 GCA_035626595.1 Burkholderiales bacterium
CACTCACTTGACCTATCTTGCGCCAACGCCGCAAACGCTGCCGCGAAGCCAGAGCTGCGACACGCCGCAGCACCGGTCGCGACGCCGCCGGCGTCGCCCCACTCCCACTGCCGGCGAACACCGTCGCGATGACCAGCAATGCGATGGCTATCGGCCGATCGCGCCGGTTTCGGACGCTATGACTGCATCACGTTTCGATAAGAACGAATATCGAGAATGCGCAAACAAGTTACGGACGCAGCGCATGTGCAACCGGCGCCGCTGCCGAGGAGATCAGACGTGTGTTGCCGCGATAAGCCGCACCGCGCGGGCTTCACATCAGTCAATTAGGCCCAAGTATCCCTATGAGATTCATTGCGCGGAATGTCGTTAGCGCCGAACCGTTTATTTGTGATGAGCGATAGTAGCGGCCGATGCGACCGCGCGCCACGCAGCGTGCGATGCATATATAAAACGCTCGCACGTTGCTCTCACTACTTTCGACAGCGCAGGGCACTCAGGCAGCGGGAGCTACTGCCCATTTACTGCCCAAAACCTACGCGAATATGCGTTTTCCTGCGCCGGTGAGGGACCGGCTAAAACGCTAAGTGCTTGATGTAACTGGCGTCCCCACGGGGATTCGAACCCCGGTTACCGCCGTGAAAGGGCGATGTCCTAGGCCTCTAGACGATGGGGACTAAAGGACTTTCAAAAAATGGGGTCAGACCCCAAGAAAACGGGGGCTGACCCCATTTTTGTTGGTGGAGGTAAGCGGGATCGAACCGCTGACCTCTTGCATGCCATGCAAGCGCTCTCCCAGCTGAGCTATACCCCCACGCGAGCCGCGAATTATAGCGGCGCGCGCGAGTCGCTGTAAACACAGGAAATACAAAGGACTAGAGTGACGGCCGCGGCAAGTGCCGGCGCATGCGCGCGAGCACCTCGTCCTTACCGACGAGCTCGAGCGTCGCATCGATGGAGGGTGTGTGCGTCGTGCCGCAGACCATCACGCGGAGCGGCATCGCCACTTTCGGCAGCTTCAGCGCGTGCTCGCTCACCAACGCCTTGATCGCGCCGTTGATCGCGCGACGCTGCCATTCGATGGCCGCGAAACGCTCCGCCAGGGTCTGGAGCACGGGCACCATTTCGGCGCCCAGATGCTGGGCCAGAAGCTCTTCGGGCGCATCCACCGCGCGATAGAAATAGACCGCGGTATCGGCGAGCTCCTTCACCGTGCTCGCCCGCTCTTTGAGTAGGGCGACCACGCGGTCGAGTGCCGGGCCCGTGGCAGGATCGCAGCCGTCCGCGATCAGAAACGGCTTCACCAGCTCGGCGAGGCGCGTGTCATCACACTCCTTCAGATACTGCGCATTGAGCCATGTGAGCTTCTCGGGATTGAATCGCGCGGGCGACTTGCTGATGTGCTCGAGATCGAACCACTCGACGAGCTGCTCGCGCGAGAACTTCTCTTCGTCGCCGTGCGACCAGCCGAGCCGCGCAAGGTAATTCACGAGCGCTTCAGGCAGGTAGCCCTCTTCGAAGTACTGCATGACGCTCACCGCGCCGTGGCGCTTCGACAAGCGCTCGCCGTCCTGGCCGAGAATCATCGGCACGTGCGCGAATTCCGGAAGCTTCGCGCCCAGCGCCTTGTAGATGTTGATCTGGCGCGGCGTATTGTTCACGTGATCGTCGCCGCGGATCACGTGCGTGATGTCCATGTCGATGTCGTCCACCACGACGCCGAAGTTGTAGGTGGGAATGCCGTCCGAGCGCACGAGCACGAGATCGTCGAGCTCGGCGTTCGCGACGGTGATCTCGCCCTTCACGAGGTCCCTGAACGTGACCTCACCGTCTTCGGGATTGCGGAAGCGGATCACCGGCTGCACGCCGGCGGGCGGCGTGAGGCCGAGCCGCTTTACGTTCTCCGGACGCCAGCGGCCGTCGTAGCGCGGCTTCTCGCCGCGCGCGCGCTGCTGCTCGCGAAGCTGCTCGAGCTCTTCCTTGCTCGCGTAGTCGTAGTACGCGTGGCCATCGCGCATGAGCTGCTCGGCGACTTCACGATAACGCGGGAGGCGCTCCATCTGGAAGTGCGGGCCGTCGTAGTCCATGCCCAGCCATTGCATGCTGTCGAGAATCGCCTGGACGGATTCCTGCGTCGAGCGCTCGCGGTCGGTGTCCTCGACACGCAGGATGAAGGTGCCGCCGTGTTTTTTCGCGTAGGCCCAGCAGAAGAGCGCGGTGCGCGCGCCGCCGATGTGGAGGTAGCCGGTGGGGCTGGGGGCGAAGCGGGTGCGGACGGTCATCGATGTGGTTCTGGATTCCCGTCTACGCGGGAATGACGGTTGGTGCGCTACCAGCGCACCCTACGAGCATCACGATACATTCGTCGGGCATCATGGCACATCAATCGCGACGCGGTCATCGCATTCATGCAGGCACCGGCACGCGCTGCTTGAACTCTTCGACCGTGTGATCGACGCGCTGGAACACGCCGCCCTCTTCCCTAATCGTGCGGATCAGGCGCTCGAGCATCATGATGCGGTGGCCGCGGCCGATGATGAACGGGTGACACGTATAGGTGAGCACGCCCCACTCCACCGCCTGCTTCATGTAGCGAAAGTCGTGAATCCAGTTGTCGTAGACGTTGCCTGCATTTTGCAGGCCCTGCCGCACGCTCTGCTCGGTGCGCACGAACTCGAAATGCGGCGAATCGTCGGTCGACCAGTGGATCGGCATCTCGACGAGCGGCGTGTGCGCGCCAAACTTCGCCGGCGATTTGAGCTCGATCAAGTCGCCCTGCCGCGCGTAATAGGGCGTGTAGTCGTCGCCCATCATGCTGCTGTCGTACACGAATCCGTGCTTCAGCATGAGCTCGACTGAATGTGGGCTCAGATCCCACGAGGGCGAGCGATAGCCGCGCGCGTACTCACCCGAGATGCGTTTGATCGCGTCGTTGCCGCGGACGAGCTCTTCCTCTTCTTTCTCGCGCGTCAGGCTCGCGGGCGGCCGGTGCGTCCAGCCGTGGTGCGCGATCTCGTGGCCGGCATCGGCCACGGCCTTCACGGCGTCCGGGAACGTCTCGATCGTATGGCCCGGCACGTACCAGGAGCTCTCGATGCCGTGCTTGCGCAGCAGCGCGATCAACCGCGGCGCGCCTACGCGCGGACCGAACTCGCCGCGCGAGAGCCAGCCCGGCGTCGTCTGCCCGCGCGCGATGAAACCCGAGAGCGCGTCGAAGTCGAACGTGAGGCAGACGATATGTTTCGGCATGGGAGCGTGCGATTATAGCGGCACCCCTTTTCACCCTCACGTTATGGACACTCAATCATTGATCCGGGCCGTCGAGGCCGCGATGCCGCTCGCGCAGTCGATATTCGACGACGTGCGCGCGAAGACGGCGGACGTCGAAGGCGTGAGCCGCCAGCCCTATACCGCCGGCGAGCAGGCCGCGACGGACCGCATCGCCGCAGCGGCGCGCGAGCTCGATCTGGCGATCACGGACGATCCGTTCGGCAATCTCTACGTGACGCTTCCCGGCACGGACGCGTCGGCGCCGGGCTGGATCGTCGGATCGCACGTCGATTCGGTACCGCGCGGCGGCAACTACGACGGTTTTGCGGGCGTCGTCGCGGGCGTCAGCGCCATCGCCGCGTTCAGACACGCCGGCTTTCGCCCGCGCCGCAGCGTGACCGTCATGGCGATACGCGCCGAAGAGCTGAGCTCTTGGTACGGCGGCGCGCACGGCGGCCACATCGGCAGCCGCGCTGCGCTCGGCATGCTGCCGCCCTCCGAGCTCGACACCGCGATCGAGAGCGTCACCGGCGCGACGCTGCGCCAGCAGATGCGCAGCGCCGGCTTCGACCCGGACGCGGTGCAGCTTGGACGCACCTACATCGAGCCGTCACGCTATTGCGGTTACCTCGAGCTGCATATCGAGCAGGGCCCGGTGCTCGAGGAAAAGCAGATACCGGTCGGCATCGTGACCGCGATCCGCGGCGCCGCGCGCGCCCGCAGTTGCCGCTGCCTCGGCGCATATACGCACTCCGGCGCGGTGCCGCACGAATATCGCAGCGATGCGGTCATGGCGACGGTGGAGCTGATCCACGCGCTCGACAACGAATGGACGAGCGTGCGCGAAAGCGGCGGCGATCTCGTGTTCACGGTGGGCAAGCTCTACACGGACGCGGCACAGCACGCGCTCACCAAGGTGCCGGGGGAAGCGAGCTTCGGGATCGATCTGCGAAGCCAGGATCAGCCCACGCTGGAGCGACTTGCGGCGCTCACACAGGAGCTTACGACGAAGATCGGCAGAAAACGGCGCGTTACGTTCGAGCTGAGCCCATTCTCGTTTCAAAAACCTGCCGCGATGGACTCAGACTTTCGCGCGCGTCTGCACGAAGGCTGCGGCACGCTCGGCATCTCCGCGATGGACATCCCCAGCGGTGCGGGACACGACGCGCAGGATTTCGCGCACATGGGATTCAAGTCCGCGATGATCTTCGTGCGCAACGCGAACGGCAGTCACAATCCGCACGAAGCAATGGACATGAGCGATTTCGCGCTCGGCACGCGGCTGCTCGCGTGGATGGTCGCGACGCAATAGCCGGCGGGTCACCGCCGGTGACCCACCCTGCGGTGCTTTAATCGTAGGGTGCGCCAGTAGCGCACCGCGAGTGCTGGGCCACCGGCCCAGCCTACGCCGATGCAGCCTCACGCTGCTATCATCTTGGCTCCCCGCGACACCGGCACCAACACTCCCATGCTCGAGCATCTCGTCCAGAACTGGCGCGTACGCAAGCCTGTCGCGCAGACCCGCGGCGGCATCGTCGCGACTCAAAATCGCGTGGCAGGAGAAGCCGGCGCGCAGGTGCTCGCCGCGGGCGGTAACGCCGTCGATGCAGCAGTGGCGACCGGCCTCGCGCTCGCGGCGGTCGAGCCGTGGAACAGCGGACTCGGCGGTATCGGTTTCATGCTGGTGTATCTCGCAAAGGAGAATCGCGTCGAGGTCGTGGACTTCGGACCGATCTCGCCGCGCGGCCTGAATCCCGCCGACTATCCCCTCACCGGCGGCTTCACGAGCGATCTCTTCACCTGGCCCACGGTGAAGGACGATCGCAACGTGCACGGGCCGAATTCGATCGCGGTGCCGGGGCACGTCGACGGGCTTGCGCTCGCGCTGGAGAAATTCGGCACGCTGCGCTTCGCGGATCTCATCAAGCCGGCGATTGCGCTCGCCGACCAGGGTATCGCAGCCGACTGGTATCTCACGCTCAAGGTCGCGACGATGGCGAAGGAGCTCGCGCGCTATCCGACGACGCGCGATGTCTGGCTGTCGGATGGCTACCCGCCCGTCACGGCGGCAGGCGCGCCGCTCGGGCGTCTCGTGCTGAAGGGCCTCGCCGCGACGATGCGCCGGCTCGCCGACGCGGGTCCGCGCGATTTCTACGAAGGCGAGATCGCCGCCAGCATCGCGAAGGACGTCAAGGCGATGGGCGGGACGCTCGCGCTGGAGGATCTCAAACAGTATCGCGCGCGGATCGTCGAGCCGATCCAGACGAAGTACCGCGACGCGCTGTTCTCACTCGCACCGGGACTCACCGCCGGACCCACGATCAAGCGTGCGCTCGGCAAGCTCGAAGAAGTGAAGCTGCATGCAGGCGGCCCGCACGCCGATGCGTTCCTCGCGTACGCGCGCGTGCTGCGCGAAGTCTATTCGGAGCGGCTCGCGACGATGGGCGAGACGAGCGACCATCGCGATCCTTCGACGACGACGCATCTCAACGTGATCGACCGCAACGGCAACATGGTCGCGCTCACGCAAACGCTGCTGTCCGTGTTCGGCTCGAAAGTGGTGCTGCCTTCCAGCGGTGTGCTCATGAACAACGGCATCATGTGGTTCGACCCGCGGCCGGGCTCGCCGAATTCGCTCGCGCCGGGGAAACGGCCCCTCACCAACATGTGCCCGATGATCGTGAGCCGCGACGGCAGAGGCTGGTTCGCGATCGGCGCCTCGGGCGGACGCAAGATCATGCCCGCGGTATTCCAGATCTCGTCGCTGATGATCGATCACCGGCTCAGCCTCGAGGACGCGTTCCACCATCCGCGCATCGACGCGAGCGGCGGCGACACGGTCAGCGTGGACCCGCGGCTCCCGGATGCCGTGCGCACCGCGCTCTCGGATGCGTTTCCGACGCTCGAGACGGAGCTGGTCGTCTACCCGACGAACTACGCCTGCCCCAGCGCCGTCATGCAGGACAAGGACGGCATGCACTTCGGCGTGAGCGACGTGATGTCGCCGTCGTCCGGCGCAGTCGCGGAGCCGTAATCGAAGCTTTCACTTCAACTCACTAAAACAGATGAAAACAATACTCAGCGCATTACTCGTAGTCTCGTGTGTGGGCGCGCAAGCGCAAGGCGTCGAAAACTATCCGACCCGCCCGGTCCGCTGGATCGTGCCGTTCGCACCGGCGGGTCCGACCGATCTCATGTCGCGGGCGGTGGCGGAGAAGCTGTCACAGCGCTTTGGCCAGCAGTTCGTCGTCGATAACCGTCCGGGCGCGGGCGGCAATATCGGCGCGGAGCTCGTCGCCAAATCGCCGCCCGACGGCTACACGCTGATGATCGGCCACGTCGGCACGCACGCGATCAACGCGACGCTGTATCCCAAGATCGGCTTCGATCCGGTGCGCGACTTCACGCCGATCAGTTTGATCGCAACGTATTCGCTGGGACTGTTCGTGCATCCATCGGTACCGGCGAAGACGCCGAAAGATCTGATCGCGTACGCCAAGGCGCATCCAGGGCAGATCAATTTCGCGTCCGCCGGCAACGGCGGTCCGACGCACCTCACAGCGGAGCTCTTCAAGTCGTCGGCAGGCATCGACATCGTGCACGTGCCGTACAAAGGCAACGCCGCCGCGCTCACCGATCTCATCGCCGGCCGTGCGCACATGTTCTTCAGCAACCTGCTGACGGCCATGCCGCACGTGCGTGCGGGCAAGCTGCGCGCGATCGGCATCTCGGGATCGAAGCGCGCACCGCAGGCGCCGGATCTGCCCACGATCGCGGAGTCGGGCCTGCCGGGGTTCTCGGTGGTGCCGTGGTACGGCGCGCTCGCACCCGCCGGCCTGCCCCGGCCGCTGCTCACGCGCCTCAACAGCGAGATCGTGCGCGCCATCGCCGACCGCGACCTGCAGGAGCGTTTCGTGCCGCAGGGCGTGAACCTCGAGTCGAGCACGCCCGAGCACTTCGGCGCGCTCATCAAGTCGGAAGTCGTGCGCTGGCGCAAAGTCGTCCGTGAAGCCGGCGCGAAGGTCGATTAGCCATGACACACCACTGGAAGCTTGTTGCAGCAGCCGCCGCGCTCACGGCGAGCACGAGCGCGTTCGCTCAGAGCGCCGAGAGCTTTCCGTCGCGGCCGCTGCGTCTCATTACCGGATTCCAGCCCGGCGGCGTGAGCGACACTGTGGCGCGGGTGACCGGTGAAAAGCTCGGAGAGCTCCTCGGCCAGCGCGTCATCATCGACGGCCGGCCCGGCGCGGGCGGCGTCCTCAGCATGGAGATCGCGGCGAACGCGAATCCCGACGGACATACGCTCTACCTCGGCCAGCCGGTCATCACGATCAGCCCGAACTTCAAGAACAAGCCGCCGTTCGATCCGCTGAAGACGTTTGCGCCGGTGTCGCTGATCGGCTTCGGCCAGTCGATCATGGCCGTGCACCCGAACACGCCGGCCTCCTCGGTGAAGGAGCTGATCGCGCTCGGCAAGTCGCAGCCGCCGGGCTCGCTGCGTTTTGGTCACTCGGGCGTGGGCTCGACGAACCACCTCGCAGGCGAGCTCTTCGGCGTCATGTCCGGCATCAAGATGACGCCGATCGCATACAAGGGCGCGGCGTCGAATCAGCTCGCGCTGCTGCAGGGCGAGGTTCAGATCTCGATGCTGCCGGTGCTCGCGGCGCTTCCCCAGATCAAGGCCGGGCGGTTGAAGGCCATCGCGGTCACCGGGGCGAACCGCTCCCGTGCCGTGCCCGACGTTCCAACCGTCGGCGAGACGCTGAAGGGTTACGACGTGCCGGTGTGGTACGGCTTCGTGATCACGGCGCGTACGCCGACCGCGATCGTGGACAAGCTGCATGCCGCCACGCAGAAAGCGCTGCAGACCGATGTGAAGGATCGGCTCTTCTCGCAAGGTGTCGAGACACAGCTCATGTCGCGTCCCGATTTCGGAAAATTGATCCGGGAAGACGCCGTGCGCTGGGCGAAGCTCGTCAAGGAAGCCGGTCTTTCGATGGAGCAGTGATCATGATGCACGCGCTACGTATCGCATGGGCCGCCCTTGCAATACTCGCCTCCTCGTTACCCAATGCGTACGCGGCCGACACGAAGTACCCCAGCCGCCCGATTCGCTTCGTCGTGGGTTTTCTGCCGGGCGGTCCGAGTGACACGATCGCCCGCGTGGTCGGCGCGAAGCTCGCCGAAGGCCTGGGGCAGCCGGTGGTGGTCGAGAACCGTGCCGGCGCCGGCGGCAACGTGAGCGCCGATATCGTCGCCGGAGCCAATCCCGACGGTCATACATTGCTTCTCGGCACCGGCGGACCGCTCGTGATTGCATCGATCATCGGCCAGAAGGTCCAGTTCGACGCGGATCGCGATTTCGCGCCGGTGTCGATGCTGGCGGGCTCGATGAGCATCCTCGCCGCACACCCGTCGCTGCCGGCGAACAACGTGAAAGAGCTGATCGCGCTCGCGAAGGCGAAGCCGGGCGAGATCAATTACGCGTCCTCGGGCGTCGGCGCCGCGAATCATCTCGCTGCAGAGCTCCTGTCGTCGATGACGGGCATCAAGCTGACGCACGTACCGTACAAAGGCAGCGGCGCGGCGCTCCCCGCGCTCATCAGCGGCGAGGTGAAGCTCGGTTTCGGTCCGATCCTGCCCGCCATACCGCACGTGAAAGCCGGCCGCATCAAGGCGCTCGGCGTGAGCGGGCTCAAGCGCTCGAGCGCCGCGCCGGACATAGCGACGATCGCCGAACAGGGTCTCCCCGGCTTCGAGGTGAACTCGTGGTACGGCCTCTTCGTTCCGGCGAAGACGCCGCGCGCGGTCGTGATGCAGCTCAACCGCGAGCTCGGACGCATCCTCGCGCTGCCGGACGTGAAGGAGCGCCTGTCTAGCAACGGCGTCGATCCTGTCGCCAGCACCCCTGAAGCGCTGCAGCGCCTCGTTCAGACCGAGAAGAAGGTCTGGTCCAAGGTGATCCGGCAGGCGAACATCAAGGTCCAGTGATCAGCGCATAAAGCCGTAGAGCTCGCGCGCTTTGGCCGCGCTGATCTTGCCGTTCGCGACGTCCTCACCCACACCCGTGCGGCGCTTGGGTTCGCCGTAACCGCCGCCCCCCGGCGTCTCCACGATCACGCGATCGCCGCGATTGAGCACGGTCAGCGCCTTCGACGGGATCACTTCCTCCCGGCCGTCGGCGCGACGAATCACCGAATGGGCGCTTCCGCCAGCCAACGCGCCGGCCAGCCCCGGCGCGCTGCTGAAGTGGCGCTCGCCGCGATGCGTGAAGGACACGCCATCGGCGAGCACCTCGTACTCGCGGATCACACCCAATCCCCCCCGATACTCACCCGCGCCGCCCGAATCGGGGCGCAGCGCCACGCGGTGCAGCCGCAGCGGTGCGTCCATCTCGAGCGCCTCGGCCGGCAGGTTCATGCAGTTGCTCGCGTCGGTATCGACGACGTCGACGCCGTCGCGATCCCGACCCGCACCGCTGCCGCCGGCGATGAGCTCGCCGACGATGAAACGCTCGCCGCTCTGGCGCAGGCCCGCGAACGCAACGACCAGCAGCGTGCCGGCCGCGGGCGCGCTCACGCGGTCGGGCAGCGCCTGCGCCAGCGCGCTCACCATGCAGGTCGCGATGCGCTTGATCGTGGAGGTCCGCGCGTTCACCGGCGCGGGCTCCTTGGGATTCGCGAGCGAGCCTTCCGGAAGCTTGAGCGTCACGGGCCTGAAGCAGCCGCCGTTGGTGGGGATCGTCGCGTCGGTCAGTACCCGCACCGCGAAGTACGCGGCCGCCTGTGAGCCCGAGGGCACGCAATTGAGCGGGCCCTTCAGTTGCCCGTCGGTGCCGGCGAGATCGAACTCGATGGTGCCGTCGCGCACGGTCACCGCCACTTCGATCCGCACCGGCTTATCGAGATCGATGCCGTCGTTGTCGAGGTAATCGACATAGCGGTAGGTGCCTTCGGGAATCGCGCGCAGCGCCGCGCGCGTCATCGTCTCGGAGCGGTCGAGGAGCTCCTCGAACACCGCCATCAGGTACTCGCGGCCGTACTGCTGCGCCAGCTCCTTCAGCCGGCGGCCGCCGACGGTGCACGCCGCGAGCTGCGCGTTCAGATCGCCCATCAGCGTATCGGGCAGCCGGCTGTTGAGCCTCAACAGCGCGACCAGCGTCTCGTTGTATTCGCCGGCCTCGCGGAATTTGAGCGCCGGAATGCGCAGCCCCTCCTGGTAGATCTCCGTCGAGTTGGGCGGCAGCGACCCGGGCGAATAGCCGCCGACGTCGCCATGGTGCGTCATCGTCGCGGTGAGCGCGATCACCTGTCCGTCGTGAAACACCGGCGTCATGATCGCGATGTCGGGCAGGTGCGTGCCGCCGCAGTACGGGTCGTTCAGGATGAACGCATCGCCCTCGCGCATCGTCGCAATGGGGTACTTCGCGATCATCGTCTTCAATGCGGGAATGAGCGTCGCGAGATGGACGGGAATCGCGCACGCCTGGGCGAGCGTCTCGCCACTCACGGTGAAGAGACTGGCGGAGGTGTCGAGTCCCTCCTTCACGATCGGCGAGAACGAGCTCTTCAGAAGCGTGAGCTCCATCTCGTTCGCGATGCCTTCGAGCTTGTTGCGGATGACTTCGGTCGTGATCGGATCCACGACCTCGATGCGTGCGAGCGTGTTCATGTCCGTTCTTCTCCGGGCGCCGCGAGGATGAGGCTCCCACTGGCGTCGATCTCCGCGGTCCATCCCGGGTCGATCACGGTGGTGGTATCGGCCTGCTCGACGATGGCAGGACCGCTGAAGCGTGTGCCGGACGCGATGCGTCCGCGCTCGTACACGCGAGCCTCCACGAAACCGGCGGAACCCGCCGTCAGGATGCGCCGCGTGCCTTTGGCCGACGTCCCCGGTTCATGCTCGTGCGCAAGCGCCGCCGCGGTGCTCCCCGCCGGCGCCTGGTGCACGGCACGCAGGTTCACGAATTTGATCGGACCCGGCGCCGCGTGGCCGTAAATGCGATCGTGCGCGTCGTAGAACTCGCGTGTGAGCCGCGCGAGTGTGTCGCCGGCGAGATCGACCGTGACCTCGATGTGGTACGACTGCCCGATGTAGCAGACGTCCGCGAGGTAGTGGCGGACGACGGACTGCGGCGCGACGCGCTCGCCGGACATCAATGCTTCACAGCGACGATCGAGGTCGGCGTAGGCAGTCGCGAGCGCCTCCCGCGACACGTCGGTGACCGGCGCATTGAACGCGACCGCCGCTTCGTGCTCGACCGGTGCCGCAAGCAGTCCCGCCGCCGAGAGCACACCGGGATGCAGCGGCACGATCACGCGTTTGATGCCGAGCTCGCTCGCCAGCGCGGTGGCGTGCACCGGTCCCCCGCCGCCAAGAGGCACGAGGCTGAAGCGCCGCGGGTCGATGCCGCGCTTCACCGAAACGAACCGGATGCCCTCGGCCATCGTGGCGTTGATCACGCGGTGGATTCCGAGCGCCGCCTGCTCCACCGACATGCCGAGCGGTTTCGCGACCTGCCGCTCGATCGCCTGCCATGCAAGCTCGGGCTGGAGCTTCATCGTCCCGCCGGCGAAATAGTCGGGATCGATATAGCCCAGCACGAGCGATGCATCGGTGACGGTGGCATGCGTACCGCCGCGGCCGTAGCAGGCCGGGCCGGGCTCGGAGCCCGCGGAATGCGGGCCCACACGCAGCGACCGCGCGCCGTCGAGCCACGCAATGCTCCCGCCGCCGGCGCCGATCGCGTTGACGTCCACCATCGGCACGCGCACCGCATAGCCGTCGAGCATGCCTTCCGATGCGATGAGCGGTCGTCCAGCCTGAATGAGCGCGATGTCGGCGCTGGTGCCGCCGATGTCGATCGTGATGACATCCGCCGCGCCCGCCGCCTCGCCCGCTACACGCCCGCCGATCACGCCGGCCGCGGGCCCCGAGAGGAAGAGCCGCACGGGGCTGCGCCGGGCGATGCGCGAAGACGCGACGCCGCCGCGCGACTGCATGATCTGGAGCGGTGCGCCCACGCCCTGTGCCGCGAGATCGCGCTCCATGCTCTCGAGATAACGGTCGATCACCGGCTTTAGATACGCATCGAACGCCGTGATGCACGTGCGCTCGTACTCGCGGAACGCGGGGTCCACCTCGGACGAGATCGACACCATCAGCTCCGGATGCATCTCGCGCACGATCTCCGCCGCGCGCCGCTCGTGCGCCGGATTGAGGAACGAAAACAGGAACGAGATGGCGATCGCCTGCACGCCCTGCGCGGCGAGCTCGGTCACTTCGCGCCGGAGTGCGTCTTCGTCGAGCGGCACGAGGATCTCGCCGGTCGCGGCGACACGCTCGGGCACTTCGCGCCGCAGCGCGCCGGGGGCGAGGAACGCCGGCGTCTCCGGCCGGAGCATGACGCTGTAGACGCTGCGCCGGCTCTGGCGGCCAATCTCCAGCACGTCTTTGAAGCCTTGCGTCGTGATGAGCCCGATCTTCGCGCCCTTGCGCTCCAGGACCGCGTTCGTCGCCACCGTCGTGCCGTGCACGAAACGCGCGACATCCTCGGCCGCGATGCCCCACTCGCTCGCCATGTGCTCGACGGCGCGCAGCACGCCAGCGCTGGGATTTGCACGCGTCGTCGGGATCTTCACGAGCCTGAGCTCGCCCCGCGCGCCGCGGCAGACGACATCGGTAAAGGTGCCGCCGATGTCGACGCCGACTTCGTACGCGATGCGCTGCGAATTCACTTCGTTCTGCTCGGGATTTTTTGCGTTGGATGACGCGCGGCAAGTATAACTTGTGCGTGTCGCATACCGCGGGTACAGTCACCTCACTTCGCAGCACAGTCGATCACCTTCCGACGCCTCCGCGCACATCACGACGAGGCGCGCATCCAGAGAAAGCACTCAGCATGATCAACGCAGCCATCGTCGGCCTCGGCAGGTGGGGTCAGAACCTCGTGAACAGCGTCCAGGGCAAAAGCGAGAAAATCCGATTCGTCGCCGGCGTGCTTCGGCGCCCCGAGAACGCGCGCGAGTACGCGGAGCGCCAGGGCCTCACGCTGCACAGCGACTATTCGAAGGTGCTGCGGGACCCGGCGATCGATGCGATCGTGCTGGCGACGCCGCACACGGCCCACGCCGCGCAGATCATGGCCGCGGTCGAGGCCGGCAAGCCGGTATTCACCGAGAAACCGTTCACGCTCACCTCCGAGAGCGCTCTGCGTGCCCTCAAGGCCGCCGCGCGCAGGAACGTGACAGTCGGTGTCGGCTTCAACTGGCGGTTTCAGCCCGCGCTCCAGGAGATGCGGCGCATGCTCGGCGACGGCCGTCTGGGCGAGCTGCTGCACATCGAAGGCAATTTCTGCGGCCCCAGCGTCTACCGCTTCCCGAAAGCGCACTGGCGGCAGCAGCGCGACGAAGGTCCGGCCGGCGGCATGACCGGCCGCGGCGTGCACGTCGTGGACGCGATGCTGTATCTCGCAGGGCATATCGACACGGTGCACGCGCAGAGCTATCGCATCGCGCTCGATTACGGCATCGACGACACGACTTCGATGCTGTTCCGCTTCCGCAGCGGCGCGACCGGATACTTGAGCACGATCATCGCGACGGCCGAGACCTGGCGCATGCAGGTGTTCGGCTCGAAAGGCTGGGCTGAAGTCGGCGACGTCGAGCACCTCACGACATGGCAGATGAAAGTCTGTTACGTCGATCCCACGAACTTACACAACCATCAGCGGCCGCAGATCGTCACGTTTGCGCAGACGAGCACCGAGCGCGCCGAGCTCGAGAACTTCGCCGACGCGGTGCGCGAGAAGCGTCCCCTCGCGATCGCCGGCGGTGACGAGGAGCACGGCGTCACGGTGCTGGAGGCGATTCTCGAATCCGCGGCGAGCGGACGCACCGTGACCGTCGCCGCCGCCGCGCCGGCGCAAAAAAAACGCGCAGTGGCGAAAACGGCCACGAAACGCGCCGCCGCGAAAGCGAAACGCGCCGTGAAAACCGTCGGCAAAGCGCTGCGCCAGGCGCTCAAGAAAGCAACGCGCGGCGCGGCGGGAAAGCGCAAGGCGCGCCAGCCCGCCAGGAAAAAGACCACGCGCCAGCCGGCGAAGAAAACCACCGCGCGCAAGAAGTAGCGCTCCGATGTGCGGTCGTTACGCGCTGTACGGTCCCCGTTCGCGCTCGCGGGCCGAGGCCGAGTACTTCGCGAACCTGCATGAATTCCCCGGAAGCTGGAACGTTGCGCCGGGCTCCGTGCTGCCGATCACGCGCCTCACCCGCGACGGCACGATCGAGCAGACGACGGCGCGCTGGGGCCTCGTGCCGTATTGGGCCAAAGACGAAAAGACGGGCTACAAGTGCATCAACGCGCGCGCCGAGACGGTCACGACCACCGCATCCTTCAAGGAGCCTTACCGGAACAGGCGCCGGTGCCTGGTGCCGGCATGCGGCTTTTACGAGTGGCAGAAGCACGCCGCCGGCAAGACGCCCTACTACATCACCAGCAGCGACGGCTCGCTCCTCGCGTTCGCAGGCCTGTGGGATAGCTGGCGCAAGCCCGACGGCGAGCGGCTCGTCACGTTCGCGATCATCACGACGCAGGCCAACGACATGGTGCGGCGCCTGCACGACCGCATGCCGGTGATCCTCGAGCCGGATGACTACCGCACGTGGCTGGAAGCCGACGATCCGCGCGATCTGCTGCGGCCGGCGCCGCTGGAGATGCTCGTGTGCTATCCGGTCAGCGAGCGGGTGAACACGCCGAAGAACGACGCGCCGGATCTGATCGCGCCTGCGCGTTGACGTTGCTCGCGCGGTCGAAGGACCGGCCGCTTGATGTAGCGACGTATCGTGCGCTGGTAGCGCACCGGCCGGTGGGCCATCGCCCCGCCCGACGTAGCGCACCGCGCGGTGCGCCCTCGGCGCACCCTACGGTCGAACGACGCTCAGGCTGCGCGACGTTCCGTCTTCGATCGTCCCGCCTGCGCTTTCGCGATGAGCCCCGTCGCCTGCAGGTCGGCGCGCAGCTTCGCCTTCTCCTCTTCCGGCAGCTCGGTGCTCGGCGCGCGGACCGGCCCGCCTTTCATGCCGATCAGCTCCATCCAGTATTTCTGCTCGGCGGCCGGCGTGCGTCCCGCGCGGCCATAACCGGGAATCCATTTCGCGAGCACGCCGCGCAGCGGATTCAAGCTGCGCGAGATCTCGACCGCCTTGTTGTGATCGCCCGCGCGCGCGGCAGCCGCATACTCGTTCACCGGCAGGTAGCCGGGAACCTGATAGAGGTGCGGGCAATAATTCAGGAGCCAGGTGTCGCCCATGACGCCGATGTTGTAGACGAACGGCGCCTCGTCCGCGACGCTGATCTCGAGCTCCTTGCCGATTGCCTCGCGCAGCGCGATCGTCTGCGTGATCTTCGATACGCCCTGCTTGAACGCGCAGATGTTCGGGATCTTCGCCAGCCGCTTCGCGAGATTCACGCCGATCGGATAGGTTGCTTCGGTATTGAAGAGCACCACGCCAATGTCGATCTTCTCGCAGACGTAGCGATAGAACTCGTAGACCGCGTCGTCGCCGTTCGCGGCGACGTACGGCGTCAGGACGATCACGAAGTCGATGCCGACGTCCTGCGCGTGGCGGGAAAGCTCGATCACCTCGTTCGCGTTCTGATGATGGCAGCCCGCGATCAGCGGAACGCGCCCTTTCGCGACCTCCACGTTGATCTCGTGCACCCGCATGCGCTCCTCGTTCGTGAGCGCCCAGAATTCACCCACGTTACCGAGGCAGTAATGGCCTTCGAGCTTCAACTCGAAGATGCAGTACTCGAGGTTCCATGCGATTGCCGCCTCGTCGAGCCGGATGTCGTCGGTGAAGTTCGTCGGCAGCGCCGTCCATACCCCGTGCAGCATCTCGCGGGCGGCTTCCTTCGCTTCGTGCTTGCGGTATTTCATGCGGCCTCCTCCAGGGATATTCAGATTTCCAGCGGGTGCGGTACCGGCTGCCGCGCGAAATGCGCCCGCAGGTTCGCCATGAGCTTGCGTCCGCGCTCCTCGCGCACTTCCCGCGTGGCCGAGCCGATGTGCGGGAGCAGCACGACGTTCTCCATCGCAATCAACGCATCCGGCACGCGCGGCTCGTTCCAGTACACGTCGAGCGCCGCGCCGGCGATGCGTTTTGCTTTCAGCGCGGCGATGAGCGCGGCCTCGTCAACGATGGGTCCGCGCGCAACGTTCACGAGAAAGCCGTCGGGACCGAGCGCGTCGAGTACCTGTGTATCGATCAGATTCCGCGACTGCGGCGTCTCGGGGCAACTGACCACCAGGCAATCGGCCGCACGCGCGAGGCTCTGCACGTCCGCGAAGTAGCGGTACTCGACGTCGGGCTTCGCACGCGGACCGTGATAGGAGATCGTCATGCCGAACGCCTCGAGCCGCGCGGCGGTCTCGCGGCCGATCCGGCCCAGGCCGACGATGCCGCACGTCTTCCCCACGAGCGTCGTTCCGGCCGCGGGCGCGCGCTGGAGCCACTGTCCGGAGCGCACGAACCGATCGCTCTCGCAGATCCGCCGCATGAGCGTGATGGCCATACCGGCGGCAAGCTCGCCGACGGTAGCCGTGATGTCGTCGGGCGTGCTGGCAACGGTGATGCCCCGCCGCGCGACCGCATCGCGGTCGATGGTCCCGCGCGGGTTGCCAAAGCACGCGATCAGCTCGAGCTGCGGCAACTGATCGATCACCGTCGCACGTAAGCCGCGTAGCGCCGTCGTGATTACCGCGCGCACCTCGCCGCACTGCTCGCCAAGGTAGCGCTCCGCATGCTTCGCCTCCCACAGCTTGCTCACTGTGTACTCCCGTTCGAGCTGCGCGAGCACCGGCGCGTAGATGGGCGCCATGACGAGGATTTCAGGCTTCATCGCTATTCGTGCACTGGGTCCCGGCCTGCCGGGACGACGATGCAATCGGCCTAGGCCGCAGCGCGGTTTTTCACACCGGCCGGCGAGGCGTTGCGCTCGAGCGCGGCCGTGAGCTCACGCACCGAGATGGAGTCCAGCGCCCAGATGCGTGCACGCGCGGCCTCGGCACCCTGTTCCCCAAGCACTGACTTCGCGCAGTCGACAAACTTCGCATCGACTGCGTCCCGCGAGACAGGGTTTTGCACGGTACGGCCGGCGGGCTCGTCCGCTTTCGCTTCGAGCACGCGACCGTCCCGCAGCACGACCTTGAGCCGCGCATCGAAGCGCGCGTTACCGTAGAAGGGCCCGTCGTACGTCGATGCGTGCACGCGTTCGAGCAGCGTGCGCACGCGCGGCTCGACCCAGGCCTCGCGTTCGAAGTCATCGAGTCCGACCTTGCCGTCGATGAGCGCGCGCGCGACGCAGTACTGCACGCTGAACTTGGCTTCGAGCCCCGTCGTCGGACGCGGTCGGTTCGTATGCGCCAGGGCACGCTCGGTCGTGCGGCTCTCGATGCGCTCGATCTGATCGGGCTCGAACGGTCCATACTCGCGAACAAGATCGAGCGCAGCCTGGACCGGGGAATGCGTGCCATAGCAGCACGGATAGATCTTGTAGCTCGCGCCCGGCGACACGATGAGGAGCGGCTTGCCCCAGCTCTCGAACACGCGCTCGACGTCGCGACGTCCGGCGCCGAAGAGCTCGAAAAATCCCTGCTTGTGCTCGAACGCCTCCGCGCTTGCCGTGTAGCCTTTGCGCGCGAGCAGCGCGGCCATCAATCCGCCGCGCGCACACTGACCGGCGTGGAGCGGCTTGGTCATCGTGCCGAAGTTCGCCTTGATGCCCGCGGCGAGCGAAGCGCTCAGCGCCAGCGCCATTTCGGTCTGCTCCACGCTCAAGGCCAGCAGCCGCGAGCACCCTGCAGCGACTGCAATCACACCCAGCGTCGAGGTCGGATGCCAGCCTTTCTCCGAGTGCTCCGGATTGAGGGCGAGGCCGATGCGCGTCGTCTCCACCGCGGCGGCATGGCCGAGCAGCAGATCCGCGCCGCTGCAGCCGTGCGCTTCCCCGCCCGCGATGAGCGCCGGCACCGAGACCGCGCTGATGTGCCCGATGAGCGTCTCGATCGTGTTGTCGAAGTCGAGCGTATGCGCCGCGGTGCCGTTCAGCAGCGCCGCGTCGAGCGCGCTCACGCGGCGGTCGCTGCCGAGCACGAGGCTCGGTCCGCCGGCCGGCGCGTCGATCACGGATTCGAGCAGCGTGAACGCTTCCTCGTGCGTGCCCGCGAGCGCGACGCCGACCGTGTCGAGCACGGCGATCTTGTTCCAGTACTGCGCCTCTTCCGACAGATCGTCGGAGCGTATCGCGCAGACGCGCTGCGCGAGCTCGCGTGCGAATGTCATAGTCTCATCTCCGCTGCAGGCAGGACGCCTGCGCTACCCGATCGATACTACATTTGCGGGGGCGCGAAGTGAAATGCTATGTTGCCGCGCTCATGCATCGCATTCCTGCCGTTCTCGCGCTCGTTGTGCTCGCCGCGTTTCACGCGACGAATGCGCTCGCGCAGACCGGCGCCTACCCGACGCGGCCGATCCGCTTCATCGTCCCGTTCGGCGCCGGCGGCGTATCCGATGCGGCGGCGCGCGTGATCGGTCACAGGCTCACGGAACGCCTGGGCCAGCAGGTGATCGTCGAGAACCGCCCCGGCGCCGGCGGTACGATCGGGGCGGAGGTCGCCGCGCGGGCGAAACCCGATGGCTACACGCTGCTCATGGGCTCTTCCACCGAGCTCGCGCTCAATCCGAATCTCTATCGCAAGCTCGCGTACGACACGACGCGCGATTTCACGCCGGTCGCGCTCGTGGGCTACGCGCCGCTCATCATGGTCGTGCATCCGTCGCTGCCGGTGCGAACGCCGAAGGAATTCGAAAAGCTGGCGAAATCGCGTCCGGGCGAGCTCAACTACGCATCGACCGGCAACGGCTCGACGGTGCACGTCGCAACCGAGATGTTCAAGCGCGCCGCCGGCATCGACATGGTTCACGTGCCGGCGACGACCACCGCGCTCACGAGTCTCCTGAGCGGCCACACGCAGCTCATGATCTCTTCGATGCCGACCGCCATCGGACAGGTCCGCGCGGGGAAGCTCCGCGCGCTCGCGGTCACCAGCGAGAAGCGCTTTCCGCCGGCGCCCGAATTCCCGACGCTCGCGGAATCCGGCTATCCCGGTGTCGTGATCGTCATCTGGAACGCGCTCGTCGCGCCGAGCGGGACGCCGAAAGACTCGATCGAGAAGGTGAGCGGAGCCGTGATGGAGATACTCAAATCGCCCGACACCGCACGCGACTTCTCCAAGTTCGGGATGGAGCTGCTCCCTGCCGGTCCGGACGCGCTCGGCGCCTACATCAAATCCGAGCTCGCGAAGTTCGCCCGCGTGACCCAGCAGGCGAACATCCGTCTCGATTAGCTCCCCGGCACGATCCCGGGCTCGAGCTTCCGGCAGTGGTCCGAGACGTCCTCGGGCTTGCACTTCCAGACGCGATCCATGAAGCGGTTGGAGAAGCAGTGCCTGAGCGCGTTCCTCAGCGGACGCAGCCGGAACGGATAGCCGAACACGTAGGGGTGGATGGACACGTTGCACACGAGCGGGTGCTTCGCGCTTTGCTCGACCATCTCCTCGAACTGATCGACGAGCATGTCGCAGAACTCGCGGCCGGTGTGCTGGCGGTGCACGATCTGCGGTGAGTCGTTGAGCTCGACCGGGTACGGCACCGAAAGTATCGGCCCCGAGCGCGTGCGCATCCAGATCGGCTGGTCGTCGTGCGGCCAGTCCATCACGTACTCGTAGCCGGCTTCCTTGAGCACGTCCGGCGTGGTCGAGTTCTCGTAGGCGCCTGCGCCCATCCAGCCTTTCGGTGGGCGGCCTTCGTGGCGTTTGAAGGTCTCGGTCGCTTCGCGGATCGCGCGCGCCTCGTCGTCTTCCCACCGGAAGTCGTGGAGATTCTCCGAGTTCGTGCGGCCGTGGCCGACGATCTCGTCGCCGCGCCTGCGGATGCGCTCCATGATCTGCGGCGCGTAGTCGTAGAGCAGGCTGTTGGTGTTGTGGGCGAGCGGCATGTCGAGCTCTTCGGCAAGATCGAAGAGCCGCCAGATGCCAATGCGGTTACCGTAGTCGCGCCAGGCGTAATTGCGCTGCGTCTGCGGCTCGCCGTGCTTCGCGTTGTCGTGGCCGCGCCCCTTGCCGAACGCGAAGACCTCCACGTTGGTCGTGATGCAGAACGCGAGGCGCTTTCCCCCGGGCCAGCTGTAGTCCTTGCGTTCGGGCAGCGGAACATAGTCGTAGCGGTTGTGCTGCGGCAGTTTCATCGCGAATCTCCTCCGTTGCCGTAGGGTGCGCCAATGGCGCACCGGCCGGTGCGCAACGTGCGCACCCTACGAATCTACACGCGGAAGCGCTCCACCGCCTTCCAGTCGATCTCGATCCCCCACCCCGGCTTCTCACCCAGGTGCAGGTAACCGTCGCGAAATGCGACGTCGTGCCGGTACAGGTGGTGCCTCAGAGGGTCACGGTTGGGCGACGCATGGGACTCGACGCAGTAGCCCACTTCGGGCATCGCGACCACGAGGTGCCCGTGCAGCTCCGGCGAGTGATGCGGCACCACGAGCACGCCGTGCTGCTCGGCGAGCTGCGCGACGCGTATCGCCTCCGTGAAGCCCGCGGCGCGCGTGGAATCGAACTGCAGATACTTGATCGCGCCGAATTCGATGAAGTCGCGCACGGTGAAGCGGTGGATCTCGCGCTCGCCGTGCGACAGCGGGATGCGCGTTTCCGCCGCGAGCTGGGCGTAATCCTTCGGCTGCAGGTACCAGTGCAGCGGCTCTTCGAACCAGGTGATGTCGTAACGCTCGATGCCGCGCGAGAACCGCACCGCGTCGTTCAGGCCGAAGGCTGCGTTGTTGTCGATCATGAGCCCGATGCCGGGCCCGATCGCGTCCCGCACCGCCGCGACGCGCTGGATCTCCTCGTCCACGCTGAAGCCGCCGGTCTTCAACTTCACCGCGCGGTAGCCTTTCTCGACGAAGCTCACCATCTCTTTCACGGCCGTGTCGATCGTCGCGTCGCGCGGATAGTAGCCGCCGGTCGAATAGGTGAAGATCGGCCGCCGGCCGCCGCCCAGCAGGCTGTATACGGGCATGCCCGCGGCCTTGCCCTTGATGTCCCACAGCGCGAGATCGATGCCGCCGATCGCGGACATGACCTGCGGGCGTGCCGGGCGTGGAACGGGGGGAAACGCATCGCCGCCGTACATCGCGCGTGGACGCGGCACGGTCAGGTTGAACAGGCGGTTCCAGATGATCTCGTGCGCGAGCGGATCGGCGCCCTGAATGACGTCGCCAAATCTGGCGACCCACTCCGCGATCGCTTTCATCGGCGAGCCCTTGATCTCGCCGTAGCCGGTAATGCCCTGGTCGGTCTGCACTTCGACGAGCAGGATGCTCGAATCCTTGAGCGCCTCCTGTGCAGTGAAGAGCGGCTCTTCGAGCGGCGCCGAGAACGGATGCGTCCTGACTGCGGTGATCTTCACGGGAGTTTTCCTTCCAGACCGGTTTCTTTCGCGATGCGCCGGAGATCGGCGATCGTGTCGTCGGGCAGCTCGAGACCCTCTTTGCGATTGCGCGCATCGTTGCGCGCCTCGAGTTCGCCCGGATAGAAAATTTCGTCGAAGCCCTGCGCGCGCGGCACGGCTTTCAACTCCGCGATGTACTGCTCCATGCGCGCGTTGAACTGCGAAAGCGGTTGGAACGCTTCGATGTTCATCGCGATGAAGAGATGCCCGCAGTTGCTCTTCTCCGCCGTCTTGTAAGGACTGTGCACCTGCGTGAGAAAACCGCTGCCGGTGAGGACACCGGAGAGCACGTCCACCATCATCGCGATGCCATAGCCTTTGTGCTCGGCCATCGGCAGGATGATCCCGTCGATCGCCTCCTGCGGGTCTGTCGTGGGCGCACCCTGTGCGTTCAGTGCCCAACCGGGCGGGATCGGCTGGCGCTTCTGGCGCGCGAGATAGATCTTGCCGCGCGCCACACCCGTATTCGCCATATCCACGACGAACGGCGGATGGCGCCCCGCGGGCGTCGCAACCGACCACGGGTTCGTGCCGATCACTTTGCGCATCCCGCCCCACGGCGGCATCGCCGGTCCGCCGTTGGTGGTGAGAAACATCATGCAGCCTTCGCGCGCGGCCATGAGCGTGTAGTACATGCACGTGCCGAAGTGGTTGGACATGCGCACGCCGACCGCGCCGATGCCATGCGCCTTCGCGCGCTTGATCGCTTCGCGCGCCGCCAGCACCGAGAGCACGTGGCCAACACCGTCGTGTCCGTCGATCAACGCCATCGCGCCGGCGTCCACCACGAACTCGGGCTGCGTCACCGGCTTCATGACGCCGTTGCGGATGCGATCGAGGTACCAGCCGAGGCGCAGCACGCCGTGCGACTGATGGCCCCAGAGGTCCGCCTGCACGAGCGTGTCGGCGACGAGATGCGCGTCCTGCTGTGGCATGCCGGCGCCGGCATACACGACCGTTGCGAATTCGAGGAGACGAGTGGGGTCGATGCGCGCGCTGCTCATGCTGAAGAATTCGGTTCGGTCTGGTGTGATGATGACGCCGCGGGATGAGCCGCGAGTTTCGCATGCTTCACGCGCGCTCGCCTATAATTGCCGCTCCGCTCGTAGCTCCTCACGCTCCCTTCGATGCTTCCCCTCTCCGGCGTACGCGTAGCCGAGTTCTGCCAGGTGCTCGCGGGCCCGTTCTGCGGCGCGTTGCTCGCGGACATGGGCGCGGATGTGATCAAAGTCGAGCCGCCGGAAGGCGATCTCATGCGGGCGTGGCCGCCGATGATCGACGGCTACAGCCAGTACTTCGCTTCGGTGAACCGCAACAAGCGCTCGGTTACGTTCGACCTGAAAAGCGCGGAAGGGCTCGCGGCCGCGCGAGCGCTCGCACTCTCCGCCGACGTCGTCATCGAGAACTTTCGTCCCGGCGTCATGGCGCGGTTCGGTCTCGACTACGCCAGCCTGTCGAAAGAAAAGGCGTCTCTCGTGTACTGCTCGGTCTCGGCGTACGGTCAGACCGGTCCACGCGCTGCCGAAGGCGGATTCGACATGACGGTCCAGGCGATGAGCGGCGCCATGAGTGTCACCGGCGAGCCCGGCGGCCGACCCGCGAAATCGGGCGTGCCGATCGCGGATTTCTCGTCGGGTCTGTATGCCGCGTATTCGATCGCGGCCGCGCTGTGCAAAGTCCGCAGCGGCGGCGAAGGCGAGTACATCGACGTGTCGATGCTCGGGAGCATGCTCGGCATCGCACACCTCCAGACGAGCGAGCTCTTCGGCACCGGACGCGATCCGGTGCCGCTCGGCTCGGCGCACCCGCTCAACGCGCCGTACGCCGCTTTTCGCTGCCGCGACGGCTATTTCGCGCTCGCCGCCGGGACGAACAGGCATTGGGAAGCGGTGTGCGAGGCGATCGCCCGAATCGATCTCGCGCGCGACGAGCGCTTCGCATCACCGACGTTGCGCGCGCGCAATCAGGACAAGCTGCGCGAGATCCTCGAAGCAGAGTTCGCACGCTATGACGCCGCCGATCTGCTCGCGAGATACCGCGAGCGCGGCGTGCCCTGCGCGCCTATAAATACCTATTCCGAGGTGCTCGCCGATCCGCAGGTGGCGCACATGGGCTGGGTCGAGCCGATGCCGCTTCCGAACGGCGCGCAATCAAAGGTGGTGATCTCGCCTCAGCGCGTCAGCGGCCAGCGCCTCGGCGTCTATCGCGAGCCGCCGGCGCTGGGCGCGCACACGGAGGAAGTGCTTCGGGAGCTCAAACGGGCATGACGGAGGCGCTCGTCCGTACGCACGAGGGCCACGTCACGCGGCTCACGCTCAACCGGCCGCAGAAGGCGAATGCCTTGTGCGCGGGCCTGGTCGAAGACCTGCTCGACGCCGTCGAATCGGCGTGCGGCGACGGCACCCGGCTCCTCATCCTCGACGGCGCAGGCTCGCACTTCTGCGCCGGATTCGACTTCACCGATTATCAGAGCGCGAGCGACGGCGATCTCGCATTGCGCTTCATCCGCATCGAAATCCTCCTTCAGGCGCTGTACCACGCGCCGTACCACACGCTCGCGCTCGCGCACGGCCGCACGTTCGGAGCCGGCGCCGATCTCGTCGCCTGCTGCGGCTCACGCGTGGCGACGCCCGATACGAGCTTCCGGCTGCCGGGCCTGCGCTTCGGCGTGGTGCTGGGCACGCGCCGTTTTGCGAACCGCGTCGGGGCGGACCGGGCGCGCGAAATTCTCGCCGCGTCGCGCAGCTTCGGCGCCAGCGAAGCGCTCGAGATCGGATTTCTCACGGGCATCACGCCTGCCGGGGAGTGGGACGGCGTCGTCTCGGCGGCTCGGGAACAGGCCGCGCGGCTGGGCGCGACAGCGGCTGCCGCGCTCCACCGGCACACGGTCATCGATACCCGCAGCGAGGACATGGCGGCGCTCGCGTGCTCCGTTGCGACGCCCGGTTTGAAAGAACGCATCAGAATCTTCAGGGAAGAAGCGAAATGAACCTGCCGAAAACGATGAAGGCTGTCGAGATCTCCGCACCCGGCAAACCCGAGGTGCTGAAAACAACCGAACGCCCGGTGCCGCAGCCGCAGAAAAACGAAGTGCTCGTCAAAGTCGCGGCTACCGGGGTCAACGGTCCCGACATCATGCAGCGCAAAGGCCTCTACCCTGCGCCGCCCGGCGCATCCGATCTGCTCGGGCTCGAGATCGCAGGAGAAATCGTCGCCGTGGGCGCGGATGTGAAGCGCTGGTCTGCGGGCGACCGGGTCTGCGCGCTCACCAACGGCGGCGGCTACGCGCAGTATTGCGTCGCGGATGCAGATCACTGCCTGCCGATTCCCGAGCGCGTCGACATCGAGGACGCGGGCGGGCTGCCGGAAACATTCTTCACCGTCTGGAGCAACGTCTTCATCGGCGCGGGTCTCGAATCCGGCGAGACGTTCCTCGTGCACGGCGGCGCCGGCGGTATCGGCACGACTGCGATCCAGTTGGGCAAAGCCTTCGGCGCGAAAGTGATCGCGACCGACAGCCCCGAAGCGCGGGTCGCGATCTGCCGCGACCTCGGCGCCGATCGCGCGATCGACTACAAGACGGAAGACTACGTGGAGATCGTGCGCGAGATGGGCGGGGCCAACGTCATTCTCGACATCGTCGGGGGCCCCAACATCGAGCGCAACTTCAAGGCGGCGAGCCACGACGCGCGCATCATCCAGCTCGCGTTCGCGCTGGGCTCGAAAGTCGAAGTCAACCTGATGCCGGTGATGCTGAAGCGGCTCACCTACACGGGCTCGACGCTGCGCACCCGGCCCACCGCGTTCAAGACGCGCATCGCGCGCGAGCTGGAAGAGCAGGTGTGGCCGCACATCGCAGCGGGGCGGATACGGGTGGTCACGAGCAAGACGTTCCCGCTGGAGCAGGCGGCGGAAGCGCACGCGCTCATGGAGAGCGCGGGCCATACCGGCAAGATACTGCTCTTGCCGTAAACAGGTGACGAAAAGCAGTGATCAGATCAGGCGGTCGTCGGCGGTAGGCTCGCCGGAGCCGACCGTCTCCGGCGGCTTACGCCGCAGCAGCGAGACGTCCTCACGGTCGGCGATCTTCTTCGCGTGCTCGATGTTCTTGTCGAGCTCGGTGAAGTACAGGTTCTCGCCGGCGAAGTGGTTCTCGATGTAGTCGCAGTAGCCCCCGAGATCGACCTTCAGCCGCTTGTGGGCGCTGTGATAGAACCGGGGCGTCTGGAATATGAGGTCCGCGGCCGATCCGAAGATCACCTGCTCCTTGCCGTCGGGCGTCGGCTGGCGCGCGATGCCGCCCGAGACGAACTCGGGATAGAGACGGTCGTAACACTTTTCGAGATAGCAGCGGTCCGCCATCTGCGCGAGGATGTCAGCGCTGCCGAGGAGATTGCCGATCAGCCGGAACTCAGGGTCGACGCGGATCTTGTCCACCGGCACCTCGTAACCAGTGAAATGCAGCGTGCGCGACGCGACCGGCGCAAGGTCGGCCATGCCGAGCTTGACCAGATAATCCTCGAGAAAGCGTCCGCCGCGCGAGACGTGTGTCTTCGTGTACTCGGCGCCATTCGTATGCTTCGTGTCCTTGCGGTGCCGGATATAGCCGCAATCGTGATACAGCGCGGTGATGATGCCGAACTGGAACAGCCGGTCCGTCAGCACGTCCGCACTGGTCGCGCGCACGCAGCCGTCCATGAGACGCGCCATTGCCAGGGTGACGTCGAGCACGTGCTGAATGTCGTGATACGAGGTATCGCAGGCGTGGTATCCGGGATACTCGCCTCGATAGAGCAGCGCGACGTCGGTGAATGCCTGGTCGATTTTTCCCGGATCTGTACGCTGATACAGGCTCTGATAGATCGACGAGACCTCGCGCGAAACCTCGACGGGATCCGTCGTGTTGATGCGGTTCTCGACGTCGAATTCGTTGCGCCTGTATTGCATCGTCGCGGCTGCGGCGAGCGTCCGGAGTGTGGTCCAAGCCAGTTTATCTATAATATTCCAGACATTGCAATGCGTTAGCTTCACCTTTTAGCGCAGGTTCCCAAATGGCTCTGGCCCCAGACACCGTCTATACCAAAACCGCGAAGGGCCTGCTCGAGCTCAGGAACAAAGGCCTGAAGCTTCCGCGCGAGATGGGACAAGTGCTCAATTCCATCGACGGGCGCACGAGCGTCGGGGAGCTGCTCCCTGCATCCGGCATGACGATGCCTCAACTGCAGCATGCCCTGAACACGCTCGCCGCGGACGGTTACATCAAAGCGGTCGCGCCGGCCGTGCAGCAAACGGCGAGCGACGAGAGCGATCTCGATTTCACGTCACCGCAGGCGATGGCGACGCTCAATGCGGAGGCCGCCAGCCGTGCGCTCGCGGCCGCCGATGCCGCGAAGCGTGCGCAGGCGGAAGCGCGCGCTGCGCTGGAGGCGCGCCTGCGGGTCGAAGCCGAAGCGCGCGCGCGAGCGCTGGCAGAGACGCGCGCGCAGGCCGAGGCCGAGGCGCGCGCGAAGGCCGAACAGGCGGCGCGCGAAGCCGCCGAGGCGCGAGAGCGCGCGGAACGCGAGGCCCGTGCCGCGACCGATCCCGCGGAGCGCGCGGAAGCCGAAGCGCGTGCGCGCGCGGCGGCGGCAACGGCGGTACGTGCCGAAGCCGAAGCGCGTGCGCGCGCCGAAGCCGAGCAGCGCGCACTTGCCGACATCGCCGTGAAGCAGGCCGCCGAGGATCGCGCGCGCGAAGAAGCCGAGCAGCGCCGGCAGGCCGAAGAGCAGGCGCAGGCGCGCGCGGATGCCGAAGCGCGTGCCGGCGAGCTTCTCGAAGCGCAGGTGAAAGCGATGCAGGGCGCGCGAGAGTTCAAGAATCCGGATGACGCCGAGGCCGAAGCCGCTCGCGCCCGCGTGCGCGAGCTCGAGCGGCAGGCGGAGCAGGCGCGCATGCGCGCACGCGAGATCGCCGAGGCCGAAGGCCGCGCCGACGAAGTGCCCGAGCCGGAAATGGATATCGCCGATCGCGTGCGGCAGTTGAACGCGCGTGTGCAGGCCGAGCGGCGCGCGCGCGAAGCGGCGCGCAGCGGCGATGCACCGGCCGCGGCTGCCGGACCTGCCGCATCCACGGCCGCCGCGTCCTGGTCGGCGCTCAACAAGGTGGAACACGCCGGCGACCAGGCGACCGCCGCCCACGACATCGCGATCTCGATTCCGGAAATCGGCGGCGGCGCTGCGCAACACGAGCAGCCTGCGCCGGTATCGCAGCCGGAAGACAGCGCGCTGCCCGAAGTCGATCTCGAGCGCGCGGAACAGATCCAGGTGCATCACACGCCGGATCACGTCCCGAGCGCGCTGGAAGCGGCGATGCTCGCGCACGCGGCGCAAGCCAAAACACGCGATTCACCCGCTGCGGCGCTCGCACCCGCGCCGGCACAGGCCGCCGCGCCGGAGCCGAACCTGGAAGCTGCCGCAACCGCGCCGGAGCCGGAGCCCGCCGCCCCCGCGGAGAAGCTCACGCCGAAGCTCGAGGACGAGGACGAGCCGATCGAGGAGCGCCTCAACGTCGATCGCACCGCTCACGACCTGATCGCCGAAGCGGCGGAGGCGCGGCGCAGGAACGAAGCGCAGCAGCTCTCGGCGCGGGCGGCGGCGGCACGCAAGCAGCGCCAGGACGAAGAAGCGAGGCGCGTCGAGTTCGCGGCGCGGCAGAAGCTCCGGAAGAAAATGCTCTGGGGCGGGGCGATCGCCGCGATAGCGGTGCCCGCTGCCGCCGTCGCGTGGCTCCAGTTCTCACCGCTCGACGGATACCGCGCCGACGTCCAGCGTGCGCTCGAGCTGCGTTTCAACCAACCGGCGCGCGTCGAGACCGTGCGCTACGTGCTGCTGCCCTCGCCGCGTCTTGTGCTGGAGAACGTCGCGATCGGGCAAGCGAGCGGCGTGCGCGTCAGACGCATCGACGCCCACGTGCTGCCGCTGGCGGCGCTCTCGGGGCCCGAGACGTTCGACCTCGTCGAAGCGAGCGGCGTCGAGATCGATCCGCCGATGCTCGGGACGCTGCCGGCATGGACGGGCGGACGCACCGCCGGATCGGTCCACGTGTCGCGCCTCCAGCTCGCCGACGCCAAGATCAGCCTGCCCGGCGCCGCGCTCGAGCCGTTCGGCGGTGCGATCGATTTCGCGCCGAACGGTACGGTGACGAGCGCCAATTTCACGAGCGGCAAGACGCAGCTCGTGCTCACCCCGAGCGCGGAGGGCGTGCGCGTCGCCCTCGATGCGACTGCGTGGCGCGTGCCGTACGGTCCGGCGCTCACGTTCGATCGCCTCAAGCTGAGCGGCCTCGTAGATCAGCGTCAGATCGCCGCTGCCGAGTTCACCGGAACGATCGCGGCAGGCACGCTCGAAGGCGCGCTCAACGTCCGGTGGGCCGGACCGATCGCGCTCGAAGGCGAGTTCAAACTCGACAACGCGCGGCTGCAGGACATGCTCGCGGAGCTCACGCCGAACTTCTCGGCGCGCGGGACGCTGAAAGGGACGGGCCGCTTCAGCATGCAAGCGGCCGACTGGGCCGCGCTCCCGCGCAATCCACAGCTCGCGGGTACGTTCACCGTATCGCGGGGCGAGCTCCTGAACATCGATCTCGTGCGCGCGATCCGGTCGCCCGCGGTGGGCGCGCTGCGCGGCGGGCGCACGCAGTTCGAGAGTCTCAGCGGCTCCCTGCAGGTCACTCCGGCGGGCTATGCGTACCGGCAGTTACAGCTTGCGTCCGGCGCGCTCAATGCGAACGGCACGCTCGACGTCGCGGCATCGCGACAGTTGAGCGGCAGGCTGAGCGCGGAGCTCGCGACGCGCGGTAGCGTCGTCGCGCGCTCGCAGCTCGTCATAGGCGGTACCGTCCAGGACCCGCAGCTCACCCGCTAGCTTCGTTGAAGCGCCGCGATGCGCTCTTCGAGGGGCGGGTGCGACATGAAGAGCCGCTTGAGCCCCAGTCCCGCGGTGCCGGAGATGCCGAACGCCTTGACCTGATCCGGCAGTTGCGGCGGCTGGCCGTAGTTCAACTGCAGGCGCTGGAGCGCAGCGATCATCTTCTGGCGGCCGGCGAGCGTCGCACCGCCGTGGTCGGCGCGGAATTCGCGGTAGCGGCTGAACCACAGCACGATGATCGTCGCGAGGATGCCCAGCACCAGCTCCGCGATCAGCGTAGTGATCCAGAAGCCGGGGCCGTGTCCGCGCTCGTTCTTGAAGACGACGCGATCGACCAGGTAGCCGATGATCCGGGAGAAGAAGATCACGAACGTGTTCACGACGCCCTGGACCAGTGCGAGCGTCACCATGTCGCCGTTGGCGACGTGGCTGACTTCGTGACCGAGCACCGCTTCGGCTTCGTCCTGGCTCATGTTGTTCAGCAGCCCCGTGCTTACCGCGACGAGCGCAGCGTTCCTGTTCCAGCCGGTCGCGAAGGCGTTGATCTCGGGCGCATCGTAGATCGCGACTTCGGGCATGCCGATACCCGCCTGCTGCGCCTGGCGCTGAACGGTCGAGACCAGCCAGGACTCGGTGTTGTTGGCCGGCGTTTCGATGACGTGTGCGCCGGTCGCCTTTTTCGCCATCCATTTCGAGATCAGCAGCGAAATGATCGAGCCGCCGAAGCCGAATATCGCCGCAAACACGAGCAGCGCTCCCAGGTTCAGCCCGTTCTGGGTCAGCCAGCGGTCCAGACCGAGCACCTGCATCGATATGCTGAGCACCAGCAGGATCGCGAAGTTGGTCGCCACGAACAGGAAGATGCGTTTCATGTAGTCGTCAGTCCCGAGAGAGAATCCGCGTTTTAGATGGGGCCCGTGGCCGGGGAGTTCAAGGTCACAGTTTGGTGGAAAATGCTGCCAAAACGTCAGATTTTCCATTACCATACCTGACACTGGGTGCTAAAAGTCCTCCACAACGCGTTCTAAATAAACGGTTTTGGTTTGGACCTTCGGATGAAAAACAGCCTCATATTCGACCCGACCCTGTCGGAGGAGGAATTGCGGGGCTTTTCCCGCACGGTCGCGGAAATCGAATGGCTGACCGTCATCCTGGTGCTGCTCTACCAGGTCATTTTTTCCCCGGACCCCGAGACCTCTTCCAATCTCGCGCTCGGCACCCTGCTCTTCGCCGGCTTCGTCCTGTCGTTCCACTATCTCAACTTCTATCGCAAGGAGAGCAACTGGAAGATCGCGATAGAGACGTGGGTGATGATCGCGTTCATCACCTGGGTTCTGATGCAGACGGGGCGGCTCGAAAGCCCGCTCATCAATCTGTACCTGCTGGTCATCATCACCACGGCGCTCACGCTCGGCAAAGCGGCGACGCTGCTCCAGATCGCGCTCATCGCGGCCTGCTATCTCTGGCTGGCGGAAGCCGCCACCGCGGAATCGATGGTGGTGTATTACGCGGGCATCGCGGCGCAGTTCGCGCCCATGGTGCTGGTCGCGTACATAACGACCATGCTCTCCTCGGATATCCGGCGCGCCCTCACCCACATCAAGATGCTCTCCGAGAAGGACGAGCTCACCGGCGTGCTCAACATGCGCGCGTTCGGCACCATTGCCGAGCGCATTTCGCGCCAGGCCGCGCGGTACAACCACACCTACACCATCATCATGGTGGACTCGGACAGCCTCAAGGTCGTGAACGATAAGTACGGCCACCAGGCCGGTAACCGGCTCCTCCAACTCCTGGTGCAGTGCATACAGGCGCAGCTTCGCGAGACCGACGTGCTCGCGCGCTACGGCGGAGACGAGTTCGTGGTGCTGCTGCCGGAGACCGCCGCGGCGGGTGCGGAGATCGTCGCCACGCGCATTCGCGAGCGCGTCGAAGCGGCGGTGCTGACAACGCGCGAGCGTCCCGTCAGCACGACCGTGAGCATGGGCATCGCGAGCTATCCGGAGCACGGCAGCGACCTCGAATCGGTGATGGAGCGCGCGGACCAGGCGCTCTACGCGAGCAAGACCGGCGGGCGCAACCGCGTGAGCGTCGCCCCGGGGCGCGTCACCGCTATCTCGGCGGCCGGCTGACACCGCGCCGTCCGGTCCTGAAGTACGCCTCGTTGTCGTAGAACTCCGCCCGCTCGTTCTCCGGCCACCATCCCGGGACGCCCAGTACCGGTAGCGGCGCGAGCGCGCGGGGCGCATCGAGCGTACTAACGGCCTCGGCGACGAGATCATCGAGGGTATTCACCGGGTATCCCGCAGGCGCAGCGACGCGCTTCGGATCCATCTCGAGCAGGATGGCATGCGCGGTCATGCCGATGTACGGGCGCAACGCCTTCTCGAAGAGCGCATGGCCGAAGAGGTAAAAGCGCATCGTCCGTTTCACCTCCTCGCGCCGGGCCTGGAACAGCCGCTTCCACCGGAACGCGCGCAGGTCATCCAGCAAACCCCCATCGGACGACAGGACGATCGCGCCGTTCTCGTCGAACAGTGTCAGCGCGTCGCGTATCGCGCCGCGTTCGGAATCGGGTAGGGAGTCACATCTTCGCGCAATGCGCGTCTGATCACGCGTGACGTGGGCGTCGTTGAGAGCCGCTTTCGCGCGCGGGTAGGTCGCCCACACCAGCACGTTGAACAGATCGTGCCAATCGCGTTCGCGCACCGGCATCTCGCCGTCGGTCCGAATACGCTGCTCGTATGGTCTGTCGGTGCCCCCAGGCGCGACCAGGCGCAGCAAGTCGCCGCCCGCGGTGCGCACCGCGCGCTCGGTCAGGATGCGCTGGAGCGCATCGCGCGCGGGCCAGTCACGGCAGCCGCGCAGCAGCTCGGCCGCCGCGGCGAGCGGCGCGAGCATCGGCGAACGATCGATGAAATCGGAGGACCAGTCCATGTCAAACGGGGACTGACGCCATTTCCGTCCAAAGGCATCAGGAAAGGGCGTCAGTCCCCCAGGCGTTCCAGAAAATCGCCGACGCCCTGCACCCACTCCGGCCGCATGAAGACGAAGCCGTCGTTGTGGCCGCCGTCGATCTCGAGGAACGCTTTCGGCCCGCGCGCGGCGTCATACAGGCGGCGCCCGTGCGCGTACGGAATGATGTCGTCGCGGGGGCTGTGCACGACCAGCACGGGCGCTTCGACTCGCGACAGGCAAGCGTGCGTGTCGTACTTGAAACGGCTCATGAGCCGCACCGGCAGGAAGCGGTAGACCTCCGCGCCCAGGTCCGGCACCGAGGTAAACGTCGAGGCGAGCACGAGCGCGCGCGGGCGGTAGCGTTCGGCCAGCCAGCAGCCTACGGCGCCGCCGAGCGATTCACCGAAGAGCACGATCTGGTCCGCGCGCAGGGCTTTCGTCCCGGTAAGCCAGCGCCAGCTCGCCAGCGCATCGCGATACGTCCCCTCCTCGGTCGGCGTGCCGGTGCTACGGCCATAACCGCGGTAGTCCACGAGCAGCGTGTCGTAACCGAGGCCGCGGAACATGCGCGCATAGTCCAGACGATGGGAGATGTTGCCGGCGTTGCCGTGAAAGAGCAGGACGGTGCCGCGGCGCTCGGCCGCCGGAATCCACCACGCGTGCAGCTTTTCGCCGTCTTCGGTCTCGATCGTGACGTCCTCGTGCGCGAGCCCGAATGCGGCCGGCGTCGCCGCGTGCTCGCGGCCGATATTCGGGAAGTAAACGAGGCCGTCCTGCGCGACATACACGACACCGACCAGCAGGGCGTATCCGAGCACGAGCGCGACGGCCACTTTGATCACCAGCTCGAGCGTCACGGAAGCTCGAGCGGCGGCTCGTCGAGTAGGGCCGCCTGCTCGCGCAGCGCGAGAATCTGGTCCTGCCAGTAACGCTGGGTGTTGAAAAACGGAAAGCTGCGCGGGAACGCGGGGTCGTCCCAGCGCTGCGCGAGCCAGCCGGCGTAGTGTATGAGCCGCAGCGTGCGCAGCGCTTCGACCAGCCACAGCTCGGCCGGGTCGAAATCGTGAAATTCGCGATAACCCTCGATCACCGCCGCAAGCTGCGCCTGCATCGTCGGCCGGTCACCTGCGAGCCACATCCAGAGGTCCTGCACCGCCGGGCCCATGATCGCATCGTCGAGATCGACGAAATGCGGACCGTCGTCCGTCCACAGGATATTGCCAGCATGACAATCGCCGTGGAGCCGGATCGCGCGGGTCGGCCCGGCGCGCTCGTATGCGCGCTCGACACGGTCGAGCACGTCGTCGACCACACTCGAGTACGTGGCGCTCAGCTCGTCCGGCACGAAGCCATGCTCGACGACGTAGCGCGAAGGCTTCCGACCCGAGCCTTCGATCGTGACGCGCGGACGATGAACGAAGGGCTGTAACGCGCCGACCGCGTGTATGCGCGCGATGAAGCGCCCGAGCCACTGCAGCGTGTCGGGATCTTCGAGCTCCGGTGTGCGCCCCGGACGCCGCGGATACAGCGCGAACCGGAACCCGCCGTGTTCGGCGAGCGTCCTGCCGTCCGTAACGATCGGCGCGACCAGCGGGATCTCGCGCTCGGCGAGCTCCAGCGCGAACGCATGTTCTTCGAGGATCGCTTTGTCCGACCAGCGCTGCGGCCGATAGAACTTGGCCACGATCGACGAGCCGTCTTCGAGCCAGGCCTGATATACGCGGTTCTCGTAGCTGTTCAGCGCGAGGAGCCGCCCGTCGCAGCGCAGCCCGCGCGTCTCGATCGCGTCGAGGATCAGACCGGGCGTGAGGGTGTCGTAGGCCGGCATCGGTCGCGTCCGGGAGAGCTCCCGGACTTGCAGATGTTACGCGCGCGGAAAAAGCAGCGCGCCGGATGCCGAATAATCCGGGAGCACGCCCGGCGCGTGCAGCGGCTCGCCGAGCCGGCATTCGCCGACCAGCGCGGCGATCGAGCGCTCGACGTCCGCGAGATCGTCGGCGGGATGCAGCGGCCAGCGAAAGCCTTCGACCATCGTGTCGTCGAACGGCGTCGTCAGCGTGACCCGCAGCTCACCGCTTGCGTGCATGGAGACGGTCACCTGTGGATCGCCGACGGCGGCGCGAAAACGCCTGACACAGTTGCTGATGAACAGATTGAACGCGGTTTCGATCCCGGCGCGCCGGCCGAGCCACGCCGCGGAGTACAGGCCCGCCGGCGGCCGCGGCATGGGCAGCACTTGCGCGGCGGGCGTCGCGAGCTGCGCCGCCATCGCGCGCAGCGCGGGCGTGCCCCACGCGCCGATGTTCGATCCGGCAACGATCACGCCCGGCGCATTGGATGGCTCGACGCTCGCGCCCACGAGCAGCCGCACGTGGACCTCTTCGGCGCCGCGGGAGAGCGCGATAGGCGCCGGCTCCAGCGCGCGCAAGCCCGTGCTCTCCGACGCCTGCAGCACTTCGCTCGGCGCGAGCCGCTCGATCTGTTCGATCGACACGAGCGCGTTGCCGAAGCCGACGTTGCGGCTGCCGCCGAAGGCACCGTTTTCTTCGAGCGCACGCGAGAGCATGCCCACGTCTGGCAATACGCACGATAGCGAGGCTGCAGCGCTCGCTCCACAGACGATCACCCAGGGCATCGCGAACACGCGGGTCATGACGGCGGTTTCGCCGGCAGGACGCTCGACCGCGGCGCACAGCGCGTGCCACAGCCTCGAATACGTCTGCGCTGAAGGCGCTGCCGCGAGCGCCGCGCCGATGTCAGTGTCCCGCTGTGCCTGCGCCAACTCGCGCAGCGCCGCGACGAGTGCATCGCGGCTGTCGTCGCGCGCCGCGAGCGCAAGCAGCGGATGACCGGCGTCGCCGGCGCCGTAGCGGCGTGGATCGGCGAGCATGGCTCAGAAGTTAAGGAAAGGAGGTAACGGAGGGAAACCATGGGTTTCCCTCTGTTCGTGTGGCCGCGAGGCCCGAGCTGAAGGCGAGCGCGGCCACTAGTCGACTCGGGCACCGGACTGCTTCACGACTTTCGCCCACTTCGCAGAGTCGGCGCGGATCACCTTGCCGAACGCATCCGGCGTGCCGCCGGCCGCTTCGGCAGTCTGTGCGTTGAGCATTTTCACGAGCTCCGCCGATTGCAGCGCCTTGTTGAGCTCCGCGTTGACGCGCGTGACGACCGCCCGCGGCGTGCCCGCCGGCGCAACGATGCCGAACCAATTCACGACTTCGTACCCCGGGACGGTTTCAGCAATGGCGGGAACCTCGGGAAACGCGGGGGAACGCTTCGGTCCCGTCACGCCGAGCGCGCGGAGCTTCCCTTGCTTCACCTGCGGCGTAAGGGGAACCGCGCTCGCGATCGTGAGCGCAATCTGGCCGCCCAGCATGTCGGTGATCATCGGTCCGGTACCCTTGTACGGCACGTGGGTCAGATCGACCTTCGCCATCGTCTTGAACAGCTCCATCGCGAGGTGGCTCGATGATCCGCTCCCGCCGGAGCCGTAGTTGATGCCCGGCTTCGCGCGCGCGGTCGCGATCAGGTCCTTCACGCTTTTAGCCGGCAGCGACGGACCCGCCGCCATCATCAGCGGCACGGCCACGAACTGGATCACCGGCACGAAATCCTTCACCGGGTCGTAGGTGACTTTGCGGTAGAGGTGCGGATTGATCACGTGCGGAATCGAAGTAAAGAGCAGCGTATAGCCGTCGGGATTCGCGCGCGCCGCGATCTCGGTCGCGATCAAACCGCCCGCGCCGCCGCGGTTATCGACGACGACCTGCTGGCCGAGTCCATTCGACAGGTGCTGAGCTGCAACGCGTCCGAGAATGTCGGCAGCGCCGCCCGGCGGAAAGCCCACCACGAGGCGCACCGGGCGATCGGGGTAGGCCTGCGCCGATACCGCGCCCGTCAGCAGCGCAAGCAGAAGAAAAAGCCATCGCATGATCAACCCTCCGACTTCGCGCCCGAAGCGCGCACTGCCTTGCCCCATTTGTCGATCTCGCTGCGGAAAAACGCGGTGAACTGCTCCGGCGTGTCGCCGACGAACTCCGCGCCTTCCGGCGTCATGCGATTCCGGATGTCCGGTGCGCCGATCGCCTTCGTCGCCTCCGCGTGCAGCTTCGTCACGATCTCGCCCGGCGTGCCGGTCGGCACCGACATGCCGAACCACGATCCGGTCTCGAAGCCTTTGAGTCCCTGCTCGCTGACCGTCGCAATCTCCGGAACCGCCGGCACGCGCTTCAGCGCGGTCACGCCGAGCGCGCGCACCTTGTTGCTTTTGACGTGCGGCAGCGTCGAGACCATCGCGCCGAAGTAGACCTCGATGTGTCCCGCGATGATGTCCACGAACGCCGGCGACGCGCCCCTGTAGGGCACGTGCACCATCTTCACGCCGGACATCGACTTGAAGATCTCGCCGGCGAGGTGGTGCGGGCTGCCAATGCCGGTGGAGCCGTGACGCAGCTTGTCCGGGTGCGCTTTGGCGATCGCGATCAGCTCTTTCACGTTCTTCGCGGGCACCGACGGGTGCACGACCACGACGCCAGGCACTTTCGCGTAGTTAATGATGTGCACGAAATCGCGCATGATGTCGAAGTTGAGCTTCGGATACAGCGTCGGGTTGATCGCGTTGGCGACCGTTGGCATGAACAGCGTGTAGCCGTCGGGCGCGGCTTTCGCCGCAACTTCCGTACCGATATTGGTGCCTCCGCCCGGCCGGTTTTCGACGATCACCTGCTGGCCCCACGCCTCGGTGAGCTTCTGCCCGACGGCACGCGCGAGCATGTCGGCCGTGCCGCCGGGCGTGTACCCGACGATGTAGCGAATGGGTTTGACGGGATACGAAGCGCTTTGCGCGAGCGCGGCAGTCGAGCCAGTGAGCAAGGCAATGACTGCGGCGGCGGTTACGGAAGATTTCATGCGTGCGGCCTTTCGGTTGATCTGCGTAGTTAAGTCAGGGCTTCATGTGCAGGTCGCGGACGATCGAGACGATCTCCTGCGCGCCGCGAACGAGCCTGTACTCGCCGCGGTAGGTGCCGGCCGTCCATCCAGCGTCACGCCGCTTCCTGCCGACGTACAGAAACGCATCCGCCTTGTTCGCGCCCGCACGGCGTTTCTCTTCGGCGAGGATCGCGCCGTCCGGCCCGAAGATGCGGATGTACTCCAAGTCGCCGCGCTGGAGCCCGAACATGTAAATCCAGAACACCAGCGCGTCGGCGCGGCGTCCGGGCAGATCGGGCGGGTCCGCCTGGATCGCCTCGAAACTCGGCGGCGCTCCGGCGAAGCCCGCGGACAATAACCCGCTCGGCGCGTAGGCCAGGACCTGCTGCGTGGCGCTCTCCCACAGCGGCGTCGCGCCTGCACCGCAATCGGACGCCTGCGACGTGCCGACGAACGGATCGATTTTGCGGCCGTTGTGGCGCACGCTCAGATGGAGGTGCGGAAACTCGGTGTGGCCCGAAAGGCCGATCATCCCGAGGACCTGCCCGCGTTTGACGGCCTGGCCGGGCTTTACGGCGACACTCCCTCGGCGCAGGTGACTGTACTGTGTCTCCCAGCCCTCGCCGTGGTCCACCGCCACCGCGTTGCCCGCCTCGCGGCCTTTCACCGCATCCTTGCCGATGACGCGGAAGCTCACGTCGTCCATGCTGTCGCGCACCGCGCGCACGCGCCCATTCGCCGCGGCGAGCACGGCGACACCGCGCTTCATCGCCGCGAGATTCGGCAGGCGTATGTCGGTGCCGTCGTGTCCGTCATAGCTCAGCAGGCCGCAGCGATAGTCCTTCGCGCCGGGCCCTGCGTCATGATCGAAATAATTCTGGACGGCGCACGTCTTGCCGATCTCGCATTGCACGGGCAACGACAGGGCCGGAACGCCCGCGGACGCGGCGCTCGCCCCGACTGCGACGAGCGCTGCGAATGCAACGAGGCGGCGCAGCGAAACCGCGCCGTTCACCAACCCAGCACGTATGCCGGCCGGCGGGTATCGGCGCCGCCGTGCAGGACTCCGTTCTTGTGGTCGGCGACGATCGCGCATACGGCGCCTGCGAGCCACGTCGTGTCCGGCCAGTCGTAGACGGTGTGCCCGAGATCGGCGAGCTGACCGCGCGTCGATTTCTCGATGCGTGACTCGAGGTACAGCCGGCCCGGATAGTACGGGTGCGGCTCGAATGATCCCGGGAAGCTGTAGTTCGCGAAGCGCGGCGCGTCGATTGCGCCCTGCGGATCCATGCCGAACACGTTGATGTTCAGGAACACCTGGAGCATCGACTGCGGCTGGACGTCGCCGCCCGGCGTGCCGAACGGCATATAGACCTTACCGTTCTTGAAGGCCATCGCCGGACTCGGCGTGAGCCGCGGCCGCTTGCCCGGCGCGACCGAAGATGGATGCGTGGGATCCGCCCACGATTGCGTGCCGCGGCCCGAGCAGAGGATGCCCACGCCCGGAATGAGCGGCGTGTTGTTGGAGCCGTCGCTCGGCGTGCACGACATCGCGTTGCCGTCCTTGTCGATCACGCAAAGATAAGACGTGTCACCGGGGCCCGGCGCTTCGGCCGACTGCGGCTCGGGCATCCAGCGATTCGCAATCTCGCTGAGCGTCTTCGGGTCACCCGCCGGCGGCATCTCGCGCCACGCCTTTTCGGCGCTGATGAGCGAACGGCGCCAGGCGGCGTATTTGTCCGACATGAGTCCCGCGATCGGCACCTTGTGGAACTTCGGATCGCCGAAGTGGTTGTGGCGATCGGAGAAGGCGAGCTTGAGCGCCTCGGTGACGACGTGGATGTACTCGGGCGAGTTGTGCCCCATCGCTTTCAGATCGAAGTGCTTGAGCACGTTCAGCGTCATCGGCAGCACCGGGCCCTGCGACCACGGCCCGCACGCGTGCACGTCCATGCCCATGAAGCGCGTGCGCACCGTGGGCTCGAAATTGACCGAGTAAGCGGCGAAATCCTCGAAGCGCATGAGCCCGCCTTCGCGCTCGATGAAGCGCGTGACTTCGCGGGCGATGTCGCCTTTGTAGAACGCGTCGCGCGCGGCCTTCAGCCCCGCCTTGCGGCCCTTGCGCCGCGCGACCTTGCGCTCTTCGTCGGCCATGAACTTGAGCGTGCGTCCGAGATCGGACTGCACGAACACTTCGCCGGTCTCCGGCGGACGGCCTTTCGGCAGGAACACCTTGCGGCTCGACGGCCAGCGCTGGTACGACGACAGATTGTCCTTGATGAACTGCGACATGAGCGGGTGCATCGGAAAGCCCTCCGATGCGAACCGCGTCGCGGCCGCGGCGACTTCGCCGAAGCTCATCGTGCCGAAATTCGCGAGCGCCGTGATCCAGGCATCCGGCGCGGCCGGCACCACGCAGCGCTCGACCCCCGGCGGAATTTTTCCCCCGTGCTTCTTGTTGAAGTAATCGGGCGTCACCGCTTTCGGCCAGACCCCGAGCCCGTCGATGCAGCTCACCTTGCGGTTCTTCGCGGTATAGATGATCTGCGGCGCGACACCGCCGAAGTTCACCTTGTCGGTCTGCAGCACGTCGATCGCAATGCCGGCGGCGACGCCGGCGTCGATCGCATTGCCCCCGGCTTCGAGGATCTCGAAGCCCGCGTGCGCCGCGAGATAGTGGCCGGCCGAAACCACGTGCCGGGTGCCCATGATGCTCATGCGTGCGGAAGCCATAATCGTTCTCCGGCGTGGACTTGGGAAAGGGAAGGAAGAAACGCTAAATTCTAGCGCCATTCAACTGCCCGCCTCCACGTATGAGCACCGTTCGCATCCTGTCGTTCGCCGTAATCTGGATCCTCGCCGGACCCGCGCTCTCGCAGTCCACCGTGTGGGCGCCGACGAGACCGGTCGAGCTCGTCGTCGGGGTCGGCCCCGGCGGCGGCGTCGATCGCACGGCGCGTCTCGTGCAGAAGATCGTGCAGGAGCGCAAGCTCGTGCCGGTGCCGGTGAACGTCGTGAACAAGCCCGGCGGTGGGGGAACGATCGCGCACGCGTATGTCGGCCAACGCGCAGGCGATGCGCACCACCTCGAGATCACGGCCACGTCGCTCCTCACGAACAACATCACGGGGCGGACAGCTTTCAGCCATCGTGACGTGACGCCGGTCGCGATGCTGTACGACGAGTATCTCGGTTTCGCCGTCGCGGCGAATTCACCGATCGCCGACGCGAAAGGGCTCGTGGCGGCCCTGAAAGAGCGCATCGACGGCGTGCCGATCGGGATCGCGACCAGCGCGGGAAACACCAATCACATCGGGGCCGGCCTCATCGCCAAAGCCGCCGGCGCGGAGGTGAAAAAACTCAAAGTCGTGGTGTTCAACTCCGGCGGCGAATCGATGACGGCGCTTCTCGGCGGCCATGTTGCCGTCGTCGTGACGCCTTCGGCCAATCTCATTCCACACATGCAGGCCGGGCGCATGCGCGTGCTCGCGGTGTCGGCGCCGAAGCGGCTCGCGGGCGCGCTCGCCACGGTGCCGACGTGGAAGGAGCACGGCATCGACGCCGTGGTCGCGAACTGGCGGCCCGTGGTCGGCGCCAGAAGCTGGACGCCGGCGCAGATCGCGTACTGGGAAGCCGTCTTCGCAAAGGTGGTCGCGAGCGAAGACTGGACGGCGGAGATCGAACGCTCCGGCGGCGTACCGCACTTCATGGGCAGCCGCGAGCTCGGCGCTTTTTTCGAACGTCAGCACGGCGAATTCCGCGCGATCCTGGGCGAGCTCGGTCTGGCGAAATAGGACTGCGGCCGCCGGCGGGCGTTACCGGTGCGCCATCGGCGCACGCTACGATGCTGCGTTCGACGGCGGACGCTGTAGTATTCGCATTCCAGGGAGGAACAAAAATGAAGAAGCCGTCGAGCCTGCGCGCATGCGCAGCACTGTACGTTTTCGCCCTCGCCCTGCCCGCTGCGGTCCTGGCACAGAGCTATCCCGCGAAGCCGGTGCGCATGATCGTGCCGTTCGCGCCCGGCGGAAATACCGACATCATCGCGCGCGTGTTCGCGCCGAAGATGGGCGAGGCGCTGGGCCAGCAGATCATCATCGATAACCGCGGCGGCGCCGGCAGCACGATCGGCACCGAGGCGGCCGCGCGCGCGGCGCCGGACGGATACACGCTGCTCATGGTCTCCGCGGCGCATACGATCAATCCGGCGATGATCCGCAAGCTCAACTACGACTCGGTCAGGGATTTCACGCCGCTCGGCATCGTCGCGGACGTTCCGACCGCGCTCGTCGTGCATCCGTCGCTGCCGTCGAGGAACGTGAAGGAATTCATCGCGCTCGCGCGTTCGAAGCCCGGCGACATCAACTATTCGACGGCAGGCCGCGGCACCGTGGGTCATCTCGCCTCGGAGCTCCTGCAGTCGCTGGCGAAGGTGAAGCTCACGGGCGTGCACTACAAAGGCACCGGGCAGTCCATGATCGATCTCGTCGCCGGCCACGTGCAGATGCAGTTCCCCAGCATGCCGGCCGCGCTGCAGTTCTCCTCCGGCGGGCGGCTGCGCATGATCGCGCAGACCGGCGAGAAGCGCTCGCCCGCCGCGCCGAACGTGCCGACGATGCTGGAACAGGGCGTCAAGGATTTCGTGGTCGCCAGCGGCTTCGCGCTGTTCGGTCCGGCGAATCTGCCGCGACCGATCGCGGAGCGCGTCAATGGCGCGTTGGTAAAAGCGCTCAACGACTCGGCCGTGAAGTCGAATCTGTCCAAGCAGGGCGCCGACGTCGTCGCGAGCACGCCCGACGCGCACGACAAGTTCAACCGCGCCGAGATCGCGAAGTGGATCAAGGTTGCGCGCGCCGCGGGCATCGAGCCGGAGTGATCTGACGCGGTGACGAAGTGACGCGGTGACGTGCGGTGACGTGGTGACGTGGTGACGTGGTGACGCGGTGACGCGGACGCCGTGACGTCGCGCTGGTAGCGCACCGTAAAACGAACAAAAAACGACGCTGAGGAGGTGGCGATGAAAAAGCGAAGCGCAGTCGCGGCGCTCGTGCTGGCACTTGGCGCCGGCAACGCGTCGGCACAGGCCTTTCCGGCGAAGCCGGTGCGCATCATCAATCCCGCGGCACCGGGCGGTAACAGCGAGATCTTCTTTCGCCTGCTGCAGCCGAAGATGACCGAAGCGCTGGGTCAGCAGATCGTCATGGACTACCGGCCCGGCGCCGGCGGCACGATCGGCGGCGAAGTCATCGCGCGCAGCGCGCCCGACGGCTACACCACCGGTCTCGTCGCCGCGAGCTTCATGATCAATCCGGTGATGATCCGCAAGATGCCCTACGACACGGTGAAGGACTTCACCGACCTCGGCCTCATCGTGGACGTTCCCTCCGGGCTCGTCGTGCATCCGTCGCTGCCCGTGAAGACCGTGAAGCAGCTCATCGCGCTCGCGAAGACCCGTCCCGGGCAGATCTTCTATTCCACTTCCGGTCGCGGCACCGTGGGGCACCTCGCCGCGGAGCTCCTCAATTCCAGCGCCGGTATCAAGCTCGTGCACGTGCCGTACAAGGGCGCCGGCCCTGCCGTAATCGATCTCATCGCCGGACAAGTGCAGATGCAGTTCGCCAGCGTGCCGCTCCTCGTCGGTCATGTGAAGAACGGAAAGCTGCGCATGATCGCGCAGACGGGGGAGAAACGCGCATCGTTCGCGCAGGAGGTGCCCACGATGATCGAAGCCGGCGTTCCGGAGTTCGTGGTGAAGAGCCTGTTCGGCTTCGTGGGACCGGCCGGGATTGCGCGTCCTGTCGTGGAGAAGCTCAACTCGGCGCTCGTCGCGGCGATTCGCGATCCAGCGAACAACAGGGCGCTGACCGAGCGCGGCGCCGAACCGATCGGGAGCTCGCCGGAAGAGCACGCCGCGGTAACGCGCGCCGAAATCCAGAAGTGGCGAAAGGTCGCGAAGGAATCCGGCATCGAGCCGCAATGACAGTTGCGGCGCTCGCGAGGAGCCACCTGCGTTCGCCCTGAGTCCATCGAGAAGCTCAGGACACTCTGCGCTGCAAGCCCAGCCGACGGACGTGGCGATCTCGTGGCGCACGTATAATTCGTCAATTCCGTAACGCCCGCTCTTGCTAATGAAACCCTTCGACTGGCAGTTTCCGTACGCGTCGCAGCGCATGCCCGTGCTCGCGCGCAACATCGTGTCGACCTCGCAGCCGCTTGCTGCGCAGGCCGGCATTCGCATGATGCTCAAAGGCGGCAACGCGGTGGACGCGATACTCGCCACCGCGATCGCGCTGACGATCGTCGAGCCGACGAGCAACGGCATCGGCAGCGACGCGTTCTGCATCCTGTGGGACGGCAAGAAGCTGCACGGCCTGAACGCATCGGGCCGCTCGCCCGCGGGCTGGTCCCTCGAGCGTTTCAAGGGGCAGCCGCAGATGCCGGCGCGCGGCTGGGAGTCGGTAACCGTGCCCGGCGCCGTCAGCGCGTGGGTCGAGCTCTCGGAGAAATTCGGAAAGCTTCCGTTCGCCGATCTCTTCGAGCCCGCGATCAAGTACGCCGCCGAGGGCTACATGGTGTCGCCGACGATCGCGCGTCAGTGGGCGGCCGGGGCGCACGAGCTGCACGCGCAGCCGGGATTTGCCGACGCCTTCATGCCGCGCGGGCGCGCGCTCGAGCCGGGCGAGAAGTTCTCGTTTCCCGCACAGGCGAAGACGCTCCAGCGCATCGCCGAGTCCAAGGGTGAAGCGTTCTACCGCGGAGAGCTGGCGGAAAAGATCGCCGCCTTCGCGAAGCAGCACGGCGCGGCGCTCTCGCTCGAGGACATGGCCGCGCACAAGAACGACTGGGTCGATCCGATCGGCATCGACTACCGCGGCTACACGCTGCACGAGATCCCGCCCAATGGGCAGGGCATCGCTGCGCTGGTCGCGCTCGGCATCCTGGAGAACTTCGATATCGAAGGTCTTCCGGTCGATTCGGTCGACATGCTGCACGTCGAGATCGAGGCGATGAAGCTCGCGTTCGCGGACACCTACGAGTTCGTATCCGACCCGTCGACAATGCGCGTGAAACCCAGCGAGATGCTCGACAAGGCCTATCTCAAGGACCGCGCGAAACTGATCGACATGAAGAAGGCGAAGACTCCGACCTTCGGCCATCCCTCACGCGGCGGCACGGTCTATCTGACCGCTGCCGACGAGTCCGGCATGATGGTGTCGTACATCCAGTCGAACTTTTCGGGCTTCGGCTCCGGCGTGGTCGTGCCCGGCACCGGCATCAGTCTCCAGAACCGCGGTTACGGCTTCAGCGTGAAGCCCGATCACCCGAACGTCGTGGCACCGCGCAAGCGGCCATTCCACACGATCATTCCCGGCTTCGTCACGCACCACGCGCAGCCGCTCATGAGCTTCGGCGTGATGGGCGGCTCCATGCAGGCACAGGGTCACATGCAGGTGATGTCGCGCATGGTCGATTACAAACAGAACCCGCAGGCCGCCGCGGATGCGCCGCGCTGGCGCATCGACAGCGGACTCAAGGTCGGAATCGAGCACGGCGTATCGAAAGAAGTTCTGGAGGGACTGCGCGCGCGCGGGCATGATCTGCAGCAGGCCGACCGCTGGTCTACCGACTTCGGCCGCGCGCAGCTCATATACAAGATGGACGACGGCTACTGCGGCGCGTCCGAGCGCAGAACGGACGGGCAGGCCGTTGGCTACTGAGGCCGGTGCGCCATTGGCGCACCCTACGAAAACCGGAGAGCACCGTCACGCCCGCGCAGGCGCGGGTCCAGCAAACCACCCCCATCCTACCTTCCCCCTGAGGGGGAAGGGGATACCCGCCTTCGTGGGAATGACGATGTTCGCAGTCGCTTGCTCCGCCACCGCACAAACGAAATCGGCAGCCGACGCCTACCCGACCAAGCCGATCCGCGTGATCGTGCCGTTCGCGCCGGGCGGCGGCACGGACATCACGGCGCGGCTGGTCGGTCAGAAGCTCACGGAAAAGTGGGGCCAGAACTTCGTGGTGGACGCGCGTCCGGGCGCCGCGACCATCGTCGGCACCGAGATCGCGTCGCGTGCGGTGCCCGACGGCTATACGCTGCTCATGATCACGACGACGTTCGCGATCAATCCGAGCCTCTACAAGAAACTTCCGTACGATCCGATCAAGGACTTCACGCCGGTCACGCAGCTCAACTATCAGCCGAACGTGATCGTGGTGAGCCCCACGTTTCCGGCTGCGTCCGTGAAGGACCTGATCGCGCTCGCGAAGCAGAAGCGCGGCGAGCTCACGTTCGCCTCACCCGGCGCCGGATCCGCGCCGCATCTGTCCGGAGAGCTCTTTCAGCGCATGGCGGGCGTACAGATGGTTCACGTGCCGTACAAGGGCATACCGCCCGCGGTCACCGACGTGCTCGGCGGACGCGTGACGATGCTCTTCACGACCACGATCTCGGCGGCCCCGCACGTGAAAGCGGGCAAGCTGAAAGCGCTCGCGATCACCAGCGCGAAGCGCATGCCGTCGATGCCGGACGTGCCGACGATCGGCGAGACGGTGCCGGGCTACCAGGCCGAAGCGTTCCAGGCGATGGTCGCGCCAGCGGGCGTGCCGCGCGCGATCGTGGAGAAGCTCGCCGCCGAGATCGGCGCGATCGTGAAATCACCGGACATCGCCGCCCGCTTCGAGGCTGACGGCGCAGTGCCGGTCGGCAGCACGCCTCAGCAGTTCGCCGCGTTTCTCAGGAGCGAGACGGCGAAGTGGGCGAAGGTGATACGCGAGGCGAACATCCGCCTGGAGCAGTAGCCCGCCTCCCCCGACGCATCAGATCGTCGGCATCAGGACGTCGGCCGGGTGAAGGTCGCTGATGTCGAAGTCGCGCAGCACGAGCGTCAGAGCGTTGGACCCGGTGTCGAGATGGAGCGTCGTGTCCGTGCCGTCATACGTCGCCGTATCCAGAATATCGGTCTGCAAGTCGAGCGGTCCGAAAAGGGCGCGCAGGTCGAGCACGTCGCCGTCGCCGCCGATAATTCCGGAGAAATCCGTGATCTCGTCCAGGCCGTCGGCAAATCCGAACTGGAACACGTCAGCGCCCGCGCCACCGGTGAGAACGTCTCCACTGTCGGCGCCGCCGATGATGAGATCGTCGCCGGCGCCTGCGATGACTCTGTCGCTTCCTGCCGCACCGGCGAAATAATCGTCGAACGGTCCGCCGACGAGCACGTCGTTCGAGGCGCTGCCCGGCCCCACCGCGTTGTACCGGATCGTCTGGAATATGGCGTCGAGACCGGCAGTATCCGCACCGGCCGACGTCGCGTAGTCCTGCAGCGCCGCGATGAGCTCGACGGCGGGCACCGCGAACGGCGGATCCGCGTTCGCGTCGCCGAGCACAGTGAGCAGCGGCGAATAGAACGCCGGCGGATCGAACGGCGGGGAGCCGCTCGGCGGCGGATCCACGAGCAGTGACAGGTGGATGCCGTTTATCGTCCCGCCCGTGACGGCGTTCGTGACCGCGTCGTACGTCATATTGCTGCCGAGCGCCTGCACGTAACGGCCATCGCTCGTCGCGAGCACGAACGAATGCGCCATGCGCTCCATCGGGATCGGATCCGCGAGCGACAAGTCCGCATACAGGCCGCTCATGTCATAGTTGTCCTGCGTGTTGGCCGTGACGACCGGCGGAAGCTTGACGTCGATCTCGACGGTCGCATTGGCCGAATACGACACGCCGTCGAACGCGCGGTACACGAAGCTGTCGTCGCCCACGAAATAGGGATCGGGCAGATAGACGAAGCCACCGTCCCCGTCGAAGAACGAGCCATCGCCATCGTGGTCGATGAGCGTGCCGTGCGAGGGTCCGCTCACCAGCTCCGCCGTCAGCGGATCGCCGTCCGCATCGAAATCGGCACCGGGCCCGAAAGGCATCCCGAGCACGCCCGGCGCCGCGACCGTGAGACTGATCGGATAGACGCTCGATGACTGGATGGTCGAATAGAAGTCGCCGAAGGCGACCGGCGGCGTGTTGGGCACGCCGGCGAGGAGAATGCGCGAGCCCGGCGCCGTTTCGACGAGGTCGGTGGCGACGTTCAGCCGCAGGTAGCGGTCGACCATGCCATCGCCATCCGCGTCGATCAGCACTGCCGTGCTCGAAGGCTCGACGACGTAGCGCAGCTCGCCCTGCCCGCCCGCGCTGAATGTGGCGCTGCCGATGAAGCTGATCCCGTCGATCTCGGAAAAGTCCAGCGCGTCGGCGAAGCCCAGCGTGTCGAATGCGACGTTTTCGAACAGCAGCGCGCCACCGATGTAACCGCTGCCGTCACTGAGCTCGGTGAGCTGGTTGTAGATGTACACGTCGTCACCGCCGCTGCCTTGGAGACTGTCGTCGCCGACTCCGCCGGTCAGGCGGTCGTCACCGTCTCCGCCGACGAGCGTGTCGTCGCCTTCGAAGCCGTTCATCACCACCCGCACGCGGCCGCTCGGGTCGCCGTCGTTGTCGGCAAGTGCTACTGCAATGAACGTGTCGTTGCTGCTGCCGCCGTTGATCGTCACAGTCGTGGAGGACACGCCGGTGTCGCCGATGTCGCCGGCGACGGTCACGGTGTCGCCGCCGCCACCGGTGTTGATCACGATTTCCTCGACGTTCGTGAGGACGAGCTCGGAATTGGCGAGCGTGGCCGCCGCCGGCAGCGCGGGGCTGGTCGTGATGTTGATCCCGAGCTGCGTGCCGACGCCGAACGGGTTGATGTTATAGGTCTCCGCGGCGCTCGTACCGTTCACCGTTTGAAGATCGCCGTCGAGCTCGTCGCCTTCGCCGCCGTTGACAGTGTCCACACCGTCGTCGGGATTGCCCACGCCGTCGCCGACGTTGTAGGTGAACGTGTCGTCGCCGGCGCCGCCGTTCAACGTATCGTTGCCGAGGCCGCCGGTTATGTGGTCGTTACCGGCGCCGGCATTAACGATATCGTTGCCCGCGGCCGTGCTGACGATGTCTTCGCCATCGCCGGTGGTGATGCTGTCGCTGCCGCCCGTCGTCGTCACCGAGAAATGCTCGATTCCCGTGAAGTCGACTTGGGTCCCGATGTTGTTGCTGTATCGGCCGCTGTAGCCGGTCGCGAGAGATCCCGTGAGCGCCACCACCGTGCCGAAGCTGCCGGCCATCGACGAGTAGTCCACGACCAGGCGATCGCTGCCGCTGCCGCCTGCCACGTTGTCGGCGCCGCCGCCCACCCCGACGGTGTCATCGCCGCCGCCGCCGTCGATCGTGTCGGCGCGGATGATGTTTTGCGAGATTAAGGTGTCGTTGCCGGAGCCACCGGTGAACCCGATCAGTTGCTCGACGTTCGCAACCGAGCTCGAGCCCGGCAGGGTGTAGCTCCCGGCCTTCAGGTCGAGCACGATGTCCGTCGTGACGGCCGATAGATTGGCGCCCAGCCCGTCGGTGCCGGTGCCGCCGTCGATGACGAAGTTACCGGCGGCGACCCTGATCGAATCGTCCGAGCCCCCGGTGCTCACCACGTCATCGCCGTCGCCGGTCGTGATGCTGTCGCTGCCGCCGGTCGTCGTGACCGTGAAGTGCTCGACGGTATTGAACGTGACGTTGGTACCGATGCCGTTGCTGTAGCTGCCGCTATACCCGGCAGCGAGGGTGCCGGCGAACGAAAACGTTCCGAAGCTGCCGCTCACGCCCGAATAGTCGACGATGAGCCGGTCGCTGCCGCTGTCCCCGTGGGCGGTATCGGCCGCGGCGGCGCCGCCGACGCGTATCGTGTCGTCACCGTTGCCGCCAGTGGCGGTGTCGTTGCCGAGTCCGCCGTCGATCCAGTCGCCGCCGTCGCCGCCGGTCAACGTGTCGATGCCGCCCAGCCCGAGAAGCTGATCGTCGCCCGCAGCGCCCGTGATCGAATTGTTGCCGCTGTCCGCTGCCGTCGCCGTGGTGTTGTCTCCGACGACGAGCAGGCTGCCGTCGTCGAAGAAGACGTTCGTCGTCGTGATCGACGCGATGTTCATCTGCACCGTCACGGTCTTGCCGCCGTGGCTAAAAATGAGCGGCGATTCGCCGACCTTCACATCTGCCGCCGAAATCGCTGCGTCGTCGAAGCGAAGCTTGTCGACGGCGGCATCGAACGGATCGCCGATCACCTGTCCGTTGACGAGCTGCGTCCACAGGTAAACGTCGGGAACGCCGACGATCGTCACCGTGGTGCTGCCGGCCGCCGCGAGCGCGCCACCGACACCTTGCGCACCCGTATTGCCGTCCGAAAATGCCCAGTCGATCTGCACGGATGATGGCGGGTTATTGCTGCTGTTGGAATACGCGATCGACTGCAACACCCCGTTCACGCGCGCTTGCGTCGCGTCGGCATTCGCGAACGTGAGAACGAGCGTCCCGCCGGAGTTCTGCGTGACGGCACCGATAACGAAACCGTCGTAGATCAGTGCCCCACCTCCCGTGAGCGCGCCGAGCAGTCCGGTTGCGGAAAACACATCCTGCGCGTGAGCGCCCAAGTGCCGCGCGAGCGTCAGCGTCGCACCGTCGTAGTGCCCCTGCGCGGCGAGCTCGGGATCTGACACCTGGACGTTACCGTCGAGCACGACCGCGGGCGCGTCCTCGAGGTAGGTGGGCGCGCCGTCGAGCGTGCCGGCGAAGGTCGGCGCGTCGTTGACGGCCGTCACGGTCACGCTGACGGTGCTGCTCGCCTGGCGCGGATCGGATGTGCTGCCGGTGAATCCGTCGTCCTGGATCGTGTAGCTGATCGTGTCGGGGCCGGCGTAGCCCGCATTCGGCGTATAGGACAGCGTGCCGTTGGCGTTGATCGTGACGGTGCCGTTGAGCGCGGCGGCAGCGACCACGGTCAGCGCCTGAGTCGACTCGTTCGGGGGACCCTTGCTGTCGTTCGCGAGCACGTTGATCACGCTGGCGACGCTGTCGGTGTCCACGGTCGCGCTGTCCGGATTGGCGATCGGCGGGTCGTTCACACGGGTGACCGCGAGCACCACGGTGCCTTCGTCGGTGTCCCCGTTGCCATCGGAAATCGTGTAGCTGAAGATGTCGTTGCCGAAGAAATCAGGATCCGGCGTGTACTCGATCTTGTTGTCGACGATCTGATACGTGCCATGATTGATGCCCGACACCGACACGATCGTCAGCGGATCGTCCTCCGGATCGGTGTCGTTCGCGACGATGTCGACCGTCACGGGGGTGTCCTCGGGCGTGGCCGGACCGTCGGTGGTCGCGGTGGGGCCGTCGTTCACCGACATCACGGTGATCGAAACAGTGGCCGTATTGCTCTGGGTGCCGCCGTCGAGCGCGCGGTACGTGAAGCTGTCGGACCCGAAATAATCCGCGGCCGGCGTGTAATTGAACGAGCCGTCGGCGTTGAGCGTCAGCGTGCCGTGGGCCGGACCCGACACCAGCGACGCGCTGAGGGCGTCGCCGTCGACGTCGCTGTCGTTGGCCAGAACCCCGGGCGCGGGGATCGCGAGCGCGATGTCCTCTTGCGTGATGTACAGGTTGTTCCCTGCAAAAGGCGCATCGTTCACCGGCAGCACAGTGAGCGACGCGGTGGCCGGCGTCGCGTCCTCCGCACCGTCGTCGTCGATGGCCGCGAAGTCGAAGCTCGTCGCGCCATGCCAGTTGGCGTCGGGCTTGAAGCGGACGATGACCTGGTTGCCGCTGGTGGCGATGGTGTCGCCGGCGTGCACCTCCTGCGTGAGCCCGACGTCGCTGTACAGCCTGCCATTGGCGGGCGTCGTGACGATGCGCATCGAGACGACAGTCCCGTCGACGTCGGTGCCCTTGAGCAGCAGGGCGTTCGCGGTGTCTTCGGGGCCGCTGCCGCCGGTATTCAGGGTTTCCGGCGCATCGTTCACCGGCGCGACCTCGACGCTCGCGGTGGCGACATTGGATGTGGCGGCGCCGTCGCTGGCGGTGTAGGTGAAACTCGTGGTGCCGTTGAAGTTCGCGTTCGGCGTGAACGTGACGGTCCCGTCCCCGTTCAGCACGGCGGTGCCGCCGGCACCGCTCGTCACCGACGCGATCGCGAGCGCGTCGCCTTCGACGTCGGTGTCGTTGCCCAGCAACTCGGCCGCGGCATAGGTGACCGGCGTGTCTTCGGTCGCCTCGAGCGCGTCGTCGTTCGCAACCGGTGCGTCGTTGACCGCATGCACCGTGAGGGTGACTGTTTCGGTCGCCGAAAGCGGGCCGCCGGCGCCGCTGTAGCCCTGGTCGCTCGCGTGCACGGTAAGCGTGTCGCCGCCGTGGTAATCGGCGTCCGGCGAATACACCAATCCGGCTGCGAGCGCCGTATTGATCGCGGCCTGCGAGCCGCTGAGCGTGAGAATGCCGGTGCCCGCACCGCCGACCGTGACGCCGGCGCCGTCCACCAGATCGAGCGCGCCGTGATCGACGGACAGCGTGACGATGACGGCGTTCGCGCCGGCGTCGACATCCGCGATCGCGATGCCGGTGATCGTGAACGGCGTATCCTCGCTGGTCGACGTGCTGTCGGACATGAAGCGCGCCCGGATCGTGAGGCCGTCGCCGTCAGCGCCGTCGTTCGATTCCCATGAATACAGAAGGCGGCCGTCCGTGAGCGTCGTGACGCTCACCGCGTCCTGGTTGCCGGCCGTCGTGGACTCGACCACGAAGTCGCCGCCGATTGCATTGCCGTCTGCGTCGAACAGCCGCGCCCGCACCAGCGAGCCGTTGCCGTCGCCGCCGTCGTTCGAGCTCCACGTGACCGTGAAGCCGCCGTTCGAGAGCGCCGCGACCTGTGCCGCCCCGCCGCCGCCGTGTCCCGGCGAACTCACGATGAATTCACCGGATGCCGGCGTGCCGTCCGCATTGAACAGTCGTGCGCGTACATCGAAGGTCGTGCCGTTATCAGGCGTGAAGTTCCATGCCGCCACGAAGCGGCCATCGGCAAGCCCCGCCACGGCGGGCATCCCCGGGACGCCGGTGATCGACGTATTGAGCTGGAAGTCCGGCCCGCCGTTTCCGTTGAGATCGAGAATGCGCGCGTGTGAGCCGAGACCGGTGCCGCCGATCGACGAATTCGTATCCCACCAGCTCACGACGAAATGCGCGCCATCCGCGAGCAGCGCCGCCTTCGGTGCGAGCTGGCTGTTGACGGTGGTCGTGTTGATGACGAAATCGCTCGCGAGCGCATTGCCGGCTGCGTCGACGAAGCGGCCGCGCACCGCGGCGCCGGAGCCGTCGCCGCCGTTCGGCGCCGTGTACCAGGACACGAAGTAGGTATCGTTCGGCAACGCGAGGACATTCACGCCGGCCGCGTTGTTGTAGAACATCGACGTCGTGTTGATCGCGAAGTCGCCGCCGAGCGGCGCGCCGGAGGCGTCGAATGCCCGTCCGCGGATGAGGAAGTTCGACGAGCCGCTGTCCGTGGAGTCCCACGCGACGAGGAAACGTCCGTCGGAAAGCGCCGAAACCGACGGTCGATCCTGGTCGCCCGCGGCCGTCGTGTTCACGACGAAATCCGGCGTGGCGGGCGTGCCGTCCGCGTCGAACAGGCGCGCACGCACGAGGAACGTGCCGGCGCCGTCGCCGCCATCGTTCGAGAACCACGTCGCCACGAAGCGTCCATTCGGCAATGCCGCCACGTCAGGCGAGACCTGCATGCCGTTGCCGGTACTGTTGACGACGAAGTCGGGCCCGCTGAACGCCATGCTGCCGTCCGGCACCGTGATCATCGGCGCATCGTTCACGGGCGCGATGGCGATGTTCACCGTCGCCACGTTGCTCGCGTCCGCGCCGTCGTTCGCGGTGTAGGTGAAGCTGTCCGCGCCGTTGTAGTCGCTATCGGGCGAGTACGTGAAGGACCCGTCGGGATTCAGGATAAGCGTGCCGTGATCGGGACCGTCGACGAGAACCGCGCTCAGCGCGTCGCCGTCCAGGTCCGTGTCGTTGGCGAGCACGCCTGCAGCCGCAATCGTGAGCGGCACGTCCTCGTTGGTCGCGTACGCCTCGTTCTGCGCCACGGGCACGTCGTTCACCGCGTTCACCACGATGGAGACGGTAGCCGTGTCGCCGAGCGGACCGCCTGTGCCCACGGCGCCGAAGTCGTTGGTATCGACCGTGAGCGTGTCACTGCCGTTGAAGTTCGCGTTGCCGTGGTAGACGACATTCCCCGCCGCCGACAGCGTCGCGTTGATCTGCGCCTGCGTGCCGGTGAGCGTCACCGTTGCGGTGCCGCTGCCCGTCACCAGCGCGCCGCCGACCGGCGCGACGCTCAGGGTGCCATTGCTGACCGAGAGCGTGGTCTGGATGGTGTTGTTGCCCGCGTCTAGGTCGCTCACCGCAAGGCCCGCGATCGACAGATCGGTGTCCTCCTCCGCCCCGAGCGGCCCGACCGGGACCGTGTTGACTGGCGCGTCATTCACCGGCAGCACGGTCACGAACGCGAGCGCGGCGCCGTTCAGAGGAGACGCATCGAAAACCAGGTACAGAAATGCGTCGAGCCCGTTGAAGTTCGGCGCCGGCGTATAGCTGAACGAGCCGTCGGCATTCACGACGACCGTCGCACCGTTGGCGTTGGTGGATGCCAACAGCTCCGCCCGCAGGGCATCGCCGTCGGCATCGCTGTCGTTCCCGAGCAAGCCCGGTGCGGCGATCAGCAGCGTCGTGTCTTCCTGAACGACGTAGGAATCGTCCTGGCCAACTGGTCGATCGTTAACTGGCGCGACGTTCACGGTCGCCGTCGCCGGCGTGCTGACCGCATCGCCGTCAGAAACCGCGTAGGTGAAATCGGCCGCACCGTTGAAGTTCGCGTTCGGCGTAAACGTTATGGTGCCGTCGCCATTGAGAACGGCCGTGCCGCCGGCGCCGCTCGCGACCGACGCGACGAACAACGTGTCGCCGTCGACGTCCTCGTCATTGCCGAGGAGGTCGGCCGCGGCATACACGACCGGCGTGTCTTCGGTCGCCGCCAGCGCATCGTCCGCCGCGACCGGCGCATCGTTCGTGCCGATGATGTTGATGGTGATCGGCCGCGCGTCGCTGTTGCTGTGGCTGTCGAATACCCGTGCATGCGCGCTGAAAGTCAGACGCTGGCCTGTCGACAGAAATCGAAGGTGCTGTCAGCCTCGCTGAAGCTCCAGTCGAGCGATCCGCCGCCGCTGCCAGTGCTGTCGTTCAGCGCGATCAGCGTGAAAGCATCCGTCAACGCGGACACGACCGGGCTCGGGACGCCGCCGGCCGGCGTGTTGTCGGCTTCGACAAATTCGAACGAGCTCACGTCGAGCGCGAATGCGGCGCTGTGGATGTCCGCGAGATCGACGTCGGAAAAGTCGAGGGAACCCGACACCGTGTGCACCGTTGCGCCGCCGGTCGCACCCGCGATTTCCGTGAATTGATACGGCACGTTCGGGTCTGCTGCCAGCAGCGGAACGTCGTTGATGCCTGCGATGTCGATCGAGACGCTGACCGTATTGCCGGTATCGCTGCCGCCGTTTGACGTGCCGCCGTCGTCGAGCACTCGATACGTGAAGCTGTCGCCGCCGTGATAGTCGGGATCCGGCGTGTAGCTGAAGGAGCCGTCGGAATCGAGCGTGAGTGTGCCGTGCTGCACGTCGTCGACGAGCAGTGCCATCAGCGCATTCGGGGGGGTGTCGTTCGGGTCGCTGTCGTTTGCAAGTACGTTTCCGGTCAGCGGCGTGTCCTCGGCAGTGCCGAAGCCGTCCGCCACCGCCACCGGCGCATCGTTGACGGACGCGATACTCAGGTCGACTGTCGCGACGTTCGATTGGATCGACCCGTCGCTTGCGCGATAGGTAAAGCTGTCGGAACCATTGAAGTTCGCGTCCGGCGTGTACGTGAACGAGCCGTCGGCGTTCAGGACCAGCGTGCCGTGCGCAGGTCCCGACACTAACGAGGCCGAGAGGGGATTTCCGTCAGGATCCGAATCGTTCGACAGCACGTTGCCCGCGAGTGGCGTGTCTGCGCTCGTGGAGTGGCTGTCGGCTGCTGCGACCGGCGCAGCGTTGCCGGATGGAGCCGGCGGCGAGATCTCGTGGATCTTGGTGCCGTTGTTGCGCGAGCCGTCTATCGTGCCGTTGCCGTCGACATCGCGGCCGATCGATGTGATGCGCACGCCAAAGTCGACGCTGCCGAAATCGGCAAGTTTCAGGTCGCGCTGGCTGCTGTCGAGGGTAAAGGTAAAGGCACGGACTTCATCGCCATTCTTGCCGATGCCTTCGCTGCCGATCTCGATACCGAAGTCGTAGCCGCCATCGCTCCCCAGGAGGCCATTCATGTTGTTGCTGCTGCTTCCGGCCTTATTGACGCTGTCGTTGCCGGACGTCCACGCCGGCTGGGCGACGGGCACGGCGGCGCCGCTCGCGAGAGTCTTCGTCGCACCGGCCACCGAGAGGGTGCCGAGCAGGGCTTCGTCCTTCACGTCGAAGAACAGCCCGCGCAGATCGCCGAGATAATTCCCGGCGGCGACAAGCTGCACCACGGTGAAAGTGAGGGTGCCGCCTGGGTTCTCGGTGATGGTGACCTGAACAACCGGGTTCTTGTTCTCGGTGGAGCTGTCATTCATCACGAAAATCATGGACGCCATGTCGCCTCCTCGGTGCTAACGGCTGCGCTGCTGCGGAAGATGGAAGGCCGGACGCGTGAGCGGCCGGGGATGACGAAAGAGGGGCGCGTTCTCGCGCACGCGAAAGACATCGCGCACTGCGGCGGACGATTCGGCCATGGCGGCCTCCCCTGCTTTTCTAATGATGTGCCGAGCCGGAGGGAACGCCTTTTGTTGTCGCGTATGAAGCTGGCGCTTCATGGCGTGCACGGCAGGCCGCGGAGCCCCCCAACGCGGCCGTGTCGGAGGCGCAGCTATCGTATAACGATTTGCGGCACGCGACTCACGGCATCAACGGCCGTAGTTCCGATCACGAACCGGCGCTGACCGCGGCTCCAGTTCGGAAATCACCTGCGCGTGCACGGCCACGCGCTTGAAAATTCAATCAGAACCGCCGTGGGCTGAACGGCGCGACGTCGATCGACGGCGTGCGCCCGGCAATCAGGTCCGCCACGATGCGCCCGGTGGGCGCGCCGCTGCAGAGGCCGACGTGCCCATGGCCGAACGCGTACCACGCGTTGGCGAAGCGCGTCGAGCGCCCGATCACCGGCAGCGAATCCGGCATCGACGGACGGCGGCCCATCCACTTCGTCATGTCCGCCGTGCTGATGCCGGGAAACACGCGCTGCATGTGCTTCGAGAGGATATCGGCCCTCGAGTAATCGGGTTCCGCATGGATACCCGCGAACTCGGTCTGTCCGGCGATGCGCAGCCCCATCTCCATCGGCGTGATGAAGAACTTGTGCTCGGGCATGAAGACCGGCATCGGCAACGTGAGGCGCGGATCGGAATACGTGACGTGATAGCCGCGCTCGGCTTCGAGCGGGACCGGGTCGCCGAGCTTCGACGTGAACTCGTTCGAATGCGAGCCTGCGCAGATGACGAGCGTTTCGACCGGCAATGTGCCGGCATCGGTCACGAGCGCACGCGGTCCGTCGGGGCCGACGTCGATATCATTCACCTCGCGCTGGAGGAGCTTGCCGCCGTCGCGGACGAACTGCGCCGCGATGCCTTTGGTCAACCGCTCCGGATTCGCGACGAAGCCCTGCTCCGGTAGATAGAGCCCTGCCTCGTAGTGCCCGGTGAGCTGCGGCACGAGCTTCTTCACGCCCGCGTCGTCGAGCTCTTCGACAACGACGCCGCGGTCGCGCCGCAGCTTCCATGCGATGTTGTCGCCGAGATAGCTCGCGCGCTTTTCGTACGCGACGACGTAGCCGGTCTGGCGTATGAGATCGCTCACGCCCGCGTGCCGCGCGAGCGGCTCGTACGCATCGAACGTCTGCCGCAGCAGCGGCCGCAGCGCGTTCGCGATCTCTTCGACGCGCGCGGGACGCGAAGCTTTCAGGAACCGCAGCAGCCACGGTGCCGCTTTCGGCAGATAGCCCCAGCGGATCATGAGCGGGCCCATCGGGTCCATGAGGTACCCGGGGACTTTCCAGTGAATGCCAGGAGTTGCGAGCGGCACGCACGAGCCGGGGCTCAGTATGCCGGCGTTGCCGAACGAGCAGTATTCGCCGGGCGGGCGCATATCGACGATCGTGACGTCGTGGCCGTCGCGTCTGAGATAGGCTGCGGTGGCGACGCCGACGATGCCGGCACCGATTACAGTGATGTTCTTCATGTCGAATCGCCCTTCCGTTCAGGGAAGGCGTCAGGTTGGGAGTGGTCTTGCAGTTCTGCGGCTGCGACGCGTGTCTCGCCATAGTCTCGCACCGCCGCCGCACGCGATATCTTTCCATTACGCAAATCCTCCGCGATGCGTTCGATCGCACGTTCGGCGGGCTCACCGTAGCCGCCCGCGCCCGGCGTCTCGAGGCGCATCGCATCGCCTGCGTGCATCTCGATCCGAGCGACCTTCGAGAAGAGCACCTCCTCGTTCGGACCGCCAGGATCGCGGATGAGACGCGCCCGACGTCCTTCAAGCCCACCGAACACACCGCTGGCAACGCCGACCGTGTGGCTGTCGGAGCGCACCGAGAAAATCGTCCCGGGGACGAGCGCGCGGATCTGGCGCGCGATGCCGAGCCCGCCGCGATGCCGGCCCGCGCCGCCCGAGTCCTGCACCAACGCGTATTCGTCGACCATCAGCGGATATTCGTTTTCCAGCGCCTCAGCCGGCAGATTGGAGGTGTTCGTCATGTGCACGTGCACGGCGTCCATGCCGTCGGCGTCGCAACGCGCGCCGCTGCCGCCGCCGATCGTCTCGAGATAGACGTAGGCGCCGCGCCGGCTCGCGAGCTGGCCTGAAAAAACGATCGCCGGCACCACGTCGTTGCCGGATGCCATGACGCGCTCGGGCGCCAGCACGCCGCGAAACGCGCCGAATATCGCGCCGGCCACCTTCTGACACGTGATCGACCGTGCGCCCACCGCCGCGGGCGGCTCCGGATTCACGATCGTTCCTGCCGGCGCGACGATCTCGACTGCGTCGAACAGGCCCGCATTCGGCAGGAGCTCCGGATCGAGCAGCGCTTTCACGGCGTAGTACACGCTCGCTTTGAGCGCGTTCAGCGGCACGTTCATCGCGCCGCGGGCCTGCGCGCCCGAGCCTGAGAAATCGACGGCAAGCGATTCGCCAGCGACGCGCACGGTGGCGGTGATCGGCACCGGATCGCCACCCATACCATCGTCGTCGAGATAATTGGTGAACGTGTATTCACCGTCGGTCAGCTCGGCGATGCGCCGCTGCATCCGGCGGCGCGTGTATACGAGCAGGTCCTCGATCGCCCGTCGCACCGCGGGAAGCCCGATCTGCCGCACCAGGCCGCGCGCGGCCTCGGCGCCGCGGTCGTTCGTCGCGATCTGCACCCGCAGGTCGAGCGACCGCTCTTCCGGGTCGCGCGTGTTCGACGCAATCAGATCGAGGAGATCGGAATCGAGCTCGCCTGCGCGCACGATGCGGATAACCGGCAGGCGCAGCCCCTCCTCGAAAATGCTGCGCGAGCCGCCGGCGATCGATCCCGGCACCGGACCGCCGATGTCGGAGTGGTGCCCGATGTTGGCCGCGAAGAACTCGACGCGTCCATCCCAGAACACCGGGGTGACGATCGTGATGTCCGGGAGGTGCGTACCGTTCGCAAGGTAAGGATCGTTGCAGATGAACGCGTCGCCTTCACGCATGCGCTCGACGGGGCAGGCCCGCAGCACCGCATCGACACCGCCGGAGAGCGAACCGAGATGCAGCGGGATTTGGGTGCCCTGCGCAACCAGCCGTCCGCCGCCGTCGAACAGCGCGACCGAACAGTCCCGGCGCTCCTTGATGTTCGTCGAGAACGACGAGCGCACCAGCGTGTTGCTCATGTCCTCGGTGATCGAGAGGAGCCGATTGCTGAAGACCTCCATCGCGATCGGATCGGCCAGCCGTCCCCCTTGACGGGGGAGAGTCTGGATGGGGGTGTGACGGTCGATCGTCACGCGGCGTCCACGGCGATGTCGATCACGAGGTTGCCGAACGCATCGACGCACGCCCGCTGCGAAGGCGCGAGCAGCGTCGTCGAGCTCATCTCTTCGATCACCGCGGGGCCCGCGATCTCACCGCCGGCGGGGAGCGCGTCGCGCGCGAAGACCGGCGTCTCGATCCAGCCCGCACGCGCGCCGTGGTAGATCGCGCGCCGGCCCTTGTGCAGCCGGACCGGCGTTTCCCGCCCATCGTGCCTGCGCAATGGCGCTTTGGGTACGCGGCCCAGCGCCTGCAACCGGCAGTTCACGATCTCGATCGCCCGGTCGCTCACGTCGTACCCGTACTCGCGCTCGTGCGCTGCGTGAAAGTCGCGCACGAAGCGCTCGAAACTGCCCTCCGCATCGACGGCGACGCGCACCTCGAAATTCTGGCCCTGAAAGCGCGCGTCGATGGCGCGGCGGAATGATCGATTCTCGGGCGCGACGCGTTCGCGCTCGAGCCAGGATTGCGCTTCCGCCGCCATCGCCTCGAAGAGCTCGCATACGCGCGCCCACGCGCGATCGCCTGCTTCCGCCAGCTCGCTGCGCACGAAGTCGAAGGAGATGTCGGTCAGCAGCATGCCGCGGGCGCACATCGTGCCGGGCTCCTGCGGCACGATGACGCGCGGGATGCCGCACTCGGCCGCGATCGCGAGCGCGTGCAGCGGCCCGGCGCCGCCGTACGCGAGCAGCGCGAACCCGGAGAGGTCGTAGCCGCGCTCGGTCGAGACAGCGCGGATCGCGCGGCTCATGTTCGCATTCGCGATGCGTATCACGCCCTCGGCCGCGCTTTCGAGCGTGAGCCCGAGCGGACGCGCGATTCTTTCCAGCATCGCCGCGCGCGCCGCCGCTTCGTCCACCGGCAGACGCCCGTCGAGCAGCGCCACCGGATCGAGCCGGTGCAGACAGATCTGCGCATCGGTGATCGTCGGCTCGGCGCCGCCTTTTGCATAGGCGACGGGCCCCGGCGCCGCGCCGGCGCTGCGCGGCCCTACTTTGAGCGCGCCGGCGTCGTCCATCCACGCGATGCTGCCGCCGCCGGCGCCGATCACGTGCACGTCCACCATCGGCGTCTTGAGCGGGTAGTCGGCGACGCTACGATGCGAAGTGAAGAGCGGCGCTCCGCAGTAGACGAGCGAGACATCGGTGCTGGTGCCGCCGACGTCGAACGTCACGAGATTGTCGAAGCCCGCGGCGCGGCCGAGCGCCGCGGCGCCGACCACGCCGGCCGCGGGACCCGAGAGGCACGTGCGCACCGGAAACGAACGCACCGCGCGGATCGACATGAGGCCGCCGTTCGAGTGGATCGTGAAGGGCTCGGCCTCGATGCCGAGCGCGCGAACCCGCTCCACGAAGCGATCGAGGTAACGCTCCATGCGCGGTCCGACGTAGGCGTTGAGGACCGTGGTGGAGACGCGCTCGTATTCCCTGAACTCGGGCAGCACCTCGCTCGAGACGCTTACGTAAGCTTCGGGCATGAGCCGCTCGATCGCAGCACGCGCCCGGCGCTCGTGCGCCGCGTTGCGGTAGGCGTGAAGGAAACACACGGCGACTGCGCGAACGCCGGCCCGTTTGAGGTCCAGCACCGCGCGCTCGAGCTCCGCCTCGTCCAGCGTCCGGAGCACTTCGCCGGCCGCGTTCAGCCGTTCGGCGAGCTCGAGACGTTGCGCCCGCGGCACGAGCGGCGGGGGCTTGCCGACGCTGTAATCGTAGAGATGCGGCCGCGTCTGGCGCCCGATCTCCAGCACGTCGCGAAAGCCCCGCGTCGTGATGAGCCCGGTGCGCGCGCCGCGCCGCTCGATCACGAGATTGGTCGCGACCGTCGTGCCGTGCCCGATGTGGGTCACGCGCGACGCCGCGATCTCGTGGCGCGCCAGCAGATCGGCTATCCCCTGCTCGATCGCGATGGAGGGATCGGCCGGCGTGGACGCAACTTTATGGAAGGCCACGGTGCCGTCGCGCTCGTCGAGCAGCGTGAAATCGGTGAACGTGCCGCCGACGTCGATGCCTATGCGGTACATGCTGCCGGATACACTGGATTCCCGCCTGCGCGGGAATGACGAATTCAATCGAGCTTGATGCCGGCCTCGTTGATGACCTTGCGCCACTTGGCGATCTCGGAGGCGACGCGCTTACCGAAGTTCGCGGGCGTGCTGGCGACGACGACGAGCCCCTGGGATGCGAGCAGGTCGCGCATCGCGGGTGCGGCGAGCGCGCGGGCCGTCTCCTCCTGCACCCGCCGCGTGATATCGGGGGGTGTCGCCGCCGGCGCGAACAGCCCGAACCACACCAGCGCCTCGTATCCCGGATAGCCGGATTCGGCGATCGTCGGCACGTTCGGCGTGATCGGCGCGCGCTCGAGGCTGCTCACGCCGATTGTGCGAAGCTTTCCCGACTGCGTGTGCGGAAGGGAAGTCATGATTACGTCGAACATGAGCGAGAGGTGACCGCCGAGAAGGTCCGTCAACGCGGGCCCGGAGCCCTTGTACGGCACGTGCGTCATCCGGATCTTCGCCGTCGATTCGAACAGCGCCATGGCCATGTGCGAGGCGCTGCCGCTGCCGGCGGTGCCGTAGTTCAACTCGCGCGGCCGCGCTTTCGCCAGCGCCGTCAGCTCTTTCACCGACCGGATCGGGAGCGACGGATGCACCGAGAGGAGCTGCGGGATGAACGCGATTTCGGTGATCGGCGCGAAGTCGCGCAGCGGATCGTAAGCGAGCTTCTGATACAGGCTCGCGGCCACCGCATGCGTCGTGACCGTACCCAGGAGCAGCGTGTAGCCGTCCGGCGCCGCCTTGGCAACGTGGTCCGAGCCGACGATGCCGCCGCCGCCCGCACGGTTGTCCACGATCACCGGTTGCTTCCATGCCTCGTTGAGGCGCTGGGCGATATTGCGCGCGAGGAGGTCGGTCGAGCCGCCGGCGGCGAACGGCACGACGATGCGCACCGTTTTCGCGGGATAGGCGTCGCCCGAGGCAGCGTGCGCGCCCAACGGCGCGAGCAATGACGCCAGGAGTACAGAGAGACGGAGCATGCGATTGCCTGTTAAAATGCGGCCCGCAGCAACACTCCACCCGGGCGGTTAACTCAGCGGTAGAGTGCCACCTTCACACGGTGGAAGCCACTGGTTCGATCCCAGTACCGCCCACCACTCCCCTCCTGCTTCATCGTTCGGTCATCGCCCGCTCGCGCGCGCGGTTGATCGGCTTCAGCAGGTAGTACAGCACCGAGCGCATGCCGGTGATGATGTCCACCGACGCGAGCATCCCGGGGCTGATCGACAGTTTCTTGTCGTGGTACATGATCGCGTTCGAGGCCGTGCGCACGTGCGCGATGTAATACGGCTCGCCCTGCTGGGGCACGACCGAGTCCGCGGCGACGTGCTCGACCTTCCCTTCGAGGCCGCCGAAGATGCTGAAGTCGTACGCGGTCACCTTGACCACTGCGCGCTGGCCGACCCGCACGAAAGCGATGTCCGCAGGACGGATGCGCGTTTCGATCAGCAGGTTGTCCTCGACGGGCACCATCTCGATCATCGGGCTGCCCGGCTGCACCACCCCGCCGATCGTCTTGTTCGGTATCGCCTTCACGACGCCGTCCATCGCGGCACGCACGATCGTGCGCGTCGCGCGATCTTCGAGCGCCGGTATCTGCTCGGCCACCTTGGCGAGCTCCGCCTGCGCCACCGCGAGCTCGCCTCCGGCCTGCGCGCGGAACGCCGCTTCGTTATCGGCGAGACGGCCACGCGCCTCCGCGATGGCGGCCTGCGCCCGCGGGATTGCGAGCCGCGCCTGCTCGAGCTCGGTGCGGGTGCGCGTCTGCTCACGCTCGAGCCGCAGCAGCTCGACCTCGGACACCACACCCTTCTTGACCAGCGGGGCGGTGATCGCGAGCTCGCGATCGACCAGCACGAGCTGCTCGGCCAGGCGCTGCGAGCGGGACGTGAGCTCCTTCAGCTCGCTCTCGCGCTGCACGAGCTGCTGGCGCAGAACCTGCGTCTTGGTTGCGAGCTCCGCCTGGCGCGACCGGTACAGAGCGGCCTCCTGCTGCGCGATGGTCGGGCTGCCCTTGGTCACTTCGACGGGCATGCTGAAAGCGCTGCCCCGGGCCTCGGCCCTGAGCCGCGCGATCCTCGCCTTGAGCGCGAGCGCGCTCTGCTCGCCTTCGCGAAACGCGGCCTCGAAGCGCGTGGGATCGATGCGTATGAGCGGCTCGCCTTTCTTCACGATGTCGCCCTCGCTCACGAGGATCTCGGCGATGATGCCGCCTTCGAGGTTCGTGATGACCTGCGTCTGGCTCTGGGTGATCACGCGACCATCGCCGCGCGTGACCTCCTCGATCTCGAAGTATGCCGCCCATGCGATGAACGCCGCGAAAAACAGCACGACCGTCGCCAGCATGATGTGCGGTGCACGCCGCTCGCGCACGTCCTCGGCGCGAATCTTGTCGGCGGCCCAGCCTGCGATGGTCGTTCGCGCTTCGGGCGCGGCGGGAGCGGCCGCCGGCGCGCGCGCCTCGGCAGGTCGCGCCGCCGAGGGTGCTTGCTCGATGGTCTCGCTCAACTCGCTTTCCTCACGCGGCCCTGCGCCAGCGCCTGCAGCACGTCGGTCTTCGGACCTGCCGCGACGACGCGCCCGCCGTCCATCACGATCAGACGATCGACCAGTGTCAGCATCGATTCGCGGTGCGTGACGACGATCAGCGTGCGGCCTTCGAGCACGCGCGCAAGCCGCGCCTTGAACTGCTCCTCCGTGCCCGTGTCCATCGCCGCCGTCGGCTCGTCCAGCAGCAGCACCGGCGGATCGGACAGGAGCGCCCGCGCGAGCGCAACCGCCTGCTTCTGTCCGCCGGAGAGCGCGTCACCGCGCTCGCCGACCGGCATGTCGAAGCCTTCCGGGTGCTTGTTCAGATGCTCGTCGAGGCCGACGAGCTGCACGGCGCGCAGCATCGCCGCATCGTCGGTGTTCGGGGCACCCATCGTCAGGTTTTGCCGTACGGTCCCGGAGAAGAGCACAACGTTCTGCGGCATGTAGCCGATGTTACGGCGCAGATCGGTGGGATCGATCTGCCGCGAGTCGATACCGTCGATCAGCACGTTGCCGGCCTGCGGGTGATGCAGTCCGATGAGGAGCTTCGCAAGCGTGCTCTTGCCCGAGCCCATGCGCCCGATCACGCCGACACGCGAGCCGGGCGCGATCGCGAACGACGCTTCGCGCAGCGCGTCCACCTGCTGGCCGGGATAGCGGAACGTGACGGCACGGAAATCGATGCGACCGTCGAGCCGGCGGCGGTGCACGAAGGTCTTGCCCGGCTCGCGCTCGATCGGCGCTTCCATGATCTTGTTGAGCGCGTTCAACGCCGTGGTGGCGGTGTGATAGCGCGTGAGCAGCCCCGCGAGCTGCGTAAGCGGCGCGACCGCGCGGCTCGCGATGATGGCGCATGCGATGAGCGCGCCCAGCGTGAGCTTGCCGTCCGCCGCGAGGTAGGCGCCGACGATCAGGACGGCGATGCCCGAGGCGGCCTGAATCCACCCCGTGAAATGCAGGGCGAACGCCGACAGCACGCGCGCGGTCAGGCTCTCGCGCGCGACGAAATCGACGAGGCTCTCCCAGCGGCGCTGGAGCTGCGACGCGGCGTTCAGATGCTTCACGTGCTCGATCGCGGCGAGCGTCTCGATCACGGTCGCGTATTTCGCCTCCGTCGCCGCGAAGCTCCTCTTGATGTGATCGCGCAGCGCGGGCTGCAGCGCGAGACCCACGAGCACGACGATCGGAATGGCGATCAGCACCGGCAGCGTCATCCAGAACCCGCCGATCCAGAAGATCATCGCGATGAAGAGCAGCGCGAACGGCAGATCGATGATCGAGGCGAGCGTGGCGGAGGTGAAGAACTCGCGCAGCGACTCGAACTCGCGCAGGTTGTTCGCGAGCGTGCCGACCGGCTGCCGCGGCTGATCGAGCTTCAGATCCATCACCCGCGCGAAAAGCGCCGCCGACAGCGCGAGATCGGCCCTGCGGCCCACCACGTCGATGAAATACCCGCGAATCACCTTGAGCACGAGGTCGAAGGCGAAAACGATCGCGATGCCGATCGTGAGCACCCACAGCGTCTCCATCGCCTGGTTCGGCACGACGCGGTCGTACACGTTCATGAAAAAGAGCGGCGAGGCGAGCGCGAAGACGTTGATGAGCACCGTCGCGAGCGCCACCTCGGAATAGGTGCGCACCTCGCGGCGCATCGTGCCCCAGAACCAGTGATGCTTGTCGATGATCTGCTCGGTGCGGGTCCCGGCGGAGAAGCGCTGTAACCGCGTGAGCAGCATCGAATGGCCGGAATACTCGCTTTCGAGCTCCGCGAGCGGTACCTCGCGTACGTTTTCCGGATCCGCGGGATCGATCAGTTCGGCGCGCCCGGCGTCGATCCTGACCAGCACGTAGGCGCGGCGGGCGCGCGCCAGCACGATCGACGGCAGAAACTCCGGCTTGATCTCGCCGAGCCTGGTTTTTACCAGGCGTGCTTCGAGCCCCGCGCGCTCGGCCGCGCGCGGCAGCAGCGCCGGCGTGAGGCGGCCTTCTTCGAGCGGCAGCCCGGCGACGAGCGCTTCGGGCGACACGGCCTCGCCGTGCAGCCGTGCAGCGATCGCGAGACTCGCCGCCAGCGCGTCCATCGGCAGCGTTGCGTCGTTCATGGCGCGCTCCGCGTGCCGAGCGCATCGGCGCCGGGCACGCGTTCGGGCGGCGGCGGGGGCGTGCGCTCCGGCACCTTCACGCCGAGCGAGCTCAGCAATGCGCCCATGCTCGCGAGCAGCCGCAACTCGCCCAGCGCCACGGCGGTGCGCCCCGCGATCGCACTGGCGTTTGCGTTGAAGCGCTCGTTCTCCGCGTTGAGCACGTCCAGCAGGCTGCGCTGGCCGAGCTGGAACTGCATGCGGTAGGCCTCGGCGACTTCGAGTGAAGCGCGCGCGTAGCGCTCGAGCTGCGGCAGCCGCGCACGGTCCGACATCAGCGCCTCCCACGCCTGGCGCACGTCGCGCTCGACTTCGTAGCGCACGCGCGCCACCTCCGATACCGCCTGATCCACGCGCGCCGCGACCTCGCGCACACGCTCGCTGTCGCCGAAGCCGCGAAACAGGTTGTAGCGCAGCCGCAGCATCGCGAGCGCATCGTTGTTCGTTCCGGGAATGCCGTCGATGTCGCGATTGCGCGCCGTGCTCGCCTCCACCGTCACCCGCGGCCACGTCATGCGCGCGCGCGCGCTGTCCTGATCGTGCTGCGCGGCCAGAAGATCCTTTTCGGCAGCGAGCACGGCCGGATGCCGCGCGAGCGCCGTCGCGACGGCCTCGTCGAGCCGTGACGGCAGGCGCGCTGAAAACACGGGCAGCGGATCGAGATTACCGGGCGGGCGTCCCACGAAATACTTGTACACGGCTTCGGCCTGCGCGAGCTGCCCGATGATCTGCTCCGCCGACGAGACGGCGAGCGCCTGACGGGCCTCCGCCTGCACGAAGTCGGCGCGGCGCCCGCGGCCGTGGTCGACGATGAGCTTCACGTCCTGCAACGTCTTCTCGTGCACCCCCATGTTTTCGCGCGCGATGACGAGCTGCTCGCGCAGCCGCTGCACGTCCGCGAACGCCTGACTCGCGCGCAGTCCCACGGTCTCGGCCGTGTCGAAGACCGCGAGGCCGGCACTGTCGGCCAGCGCATCGAACCGCCTGACCTGCCCGCCGGCGGCGCCGCCGTCGTAGAGAAGCTGGCTCACCGAGACCTCCGCCTCCTGGCGCGAGAGCGTGACGTGCTCGCCCAGCGCACGCGTCGAAATATTGCGGCTGCGCTCACGCCCGATGCCCAGCGTCGTATTCAGGTTCGGCAGGAGCTCGGCACGCGCCTGGCCCGCCTGCGCACGCACCGCTTCCTGCCGGTGCTGTGCGGCCTGGATTTCCGGGAAATGCCGGACAGCGCTCGACACGGTCTGGCCGAGCGTCTCCGCCGCGGCCTGCGGAACCCAATGCAGAAACGCGCACAGAAGTACGATCGAAGAACCGCTCGGGAATCGAGACACGTTGGAGGCTGAGGAAAAGGACCGGACACTCTAGCGAAAAAGAGGCGCGAATGCCATGCGGCATTCGCGCCTTTTCTCCTTGCGAGCGCCCCCTTTTGAGCCCCCGCGCCTGCGCTAGACGAACGAGTAGTCGGCAGGTGCCGTGATGATCGCGCCGTTCGAAAACGTGATCGACTCCGTTGAAGCACCGGCGTTGTAGGTGATCGTGCCGACATTGCCGGTCTGCATGAACGTCGCGCCGGGGCCGTAGCCGGCGAACTGCAGCACGTCGCTGCCCGACAGGAAGTCGGTGACGGTGTCGCCGTTCGCCTCTCCAACGTTGAACACGAACGTGTCGTTGCCGGTGCCGCCTACCAGAACGTCAGCGCCCGCGCCGCCGTTCAGCGTGTCGGCGCCGTCTCCGCCCTGGAGCACGTCGACGGCACCGCGCCCGTTCAGCACGTCGTTGCCGCCGAGGCCAACGAGACCGTTGAACGCGTTGTCGCCGTTCAGCGTATCGCCTGCGCTGCTTCCGATCAGCCCTTCGATCGAGAGGAAGGCATCGCCCGCTGCCTCGCCGAGGTTGGACGCCGGCGTCAGCAGATCCGCCGTAACCCCGACCGGCGCGAAGAAGTACGTGGCGTAGTCGAAGCCATTGCCGCCGTCGAGTTGATCGGCCCCGGCCCCGCCGTCGAGCTGATCGTTGCCCTCACCGCCCAGCACGGAGTCGTTGTCGTTGGACGCGTAGAGCGCGTCGTTCCCGCCGGCACCGTTCAATGTATTGACGCCACCGCTGCCGATCAGAATGTCGGCGAACTCCGAGCCGAATAGCCCCTCGATGAAGATGAAGTTGTCACCTGCGGCATCGCCGGTATTGGCTCCGGGACCCGTGAGGCTCGCCAGCACACCCGCAGTCGCGCTGCTGTAGCTCGCGACGTCGAAGTTCGCCCCGCCCTGCAGCACGTCGGCTCCGGCTCCGCCGTCCAGCGTGTCGTTTCCGTCGAGACCGATGAGGTTATCGTTGCCGCCTCGCCCGACCAGGGTGTCGTCTCCGAGCAGGCCGTTGATCACGTTGGCGTTATCGTTACCTCTCAACGTGTCCGCGCTGTTGGAACCGATGAACCCTTCGATCCCGACATACGTGTCGCCGGCTGCTTCACCGGTGTTCGACCCCGGATTCACCAGATCGGCCGTGACGCCCGCCGCGTAGAAGTACGTCGCGAAGTCGCTCGTGCCGTCCCCGCCGTCCAGGTGATCGGCGTCCGCTCCGCCTTCGAGCTGATCGCTGCCCTGGCCACCAAGCAGCACGTCGATCCCCCCGTTACCGAAGAGCGTGTCGTTGCCGCCAAGCCCGGACAGCGTGTTTGCCGCGTTCGAGCCGATCAGCGCATCGTTGCCATTCGAGCCGATCAGGTTTTCGATGCTGGCGTAGATGTCGCCGGTCGCATCTCCCCCCGACCCGCTGTTCGTGAGCAGCGATGCGACAACAGCCGCTGCCGACGTGCTGTAGCTCACGGTGTCGTTGCCGCTGCCGCCGGTGAGCTCGTCTTCGCCGGCGCCACCGGTCAGCAGATCGTCGTGCGAACCGCCATCCAGGTCGTCGTCGCCTGCACCGCCTTCCAGCACGTCGTTGCCCGAGCTGCCGTTGAGCTCGTCGTCGCCGCCGAGGCCGAACATCTCGTCGTCGCCGGCGAGGCCGTTCATGACGTCGTCGGTTCCAGCGCCGCCGGTCATGATGTCGTTCCAGGGCGTCCCGTTGAACACCCCCGTGCTCACGTGGATCTCGTCGGAGCCGCTGACCGTAACCGTGACGGTCTCGGTATCGAACGCGCCGCCCTGGTCGGTGTTCCTCACCGTGAATGTCTCGAAGACGGTGTCCTCGTCGCTCAGTGCCTGCGTCGCGGCCCGCGCATTGTCGAGTGTGTAGGTCCAGTTGCCGTCTTCATCGACCGCAAACGTGCCATAGACGCCTTCGACGGTGTTCTCGTTCACACCCGCGGTGTGGCCGATGCCGACCTCCACCGACCAGTTGTCGTTGCTGGTGTTGTCACCATTGTCGATATCGGAAACCGTCAGCGTACCGGTGTCGGAAGGCGTGTTGAGCGAGCCCGCCGTCGAGGTCAGGCTCGACTCGTCCACGGAACCGGCGTTCTCGCCCGCTGCGAAAGCGATGACAGGATTGTCATTCGCGCCGAAAACGTTGACCGTGAGAGTCTGCAGAACATCTCCGTCATCACCGTCGTTCACCGTCACCGTGAACACATCGCTTGGGCTATCCGCCGCGGTCAGGGGCTCGATCGCAGCCGCGTTCTTGACGTAGCTGTACGCGCCGGTCAGCGTATCGACATTCAGCGTGCCGTAGGTACCGGCCAGCGAGGAGGTCGTGCCCACCACCGTGCCACCCTGGATGCCGTAGGTCAGCGTCTCCACGTCCACATCGTTCGCCGGCAGAGTACCGGTCACACCCACGTCGGTGGTCGATGAGCTCTGATCGATCTCGGACACGGAGGCGACCACTGGATCGAGCGTCGGCTGATCGTCGGCACCCGTCACGTCGACCGTGAAGGTCTGCGTCACGTCAGCATCGTCGCCGTCGCTCACCGTCACCGTGAACACGTCGCTGTCCACCTCGGTGTCGTCCAGGGCTTCCACCGCAGCCGCGTTCTTCACGTAGCTGTAGGCGCCCGTCACCGTGTCGACACTCAGCGTGCCGAAGTCACCCGCCAGCGACGAGGTCGTACCCACCACCGTGCCGCCCTGAATGCCGTAGGTCAGCGTCTCCACATCCACATCGTTCGCCACCAGGTTGCCGCTCAGACCAGCGTCGGTGGTCGTCGCCGCCAGGCGGTCTTCCGCCACCGAGCCGTTCGCCACCGGATCGAGCGTCGGCTGGTCGTCGTTTCCGTCGATCGTGATCGTCAGCGTCGCCGTATCAGACCCGCTTTGGCCATCCGATGCCGTATACGTGAAAGTCTCGGTCAGACTCTCGCCGTCGTCGAGCGCATCGACCAACGGATCGGTCTCGTCCACGTCATAGGTGTACGTTCCGTCGCTGTTCATCGTGAGCGTTCCGAACACGCCGGTGACGTTCTGCGATCCGCCGGGGAAGCTGATGGCGCCGCCGCCTGAACCGGTGCCGGCACCGCTCGCAGAAGTCCACGCGATATCGGTGACGCGTTCCTGGTCGGCGCCGAACTCATCGAGGTTGAAGTCGTTCAGGAGAACGTCGCCGGTCGCGTCCACCCCGCCCGAGCCGTTGGCCGTGCCGCCGCCTTCGGTCGCCGTACCCGTATCGTTCTGCGAGTAGAGCTCCGCGTTGCCGGCGGTGACGATGATGTCGATGTCGTCGGCGGTGTTCGGGGTGCCGTGCGTGAACACGATGTGCTCGACGTTCCACAGGTCGTCGGTGCCTTCCGTGCCTCCGCCAACGGCGCTGTCCACGAGAATCGTGTTCGCGTTGAACTGGATGGCCATGCTGTCGGCCGCCGTGCCGGTGTTGTAAACGATCGTGTCAGTGCCGCCGAAGCCGCGGAGCGAGTCGTTACCGAGCCCCCCGGTAATGCGGTTGTCGCTTCCATTACCGATCACGAGATCGTCCCCGGAACCGGCGATGACATTCTCGACGCTGGAGAGCGTGTCGTTGCCGGCGCCACTCGCAGTGCCTGCCGTCAGGTTGATGTTCATGCCGACTGCTACATGGCTGTACTCCACGGTGTCGGTATCGGCGCCGCCGTCGAACGTGTCGTTGGCCGGACCGCTCTTGAACGTGTCGTCGCCGGCACCGCCGTTCATGACCACGGTGTGAGCGGAGGTGAGGTCCGACGCATCGAGCGTGTCATCTCCATCGCCGCCGTTGAACGTGATGGTGCTGCTGGCGACACCGGTGCCCGTCAGGTCACCGGTGATCTCCACGGTGTCGTCGCCATCATCGCCGTTGACCACGATGTTCTCGACATTACTGGTCGTGACCTCGGCGCCGACTGAGCCACCTACGTCGATCAACAGCGACCCCGCACCGGGCGAGAGCGTGAACGCGTCGTCACCCGTGGTGCCGTTCACGTTCTGCGTGTCGGTGCCGGCGCCGCCGTCTACTGTGTCGACTCCGTCACCGATCGTGTAGCTGATCGCATCGTTGCCGCCGTGGCCGCTGATGGTGTCGTTGCCGCCGCTCCCCGCGAGGGTGTCGTTTGCATCGTCACCATTGATGAGATTGGCCGACGGGCCGCCGGTCCAATCCACCTGCACGGCCGTGCCGGACAGGTTCGCCGGAACGCCGTTCACGCTCACATCGCCGAACGCAACCAGTCCGAGCGCACCCGGAACCGTCGAATTGCTCGTGTTCAGCGTCGTGAGATTCACCGTGCTCGTGTCGGTATCGACAAAGCCCACCGCCACCGAGATCGCGTTGTCGGTAAATGTGTTTGCATCGAGATTGACTGTCGAAGACGCGCCGCTCACGAAGAACGGCCCGCCAACGAGGAGCGCCGCGGAGCTGAATCCGGCCTGCGAGCCCGCGTAGTCGCTGAAGCTCGCACCGGTAACGTTCACCGTCGCGCCGTCCGCCACCTGGATGCCGTAATCAACCCAGTCGGCAGGCGAGCTGTCATCGTCGCTATTGCGGCCCGTAAACGTGCTCGTCCCACTTACGTTGAGCGTGCCCGCATCGAAGATCGCAATGCCGATGCGCTCGAGCTCGTCGAAATCGCTCGAGATCACGTCGATCGTGCCGCCGCCCCACGCCGCGACGCCCGTGCCTCGCGGCTGCGGCTCGTTGTCCGCGCCGAGATCCGTCACACGCATGTTGTCCAGCGTGCCGGAGCTCGCGTCGAAGTTGATCCCGGCCGCGACGTTGATGCCGCCCGAATCGTTGCCGTCGATCGTGAACTCGCGGAACGTGACGTTCGCTCCGCCAACCACCGTGAACATCGCAGCCGCGAAGTCGTTCTCCGCGCCCGCAATCGACGTCGTGGCGCCAATCGTCGTGAGCGCCTTGCCCTGCCCTTCGATCGTGATGTCGTCGTCGATCGTGACCTTGCCGTCGCCGCCGGCCGCTTCGAGAGCAACGTTCGCACCCATCAGTTCGATTCGATAGCCGTCGGCCGCCGCGTCAACGGCCCCTTCGACATTGTCGAATGTCGCTATCAGATTGTCTGAGGCGTCGAACAGACGCACGTCGGCCGTCAGATCCAGCTCCGTGCCGCCCATGTCGATGGACTCGACGCCCGTCAGCGTATCGGTGCCTTCATCGCCACCGCTGTCGCCGGCATTGACGTCGGTCACCGTCACGGTCCCGCCACTCACGCTGACGTTGTAGCCGGAGACGCCGTTGGCGTACTCCGCCGTATCGCTGCCACTACCCCCATCAATGGTGTCGTTACCGGCGTTCCCCTTGAGCGTGTCGTTGTCATCGCCGCCGTTCAGCGTGTCGTTACCCGCGCCGCCCGTGAGCGTGTCCTCTCCGCCCTCGCCGTTCATCACCACGTTGTGCGCGGAAGTCAGACCACTCGCGTCGAACGTGTTGTCGCCCGCGTCGCCATTGAGCGTGATCGTGCTCATCGCA
>DASPNJ010000153.1:0-65744 GCA_035626595.1 Burkholderiales bacterium
GCGTGCGCGTGCCCCTGCGAGCCGTAGCCGATGATCGCGACCGATTTGCGCTTGATGAGCGAGAGATCGGCGTCCTTGTCGTAATAGATCTTCATTGAAATCCTCGAAATGAAACCGGTGAGTGGTTAGTGCCGGCCGCGCGCGCTAAACGCGAAGCACGCGGTCGCCGCGGCCGATGCCGGAGGCGCCGGTGCGAACGGTCTCCAGTATCGCTGCGCGGTCTATCGCTTTCAGGAACGCATCGAGCTTCGATCCGGTGCCGGTCAGCTCGATCGTGTAATCCTTGTCGGTGACGTCGATGATGCGCCCGCGGAAGATGTCCGCCATGCGCTTCATCTCCTCACGATCCTTGCCGATCGCGCGCACCTTGACGAGCATCAGCTCGCGCTCGATGTGCTCGCCTTCGGAGAGATCGACCACCTTCACGACGTCGACGAGCTTGTTCAACTGCTTCGTGATCTGCTCGATCACTTCGTCGGAGCCGGAGGTGACGATGGTCATGCGCGAGAGCGTCGCGTCTTCCGTCGGCGCGACGGTGAGCGACTCGATGTTGTAGCCGCGCGCGCTGAACAGTCCCGAGACGCGGGAGAGCGCGCCCGCTTCGTTCTCGAGCAGTACTGAAACGATGTGCCGCATGGATTGTTGTTGTTGGCTCTTTCGCTGGTTAGACGAGAATCATCTCGGAGAGCCCCTTGCCGCCGGGCACCATCGGGAAGACGTTCTCGGTCTGGTCGGTGCAGAAATCCATGAACACGAGGTCCTTCTTGCGCTCGAAAGCTTCCATCAGCGCGGGCTCGACGTCCTCGGGCTTTTCCACGCGCATGCCGACGTGCCCGTACGATTCGGCGAGCTTCACGAAATCCGGCAGTGCATCCATGTAGGACTCGGCGTAGCGGTTGCCGTGGAAGAACTCCTGCCACTGCCGCACCATACCCATGTAGCGGTTGTTGAGGTTCACGATCTTGATCGGAAGCCGATACTGCTTGCAGGTCGAAAGCTCCTGGATGCACATCTGGATGCTCGCTTCTCCGGTCACGCACGCGACCTGCGCATCCGGATGCGCGAGCTGCGCGCCCACGGCGGCCGGCAGCCCGAAACCCATCGTCCCGAGGCCGCCCGAATTGATCCACCGGCGCGGCTCGTTGAACTTGTAGAACTGCGCGGCCCACATCTGGTGCTGTCCGACGTCGGATGTCACGTAGGCCGTGCCGCCGGTCACCTCGTACAGCTTCTCGATCACGTACTGCGGTTTGATGATCGGGCTCGCGCGGTCGTACTTCAGACACTCGCGGCCGCGCCACAGCTCGATCTGCGTCCACCAGGTCTTCAGCGCCTCCTCGTCGGGGCGTGCCTTGCCCGTGTCGAGCTGGCGCAGGAGCTCTTCGAGCACCTCGCGCACGTTGCCGACGATCGGCACGTCCACTTTGACGCGCTTGGAGATCGACGAAGGATCGATGTCGATGTGGATGATCGTGCGCTGCTCTTCGAAGAAGTGCTTGGGATTGCCGATCACCCGGTCGTCGAAGCGCGCGCCGATCGCGAGCAGCACGTCGCAGTGCTGCATCGCCATATTCGCCTCGTACGTGCCGTGCATGCCGAGCATGCCGAGGAAGTGCTTGTCGGTCGCGGGAAAGCCGCCGAGGCCCATCAGCGTGTTCGTGCACGGCACGCCGAGGAGCCGCACCAGGCGCGCGAGTTGCGGCGCCGCCTCACCGAGCACGATGCCGCCGCCGGTATAGACCATCGGCCGCTTCGCTTCCATGAGGTACTGGATGGCCTTCTTGATCTGGCCGGCGTGGCCCTTCACGGTCGGGTTGTACGACCGCATCGCCACCTTCTCGGGATAGTCGAAATCCGTTTTGTGGGTGGTCACGTCCTTCGGAATATCGACCACCACGGGGCCCGGGCGTCCGCTGGTGGCGATGTAAAAGGCTTTCTTGATCGTGGAAGCGAGCTCCCGCACGTCTTTCACGAGGAAGTTGTGTTTCACGCACGGCCGCGTGATGCCCACCGTGTCGCATTCCTGGAATGCGTCCTGCCCGATCGCGGCGGTCGGCACCTGGCCGGTGAGGATCACGAGCGGAATGGAATCCATGTACGCCGTCGCGATGCCGGTCACCGCGTTCGTCACGCCGGGCCCGGAGGTCACCAGCGCCACCCCCGGCTTCGTGGTCGAGCGCGCGTACCCGTCGGCGGCGTGAATCGCACCCTGCTCGTGCCGGACCAGGATGTGCTTCACCTTGTTCTGCTTGAAAAGCTCGTCGTAAAGGAAGAGCACCGCGCCGCCGGGATATCCGAACACGTATTCGACGCCCTCTTCCTGCAGGCAGCGCACGACGATCTCAGCACCGGTGAGGCTCATAAACGGATTCAGGTCTTGTGGGGAGGGCTAGCGGGAAACGTGAAACATTAACAGTTGAGCGCGCCCATGGTCAAGCAAAACGCCTCATTAAACAGCGAGATAGCAGCGCCGCGGCCGTGCGTCGCACGGCTTTCGCAGACCCGCCGCTCGGCTTGCGCGAGCCGCCTCTTTTGTTCAAGATGGCCGCCACCCGGCGGCGCGGTAAGCCAGAGCGATAGTTTCAGACGGGCGCGCGAACGCCGCCGGCGGGAACCCAAGGCAAGCCTCTGGCCACACAAAAAGAACTTTCGGACTTTCTCGCGGAAGTCGAGCGCCGCGCCTACAAGCAGGCATTGTTCGCGGTGCGGGATGAGCACATCGCGCTCGATATCGTGCAGGACGCGATGCTCAAGCTCGCGGAAAAGTACGGCGACAAGCCGGCGGGCGAGCTGCCGATGCTGTTTCAGCGCATCCTCCAGAACGTCATCCGGGACTTCTATCGGCGGCAGAAAGTCCGCGCGCTCTGGACTACGCCCGTGTCCGCGCTGTTCGGCGGCGGCGAAGGCGACGAAGACCACGACCCGCTCGAAACTCTGGCGGTGGAATCCGAATCCAAATCGATGGAGCCGCCTCCGGACCAGCTTGCACGGTCTCAAGTGCTTGCTTTGATTGAAAAAGCGCTGGTAAAGCTGCCGGCCCGTCAACGACAGGCTTTTTTGTTGCGTTACTGGGAAGAAATGGACGTCGCGGAAGCGGCACAAATCATGGGTTGCTCGGAGGGCAGCGTGAAAACCCACTGCTCCCGCGCGACCCACGCGCTCGCGGCGATCCTGGAGAAACAGGGGATCAAGCTATGAACGACCAGGAAGAGCTGGGGCGCGCTGTCGCCCGGCTCCTCGATGAAGGCACGGGTGCGATCGATGCCGAAGCGCGCACGCGGCTCATCGAGGCACGCAGTCTTGCTGTAGCACGGCACCGGGTGCGGCCCGCACGCGGGCTCGTGCCCGCCGTCGTGGAGGGTATTTCGGACTTCACCGAGCGCACCGTGCTCGGCGTGCGCTACATCGTGCCGATGGCGGCGCTCGTGCTGGGCCTGATCGGCGTCATGTACGTCCATACCGGGAGCGCGCCGAGCGAGATCGCGGACATCGACGCGGGACTGCTCACCGACGAGCTGCCGATCAATGCGTTCCTCGACCAGGGCTTCGATGCATGGTTAAAACGCTCCTCGCGCTGATCGCCTCGCTATGCATCGCGTTCTCCGCAACCGCCGCTCAGACTAAGGCCGAATCGAAGAAAGCGCCTCGCCCGACCTGGGCGGAGCTCACCCCTGCGCAGCAGCAGGTCCTCGCGCCGCTGCAGACCGACTGGGAACAGCTCGATACGACGCGCCGCAAGAAGTGGGTCGCGATCGCCAACCGATATCCGACGATGAAGCCGGCACAGCAGCAGCGGCTGCAGAAACGGATGCAGGAGTGGGCGAGCCTCACACCCGAGGAGCGCAGGGCCGCACGCGAGCGGTATCAGACGCTGCGGAAGCTTCCGCCGGAGCAGCGCAAGGAAGTGCGCGAGAAGTGGCGCGAGTACAAGCAGTCGGTCGCACCGGCCCCGCTCGCGTCGCCGCCGACGCCCGAGCCGGCGGAGGCTGCACCCGCCGAAACGCCGAAGGCGCAGAACTAAACCGCCGGATGCAGGACGCGACGCGCGTCCTCGCGCCGCTGCCGCGGCGACTGGCTTCGCTTTCGTACGAGGCGCTGCTCCTCGGCGCCGTGCTCTTCTTCGCCGCGTTACCCCTCGCCATGATCGAATTTGCGCTGGGACTGCCACACGTCCGGGCCGCATATCAGATCTATCTGGCAGCGGTCGCCGGGCTCTACTTCGTGTGGCAGTGGCTGCGCGGCGGCCAGACGCTGGCGATGAAAACGTGGCGCGTGAGGCTCGTTTCGCGCGACGGCGCGCCGATCACGCTCCGGCAGGCGCTCCTGCGCTACATCGCCGCGCTGCTCCTCTTCGGCGTGAGCTTTCTGTGGGCACTCTTCGACCGCGAGGGACAGTTCCTCCACGACCGCCTCACCGGCACGCGGGTGGTGCGCTCGGCGTGAAGGAAGGGAGGTTTCGGAGGGAAACCTTGGTTTCCCTCTGAATCGTCTACCGCGCTCGTGACCCCTCGCGATGCGAGGGTCGCGCGGCACGCTAGCGTCGCTCCTGGTACCACATGAGCGTCAGCGCCAGCGTGAGAAACAGCAGCGTCGGAGTCACCGCCACGACCGGCGCCGGCCAGTCGTAAAGCAGGCCCAGCGCGCCGAAGAGCCGGTTCATCATGTAGAACGCGAGGCCGAGCATGATGCCGGTGAAAATGCGCGCGCCGACGCCGCCCTGGCGCTTCTGGAAATACGCGAACGGCACCGCCAGAACCATCATCACGAGCACGGCGATCGGGTACATCGCCTTCGTCCACAGCGCGATCTCGTAGCGCAGCGCTTTCTGCCGGTTCTCCTTCAGGTGCTGGGAATATGAGTACAGGCTCCACGCCGACATCCGGTCTGGCCGCACGACCAGCATCGCGAGGAGCTGCGGCTCGAGAACGGAGGTCCATTGCGCCTCCTCGATCCTGCGCACCTGTGTGCGTGTCTGCTCGAAGGTGGTGCGTACGACGTCGTTGAGCGTCCACGTCCGGTCCTTGACGTATGTCGCCGATTCGGCGAAAGACAGCGTGCGCAGCCGATAGTCCGCGTCGAATTCATAGATGCGCACGCGTCTTAACTGCGCGTCGGGCGTGACCTCGCCGACGTTCACGAAATTCTGTCCGTCCTTCACCCACAGGCCGGAACGAAACTCCTGCGCGACGATGCCCGCGACCGCGAGCGAGCGCACGCGCTGCGCGAACTGCTCGGCGGGCGGCCCGACGAACTCTCCGAACGCGAAGGTGAGCACGGCGAACACCCCGCCGATCGACAGCAGCGCGCCGTTCAGCCGCGTGAGCGAAACCCCTGACGCGCGTATGACTGTGTACTCCGTGCTCGCGACGAGCTGGGCCAGCGCGAAGAGCGTGCCGATCAGCGCCGCGATCGGAAAGACCTCGTAGACGTGCGTCGGCACCGAGAGCAGCACCTGCACCGCGATGTGCTTCAGACGGTAGCCGCCGCGCCCGAGATCCTTCATCTCCTCGACGAGATCGAAGAAAGCGAACAGCATGAGCAGCGCCAGCATCACGAGCGCCGTCGCCGCGAGGATTTCCGAGGCGAGATAGCGGCGCAGCGTCTTCATGCGGCGTCGCTCCGCCGCCGCAGCAGGCGCGTGAGCGGCACGACCATAAGACGGCGATAGAAGAGCAAAGCCAGGAGCAAGAGCATGCCGGCATGCACGGCCAGGCCGGTCGCGAAAGGCACGCGCGCCTGGGCGATCGAACCCTGCACGATCGAGAGCAGGTTGCTGTAGGTCATGTATATCAGCACCGCGAGCACGAGGTTCATGGAGCGCCCCGCCCGCGGATTGACGAACGACAGCGGTATCGCGAGCAGCGACAGCACCAGCGCGCTCACGGGCAGGCCGGTGCGCCACGTGAGCTCGGCGACGTTGCGTGCGTTCGGCTCGAGTATGAGGTCTATCGTGGGCGTGGTCTTGGTGGTCGGCGCGCGTGCCGCCGGCTCCGCGATCTCGATGCGCATCGCGTAGCGCTCGAATTCGTACACGCGGTATTCCGGCGTTCCCGGCGCGCCCTCGTAGCGCCGGCCGTTCAGCAGCACGAGAAAGCGGTCGCCGTTCGGCGCGGTCTCCTGAAATCCCCGGCGCGCGACCATCACGCCGAGCTTCTGGTGCTGGCTCGAGCTCACGAAGACGTTCGCCACCATGTTTTCCGCGCCGGAGATCTCTTCGACGAAATAGACGCGTTCGCCGCGGCTCGACTCACGGAAGACGCCCGGCACGATCGCGGAGACGTCGTCGCGATTCTCCATCAATCGCCGCAGCTCTTCCGAGCGGCTCATGGCCCACGGCGAGAGCACGAGCGAAAGCAGCGCGATCACGAACACGAGCGGCAGCGCGAACGCGAGCACCGGCCACACCCAGCGCGTGAGACCCAGGCCGCTCGCGAACCATACGACCATCTCGGAATCGCGATAGCTGCGCGTGAGCGTCAGCAGCACCGCGATGAACGTCGCGAGCGACAGCAGCACCGGCAGGTAATAGACGAGCGTGAAGCCGAGCAGCGCGAACACGCTCGTCGGCGTGATCACGCCGATCGCGGCGTGCCCGAGCAGCTTCACGAGCTGCATCGCGAGCGTGATGCCGAGCAGAACGATGAACGTCGCGGCCGCGGTGTTCGCGAACTCGCGCACGAGCGCGCGGTGAAAGATCATGGCCCTGGGAGACTTTGCTTTTGCAAAGGTTGTGCGGATAATCGGCAGCCTTCGTACCACTCTTTCCGCACAGGAGCGAGTTCAAGTGGAATTTAGCATAAAAGCCGCGCAGCCTGGCCGCGTGAAGACCGGATGCGCTGTGGTCGGCGTGTTCGAGCCGCGCAAGCTTTCGACGGCGGCCGCGCAGCTCGACGAAGCCGCCCGCGGCCACCTCTCGCGCGTGATCAAGCGCGGCGACATGGAAGGCAAGGCCGGCACGACGCTGCTCGTGCATGACGTGCCCAATATCGCATCGGAGCGCGTTCTGCTGGTGGGCCTGGGACGCGAAACGGACTTCGGTGCGAAACAGTACCGCGAGGCGCTCGCCGCGAGCGTGCGCGCGCTCGCCACTACCGGCGCGACCGACGTCGAAACCTATCTGCCGTCGCTCGAAATCGAAGGCCGCGATGCCGCGTGGCGCGCGCAACAGGCCGCGACCCTGGCGGCGGAATCCGCTTACCGCTTCGACGCGATGAAAAGCCGCAGGGACGAGAACGGGCCGCGCCTTAAACAGCTCACGCTGGCCGTGCTCGAGAAGAGCGACGTGCGCAAGGCCGAGACCGGACTTGCACACGGCGCCGCGCTCGCTCACGGGATGGCGCTCACGAAGGACCTCGGAAACCTGCCGCCGAACGTCTGCACGCCGGGCTATCTCGCCGATCAGGCGCGGGAGCTCGCCAGGCGCTACAAGCTCAAGGTCCAGGTGTTCGAACGCGCGGACATGCAGAAGCTCGGCATGCGCACGCTGCTCTCGGTGGCGAAGGGCAGCCACGAGCCGCCGAAGTTCATCGTGCTCGAGCATCGCGGCGGCGCGAAAGATGCAAAGCCCGTCGTCCTCGTCGGCAAGGGCATCACCTTCGATACCGGCGGCATCTCGATCAAACCGTCAGCCGAGATGGACGAGATGAAGTTCGACATGAGCGGCGCCGGCAGCGTGCTGGGCACGATGAAGGCGGTCGCCGAGTTGAAGCTCCCGATGAACGTCATCGGACTCATCCCCACGACCGAGAACATGCCGGGCGGCGCGGCGACCAAACCCGGCGACATCGTGAAGAGCATGTCGGGCCAGACGGTCGAGATCCTCAACACCGACGCCGAAGGACGGCTCATCCTGTGCGACGCGCTCACCTATGCCGAGCGCTACAAACCCTCGGCGGTGATCGACATCGCGACCCTCACCGGCGCGTGCGTCATCGCGCTCGGCCATGTCGCCTCCGGCCTTTTTTCCAACGACGATGCGCTCGCCGAGGAGCTGCTCACGGCCGCCGATGCCGCGTTCGACCGCGCCTGGCGCATGCCGCTGTGGGACGATTATCAGGAGCAACTGAAGAGCAACTTCGCCGATTTCGCGAACATCGGCGGCCGCCCTGCCGGCAGCGTGACCGCAGCGTGTTTTCTCGCGCGTTTCGCGCGCAAGTTCAAGTGGGCGCACCTCAACATCGCCGGCACCGCGTGGCGCAGCGGTAAGGAGAAAGGCGCGACCGGACGCCCAGTCCCGCTGCTCACGCAGTTTCTCGTCAAGCGCGCCCGCAACGGCTGAGCGCCCGGCACCGCTGCAGTAACGTGACGCAGATCGATTTCTACACGAACGCCGTGGACAAGCTCGGCACCGCCTGTCGCATCGCTCACAAAGCGTACGGGCTCAAGCGGCGCGTGCTGGTACTGTGCGCCGACGCCGACAGCGCGCGCCAGGTGGACAAGCTCCTGTGGACGACCCCCGCCACCGGCTTCGTGCCGCACTGCACGCCGAGCGATGCGCTCGCGGCGGTGACGCCGGTCATCATCGATCATGAAAGCCGGGAGCCGGCGCACGATCAGGTGCTGGTCAATCTCACGGCGGAGCGTCCGGCGTTTTTCGCGCGTTTCGAACGCCTCGTCGAGATCGTGACGCTCGACGAAGAAGACCGCCGGCAGGCGCGCGAGCGCTACAAGTTCTATCGGGATCGCGGCTACGAGATCCGCACCCACGACATCGGCGCGCTGTCGGCATGAAGAAAGACCCGCAGAATGGACCGGCCGAGCCGGCCGCCGGAACATCCGGTGAGACTGCGCGCGTCAACACGCCCGCAGAACCGGCGGCGGCACCGGATGACGACATCCCGCTGCTCACGGACATCGCGCCCGACCCGGCGCTGATGTCGAGCGACGGCTCGGTGGCCGGCGAGGATGCAGCGCCGGCTTCACCCGTCGAGGTCATCTCGCGCGTGCAGGTCCAGAACCTCCAGCATGGCGTCTACCAGAAGCTGCGCACCGACATGGATGCGCGCATCGCCGACGTCGTGCGCAAGGAGTTCATGCCGGACATCGGTGCGGCGCTCAACACCGCGCTCGAGCACATTACGCAGGAGATCAAAGGCAACCTGTCGGACATGGTGCGCGCCTCGGTCGAGCAGGCGCTCAAAGCGCAGCTCGGACCACCGCGGCTCGGCGTCGACGCGGCGGCCGGTGCGAACGCGTCGGATAAAATCGCGCCTTCGTCTTCAGCCGCCGCGCCCTCCGCCATGGAGCTCGCCAAGAGTTTCGAGCCGGCCGCGATCGAGGCGCACTGGTATCCGCTGTGGGAGCGCAGCGGTTATTTCAGAGCCGGCCTCGAGCGCTCCAATCCGGACAACTACTGCATCCTGCTGCCCCCGCCGAACGTCACCGGCACGCTGCACATGGGCCACGCGTTCCAGCACACGATCATGGACGCGCTCACGCGCTACCACCGCATGCTCGGCAACAACACTCTGTGGCAACCCGGCACCGACCACGCCGGCATCGCGACACAGATCGTGGTGGAGCGTCAGCTCGAGGCCGAGGGGCTTTCGAGCCGGCAGCTCGGGCGCGAGGCTTTCATCGCCCGTGTCTGGCAATGGAAGGAGCAGTCCGGCTCGACCATCACGCGCCAGATGCGCCGCCTCGGCGCGTCCTGCGACTGGGAGCGCGAACGCTTCACGATGGACGAAGGGCTCTCCCGGGTCGTCACGGAAGTGTTCGTGCGGCTGCACGAGCAGGGCCTCATCTACCGCGGCAAACGCCTCGTGAACTGGGACCCGGTGCTCCAGACCGCGGTGTCGGATCTCGAGGTCGAATCGCGCGAAGAACAGGGCGAGCTCTGGCACATCCGCTACCCGCTGGCGGACCGCGATGGACATGTCGTCGTCGCGACGACGCGGCCCGAGACCATGCTGGGCGACGTGGCCGTGGCGGTGCATCCCGACGACGAGCGCTACCGCCACATCGTGGGCGCGAGCATCGCGCTGCCGCTCACGGATCGCCGCATCCCGGTGATCGCCGACCCCTACGTCGATCCGCAGTTCGGCACCGGCTGCGTGAAAATCACGCCGGCGCACGACTTCAACGATTACCAGATCGGGCTGCGCCACAAGCTCGAGCCGATCGGCATCTTCACGCTGGCCGCGCGCGTCAACGACAACGCGCCGCCGCGCTACCGCGGGCTCGATCGCTATGCCGCGCGCAAGCTCGTGCTCGAAGACCTGCGCAGCTACGACCTGATCGCGGAGACGAAGCCGCACAAGCTCATGGTGCCCCGCTGCGGCAGGAGCGACGCGGTCGTCGAGCCCATGCTCACCGACCAGTGGTTCATGAAGATGGAGCCGCTGGCGAAGCGTGCGCTCGCGGCGGTCGCCGCCGGCGAGATCCGTTTCGTACCGGAGAACTGGACCACGACCTACAACCAGTGGCTCGAGAACATCCAGGACTGGACGCTCTCGCGCCAGCTCTGGTGGGGCCACCGGATTCCCGCGTGGCACGACGAAGAAGGCAACGTCTACGTCGCGCGCACGCGCGAAGAGGCGGAGGCGAAATACCGCTGGGCGCTCGGCACCCGCGCGAGGGTCCCCGCGGGCTTGAAGCAGGACGAGGACGTGCTCGATACGTGGTTCTCCTCCGCGCTGTGGCCGTTCTCGACGCTCGACTGGACGCCGGAGTACCCGCGGCGCTCGAATCCGGCGCTCGACCTGTACCTGCCCTCCTCGGTGCTCGTCACCGGCTTCGACATCATCTTCTTCTGGGTGGCGCGCATGATCATGATGACGCTCCACTTCACCGACAAGGTCCCGTTCCGCGAGGTTTACATCACCGGGCTCGTGCGCGACGCCGAAGGCCAGAAGATGTCGAAGTCGAAGGGCAACATCCTCGATCCGCTCGACATCGTGGACGGCATCACGCTCGACGCGCTGATCGCGAAGCGCACCACGGGCCTCATGGATCCGCGGCAGGCGCAGTCGATCGAAGGCGCGACGCGCAGGCACTTCCCGGACGGCATCCCCGCGTTCGGCACCGACGCGCTGCGGTTCACGTTCGCAAGCCTCGCGTCGCACGGCCGGGACATCAAATTCGACCTCGCGCGCTGCGACGGCTATCGCAACTTCTGCAACAAGCTGTGGAATGCGACGCGTTTCGTGCTCATGAACAGCGAAGGCAAGGACGTCGGGCTCGACGAGTCGCTGCCGCTCGAGCGTTCCGCCGCCGACCGCTGGATCGTGAGCCGGCTCCAGCGCGCCGAAGCCGAAGTCGCGCGCGGCTTCGCGGAATACCGTTTCGATAATCTGTCGCGCTCGATTTACGAGCTCGTGTGGGACGAGTACTGCGACTGGTACGTCGAGCTCGCGAAGGTTCAGCTCGCGACCGGCAGTGAAGCGGCGCAGCGCTCGACGCGGCGGACACTCGTGCGCGTGCTCGAATCGATGCTCCGGCTCGCGCATCCGGTCATCCCGTTCATCACCGAGGAGCTGTGGCAGAAGGTCGCGCCGCTCGCGGGCAAGAGCGGGCCCTCGATCATGATCCAGAAGTATCCGCGCATCGAAGAGCACAAGATCGACGAGGCGGCGGAGCGCGAGGTCGGCGCGCTGAAAGAGCTCGTCACCGCGTGCCGCACACTGCGCAGCGAGATGACGATCCCGCCCGGCAAGAAGCTCCCGCTGATCGTGCAGGGTGATGCGAACCGGCTGCAGTCTTACGCGCCGTACCTCACGGCGCTCGTGCGTCTTTCCGAGGTGTCGATCGTCGATGAGCTGCCGCGTGCCGATGCGCCGGTCGCCATGGCCGGCGAGTTCAGGGCAATGCTCAAGATCGAGATCGACGTCGCCGCGGAGCGCGCGCGGCTCGAGAAGGAGGAGACGCGTCTCCTCGGCGAGATCGGCAAAGCCGAGGCGAAGCTCGCCAATCCGAATTTCGTGGAGCGCGCGCCCGCGGCCGTGGTGGAGCAGGAGAAGCAGCGGCTCGAGAGCTTCCGCTCCCTGCTCGAGCAGGTCCGCGCGCAGCTCGCGAAGCTGCGCTAGCGCGTCACCGCGGTTGCGGCAGAGGCGATCCGCCGTTCCTCACGTGACCCGCGATCCGTCCTCGCCCGTTCGCTGCGACGTAGGTGGGCCCGTGGCCCAGCGCGGGCGGTGCACTACCAGCGCACCCTACGAAACTGCGCGCGGTGCCCCCGACTAAAAGTCGATCGACTGCTGGATCGCGGCGATGCCGGCGCGCGCGCACGCTTCGTCGCGCTCGCCGCCCGGCGCACCGGAAACGCCGATCCCGCCGAGCAGCGCGCCCGCGCCTTCGATCATGAGGCCGCCGCCGATTGCGGCAACCCTCGGCCGCGCGCGTATGCCGCTCATCGGTTTGCCTGCCACCGTCGCTTCCGCGAGCGCGCTGGTGCTCGTGCGGAAAGTGACCGCGGACCACGCTTTGTCGACCGCCATGTCGATCGTGTGCGGACCGGCAAAGCGGTCCCGCAGCACGATCTGGGTCACGCCGGAACGGTCGACGACCGCGACGGCGATCTGAAAACCGGCCTTGCGGCAGCTCTCGAGCGCGGCGCGGGCGGCCTGCAACGCGGTTTCCATCGTGAGCTGCCGCACCGTGTAGGTCGGCTCCTGCGCGGCGAAAGCCGTGGCAGCGACCATTGCGCAGATCGCCGCGACTGCGCGCATCAGCTCGACGCCGCGAGCGGCTGACCGGCGGCAAGCCTCACCGCCGCGACGAAATCGGCCGGCTGCGCTGCCTTGGCTGTGGTCGGCCGGCTTCGGAAAAACCATTCGACGCGGCGTGCGAGAACGTCCATTGGTGTATCGTGCAGCGCCGCTTCCAGATCGGCCACGAGCCTCCGTGGCTCGAGCCCCACGTTCCCGGAAAACCAGACGTCGCGAATCACGCGCGCGCCCGCATCGTACTTGACGACCGCGCGCAAGCGACCGCCCGGGAACGTGTGCGTCGCATCCAGGAGGGGCATCGATGAGGCGTCGGCCCGGGCGAGCTCGATCCAGCCCTGCGTTTCGATCTCGCACCGCGCGCGCTCGAAGCGCGCGTGCTCGGTCAGCGTGAGATCACCATCGGAGAACTCCACGTCGAACTCGCTTTCGAACGCTTCCGCGAGATTGCGCCTGACCGCGCTCGACTCCACGCGCCGGAGCACGTCTTTCAGGCCGCACACTCGCGCACGCACCTGCGTCGCAGCGTCCTGCCCGGCGCGCGCGAACGGCACGCGCGCAAGGCGCGCGAGGCGGACTGCGTCGAGCTCCAGATACAGCACGGCCTGGAAGAGCAGCGCATCGCCTTCCGCCGCGGCGCCGATGACGCCGACGGTGCGGCCCTCGATTTCGATATCGTCGGCCGACCGGCAGCGCGCGTCGATGCCCAGCGCACTCACCGCGGTGGCGGCGGCGTGGGCGATGCGTTTGCCGATCGTTCGCATGTCGGCGCGGCCCACGTCGCGCCGGTGGAGATAAAGCTCCCAGCCAAGCTGGCGCTCGTCCGCCAGCCACGCGGCACCTCCGGTTATCCGCCGCTGGAGCGCGACGCCGTCGAGCGCACAGCGCGCCGTGTCGAATTCGTGCGCCGCGCTTTGACGGCAGGCGAGCAGCGCGCTCGGCGCGTAACGCAGGAATCGCAGCGTGCTCGGGATCTCATCGGCCCGGCGCGCCTCGAGCAGCGCACGGGAAATCGCGATGTTGTGCGCGGCTGACGCGAGACCGGTGTCGAGCAGGCGCCAGCGTTCCATAAAAACCTACGACGCGCCTCTGGGCTGCGCGTGTCGGCGCAAAAAGTAGCTTATCGCGGTAGTCGCCGCGCTCGTATTCATTTTTTCTGCATGAAAAAGACGAACTCGTTTTCCGCGGTTTCGGACGAGAGCAGCGCGTTGCCGGTCTGCTTGCAGAACGCCTGGAAATCCTTGACCGCGCCCGGATCGGTCGCCATGATCTTCAGCACCTGCCCCGAAGTCATGTCCGTCAGTGCCTTCTTCGTGCGAAGTATCGGCAGCGGACAGTTCAATCCGCGTGCGTCGAGCTCCTTGTCGAACTGCATGCCAAACCCCGAGTTTCGCTGAGTACCACGATTATAAATAAGCGCGGCGGCTGCCGCGCTCAGCTACTTTTTGCGCCGAGAGGCAGAGCCTCGAGGCGCGTTGTAGATTCTTCACCGGCGGCTGCCGCGCTCAGCTACTTTTTGCGCGGAGAGGCAGAGCCTCGAGGCGCGTCGTTGGTTTTTCCGCGAGGCTTAGAACTTACGCTCGGCTTTGCGCTGCGCGGCATCCAGCTTCCGCAGCTCGCGCAGCCGCGCCTCGGCTGCCGAGAGCTGATAGAAATCGGCATCGCCGCTTTTCAACGCGATCTGCATCTGCTCCACCGCACCGCGGTAATTCGCCATGCGCGCGTAGGCTTCGCCCGTTGCGCGATGCTGCGCGAAACGCTTGCCCTGCATCGCGTAGCCGCGAGCCTGCAGCAGGTAGAGCTTCGGGTCTTCGCTGAAATGCTGCAGCCCGCCGCCTACGACGCTGAGCGCCGTATCGGCCTGCCGGCTCTTCAGCAGGAGCTCGGCGCGATCGTAGACAAGTGCGCGATGACGGGGCCACGCGCGCTGGGCATCGCGGTAGCAGGCAAGCGCGCTCTGGGTCTCGCCCGCCGCTTCGCGGATGCGGCATCCGAGCGTGTCCACCATCGCGTGTGAGCCGACCGCGCGTTTCAGCGTCTCGTGCTCCTTCTTCGCGCGCGCGTGCTGCTGCGTACGCATGAGCGCAAGCGCGAGGCCGTAGCGCGTGGCCGCTTCGCTCAAGTAGCGCCGCTCGGCGAGGCTCTCCTCGAAAAACCTGCGCGCCTCGTCGGGCGGATCCAGCTCGGCGCGCAGCTTCGCGCGGACAAGCTGGAAATCCACGCTGTCCGGCACCTGCTTGTACGGCAATCTGTCCAGCCGGTTCTGGATGTCGGCGATGCGCTCGTGCGTCATCGGGTGCGTGCGCAGGTACGAGGGCGCGCCACCTTCGTACACGCGGGTCGCCCGCTGCAGGCGCTCGAAGAAAGTCGCCATCGCGCGCGGATCGTAGGCCGCACCCTCCAGGATCTGCAGACCGATGCGGTCGGCTTCGCGCTCGTGATCGCGCGTGAAGTTGAGCAGGTTCTGGATCGCGCCGGCCTGACCGAGAGCGACGGCGGCGCCCGAGATATCCGAGCTCGAGCGCGCCGCGAGGACGGCGACCGCGAGCGCCGCAAGCGAGAGCACCGTGCTGTTTTTCTGCTGATCGAGAATCCGCGCGATATGCCGCTGCGTGACGTGGGCGATCTCGTGCGCGACGACGCTCGCGACCTCCGATTCGCTCTGCGCCGCGAGCAGCAGCCCTGTGTTCACGCCGATGAAACCGCCGGGCAGCGCGAACGCATTGATCTGCCGGTCCTGCATAAGGAAAAAAGTGAACGAGCCGCGGCTGTCGGAGCTCTTCGCGGCGAGGCGCTCGCCGAGCGACTGGACGTAGTCGGAGGCTTCCGGCTCGTCGTAGTACTGCCGGTCGGCGCGGACCTGCCGCATGATTTCTTCACCGAGGCGCCGCTCCTCGAGCGCGCTGAACGAACCTTGGGCGGCCTCGCCCAGATCGGGCAGGCCCTCGGCGAGCGCCGCGGGCACGGCGAGCAGCAGGAGCAGGAAAAGGGTGCGTAAAAACATGGTGCTATGATAGGCCGCGCCGGCCTAAGTTCCTGATCTCATTCGACAAGCCCCTGATGCCCAAGAAACTGACGCACTTCGACAGCCGCGGCGCCGCGATCATGGTCGACGTCGCGAGCAAGGGCGAGACGCACCGCGTCGCGCGCGCGTGCGGCCGTATTGTCATGCAACGGCGAACGCTCGACACGATCGCCGCGGGCTCTGCGGCCAAGGGCGACGTGCTCGGCATCGCGCGCATCGCGGGCATCCAGGCGGCGAAGCGCACGTCCGAGCTGATCCCGCTATGCCACCCGCTGGCGCTGACGAAAGTATCGGTCGAGCTCGAGCTGTCCCCGACGCCCGAGCCGCACGTCGAGTGCACCGCAGTCGTGGAAACGGTCGGCCGCACCGGGGTCGAGATGGAGGCGCTGACTGCCGTCTCCGCGGCGCTGCTCACGATCTACGACATGTGCAAGGCGATCGACCGCGGCATGCGGCTCGAGGCGATCGAGCTTCGCGAAAAACGCGGCGGACGTTCGGGAACGTGGACGCGGCCAGAATCCCGCGCCGCGAAGCGCGCCGGTGATTAGCTAATAACCGCGACGCCATGGACACCTCCCGGGAACTCCTCTAGCATACGCGCCTCCGAATTTTCGCTAATTCACTGAATCAAAAGACTTACATCGGAGTCCAGATGCCCATGAACAAACGACGCAGACACTTCCTCGCGGCCGCCGCCGGCACCGGCGCGCTTGCCGCCGCAGGCCTGCTTGCCACGTCTCCCGCGCGCGCCGCGGCCTGGAACAAGGCCGGCTTCGAATCGAAGGCGCTGAACGACGCGTTGAAAAATCTCGGGGCCGCGAACGCAGTCGAAAGCCGCGATATCACGATCACGGCGCCCGATATCGCGGAGAACGGCGCGGTGGTACCGGTCGCCGTGACCAGCAGGATTCCGAACACGCAATCGATTTCGCTGATCGCGGAGAAGAACCCGTTCCCACTCGCCGCGACGTTCGACGTCGCGAACGGCGCCGAGCCCTACGCATCGGTGCGCATCAAAATGGGCCAGACCTCCAACGTGCGCGCGATCGTGAAAGCGGACGGGAAGTTCTACACCGCGGCGAAGGAAGTCAAGGTGACCGTCGGCGGCTGCGGCTGATCCCGATCGACCGCCCTACAGGACAACACGATGTCTGAACCGATGAGACTCCGCGCCACGCTGCAGGGCGACGTCGCGGACGTGCGCGTACTCATGCGCCATCCCATGGAAACCGGCCAGCGCAAGGACGCGAAGGGCGAGATCGTCCCGCAGCACTTCATCCAGAGCGTGCTCGTCACCCACAACGGCCGCACGGTGCTCGATGCGCAGTGGAGCCAGGCGGTCTCGCGCGATCCGTTTCTCGGACTGCGCGTGAAAGGTGCGAAGGCCGGTGACAAGATCGCGGTCACCTGGACCGACAACAAAGGCGACAAGCGCACCGACGAAGCAGCGGTGAGCGCCGCCTCGTAGGCGTCGTCCGGCACGCAGCTCGCCCCCGAAGGGCGACTCGTGCTCCCCCGCGGCGGGTTCGCCGCTATCATCGCCCGCATGCTCGGGCGCCTCATTCGCCAACTCTGGACGCGCGGCAGGCGCGCTGCGCCTGCCGACACGCGTGATGCGACACGGTCGGAAGCCGGCGACGCCGATCCTGGCGGTACGTGCCTGAAAGCCGGCGATGCGCTGAAGGCGCAGGGCAGGCTCGCTGCCGCGCTGGAGGCCTACCGCGCGTGCGCTCGAGCGTATCCGGAGGACCTGCGCATCCGCGGGGCGGCCGCGAATACGCTGAGCGCGTCCTGGTGCATGGACCAGTGCATCGCGGCGTGCGCCGAAGCCCACGCGCTTGCGCCTGAAAACACCGACGTGTTTTCCGGCTACCTCCTGTACAGCCACTACGCCACGGTGCCGGATGCGCAGGCGCTCGCGGAGTTGCATCAGCGCTACGGCGCGATCGCCGCGCGGCTGTTCCCACCGCGCTTCGATTTCGCCGCGCGCGATGCCGATCCCGAGCGGCGGCTTCGCATCGGCTATGTCTCGCGCGATTTCTGCCTGCATTCGGTCGCTTCGTTCGTGGAACCGGTGATCGCGCATCACGATCGCGGGCGGTACGAGGTTTACTGTTACTACACGCGCGATTACCGTGACCCGATGACGGAGCGCTTCGCCAGCATCGCGGATGTCTGGCGCGAGACACATGCCGACGACGTCCGCGCGCTCGCCTCCCGCATCCACGCCGATGGCGTCGATCTGCTCGTCGATCTCGGCGGGCACACGCTGGGGAACCGCCTGCTCGCGTTCGCCCAGCGACCGGCGCCGGTGCAGCTCACGTGGGCGGGCTACCCCGACACGACCGGCCTGCAGACGGTGGATTACCGCGTCACCGACGCGACCGTGGATCCGCCCGGCGCCGCCGATGCGCGTCACAGCGAGCGACTGCTGCGGCTGCCCGGCGCATTCCTCTGCTACAACCCCCCCGTCGACAGTCCCGAAGTTCTCGCCCGGCCGCGCGCGGGACCGCTCGTGTTCGGCTCGTTCAACATGATCATGAAAGTGAACGAGCCGCTGCTCGATCTGTGGGCGCATATCCTGGCGGCGGTGCCCGACTCGCGGATGATGCTCAAGTCGTCGCTGATCGAGTATTCGGAGACGGCGCAGCGCCTGCTGGAGCGCTTTACCGCGCGCGGCATCGCGCCCGATCGGGTGGAGCTGCGGCCGTGGGCGCAGGTGCGTGCTGCACATCTCGATGCGTACAACGAGGTCGACGTCGCGCTCGATACGTTCCCGTACAACGGGACCACCACCACCTGCGAGGCGCTGTGGATGGGCGTGCCGGTGGTCACGCTGGCCGGGGAAACGCACATGTCCCGTGTCAGCGCGAGCCTGCTCGCCGCCGCGGGCCTCGACGAGTACGTCGCGACGACCCCGGACGATTACGTGCGCATTGCCGTCGAGCTCGCCCGAGACCCTGCGCGCCGAGCCGAGCTCGCGCGCAGCTTGCGTCCGCGCCTGCGCGCGTCGCCCCTCTTCGACCACCGCGGCTTCACGCACGGACTCGAGCAGCGCTATCGCGAGGTGTGGCGCGCGTGGTGCGCGGCGCGTGTCGAGCCGCATCCGGCGTGAGCTCGCGCACATGCTGCGGCGGCTGATCAGAGCGTTCCTGCGCCCGGACGCTTCGGTGCCGGAAAGCGCATTCGAAACGCCGGGCCTCGACGACGATACGGATGCGAAGGCATGGCTGCGCGGCGGCCTCGATTTGGAACGCCGCGCGAAGCTCGATGCGGCAATCGAATGCTACCGCGCCGGTATCGCGGCACACCCGTCGGACCCTTACCTCCACGCTGCGCTCGCCAACGCGCTGAACGCGGCCTGGCGCAATGACGAGTGTATCGAGGCCTGTGTGCAGGCAGTGCACGCGACGGGGGCTCGGCCTGAAGTGTTTTCCGGGCTGCTCATGTTCAGTCATTACGCGGCGCGCCCCGATGCCGGCGTGCTCTTTCGTTTGCATCGGCAATACGGCGAGCGCATGGCGGCGACCGTGACGCCGGCGGTGCACGAAACGCGCACGGCGGACCCGATGCGGCGGCTACGCGTGGGCTACGTCTCCGCGGACCTGCGGCTGCACTCGGTCACCGATTTCCTGGAGCCGCTGATCGTGAGCCACGACCGCAGCGCGTTCGAAGTGCACTGCTATTACACGCAGACGCGCGTCGACGCGGTGACCGAGCGGCTCAGACGTGCAGCCGACGCGTGGCACCCGGCAGACGGCCTCGAGCCCGGTTCGCTGGCGCAGCGTATCGCCGCCGACGGCATCGACGTGCTCGTGGACCTCGCGGGCCATACGAATCTCAACAACCTGCCGGTATTCGCGCGGCGTCCCGCACCCGTGCAGATCACGTGGCTCGGCTATCCCGACACGACCGGCCTCGCGACGATGGATTACCGCATCACGGACGGCATCGCCGACCCGCAGCCGCGCGCCGACACCCTGCACAGCGAGCGTCTGCTTCGAATCGAGCCCCCGTTCGTGTGCTACCGGCCGCCGCCGGACAGCCCGCCCGCCGGACGACCGCAACGTGGCGCGCAGGTCGTCTTCGGCTCGTTCAACATGTTTTCAAAGGTGAACGAGCCGTTGATCGAGCTCTGGTCGCGGATTCTGGACGCGGTACCGGGTTCGAGGCTGCTCGTGAAATCGAGTCTGTTCAAGCAGCGGGAAACGCTCGCGCGGGCGCGGGCGGCATTCGCACGGCACGGGATCGGCGCGGGGCGACTGGACATCCGGCCGTGGGCCGCCAGCCGCGACGAGCACCTGCCGGTCTACAACGAGGTGGACATCGCCCTCGACACCTTCCCGTACAACGGGACTACGACGACGTGCGAAGCGCTGTGGATGGGTGTGCCGGTCGTCACCCTGGCGGGTGACGTGCACATGTCGCGCGTAGGCGCGACGCTGCTGACGGCGGTGGGTCTGGAGTCTCTCGTCGCGGCAGAGGCGGAACAGTACGTCGAATTCGCCGTCAGGCTCGGCCGCGATCCGGAGCACCGCGCGGCACTCTCCGGCAGCATGCGCGAACGCATGACCCGCTCGCCTCTACTCGACCATGCCGGTTTCGCGCGCAGGATCGAGAGCGCTTACAGAGCGGCCTGGCGCGCGTGGTGCGAAAAAAAAGCCCTTCGCGAGGAAGGGCTCATGTGAGTCGAAACGGCGTCTAGCAGATCGTCGCCTGCCGGCCGCATGCGAATGGGACTCTAGGCGTGGCGGCACTCCGCCGGCACGAACTTGTGAACGCCGGCCGGCGAGCTGCACGACCACGTCACCTTCCCGTCGTTGCTGTTCAGCGTCGGATTAAGCGTGATCGTGAGCGCCGTGCCGACCGAGGTGGCGGTCGCGTTACCCTCGATCGTGATACGGCCGAGACTCGTGATCGTGCCGCCAGTGACCTTGCCGGTCGCTTCGATCGATGCCCCGCGGTTCGCGTTGTTCAGCGTCGAGTTGCTCTGCGCGTTCTCCGCAACCGTCGTCTTGGCGTTACCGGCTGCGAGCAGCAGCTCCGAGACCTTGGCGCGAACCGTGTAGTCCTGGTACGCCGGCAGAGCGACGGCGGCGAGGATGCCAATGATCGCGACGACGATCATCAGCTCGATCAGCGTAAAACCCCTGTGCAGACGTTTCATCTTGTTTTCCCCTGTCGTTTTCGTTCTGGCACGATTGGCGGGAGGACGATCGAGCCGTCCTCCCGCCGTCCTGGATCTTACGCGTGACGGCACTCCGCCGGGACGAACTTGTGAACGCCGGCCGGCGAGCTGCACGACCACGTCACCTTCCCGTCGTTGCTGTTCAGCGTCGGGTTGAGCGTGATGGTGAGCGCCGTGCCGACCGAGGTGGCGGTGGCGTTACCCTCGATCGTGATACGGCCGAGACTCGTGATCGTGCCGCCGGTCACTTTGCCGGTGGCCTCGATGGAGGCGCCGCGGTTCGAGTTGTCCAGCGTCGAGTTGCTCTGCGCGTTTTCGGCAACCGTGGTCTTGGCGTTGCCTGCCGCGAGCAGAAGCTCCGAAACCTTGGCGCGAACGGTGTAATCCTGGTACGCCGGCAAGGCGACGGCAGCCAGAATGCCGATGATCGCGACCACGATCATCAGCTCGATCAGAGTGAAACCTTTCTGTAGACGCTTCATGTGTTCTCCTATTGACGTGGGGGGTATTCCGCGAATCCCGGGCAGGCTTTGAGCAACATCCATACCATCGTCATCGAGGGCGCGTAGCGTGAACCACGCCACACGGCGGAAGCACCCGGCGCAGGTCCGGCGCCGCCCTTCGCGTCACAAAGTGACGCAATACGTCAGTCGCTCGGCGCTGCGGACCAGGTCCACAACTCGTCACGCGCGCGACGCAGGACGGGCTCCCAGGCCCCCGGGCGCTGCTGACGCAGCAGCCTCGCCGAGGGGTACCACGGCATCGTCTCGCCGGTCGCGCCGTATCGCCACTCCGGCACGTGCGGAATGAGAGCCCAGACCGGTTTGCCGAGCGCGCCGGCAAGATGAACGACCGCTGTCTGCACCGAGACGACGAGGTCGAGCGCGCTGACCAGCGCAGCGGTGTCGTCATAGTCTTCGATCGCTTCGGGCCAGTGATGCACCGTCACGTTCGGCTCGCCGGCAAACGCCTCGATCTCGCCCGACGGGTCGGCGTACTGCAGGCTCACGAAATCGACGCCGGGAATAGCGAGGAGCGCGCGCCAGTCCGCAAGCGGAATCGAGCGCACGCTGCGGCGGGTCGTGGACAGACCGCCGCGCCACGAGATACCGACCTTTCTGCGGCCCGGTAACGCGCGCAGCCGCCGGTCCCAAGCCGCGATGCGTGCCGCATCCGCGCGCAGATAACCCGTGTGCCGTGGAAAATCGGCCGGGCGCCGGCGCAGGAAGCGCGGCAGACTGCCCATCGGGATCTTCACGTCGGGCGGCTGCGACAGAAGCTCCCGGTCGTGGCGCCACGCCTCTGTGGGGATCACGCGCGCACGCGGGAAGCTGCGCCGGAACAGGGATTCGAGCTTCGGCCGGCACTCGACCACGCAACGTCGGGCACGCGCGAGCACGTCCGGAATGCACGAAGCGAACATGATCTCGTCCCCGAGGCCCTGTTCGCCATACAGGAAAATCGCGCGGCCTTCGAGTGAAGTGCCGTCCCAGTCCGGCCACGGCATATCGGCGCCGCGGTCCTCGCCCGGCAGTGCGCGCCGCGCTTCGTAATCATCCCAGCCTTGCGCGAGCTCGCCGTGTTTGAGGCGTATGAGCGCCCTGTTCACGCGCGCCTCGGTGAGATCGGGGCTCGCGTGCAGCACGCGGTCGGCGACCGCCAGTGCCTCGGCCGCGCGGTTCTGATGCTGCAGCACCATCATGAGATTACATTGCGCCGCGATGTCCCCGGGGGCGAGCTCGACGGCGCGCTGAATGTGCCAGGCGCCTTCCTCGTATTCTTCGAGCTGCTTGAAGAGGGCGTATCCCAGATTGCTGTGCGCGGGCGCGTGGTCCGGATTCGACCGGAGCGCCTTGCGCAACCAGCCCACGGCTTCCGTGACCTGGCCCATCTTGAGACACGCGGCACCCAGGGCGGCCTGCGCGCGCGCCCCGGGCGCACCGAGGTCCATCGCCTTCGACAGCGCCGGGACTGCGTCGTCGAGCCGATCTTCGTCGAGCGCAAGCAGCCCGAGCTGCAGATGCGGCGACCACCAGTCGGGGCGATGACACGCCGCGAGAAGGTAGCTATCGCGCGCGTCGGCGAGCTCCCCGCGCGCGTGCCTGAGACTTCCAAGCATGACGTGCGCCTCGGCGAAATCGGGCTCGCGCTCGAGCAGCGCCTCCAGAAGATCGATCGCCTCGCCGGCGCGGCCCGCCGCCGCCGCCGCGCTCGCCTGCGCGAGCAGCGCCTGCCGATCGCTCACACGCCCCGTCCGGTGGCGAAGAGCATGCGCTCCTTTTCGTCGCGCCACGCCTGCGCATGTTCGCAGTCGGCGTACTCGGGAAAGTACGGGCCGCCCAGCGTGAAGTGAACGAGCGCGGCATGCGCGTCGGCGGGATCGTAGCCGACGAGATGGTTCCAGCGGTGCGGCAGTGCGCCGATCGCCCCGTCGTCGTCCAGCCACTTGAACTGATGCAGCTCGAGACCGGAGGCGCTGCTCACGTATTGCGGGGTGAGCGCGCTGCACCGGGCATTGTTGAACAGCATCACGCTGGACCAGTTCTTCTTCTCGTACTTGCTCTGCGGCATGCCGAGAAACTTCTGCGTCTCGCGCGGTACGTGCTGATGCTTCACCACCATGACGGCATAGCGGTCGTCGCGCAGCGCCCACAGCCGGGCGATGTCGTCCAGCATGAGCATGTCGCAGTCCATGAACACCGACCAGCCGGTGTAGCCCGACAGGTACGGCGTAAGAAAACGGGAAAACGAGAACTGAGTCGATTGCAGCGGATGCTTGTCGCGATGGAACACCCCGTGGAGCTGCGACTGCATGATCGGCGCGATCGATACCGGCTCGCTCGCGCGTGCGTGAATGCTGTACGAAAGCACGCTGAAGGCGATCGCCTCGCGCGTGTCGTAGCCGATGAACACGGGTATCACGGTGTGCCGCGCAGGCGCGCGAGGAGAGTGCGTGCTTCTTCGATCACGTCCTGCCAGTCTCCACTCTCGCGCTGCCGTACGAGCCGCACGCTCGGGTACCACGGCAGCGATGAACCAGCGCGCAGGTAGCGCCACTCGGCGTGCTTCGGCGTCAGCACGATCGTCGGAACGCCCAGCGCGCCGCTCAAGTGTACTACGCTGCTGCACGCGGTCAGCACGGCGTCCAGCGACTTCGTGAGCGCAGCCATGTCATCGAAATCAGCCAAGACGTCGTGGAACACGTGTACGGGCCGCCCGGAGCAGCGCGCGAGCTCGGCCGCGATCGTGCCGTCGTCGTCGTGCTGCAGACTGACGAACTGCGCATCCGCGATCGCCATTGCGCGCGCGAACGCATCCGGTGCAATGCTTCGCAAGCTCCGGCGCGTATGAGCGAGGCCTCCGCTCCACGCGATGCCGATGACGCGCTTGCCGCTTTTGCCGCGCAGCCGCCGGTGCCATTCCGCAACGGCGTCAGGCTCGGCGCTGAGATAGCCGTCGTGGCGCGGAAAATCGGCGAGGCTGCGGCGAAAGAGACGCGGCAGACTGCCGGCGTGGATCTGGCACGCGACTTCGCGATTCGAAACGAGAGCCGCGCTGGCGCTGCCGCGCGCCTGTCCGACAACGCGCGCGCCGGGAAACGAGCGCGTGAACAGGCGTTCGAGCCGGGGTTCGCACTCGATGATGCAGCGTGCGGCGCGCGCGAGCGCGTCGGGATAGCACGACGCGAACATGATCTCGTCACCGATCCCCTGCTCGGCGAGGATCAGCAGCGTGCCGTCGAGCGGCGCACCGTTCCATTCCGGAAACGGATAGGGACGCCGCGGCGATTCCGCTTTGCGCGTAAGGCGCGCCTCGTACAGCGGCCATCCCTCAGCGAACCTGCCGTTCGCCAGCGCCGCCATCGCGAGCTCCCAATCGAGGTCGGCGTCGTCGGCACGGCCGCGCAGGCCGTCGATCAGTGCGCGCGCGGCGTCCACGTCGCCTTCGAAAGCGCGCATGCTCGCTTCCTGTATCGCGAGCGGCACGGGATCTGCGCCTAGCGCGCATGCGCGGTGCTGGAGCCGTCGAGCATCCTCGAGCCGGCCTTCGCGCAGCGCCAGGTACGCCTTCGCCGCATGAGCCCCTGCGTGCTCGGGTGCAAACGCGAGCACCTCGTCCCATGCCGCGGCCGCGCCGTCGTGGTCGTAGCGCGACGCCAACAGGATCGCGAGATTCTCGCGTGCCGCCAGGAGCTGCGGATCGGCGGCGATCGCCGCGCGCAGATGGCGCTCGCCTTCGACGCCGTGACCCTGCTCGATCACCGCGATGGCGAGGTTCACGCGCGCCTCGACGAGCGACGGCGCCAGCGCGAGCGCGCGCTCGAAGCACGACTGCGCCGCGGTGAAATTGCGGGACGCGAGAAACGCCGCGCCTTCCCGGTTCGCCGCAGCCGCGCCGGCGCGATCTTCAGCCGCGGCTGCGGCCGTGTCGGCGATCGGCCGCACTGCCGCGGCAACGGCGGCTACCACATCGTCCCAACCGCCGCCCTCGCGCTGTCGGAAGACCCGAGCCGAGGGATACCAGACCATGCGTTCGCCGGCGGCGCCGTACCGCCACTCAGGCGCGGCGGGCGCCATCACCCAGACGGCTTTGCCTAGCGCGCCGGCAAGGTGAACGACCGATGTGCAGACCGTGACGGTGAGGTCGAGCGCCGTAACGAGGGCCGCGGTCTCGTCGTAATCGCCGATCGCCTCCGGCCAGTGCGTGATGCGTACACCGTGCTGCGCGAACAGGGCGTCGAGCGGCCCCGCCGCGTCGCCGTACTGGAGGCTGACGAAACGCACGCCCGGCAGACGCAGGATCGGCAGCCACGCCTCCAGCGGGATCGATCGCAGCGGTTGCCGCGAGGCATGCGTTCCGCCGCGCCACGACACGCCGACGGTCACACCCGGCCCGAGCGCCGCGAGACGCGTGCGCCAGGCCGCGACGCGCTGGGGGTCCGCACGCAGATAGCCGTCGTGGTCCGGAAAATCTTCGCTGCGCTGCCTGTAATACAGCGGCAGGCTGCCGATCGGCAGCTCGAAATCGATCCCGAGCGCGGCGATCGCCTCCGGCACGCGCTTGTCCGGCGCCGCGCCGTATACCGTCGCCTGCGGAAACGACCGCGCGAAAAGCCGCTGCAGACGCGGATCGCATTCGATCACACAGCGGGCGCCGACGCCGACGAGGTCGCGCACGCAGGACGCGAACATGATCTCGTCGCCCAGCCCCTGCTCGCCATAGACGAGGATGGTGCGGCCGGCGGGATCGCTCCCGTCCCAGCGCGCAAACCGCCGCGGGCGCGCGACGGCGTCGGCGCTCGCGAGCCGCAGCTCGTAATCGCGCCAGCCTTGCGCATAGCGGCCGCGCGCGAGCAGCGTGAGGCTGCGGTGAAATGCGGCCACGGCGTGCGTGGGATCGATCGCGAGCGCCTGCTCGTACTGCTGCTGGGCCTCAGCGAGGCGGCCCAGGTACTGGAGCGCGATGCCGCAGTGGGCATGACGATCGGCATCGGGCTCGATCGCCAGCGCTTTACGGTGCGCCTCGAGTGCCTCGCCGTAGCGATGGCATGCGGCGTTCGCCAGGCCCAGCGAAAACCAGCTCGCCGCATCGGCATGGTCCTGCGCCGACGCCTGCGCAACCCGCAGCGCCTCGTCGTGCCCGCCGAGCGCGAGCAGCACGCGAACGAACGATTCCAGCGCGTGTCCTTGCAGCGGAGCCGCCGCGTGCGCCGCACGGAAATGCGGCAGCGCCTCGGGCATGCGCCGAAGGCCGGTGTACAGCAGGGCCATCTGCGCGTGCGCGGCGCTGGCGCCCGGCTCGAGCTCGAGCGCGCGCGCATATCGTTTTTCCGCTTCGCGCGCGTCACCCGCGCGAACGAAGCTCGCGCCTTCCTCGATCAGCGCGCGCACCCGCGCTTCGCGCCGCGTGCGCGCCGGCGCCTCCACTACGGCGGTGATCAGTTTGCCCAGAAACATTTGTCACGGACGCGGCCACTCTCGAATTGAATGGGCGTGTCCCGCGAATCATAATCGGAAAGATTCAACGAAACGACCTTCGACATGTCTGCGAGCGCCGAGGAACACGTCATCTACAGGATCGCGACGGCGCCGCTGCGGCCGTATCCGTTCCCGCACATATACGTGGAAAACGTCTTTCCCGCCGCGTATTACGCCGCACTGCGCAGCAACTGGCCGCAGGCGCACGAGCTCGTCTCGCTCGAATCGACGGGGCGCGTGTCGAAAGGCGCGTATCCCGAGCGCTTCGTGATGCCGCTGCACGGACAGGCGCTCGCGACGCTGCCCCAGGAACGCCGCGCGTTCTGGCAGGCGCTCGCGCAATGGATGCTCGATTCCGACCGCCTGCGTTCGGCCGTCATCGCCAGATTCGAGCCGCACGTGCGCGAGCGTTTCGGCGGCACGCTCGAAGACGCCGGACTCTCGCACGAGGTGCTGGTGCTGCGCGATCACACGAACTACAACCTGGGGCCGCATACCGACTCGCCGTCGCACGTGGTGTCGCTGCTCTTCTATTGCCCCGACGACGACGCGCACGCGCATCTCGGCACGTCGATCTACGTACCCGTCGATCCGTCGTTTCGCTGCGCAGGCGGTCCGCACTATCCGCACGAACACTTTCAGAAAATGGCGACGATGGAGTACCGGCCGAACGCGCTGTTCGCGTTTATGAAGACGGACAGGTCGTTCCACGGCGTCGATCGCATCGGAGACGCCGATGTGCTGCGGGACCTGATTCTGTATGATATTCAGGCGGACCCGGCGGACGAGCGAGCGCAGAACCGGCCCGCGCGAGCGGCCGGCGGAAACAGCCTCGCGATGCGGATGCTGAAGAACATGCTCGGACGCAAGTCCTGAAGGCGAGAGGCGCGAAAGGATAGAACGATGGCGTTGTTCGGCGCGGTTTCCAGTAAGGAAGTGGACGCATTCGCGAAGGAGCTCGCGGAAGAGCTCGCCAAGCGCTACCCGCCGGCGCTCGACAAGGCCGGCGGCCCGACGCTTTCGGAAAAGCGCCTGACACGCATCCTCGAAGACGTCTGCAACAAGGCTGCGGCGTTCAAGAACGAGCACAAGCTCGGCGTCTACAAGAAGGCGCGGCTGGGCAACACCTTTCGCTGGGAGCTCGAGGAGCGGGGCTACAGCAAGATGTTCATCGAGACCGCGACCGAGGGTCTCGTCGTGTACTTAGCTCGCAAGAGCTAGGCCGAAAGGAAAGGAGGTCTCGGAGGGAAACCTTGGTTTCCCTCTGAGGCGTTCACCGGTGTCCGACCGGCGGTGGATCACGCCTCTGGAGGCGCCGTGTATCCAGGAATGGCGGTCGGATCAACCAGGTCGATCTGCTCGGGCGGCATGAACTGCCGCGCGTAGGTCTCGTACACCTTCTCCCACATGAAGATGTCGAAGAGATCCGGGTCGATGTGTCCGTTCTGCTTGAACTTCCCGAGGATCGTGAGCGCTTCGGACAGCGTCTTGCCCTTCTTGTAGGGCCGGTCGCGCGCGGTCAGCGCCTCGAAGATGTCGGCGATACCCATGCAGCGCGCCTGCACGCTCATCTGCTCGCGCTTCAGGCCCTTCGGGTAGCCCTTGCCATCCATCCGCTCGTGGTGGCCGCCGGCGTACTCGACGACGTTCGACAGGTGCTTGGGCCACGGCAGCGCTTCCAGCATCTGGATCGTCATCGTGATGTGGTGGTTGATGACCTGGCGCTCGGCGGCCGTCAGCGTGCCGGCGCGGATCGTGAGGTTCTGCAGCTCGTCGTCGGTAAGGAAGTTCACTTCCTGCCCGGCGGCATCTCGCCAGCGGTAGCGGATCGCGATGTCGTGGACGCGCTTCACGTCCTCGTCCTTCATGAACTCGCCGCCGATGTTCACGCGGCGCAGGAACTCGCGATCGTCCTCGATCTCCTTCAGCCGCCGCTCGAGGCCCGCGGCGTCGGAGCCGAGCTCGAGCTGGGCATCGCGCCGCACGATCTCGAAGCGCGTGTCGATCAGCGCGATCCGGTCGAATATCGTCTCGAGCTTGGTCGCCTTGTCCACGACGTGCACCGGTGTGGTGACTTTGCCGCAGTCGTGCAGCAGGCCCGCGATCTTGAGCTCGTAGCGGTCGCGCTCCGTCATCGTGAAATCGCTGAGCGGACCGCGGTCGCAGCGGGTGACGGCGTCGGCCAACAGCATCGTGAGCTGGGGCACGCGGTCGCAGTGGCCGCCGGTGTACGGCGACTTGTCGTCGATCGCCGCGTTGATCACCTTGATGAAAGACTCGAACAGCTCTTCCAGGTGATTGATGAGCAGCCGGTTCGTGAGCGCGATGGCGGCCTGGGACGCGAGCGATTCCGCGAGCCGTTGGTCGGCATCCGAGAACGCCTTCACCTCGCCGCTCACCCGGTCCTTCGCATTGATGAGCTGAAGGACGCCTATGATCTCGTTCTCGTGGTTCTTGATCGGGATCGTCAGGAACGAGCGCGAGCGGTAGCCGGTCTTCTCGTCGAAGCGCTTGGTGCCCGAGAAGTCGAACCCTTTCTCGGTATAGGCGTCGGCGACGTTGACCGAGCAGTCGTGGTGCACCGAATACGCGGCGACCATGCTCTGCACCGGCTTGCCGTCGGGATCGAACAGGTGGACCGGGTGGAACGGAATGGGAACGCCGCTGGTGCCGCCCATGGCGATCCCGAGGCTGTCATTCCTCATGATCTCGAACTTGAGATCCTTGCCGTCCTGCATGCGGTAGAGCGTACCGCCGTCGGCATTGGTGATCGATTTCGCGGCGACCAGGATCGACTCCAGCAGCTTGTCGATATCGCGTTCGCTCGAGAGCGCGACGCCGATCTCGACGAGCTGGTCGAGCCGCTGCAGCAGGTCGGCATCGGCGACCGCGGCCGCGTCCTTGAGCGGCGCGGGCGCGACGTCCTGCGCGCTGCCTTCGAGCGCCGCCGGCGCGTCCGGTGCCGACCGCGGGTCAGCCGTCGGCGCGTCCGGTGCCGACCGCGGGTCAGCCGTCGGCGCTACTTGATGCATACCGCGCGAACCTGCTGGATATCGGTGATGCCCTGCAGGACCTTCTCGATGCCGTCCTGCTTGAGAGTGCGCATGCCCTCGTCCAGCGCGGTCGCGAGCATCTGGGCGACCCGGGCGTGCTCCTGGATCTGCTCCTTGATGCGGTCGGTGCCGATCAGGAGCTCGTGCAGGCCGACGCGTCCCTTGTATCCGGTGCCGGCGCAGGCATCGCAGCCTTGTGCCGTGTAGAGCATGATCTCGCCGCGCTCGTTGCCGAAATCCTTGAACCAGCTTTCGCGCAGTTTCAGGCGCTCGCCTTCGCGGTCCGCTTTCCACGCGGGCGTGGAGAGGAGCTCCTGCGCGTACTCGTTGATTAGGAGATCGATTTCCTCGTCGGTCGCGACGTGTTCCTGTTTGCACTTGCACAGGCGGCGCGCGAGCCGCTGCGCCAGGATGCCGAGCAGCGCGTCGGAGAAGTTGAAGGGGTCCATGCCCATGTCGAGCAGCCGCACGATCGATTCGGGGGCGCTGTTCGTGTGCAGCGTGGCGAATACCAGGTGTCCGGTGAGCGATGCCTCGATGCCGGTCGACACCGTTTCCTTGTCCCGCATCTCGCCGACCATGATGATGTCCGGATCGGCGCGCAGGAAGGCCTTCATCACCACCGCGAAATCGAGGCCCGCCTTGCGGTTCACCTGCACCTGCCGCAGGCCCTTCTGCGTGATCTCGACCGGATCTTCGGCGGTCCAGATCTTGGTGTCCGGCTGGTTGAGGTATCCCAGCACCGAGTGCAGCGTCGTCGTCTTGCCCGAGCCGGTCGGACCGCACACGAAGAACAGCCCGTACGGCTTCTCGATCGCGCTCTTGCAGAGCTGGAGGTTACGCGCCGAGAGCCCGAGCTTGTCCAGCGGAATCGGCTCGCCGCCCGCCAGGATCCGCATCACGATGTCTTCGACACCGCCGGCCGTGGGAATCGTCGCCACGCGCAGCTCGATGTCGAGCGGCCCGAACTTCTTGAACTTGATCTTGCCGTCCTGCGGCTTTCTGCGCTCCGAGATGTCGAGATCGCACATGATCTTGATCCGCGCGGCGAGCGCGTTGCGGTAGCTGCCGGGGATCGAGATGTAGTTCATGAGCGCGCCGTCGCGGCGGAAGCGCACTTCGGTCTTCGCCTTGCCGGGATAGGGCTCGATGTGAATATCCGAAGCGCCCTGCTTGTAGGCGTCGATAATCACCTTGTTCACGAGCTTCACGAGCTCGTTGTCGTTCGCCGCCGAGGCAACGTCCTCGGAAATGCCCTCCTCGTCTTCATCGAGCCCGCCCAGCAGATCGCCGATGTCGCCGAGGTTGTCGTCCATCACCCCCATGCCGAACATCTGCTCGACTGTCTGCGCGAACTCCTTCTGCGTCGTGACCGTATAGACGATCCTGCTCTTCGGGTAGACGTTGACGACCATGCGGGCGGCCTTCGTCTGCTCCGGGTCGAGCGTCATGATGGCGAGCCCCTCCTGATCCTCCCCGAGCGGCAGCCACTGGTTCGTCTCGCAGAATTCGCGGCTCATGTTGCGCAGGAGATCGGCCGGGCGGATGCGGTCCGGTTTGAAGGGCTCGTACGGCACGCCGAAGTACACCGACAGCGCGTGGCCGAGGTCGCCGATGCTCACGTGGAACTCTTCCGTGAGCACCGTCTCGAGGTCGAGGTTCTTGCGCCGCGCCGAGCGCTGCGCGAGCTCGAGCTCGTCGGAAGAAAGCACGGCGTTCGCGATGAGCGCTTCGTACTTGCTCCTGAGCGGCATCATCGTCGGCTTCTGCTGCCGCTGCTGGAGCGCGATCGCGAGCGTCTCCGCGACCTGGGCCACGCCTTCCTCCATGATCGGCAGGAACGGCCGGGCGCTGCGCGTATTGATGATCTGGATCACGCCGACGAGATCGCGCGTGCGCGCGTCCAGTATCGGCGCGACCAGCATCTGGCGCGTGCGATAGCCGGTTTTCGCGTCGACCGCCTTCAGGAAGTTCAGTTGCGGTCCGTAGGACTTCAGCTCGGCGTCGTCGTAGACGTCGCGGATGTTCACCACGCGCTTGTGCAGCGCGACCCAGCCGGCGATCGACTGCTCGTTGATCGGGAGCTTGATGTCCTTGAACGAGGCGAGCCCGGTCTTCACCTTGGACACGATCGAGGTCTTGTCCTCGCTCGTCACGTAGATCGTCAGGCGGTCGGCTTCGAACAGGTCACAGAGCTCCTGCGACAGCGCCACCATGATCTCGTCGATGTTGGCGCTCGAATGGATCTTGTTCGTGACCGCCTGCAGCTTCTGCTGGAACGAAAGCTTGTCGGCGAGCGCGGACTCGGGGACCGGGGCGCTCTGAAGCACGCTTACCATGAACCCCTCGCTGGACTGGATGTTTCGCGGCGGCAGGTGATAGTCGTCATAACGATTCGTCGGTTGAAGCTCGCGCCGGCTAAAGCTCGAAAACCTGGTTCATCCTGAGCATCTGCGGGCGCCGCTCGGACACGCGCGATCCGATCTCTTCCATGATGAGCTCGGCTTCGCGCGGCTTCAGATGCGTCACGTAAACGTCCGCGTGACGGCGCAGCTTCGCGAGCTCTTCGGCGAGCAGGCTCGGACACAGGTGTTTGGAAGCGACGGCAAGGTCGCGCTCTCGATCGGAGAGCGCCGTCTCGATGATCAGGTAGCGCAGGTTGTCGATCGCGTTCACGTGCTGCCACAGCGCGTCGTTGGTCGTGGTGTCCCCGCTGAAAACGAGGCTCGCCCGCCCCGAGTCGAGGTGAAAGCCGACGGCGGGCACGACGTGATTGGCGGGCAGCGGCGTGACCGTGCGCGTGCCGAGCTTCACCGGCACGCCGATCTCGATCGTCTCGTAGCGCAGGACGGGTCTCGCCGGATCGGGGATCTGCGAGAAATCCGGCCACAGCTTCCAGTTGAAAAGGTGCTCGCGCAGGATCGCGAGCGTCTCGGCTGTCGCGTGCACCACGATCGGCTTCTCGCGCATCCAGCCGACGGTGTCGGCCAGAAACGGTATGGAGGCGACGTGGTCCATGTGCGAGTGCGTGACGAAGATGTGATCGATCTGGGTGAGCTCGGCGACCGAGAGATCGCCGACCCCGGTGCCGGCGTCGATCAGCACGTCGTGGTCGAGCAGCATCGAAGTCGTGCGGAGGTCTCCGCCGATTCCGCCGCTGCACCCGAGGATCCGAAGCTTCATGCTTACTTGTGCTCGAAGGTGAAGGCGCCGTCCCAGCCCTCGCCGGGCGGGTTCGGACGCAGCATGGCGACGCGGCCGAGGAACAGCTCGTAGAGCATCGAGTCCGGCCGCAGCCGTACGAGCTCGAGCAGGCGCTGTTCAGCCATCTGCCACTCCTGTCTGCGGTAGAACTCCAACGCCTCGTGAAAAAGAGCGATCTCATCCAGCATCGCCTGCCCGACTTCGCCTTCGACGCCGATCGGCTCGAAGATCGTGACTGCGGTGTCCTTGCCCTTCACCCGGACGCGGTCCAATTCTCTGTAAACCACGCCCGGAACTGCCTTTTTCGTCTCCTCGCCAACTATGATATCAGCCCCATATTCCTTTGTGAGACCTTCCAGCCGCGATGCGAGGTTAACTGCGTCACCCATCACGGTATACGCGAGACGCACGCGCGAGCCCATGTTGCCGACGCTCATGCGGCCGGTATTGAGTCCCACCCCGATCCGGATCGGAGGCCAGTTTTTGGAGGCGAAGTAAGGCTGCAGCTCCTTCAGTCGCCTTTGCATCTCCAGCCCGGCGAGCACCCCGTTACGGGCGTGGTTCGGATCCGGTAGCGGCGCCCCCCAGAACGCCATGATGCAGTCGCCCATGTACTTGTCGATCGTGCCGCGGTGGCGATAGATCACCTCCGTGAGCGGCGTCAGGAACTCGTTCATGAGCTGCGACAGCGCCTTCGGCTCGAGACCTTCCGAAATCGTCGTGAAGCCCCGCACGTCGGTGAAGAGCACCGTCATCTCGCGCGATTCGCCTTCCATTGACGCGCGCTCGGGGTTGTTCGCGAGGTCGTCGACCACTTCCTTGGGCACGTACTGGCCGAACAAGCCCGTGATCTGCCGGCGATTGCGACCTTCGATCAGGAAGCCGTAAGCCATGTTGACCACGAACAGCGTGAGGATCAGCGCGAGCGTCGCCGCGAGCGGCAGGACCATGTGCGCGTAGTGGTAGAAGCTCACGTTGATGCCGACCGCGAGCACGAATGCCGTGAGGCTGACCAGCATCGCGTAGTGCGCCGGCAGCAGCGGCAGCCACAGTGCCAGCGCAACGCCGAGCACGAAGATCATTACGATCTCAACACCGAGTGCATAACCCGGCTGATGCTTGATCGCCTGGTCGAGAATGCCGGCGATCATGTTGGCGTGGATTTCCACGCCGGGATACGCCGGCTCGACCGGGGTCGCCCGCAGATCGAGGAGTCCGGGCGCGCTGGTACCGATCAGCACGATCTTGCCGCGAAGCTGCTCGACCGGCACGCGGTCGTTCATCACGTCTACGAGAGAGTGATATGCGAAGCTCCCGCGGGGTCCGCGGTACGGGATGAGCGCCGTGCCCCTGCTGTCGACCGGTATCCGGTAGCGTCCGACGCCGATCGCTTCGAGCGTGCCGTAACCGGCGGAAAACTCGTCCTCGATGTACAGCCGTACCGGCGGCCCGCCGAAAATCTGGCGAACCATCGCCAGAGAGAGCGGCTCGTAAAACTGGCCTTTGTACTCCGCAAGCATGGGGACACGCCGGGTGATGCCGTCGCTCTCGACGTGCGGATTGAAGTGCCCGGCGGACGCAGCATTCTTGACGAACTCCGGTAGATTGCCGGTAAAGCCTTCGTACGATCGCACTGCCGCGTCTATCGAGGCCAGCGCTTTGACGCTGGCGATCGCGGGCGGGAGCGCCCCCTTCTCGATCTCGATGCCCTGGAAGGTGTAACCCAGGACGACCTGACGGTCTTTCATGCTCTGCGCGAAGAGCTGGTCGAAATCGAGCTGCGGCTTCAACTGCTCGAGCGCGGACTGGAACTGCGGCACCCCCTTCAGCTCCTCGGCGGAGAGCTTCTCCAGCACGCGCAGGCCGGAAGAGGGGTCGCGCTCGCTGAACACGACGTCGAAGCCGACGATGGAAACCTGGTAGTGATCGAAGAGCTTGTCGAGCAGGAACGCGAGGCGGCTGCGCGGCCACGGCCAGCGCCCTTCCCCGCCGCGTTCGGGCTCTTCGAGGCTTTTTTCGTCGATGTCGAGGATCACCACGCGCGCGTCCACCGTGCGCGGCATCGTCAGGCGCAGCCGCGCGTCGGAAATGATCGATTCGAGATTGTCGATGAAGGGAATGCGCAACTCGCCGTGAACGTGCGCGAGCAGGACCAGCACGACTATGAGGCCGATGAATATGCGCGCCTTGTTCTTTTTCATGCGGCCTCCCGTTCGGCGCGCACGAGAATGACCGAGATATTGTCGAAGCCACCCGCTTCGTTCGCGCGCTCGACCAGGCGCCGCGCTGCGAGCTCGAGATCGCGGCCGCATTCGAGCAGCGTCTGCCGGATCTCACGGTCCATCATCATGTCGGTGAGCCCGTCGGAGCACAGCAGGTAGACGTCTCCCGGCACGACGTCGTGCGTGTGCACGTCGGCGCGAACGTCGGGATCGATGCCGACCGCGCGTGTGAGCACGTTGCGGTTGACGGAGTATCGCGCCTGCTCCGAGCTGATCGCGCCGCGCTCGAGCTGCTCCTGGACGATCGAGTGATCGCGGGTGAGCTGCCTCAACTCTCCGCCGCGCAGAAGGTAAAGCCTGGAATCGCCGACGTGCGCATACGTTACGCCGGCTTCGTGCCACAGCGCCACGACGAGCGTGGTACCCATGCCGTCGTAGCGCCGTTCGGCGCGCGCCGCCTGGAACACCGCGGAATTCGCTGCGGCGACCTGCGAAGCGACCAGCGCTTCGGCCTGTGCCCGCTCCAGCCGCCCGCCGGTGCGACGGTCGGTGAGCGCAGAGCTCACCGCGTCCGCCGCCATGCGGCTCGCGACTTCGCCGGCGTTGTGGCCGCCCATCCCGTCTGCGAGTACCGCGAGGCGGGCATGCGCATCGACGCTGATCGAGTCCTCGTTGTGGCCCCGTACGCGCCCGGGATGCGACGCGCTGGCCGTCTCGAGCGTAATCGCGGTCATGCGCACGACTGTCCGGCGATGCGCACAACGAGCGCCACGGCTACGGCTTGAAGCACCCCCTCGCGCTCGTACCGCGGACGGCCCATTTGTCCTGAATATTTATCGAGTTAACGCAACCGGTCATTCTACGGTAGCGCCTTTGAGGACATTGTGCTGTTTTTCGCACGCGCCGCACGAAAAGCGGGCGCCGAACGTCAGGTGCCGAGCAGCACACCCGGGGCGAGGCCGTTCGCACGTGCGAAATCGCCGCCCGAGACCTTCTTGCCGTCGGCGCCGCGCGCCCGCAGCACCTCGATCGCGCCGCCCTGCGCACTCACCCGGAAGCTCGCCTCGGTAACGTTCGAGACCTCGCCGATCTTGCCGGCAACGTCTCCGAACTTACGGTAGGGGTGTTTGCGCGCGTCGAAGATCTGCACCTTCTGGCCGTTGAGCGTCGTCCATGCGCCCGGCGCGGGATTGGAGCCGCGGATGGTGTTGTAGACGAAATCGACGTGATTCGCCCAGTTCACGCGCGCTTCCGCGTCGCGGCACCAGCCCTCGTAAGTCGCCTGCGCCTCGTCCTGCACGCGCTCGGAATGCTTGCCGGCGGCCACGAGCCCGGCCGCTTCGACTATCGCCTCGACGCCCATCGGAAAGAGCCTGCTGAAATACACGTCGCCCAGCGTATCGTCGGGGCCGATCTCGCACTCCTTCTGAAGCACGATCGGACCTTCGTCGAGGCCTTCGTTCGGCCTGAAGATCGTGAGGCCGGTGCGCGTGTCGCCACGGATGATCGGCCAGTTGATCGACGACGGGCCGCGATACTTCGGCAGCAGCGAGGGGTGATACTGGATGGTGCCGAGCCGCGGGATCTGCGTGAAGCTGTCGGGCGCGAACTGCAGCACGTAAGCCATCACGCCGAGATCCGCATCGAGCGCTTTCAGCGCCGCGTGCGCATCCTCACCGCGCAGCGACTTGAACTGGTGCACCTTGAGCCCGCGCTCCTGCGCCGCGGCGCGCAGCGGATCGGCTTTCGCGCCGGGCTTCTCCGGCGCGCAGAACACCGCCGTCACCTCGTCGCCGCGCTTGAGGAAGGCCTCGAGTACCGCCTTACCGAAATCCTGCTGACCGATGATCGCTATTTTCATGATTTTCCGAATGCGTGAATAAGCCGTAGGGTGCGCCAATGGCGCACCGCGGTGCGCTACGCGCGCAGCCTACGCCGCTTTTTTCGGTGGCAACGAGAATGCCCCCGCGTTTTTCAGCTTGGACACCTGCTCGTCGGAGTAACCGAGCACCTCGCGCAGTACCTCGTCGGTGTGCTCGCCCAGCGTCGGCGAGCGCTTGATCACCGCGGGCGACGCCGAGAGCTTGATGGGCATACCGACGTTCCACCACTTGCCGCGCTGCGGATGGTCGAGCTCGACCCACATGTCGCGCCCGCGCACATGCTCGTCGTTCGCAAGATCCTCGGTCGACATGATCGGGCCGCACGGCACGTCGAGCGGATTCAGGATCTCCATCAATTCGCGCTTCGTGTACTGCTCCGCGAACTTGTTGATGAGCGTCCACATGAGCTGCTGGTTCTTGCGACGGTCGCCGATCTTCGCGAGCCGTGCATCGTTCGCGAGGTCCGTCACGCCGACCTCCGGCCCAATCCGCTCGGCGAGCTTGGTCCACACCGCCTCCTGCACGACGATGTAGAGCCAGTCGTTCGCGCCGTGCGGCTTGCAGTGGATCGCATTGCCGAGCTGTCCGCCGCCGGAATCGTTGCCCGCGCGCGGCACTTCGCCCATGCCCTTGTAGGTCGGCACGGAGTATTCGGAGAGCTCGCCATGCTGCAGGCGCTGGTGATCGCGGAACTTGACCCGGCAAAGATTCATCACGCCGTCCATCATCGCGACCTCGACGTACTGCCCCTGTCCGGTGCGGTTCGCCTGATGCAGCGCCGCGAGCAATCCGATCGCGAGATGCAGCCCGGTCCCCGAGTCGCCGATCTGCGCGCCGGTCACGAACGGCGGGCCATCGGGCACACCCGTCGTGCTCATCGCGCCGCCCATCGCCTGCGCGACGTTCTCGTAGGCCTTGAAATCGGCGTACGGGCCGCTCGAGCCGAAGCCCTTGATCGAGCCGACGACGATCTTCGGGTTGATCTCGTGGATCTTCTCCCACGTGAAGCCGAGCCGCTCGAGCACGCCGGGCCCGAAGTTCTCCATCATGATGTCGCACTTCTTCAGCAGATCGACGAAAACCTGCTTGCCTTCGGCGGTCTTCATGTTCACGGTGATCGAGCGCTTGTTGCAGTTGAGCATCGTGAAGTAGAGGCTGTCCGCGTTCGGTACGTCGCGCAGTTGCCCGCGCGTCGCGTCCCCCTGCGGCGGCTCGAACTTGATCACGTCGGCGCCCATCCACGCGAGGAGCTGCGAGCACGTCGGTCCCGCCTGCACGTGCGTCATGTCGAGAATTCGTACGCCCTTCAGTGCTTCCATGCTGTCCTCCGGATACCTATTTCTTCTTCGCGCTCGGGTTCAAGCTCGTGATGCGGCCGCTTTCCGTGCCCGCTTTCTCGTCGATCATCGCATTGATGAGCGTGGGTTTGCGCGAGCGCATCGCTTCTTCCATGCCCTTGCGCAGCTCTTCCGGCGTCGTGGCGTAGACGCCGACGCCGCCGAACGCTTCCATCATTTTCTCGTAGCGCGCGTTCTTCACGAATACGAGCGGCGCGGGATCGGCTCCGCCGGTCGGATTGGTTTCATCACCGCGGTACACGCCGTTGTTGTTCATGATCACAACGCATACCGGCAGGTTATAGCGGCAGATCGTCTCGACTTCCATGCCCGAGAAGCCGAAGGCGCTGTCGCCTTCGATCGCGATCACCTGCTGGCCGCTCACCACCGCGGCGGCAACGGAGAAGCCCATGCCGATGCCCATGACGCCCCAGGTGCCGACGTCGAGGCGTTTGCGCGGCTTGTACATGTCGACGATGCTGCGGGTGAAGTCGAGTGCGTTCGCGCCCTCGTTCACCAGGATCGCGTCGGGATTCGCCTTAACGATATCGCGCACCACGTTGAGCGCGCTGTGGAAATTCATCGGCGTCGGATTGCGCGCGAGCATCTCGCCCATCTTGGCGACGTTCTTCGTCTTGCGCTCCGAGATCGCGTTCAGCCAGTCGGACGGCGGCTTTTGCCAATTCGACCCGATGCCGGCGAGCAAGGCCGACACGCACGAGCCGATGTCACCCACGACCGGCGCGTCGATGCGCACGTTGCTGTCGGCTTCCTGCGGGGAGATGTCGATCTGGATGAACTTCTGGGCGCCCCAGGCCTTCGCGCTCTTGCCGCCCCAGGTCTTGCCCTTGCCCTGTGAAAGCAGCCAGTTCAGCCGCGCGCCGACCAACACGACGACGTCGGCTTCAGGCAGCACGTACGAACGCGCGGCAGCGGCCGACTGCTCGTGCGTGTCGGGCAGCAGGCCCTTGGCCATCGACATCGGCAGATATGGAATGCCGGTGCGCTCGACCAGCGTCCGAATGTCGGCGTCGGCCTGCGCGTACGCCGCGCCTTTCCCCAAAATGATCAGCGGCTTTTTCGCGCCCTTGAGTAACCCCAGCGCGCGCTGCACCGCGTCGGGCGCCGGAATCTGGCGCGGCGCCGGATCGACGACCTTGATGAGCGAGTTCCTGCCGAGCTCGGCGTCGATCGACTGCGGAAAGAGCTTCGCCGGCAGATCGAGGTAAACGCCGCCCGGACGTCCCGAGACCGCGGCGCGGATCGCGCGCGCGACACCGACGCCGATGTCCTCGGCGTGCAGCACGCGATAGGCCGCCTTGCACAGCGGCTTCGCGATCGCGAGCTGGTCCATCTCCTCGTAATCGCCCTGCTGCAGGTCGACGATCTCGCGCTCGCTGGAGCCGCTGATGAGGATCATCGGGAAGCAGTTGGTGGTCGCGTTCGCGAGCGCAGTCAGGCCGTTCAGAAAGCCCGGGGCGGATACGGTCAGGCAGATGCCCGGTGTCTTCGTCATGAATCCGGCGATAGAGGCAGCATAGCCTGCGTTCTGTTCGTGGCGGAAAGCGATCACACGCATCCCCGCCGCCTGCGCCTTGCGCGTGAGATCGGTGATCGGGATCCCCGGTAAACCGAAGATCGTGTCGATGCCGTTCAGCTTGAGCGCATCGATGACGAGATTGAAGCCCTCGATCGTTGCCTGTGCCTCGGCGGACGACGTGGCGATTTGGTCTTCAACGCTTCCCATGTGATCTCCTTCGGAGGTGGAACGGTGCGGCAGACGGGGGCTGGAACTATAGACAAGTCAGACGCTTACGGCCTTGACCGCGGTCAAGATGGCGCTTGCGGCGCCAACCGACGTTACGACACGGACGAAGAGCGAGGTCGCCCGATCACATGCAGGCCGTGTTCCCTGCGTGACCGGCTTTCCTTCGATAATCCGGCAATGACTTCATTGGCAAATCACCCCGACGCTGCCCATCTCAGAGTGGAGCTGCGCGAGAACCTGGCGCTGAAAGCGCTGAAGAAAGACCAGTGGCGGGAGCTCGAGCCGCTGCTCGAAGTCAAGGACTACCCCAAGGGGGAAACGCTCGAAAACCAGGGCGATCACTCGATGGAACAGTACTTCGTCATCGACGGAATACTGAAGCGCGTGGTTTCGAACGCGCAGGGGAAGGAGATGATCCTGCGCTTCGCCGCCGAGAGCGACATCGATACGAGCTACGCGGCTTTCCGCCTCAAGAAACCGATCCCATACGCGATCCGCACGGTGACACGCGTGCGCGCGGCCAAGCTCTCGATGCAGCAATGGGTCGCGTTCCTGGAGCGGCATCCGGACATCAAGAGCGCGTTCGAGCTCGAGATCATGAGCCTCATGAGCGAAGTGATGGCGCATACGATCACCCTGCATCTGCTCGATGCGCCGGGGCGCGTGCAGCGCTTCATGCGCAAGCATCCGGATCTCGCCGAGCGGCTCCCGAAAAAGGAGCTCGCCTCCTACCTCAACCTGTCGCCGGAAACGCTCTCGCGCCTCAAACGCCGCGGCAAGATCTGATGCCGGACGCCGCCGTGTACGATCCGCGTTTCGATCCGCTGACCGCGCGCGAGCCTGCGGCGTGCTCGGATTACGCGCCGACCTACTGGGTCGCGACCGCAGGCGCACCGCCGCCGGATGACGGCCGCGTGACCGGCGACATGGACGTGGACGTCGCCGTGATCGGCGCGGGATTCACCGGACTTGCGTGCGCGCTCTTTCTCGCGCGCGAGCACGGCATCCGCGCCACGGTCCTGGAGGCGAACGGCGTCGCCTGGGGCTGCACCAGCAGGAACGGCGGCCAGGGGCAGCTCGCGAGCGGCCGGCTCTACCGCTCGCAGTGGATCGAGCGCTGGGGCCGCGACATCGCGTTGCGGCTGCACGCGGAGATCCTCGAGGGTTTCGAGACATTCCGCGAACTCGTTCGTGAGATCGATTGCGACGCGCGTGAGGAAGGCCATCTCCTGATCGCGCACCGCCGCAAGAAGATGGATTTCATTCGGAGCGAGTCGAGCGTCATGAATCGCGTCTTCGGCTGCCGCACCGAGGTGCTCGATCGCGACGCCGTACACGCGCGCTACGTGAACGACGCGGAATGCCAGGGCGCGCTGTTCGAGCCCGACGGCATCTGCGTGCATCCGCTCAAGCTCGCCTACGGGTACCTCCGCAAAGCGCGGGAAGCCGGCGCGCGCGTGCACACTGCGAGCCCCGTGCTCGACTGGGTGAGCCACAACGGGGTGCACCGGTTGCGCACACCCGGCGGAACGGTGCGCGCCCGCGCAGTCGCCGTCGCCACCGGCGCATACGCGCCGCAGACGCTGCACCCGCTGCTGCGCGGCCGAATTTATCCGGTGCTGTCGAATTCGATCGTGACGCGCGTGCTCGAGCCGGCGGAGCTCGATGCGTGCAAGCTCGAGACCGGCGCGGCGCTCACCGACACCCGCACGCTGCGTTACTACTACCGCAGGCTTCCGGATGGGCGGCTCCAGATCGGCAGCCGCAGCGCAGTCACCGGCGCCGATGCGCAGAACCCCGTTCACCTGAGGCGCCTCACGCAGGGGCTTGCGAAGAAATTTCCGGCGCTCGCGAGAGTTCCGATCGAGTATTCCTGGTGGGGCTGGGTGGACGTAAGCCACGACATGATGCCGCGCGTCGCTCGACCGGACGCGCGCGAAGCCGTGCACTACGCACTCGGCTACGGCGGCAACGGCGTGTCCTACTCGGCGCAGGCGGGCCGGCGCATGGCGCAGCGCATCGCCGGCCGCGGCGGCGACTGGGATTTACCGATCTTCGATTCAGCGCTGCCGGCGCATCCGCTGGCGCCGTTGCGCCGTCTCGGCCAGCGTATGCTTTACGTCTGGCACAACCTCAGGGACGAAGTGCTATGACAGCGCATCGCCTGAGTCGAGGAGCCGCGATCGCGCTCATCGCCGCGTGCGCTGCCAGGTGCTCGGCCCGCAGCAGCGGATCACCATTTAAAGCGCGCTGCGCGCGCACACGCTCGATGCCGCCTCGACGGATCGCCTCCATCGCGCCCCCACGCGCAGCGCTTATGAAGCGGGCGCCGGCGCGGGCTTGCGGCCGCGGTCACGAATGCGGTGGTAGAGCGGCCACAGCAGCATCACGACGCCCAGCGCCATGATGGTGCCCACCAGCCAGTTCGAGAAGAAGATGCTCATGTCGCCCTGCGACATCAACATCGACTGACGGAAGGCATCCTCGGCACGGTCTCCCAGAACGAGCGCGAGCACGAGCGGCGCGAGTGGATACGACAGCTTCTTGAAGGCGTAGCCCGCCACGCCGAAGAGCAGCATGAACCAGATGTCGAGCATCGCGTTATGGACGGTGTAGGCCCCGATCGCGCAGATCACTACGATCACCGGCGCAATGATCGAGAACGGCACGCGCAGGATGGCCGCAAAGAGCGGCACGCACGTGAGCACGATGATGAGCCCCGCGATGTTGCCGAGATACATGCTCGCGATGAGCCCCCACACGAAGTCCTTCTGCTCGATGAAGAGCAGCGGACCCGGCTGCAATCCCCAGATCAGGAGCCCGCCCAGCAGCACCGCCGCGGTCGGGGAGCCGGGAATGCCAAGGGAGAGCATGGGCAGCAGCGCGGAAGTTCCGGCGGCATGCGCCGCCGTCTCGGGGGCGACGACGCCTTCGAGCTGCCCCGTGCCGAACTTCTCGCCCTGGGGCGACATGCGCTTCGCGACGCCATAGCTCATGAACGATGCGGGCGTGGCGCCTCCCGGCGTGATACCCAGCCAGCAGCCGATCAGGCAGCTGCGGATCGAGGTCATCCAGTAACGCGGCAGCTTGGCCCACGTCTCGAACACGATCCTCGGGTTGATTTTTGCGGTGCGCCCCGTAAAAGCGAGGCCCTCTTCCATGGAGAGCAGGATCTCGCCGATGCCGAAGAGACCGATCACCGCGATCAGGAAGTCGAACCCGCGCATGAGCTCGTGCCAGCCGAAGATGAGGCGCAGTTGCCCGGTCACCGTGTCGATGCCGACGGCCGCGAGCGCGAAGCCGAGCATCATCGCCGCCATGATCTTGAACGGCGGCTCCTTGCCCATGCCGACGAAGCTGCAGAACGTCAGGAAGTACACCGAGAAGAACTCCGGCGGTCCGAACTGCAGCGCGAACCTCGCAACGAGCGGCGCGAGGAACGTGATCATGACCACCGCGACGAGCGCGCCGACGAAAGACGACGTAAACGCCGCAGTGAGCGCTTCGCCCGCACGCCCCTGCTGCGCCATCGGGTAGCCGTCGAAGGTCGTGGCAACCGACCACGGCTCGCCGGGAATGTTGAAAAGAATCGAGGTGATGGCGCCGCCGAAGAGCGCGCCCCAGTAGATGCACGACAGCATGATGATCGCCGAGGTCGGCTGCATCGAGAACGTGAGCGGCAGCAGGATCGCAATGCCGTTCGCGCCGCCCAGCCCGGGCAGAACCCCGATCAGCACGCCGAGGCTCACCCCGATGAACATGACCATGAGGTTGAACGGCGTCAGCGCGACCGAGAAACCGTGAAACAGTGCTGCCAGATCTCCCAACTGCCCGTACTCCTTCTTGTCGGCCTTGCTCTAGTACCCGAGGAACGCGAGCGGATCGAGCATTCCCTTGTAGAGCGGCACCTGAAACCAGACCTCAAACGTGAGAAACGCGAGGGCGCTCACCACAAAGCCGAGCACCGCGCTTCTCAGCCAGCCGTACTCACCGAGCCACATCATGAAGCCGGCGATGTACACGGCCGAGGCGAGATACAACCCGATGATCTGGATACCGAGCACGAAAAACGCCGCAGGAATGATGACGGACAGCACCTGCCGCAAAGCCTGCCATCCGACGAATAATTTGCGGCCTGCCGTGGCGCGGCCCCGTACCGCGAAAACGAGGGTTGCCACGCAGGAGATGCAGATGATGAGGCCGATATAGAACGGAAAATATCCGGCCTCGGGGCCGTCCCCGGCCCAGCGCGATCCCAGCCGGTAGCTGTCGTAGACCACCAGCGCTCCGATCGCGAAGAGGATGCACGCCACCACGAGCTCCGCTGCGAGCGTGCTGATGCCGCCGGAATGTCCGGCCGGCTCGGGACTCTGATTCATGATTGGCCTTCTTAAGGCGACGGGTACAAAAAAAGCGGACGGGCGCTGCGCTGCCCGTCCGCGTCGTGCGGCATTACTTCTTGGCCAGGAATCCGGCTCCCTTCATCAGCTCGACGTGCTCTTTTTCCGTTTTCGCGACCCACTCGGCGTATTCCTTGCCGGCCATGAACGTCTGGTTGTACGCCCCTTTCTCCATGTAATCCTTCCACTCCTGCGTCTCGCGGACTTTCTTGAACAGCGCGACGTAGAAGTCCACCGCCTCTTTCGGAACGCCGCCCGGCATGAAGATGCCGCGCAGCATCACATAGTCGGTCGGCACACCCGCTTCCTTGCAGGTCGGAATGTCGTTCCAGGACATCGTGTCGGTGATCTTGTCCTTGTAAGCCATGCGCGTATCGTCGAATACGCACAGCGGCCGGAGCTTCCCTGCGCGCCAATGGGCGACGGCTTCGATGGGGTTGTTCACCGACGAATCGATGTGCTTGCCGACGAGCTGCGTCGCCACCGCGCCGCCGCCTTTGAACGGCACGTAGGTGAATTTCGCGCCTGTCGCCTTCTCGAGACCGACCGTGATGATCTGATCTTCCTGCTTCGCGCCCGTGCCGCCCATCTTGAACTTGCCAGGACCGGCTTTCTTCGCCGCCTCGATGTACTCCTTGGCATTCTTGTAAGACGTCTCGGCGTTCACCCACAGCACGAACTGGTCGAGCGCGAGCATCGCCACCGGCGTCAGATCCTTCCAGTTGAACGGCACGCCGGTCGCGAGCGGCGTCGTGAAGAGGTTCGAAAGCGTAATGATGATCTTGTGCGGATCGCCTTTCGCGCCTTTCACGTCGAGGAAACCCTCGGCGCCCGCGCCGCCCGACTTGTTGACCGGGATGAGCGACTGCTTCATCAGGTTGTGCTTGACCACGATGCCCTGGAGCAGGCGCGCCATCTGGTCGGCGCCGCCGCCGGTGCCGGCCGGAATCACGAACTCGACGGGCTTCGTGGGCTCCCATGCGCCCGATGCCGCCATGGTCTGACCGCTGACTGCGATGCCGAATGCTGCGAGCAGCGGCGCGAAGCCGCGCAAGCTCTTACGCTGAGTCATATGACTCCTCCTTATTGATGCAGGGCATTCACGCCGGGCCCCGGTGCGTTGCCGCCGGGACCTCCTTCTACCTCGCGCGCTATCTTCGGCCAGCGCCCTGCTAAACGAATTGACCGCGGTCAATTCTATGCAAAATCAGCGCGCGACGGGGGTACAACGCGCGGATGGGCGTTTGCGTTGAGTGAGAAACGCGCCGGTGCGGCGGTCATGCCGCCGCTTCGACCCGGTAGATGACCACCGGCACCGGCGCCTCGTTGGCGACCTTCTGGGTCTCGCTCCCGAGACGCGGACCGCGGCGCCCGCGATGCCCGTGGGACGCCATGAAGATGCAGTCGCAGCCCAGCTCCTGCGCTGCTTCCATGATCGCGTCGGCGGCATAGTCGTTCGTTCTGTGCGTGACCTCGCACGGCACTCCGGCAGCCCGGGCCGCGTCGCTGATGACGGACAGGTACTGCGCCGCCGTTCTCTCGATGAGATCGGCATTCTCCTCGGGCGACATGATACCCACCGGCAGGTGATGCGAGTACACGATCGGGGTCGGCGCGGGGGCGGCGAAGAAGCCCGTCACGCGAGCGCCGAGCGCCTGTGCGAGGCCGACCCCAAAGCGCGCAGAGTTGTTCGAGATCTCGGAGCCATCGGTCGGTATCAGGATGTGTCTGAACATGCCGCGCCTCCTTATTTCACGTATGGCAGCACCCAGATCAGCATGCCGAGCACGTAGCAGACGAAGGCCGAAACCAGTGCGAAGGGCATGCTCCACGAGAGGAATTCACGCAGCGACACCTTGCGGTTCTCCTCCTTTTCCGCGATCGAGAGCGCGACGTACAGCGCAGGCGCGCCGGCGACCGTCAGGTTGCTGCCGAGCGTGCCGCACCACAACAGCATCCAGTAGAGCGGCCATGGCTCCACACCGGCCGCGCCGAGGTCCCGGATCGTGTACAGGAACGTCAGGATGTACGCGTCGTGCTCGACCAGACCCACGATCGGGATCGTCACCCAGTACAGCAGCGTCGCGCCAAGCGCATAGTTCTCCGAAAAAAGCGGCGTGATTGCTTTTGCGAGGTATTCGAGCACGTGCGTCTTCTCCAGCCCGCCGACCAGCGCGAACAGCGCGATATAGAAGAAGATGGCGCGCCAGTCGAGCTCCTGGATGATCTCCTCGAACCTCGGCGCCTTCGTGCGCTCGCCCAGAACTTCGAGGATCAGCACGGTGGCCACGGCGCCCGTCATCGCGATGAGCCCGAGCTGCACGCCGAGGTACTCGCGCATCGACATGCCGAAGACCGTCAGCAGGAACATGCCGACGGCGATCGTGGCGAAGAGCCGGTCCGGAATGTGCGCGTCCACGCCGGCTTCCGCCACCGATCTGCGGTGCCCGGCTTTGCGGAAGCCGTACCACCACATGAACGCGAGCGTGGCGACGAACGTCACCATCAGGATCGGGAAAGACGACGGACGGCCCTGGTGCCAGATGAAATCGAAGAATTCGGCCCCCGCGACGCTGTGCAGCATCTGCGGCGGCAGGTCGCCGATGATGAGCGCCGAGCCCATGAAGTTCGCCGCGAGACCGATCATGAGCACGAGCGGAAACACGGGTATTGCGAGCGCGCGGGCCAGTGGCAGCGCAACCGGCGCCATCATCAGGATCGTGACCACGTTGTCCACGAACATCGAGATGATCCCCGCCAGCATCGACAGAATCATGACCAGCAGCGCCGGTCGCCCGCCGGAGAGCGTGAGCGCCTGCACCGATAACCAGCTCGGCACCCCGGACTTGCCGAAATAGCCCGCGATGATCCAGACGCCGACCAGGATCGCCATGACGTTCCAGTCGACGAGCTTGAAAGCGTCGATCTCGGTCATGACGCCCATCCAGATCATGACCGCGACGCCGACGAGTGCCGCCGCCGTGCTGTCGATCCAGTTCGCGACGACCGCGATGATGGTGATCGCGAAGACGGCGATCGTGAGCCACTGCATCAGTTCCATCTGAACTCCCCGGTTGAGAAACTATCGGCCCGCCGGCACGACGTGCTCCGCCGTTGGCGGAGCAGGCGTTTCACCTGTCGACGGTCCTTTTTGTCGCGCATCCGGCACCCAGCCGAGAATCGCGAGCATGAAGAAAAAGCCGACGGTATACGCCAGCGCGACATGCCAGCCGTAGCGCAGCCAGCGGCCGACCGATTTTGCTTCCGGAAATATGTTCGAGAGCGCGACGCCCGCCGACGAACCGAACCAGATCATCGAGCCGCCGAAGCCCACCGCGTACGCGAGATAACCCCAGTCGTAACCGCCCTGCTTCAGCGCGAGCGCGGTCAGCGGAATGTTGTCGAATACGGACGACACGAAGCCGAGCCCGAGAGCCGTTTGCCACGACGCGGCCGGCAGCCGCTCGACCGGCATCAGCGAAGCGCACAGGATGAGCGAGAGCAGGAAGACGCTGCCGAGAAACGCGCCGGGAAGCAGTGCCCAATCCGGCTTGCGCCACGGCGCCGTCACGAGTATCGCGACCCACACGGCCGCACCGATGAACGGGAAGCCGTCGGAAAGCGCGTTGAACTGCGTGTTGACGATCACGTTCGTCACGATCGCGGCGGCGAGAATGACCGCGACAACCGTCACGCGGTTCCAGTCCACCGGCGCAGGCGCCGCGCCCGCGCGCACGATCGGCGAATAGCGGTTCTGCTGAAATGCCGCCGGGATGCCGCACACGATCAGCGCGAGTGCGGCCGCGACGTACGCATCCACCACCTGAATCGCCGGTATGCCGGCGATCCACATCATCGTCGTCGTCGTGTCGCCGACGACGCTGCCCGCGCCGCCGGCGTTCGAGGCCGCGACGATCGCCGCGAGGTAGCCGATGTGCACCTTGCCGCGGAACACGGTCATTGCCATCGTGCCGCCGATCATCGCCGCCGCGATGTTGTCGAGAAAGCTCGAGAGCACGAAGATCATCGCCAGCAGCACGAACGCGCCCTTCCAGTCGCCGGGCAGGAAGCGCGGCAGCAAGGCCGGGATGCCGCTGTCTTCGAAATGCTTCGCGAGCAGCGCGAAACCGAGCAGCAGCCCCAGCAGATTCGCCAGGATCACCCATTCGTGGAGCAGGTGCAGGCCGAGCCCCGCGAACCCTGCGCCGGTCTTGAACCCCGTGAAAACGAGCTTGTAGACGATGATGGTCGTGAGCCCGATCAGCGCGACGCGCAGCGTGTGATGGTGAAACAGCGCGACGCCGAGCAGCGTCAGCGCGAACAGGATGAAATCGACGGGAATCCCGAAGAGCTCAGGCGCCGCCATCATTTCACCAGCGTCACGGGCACGGAGGTCCGATGCAGCACCCTGGTAGCGACCGAGCCCATGAGGAGAGCCGACATGCCGGTGCGGCCGTGCGTGCCCATGACGATCTTGTCGAACTTGCCGCGACGGGCGAGCCTGGCGATCGTCTCGGCGGGCTCACCGATCATGACGTGCGCCTGGTATTTCAAACCCGCGCGATCGAGGAGCTTCCGCGCCGCGGCAAGCACGGCCTCGCCGTGCGTGAGCTGATTGCGCTTGATCTCCGCGGGCTTCAGGAAGCGCCGCAACTCGGGAGCGTCGGCGCGATCCTGCACGTTGACAATATGGATTTCCATCGGCTCGCGGCCTTTCGCGAGCGCGATCACGTGGCGCAGGGCCCGCTCCGACGCGGACGAGCCATCGACAGGAACGAGGGCTTTCAACATGGCGTATCTCTCCCCTTGCAAACGAATCGCACGTGCAGGACCGCGAGCTGGAGGCGCCGAATGGGGCGTCACGCTGACGAAGCGGCCTTTACCTCTCACGGCGCGGTACATGGCCGCGCGGCGTGTTCAGCAAAGGTCTCGCTTGCAACGCACCGGGTTGCCGATTGGCCGGGGACACGCGAGAACCGCGCAATCCCGTGATGACGGCCGAACCGCGGAGACCCGTGTACGGCCTCCGTAGCTACTCCCCTTTGGAAGACCTTTCTATTAATCTGCGAAAGGCGCCGCGTTTTTAACACGCGGCTTTCGCATACGTCAAATCACGCCCATGGAACGCGCATGAAAAAGAAATCCCGCCTTGAAGCCGATCTCGATCCGGTAGGCAACCGCACGAGACGTCCCGGCGCGAAGATCGCCGATGTCGCCGTATCGCTCTCGAAACCCGCGGGCGCGCGCAAGCGCCCGCCCGGTGCGTCTTCGCCCAGCAGGCCCGGCGCAACCGCCGCGGGACGCGCTGTCTCGGCGACGAAAGCGAAGCGCAAACGCTCGCGGTAAACGCGTAGTGCCCGCGCGGCGCGCGGGCACGGCTCTCGCAACGCCGGAGTGTCGATGTCGGGAACGATGCGTCGGCACACCGCGGCAGCGGCTGTTCGTTGCCGGTGACAACTCGCTCGAGTCGCCAGCAACAGCGCTTCAGCCGTGCCTGAAAATCCGGATCAGCAGAACGTGCGCTCGGCGGCAGCGGAGCCGCCGGTCGACGTCGGCACCGCGCGCGGCGCCGCCGTCGAAGCGCCATCCGCCAAACGCAATGTCGTCAAGACGCTCGGCCTCGGCGTAATCACCGGCGCCGCGGACAACGATCCGTCCGCGATAGGCACCTATGCGAGCGCAGGCGCGAAGTTCGGCTTCGGCTTCCTGTGGGCGGCCCCGCTCCTGCTGCCGATGATGTTCACCGTGGTGTACCTGTCCGCGAAGCTCGGCCAGGTGTCAGGCCGGGGTCTATTCCACGCGATCCGTGATTTTTATCCCGGGTGGGTCCTGTACACGACGCTCGTCGGCGTGTGCATCGGCAACACGATCGGAGCGGCCGCCGATCTCGGGGGCATCGCCGCGGTTGTGAATCTGTTCGTCCCCATACCCATACCGTGGCTCGTCGTGGCCACGGCGGCGGGCATGCTCGCGCTTCAGATCTTCGCTTCGTACATGTTCATCCGACATGTTTTCCGCTGGCTCACACTTGCGCTGCTTTCTTATGTTGGGGCGGCGGTGCTCGCGAAGCCGCAGATCCTGGAGATCTTCAGGGCAACGGCGATTCCGCGCATCGAATTCACGCAGGAGTTTCTCGCGATCCTGGTCGCAATCATCGGCACGTCGCTTTCGGCGTACCTGTATACGTGGCAATCGAATCAAGAGGTGGAAGAGGAAATCGCCGGCGGGCGCACCCGACTTTCCGAACGGATCGGGGCGACTCAACGGGAGCTGCGCAAGACGCAGCACGACGTGCTGGTCGGCATGGCCATCGCCAATATCGTGATGTATTCGATCATGGTGGCTACCGGAGCAACACTGCACCCGGCCGGCACGCACGACATCGAAAACGCAGCGCAGGCGGCCGAGGCGCTGCGCCCGGTTGCCGGTGACGCCGCCGGACTACTGTTCGCGGCCGGACTCATCGGCGTCGGCCTCATCGCCATACCCGTGATGACCGCGGGCGCGGCGTACAACCTCGGACAGGCGCTCGGCTGGAAACACTGCAGCCTGCACGCGAAGCCGAATGAGGCAAAGAAGTTCTATATGGCGGTCGTGGGATTCACGGCTGTCGCGGTCGCTCTGAACTTCGCCGGCTTCAATCCGATGAAGGCGCTCGTCTGGGCAGGCATCGTGCAGGGCTTCTGCGCGCCGCCGCTGCTGCTTTTGATCGTGCTCATGACCAACAACCGCCGCATCATGGGCGACAAGGTCAACACGCGGCGCATGAACGTGCTCGCGTGGACGACCACGGTCGCGATCTTCCTTGCGACTGCGGGGCTCGTAGCGACATGGCTCATGTGAGCCGCGCGCGTCTGGCGCGGCATGTTCCGGCGCAGCTTTGCCGTGCACGGCACGGCATGGACGGCGCAAGGAGCACGCGGCTGCGGTTTACTGCTTGTTCTTATCCAGCCCGTGCTTACTGCTGAACACGTAAAGCTGGAGCCGTCCCGACACCCCGAGCTTCTCGTAGACGGAGCTCAGGTGATTGCGGAGCGTGCGTTCCGAGATGCCGCACGACGCGGCCACCTCCTTGAGAGGCAGCTGCGGCTCGCGCATGAGACTGCGCACGATGTCGCGCTCTCGCGCCGTCAGGCTCGCTATTCTGTCCTCTTCGGCGCTCGGCCCGGGGACCGATTGGCTGCGCGATATCGTCGCAAGTAGCCGCTCGGTCGTCTGGCGGTCGACGGACAATTCGCCGCGGTGTACTCGCTCGATCGCCTGCAGCAGCCCCTCAGAGGCGATCTCTTTCCCGACGACGCCGAGCGCGCCGGCGCGAATCGCGGCCTCGTGAGCGCTCGCATCGCGCACCCCCGTCAAAACCAGTATCTTCGCCTCCGATCTTTTCAGAAGCTCCGGTATAGCATCGAGCCCGCTCTCTTTGCCGAGATCGAGGTCGAGCAGGACGACGTCGGGTTGCGCCTGTTCGATGAGCGGCACGGCAGGGGCGGTTGCCGTGGCTTTTCCAACGAGGACCATCCGCGGCTGCTCGCTTTCGATCAGACGCTCCAGCCCCCAGATGATCGTGGGATGATCGTCGATGATGAAAATGCGGATAGGCGCTTCCGCGTGCGGCGCTGGTGGCAAGCCGGTTCCAGCTACGTCGGAATGATTGCGTGCACGATGCTGTAGCCGTTCGCGGTGTGCTGGACCTCGAGCGAGCCTCCCAGTGCTTCCACACGCGACTGAATGGACTTCGGCATGAACTCAGGCGAACGCGCCGAATCGATCGGCTGCTCGTTGCCCACCCGGACGCTTACGGAACCAGCGTGCGATGTCACTTCGATGAAAACGCGCCGGGACGCGGTGTGCTTCACGACGTTACTCAGCGCCTCGACGACAATGTGAAAAACCTGCGAAGCGAAGCGCCCGCTCATCTTGCCGCTCTTGGCGTCGACGTCGGTCGTGACGTCGAGGTTATAGAACCGCTCGTGGCGTTCGGCCTGCATCAGGATCGCCGCCCCGAGGGACCCGCCCGGTATCTCCGTGCCTTCGAGCAATCCGCGCGTATAACCGCGCAGGTCGCGCACCGTTGCATTGGCCATCTCCACCAGGTCGAGAATCTTCTGCGACAGCGGGCTCGTTGCACCGCCATCCCGGTAAAGCGCCTCCAGACCCAGCCGCAGGCCGATGTACGGCTGCACCGCTGCATCGTGAATGTCGCGGGAGATCATCATCCGTTCGTGCTCGGCGGCGCTCGAGACGAGTTGGTCCAGGAGCTGCTGGTTCTCCACCACCTTCGAAACCGCCGCCGAGAACTGCAGCAGGAACTGAACGCCGCCGCGTGTGAATCGCCTGCGATCGGACGTAAGGAAGAGGCGCCCTCGCGTGCCGTCGCTCTGCCGGTACGGAACCGCCGCGAAGTAGGACGCTTCCAGCAACGCCGCGACGAATTCACAGTCTGCGGTAGCGACCGTCGGTTCCCGACCGCCGCTGCAGTCGACTACGACGCATGAGCCCCGCGCGGCGGAGCCATGATAGGAGCGAGACGAGTACAGGATGCTCACGCTGTCCTTGAAGGACAGCAGCCTTGCTCCCGAGTCATTTGTCAGTTCCTGCGCCCCGCCCGCGCGCACGTCGTCACGGCCAGCGTCATACATTACGTGACGCGGCCCGGCGCCGGTGCGCTGCAGGGCAAGCACGCAGCGCTCGGCGTCATGGAGCTCGAGAATGCGGCGCAGGTTGAGCTCGATGGTCTGGTCGAGTCCGGCGCGCGGATTCGAGGAGTTCACGTCACGCAACAGCATCAATCTGCGCTTGAAGAGAATCTCTCGACCGCCCCACTTTGCGATCATGTAACCCAGCGCGAGAAGATAGACCGGCCGTATCAGAGCGAGGTTGATCTCGAATGCGACGAGCGGGGGGTCGGCGAGAGAACTGACAAGGAGGAAGGCGGCAACGCTGGCGATCGTGAAAACGAGCCCATCCTTGTAGCCGTTGGAAAATGACACCACGAGTATGGGAAAGAGAAATATATAAAACACGATGCTGTTCGTGCCCTGGGTCCAGAGGACGAAGAACGACGCGAACACCACGTCGATCGCGCACAGCAGCCGCTGGTCCGGCATCCACGCGGCCTTCAAAGCCAGCAGCCAGACGCTCGCCGCGTAGCCGCAGTACAAGACGAGGGCGCCGTACGTGAGGCCTTTTCTCGAGCTCGGCTCCGTCGGATCGATATAGATGATCGCCAGGGCCGCGAACGCGAGAATGAAGCGCATCGCCGCGAACAGCCGCGCGTCTCCGGCGTCGGCATCGGTCACGCCGGATTGGACATGCAGCCGCTGGGTTTCGCCGGCGCCGGGAGCGGCGAGCGCCGCCTCGCGCGCAGCAGTGACGTCATTCACAAACGAAGTCCTCGGCCCGACTGCCTCGAGCGCCCGGCGCGCGCCCGTCGGTTACGCCTGGCGTCCGGCATCGATCGGTGAAGCGCTGACTATACCCGGCGCGGATATCGCATACCACACGCGAAATCGGCGCGAACGGCGCTGGTGAGCGGCGGCCGTCGAGACCAACCAAACGACGCGCAGCGCGGCCGGGCCAGTTCCGATACCAAGGCGTCGGCCCGGCGGATCTAGCCGCCGCCTTCTTCGAGCGCCTGTTCCTTCTTCTTGCGGATGGCGGGCAGGACCATGAAGATCAGGATGAGCATGCTCGCGATCATGAAGGAGAGACTGATCGGCCGCGTGAAAAAGACCGTCGGGTCTCCGCGCGAGATCAGCAAGGCGCGCCGCAGGTTCTCCTCCATCAGCGGCCCCAGCACGTAGCCCAGGATGAGCGGCGCCGGCTCGCACTCGAGCTTGACCAGGACGTACCCCAGGATGCCGGCGATGGCGACCAAGTAGAGGTCCATGGGGCTGTTGTTGATCGAGTAGTTGCCTACCGCGCAGAACATGATGATCGAGGGAAACAGCCAGCGGTACGGAATCTGGAGAAGCTTCACCCACAGGCCCACGAGCGGCAAATTCAGGATGACGAGCATGGCGTTGCCAATCCACATGCTGGCGATCAGACCCCAGAAGAGGTCGGGCTTCTGGGTCATCACCTGCGGTCCGGGCGCGATACCCTGAATGGTGAGCGCGCCCAGCATGAGCGCCATGGTGGCGCTGCCCGGGATGCCCAGGGTGAGCGTGGGGATGAACGCGGTCTGCGCGGCCGCGTTGTTGGCCGCCTCGGGTCCCGCGACGCCCTCGATTGCGCCCTTGCCGAAACGCGACGGGTCCTTGGCCATTTTCTTCTCCACCATGTACGTGGAGAACGCTGCGATCGACGGTCCGGTGCCGGGCAACGCGCCGAAGAAAGCGCCGACGCCCGTCCCGCGCACCACGGGCCAGAAGGACGCCTTGATGTCCGCTCGAGTGGGGTAGATGTGTGTGATGTTCTTGGTGAAAACCTCGTGCTTCTCCTCTCCCCCCGATTCGAGATTCTTCACGATTTCGGACACGGCAAAGAGGCCCACCGCCACGATCGTAAAACCGATACCGTCAGTGAGCTCCGGCAGGCCGAATGAAAAGCGTGCCATCCCCGAGTTGACATCGGTGCCGATGATGCCGAACAGCAGGCCAAGGAACACCATGGCCAGGGACTTCACCATGTCGCCGTGCGCGAGCACGGCGGCCGCGATGAGCGCCATCAGCATCAGCGAGAAGTACTCCGGCGCGCCGAACTTCAGCGCCGCTTCCGCGAGCGGCGGACCGGCGAGCGCGATCAGCAGCGTGCCCACGCAGCCGGCGACGAACGAGCCGACCGCGGCGATCGCGAGCGCCGGGCCGGCACGGCCCTGGCGCGCCATCTGATAGCCGTCGAGACAGGTTATGACCGAGGCCGTCTCACCCGGCAGGTTCACCAGTATGGCCGTGGTCGAGCCGCCGTACTGCGCGCCGTAGTAGATGCCGGCCAGCATGATGAGCGCCGGGATCGGTGCCAGGTTGAACGTGATCGGCAGCAGCATGGCGATGGTCACGAGCGGACCGATGCCCGGCAGCACGCCGATCGCCGTGCCGACGAAGACGCCCAGAAAACAATACATCAGGTTCTGGAGCGACAGCGCAACCGAGAAGCCGAGAATGAGATTGTCGAACATGTCAGTAGCTCCCCGGCCACAGCGGATAAGGCAGTCCGAGCCCGTAGACGAACACGCCGACCGCGAACGCGCTCATGACCACCGTCAGGATCAAGACTTCCTTCCATTTGAACTCGTGGCCACCCAGCGCGCTCACGATGAACATCACGACGAGCGCCGGAACGAGCCCCCACTTATCCATGATCCAGCCGAACGCCACGAGCGAAACAATAATGAACGCGAGCGGCTTCCAGCCCCATCTACCCTTCACCGCTTCGAATTTGAGGATGCCGCGGACCAGGACGAACACGCCGAAAGCCATGAGGATGCCGGCCAGCACCCGCGGGAAATAACCGGGACCCATGCGCAGCGCGCTTCCGAACGGGTAGTCGAGCGCCATGTAGAAACCGCCGGCGCCGATGACGAGCAGCAGCAGGCCGGCGAGAAAGTCCTTGTTGTTTGCCAGATCTTTCATCGGGGCCCCCGAGTGCGGCATGGCCTGGACACTTTTTTCATGCGTGGATCTCCTTCAACGTGTACAAATCTGACTGTGCCCGCAGAGCGCCGCAAGCCGCCTTACGCGCGATTCGCACGCGCGGCTGGCTACTGCTCCGGTTTTTGAGTGGTCGCGTCGGGACTCCCGTCGCGTGCCATTGCCCGCTCGATCAGAGACAGCAGTTGAGCGTCCTGGAAAGGTTTCTCCAGAAAGTGGCACGCTCCGCTTTTCATGGCTTCGACCGCCAGCGGCACGCCTCCGTGACCCGATATAAAGATGATGGGCAGTGACTCGCCGCGCCGGTTGAGCTCCTGCTGCAGATCGAGCCCGGACATTGCCGGGAGCCGCACGTCGAGAACGAGACATACCGCGGAGCCCGGCTCGTACTCTTCCAGGAAGCGCTCCGCCGTGGGGTACGTCACGGCACGATAGCCGGCGGATTCGAGGAGCCAACTCAACGAATCCCGCAAGGCGTCGTCATCGTCTACGACGTACACCAGCGGCGGGTGCTCGGTCGGGCTCACCGCAGCGCAATCTCCGGCGTAACAGGCAAAGTCCGCGACTGAAGAAGCTGGAATGACAGGTTCGCGGCCCAGCCGGGGAAAGCGAGTCTGTACATCGCCTTTGTGTTCCTTCATGCCGTGTTTTCCACTGGTGGCGGCAGTGCCCCCGCTGCGCATTTCGCAGATCGCTGTGACGCCAGCGGCACGTAGCGGTAGGGGAGAATACAAGCCCGGACGCGGGGCGACATGAGACCGTTGTCATGCGTGCGGCCGCTATCGCACAGGTCGGATGACCTACGACGACATGACATTGGTCCCACATCTGCGCGGGTGGAGGAGCGATCGATTGCTACCGAGCGTCGCGGCGTCCATCGATTCGTGAGCGCCGACAACAGGCGTCGTAGCACCCGCTTAGCGCGGCGAGTGCCTCATCGCGGCATGTTCCGGCGCAGCTTGACGGCGGCGGCGCGCTTCGCGCGCATCCGCAGGTTGAGCATCTCCACGCCGACCGAGAAGGCCATGGCGAAGTAGATGTAGCCCTTGGGGATGTGAAAATCCCAGCCTTCGGCGACCAGCGCGAGACCGACCAGGATCAGGAAGGACAGCGCGAGCATCTTGACGGTGGGGTGACGGTCCACGAACTCGCCGATCGGCTTCGCGGCGAACATCATCACTGCGATCGCCAGCACAATGGCGATCACCATGATCGGCACGTGATCCGCCATGCCGACCGCCGTGATGACCGAGTCGAGCGAGAACACGATGTCGATGATGCCGATCTGGATGATGATCGCGGTGAAGCTCGCCTTCGCGATCGCGGCCGCATCGTGCGTCTCGTCTTCGCCTTCCAGCGAGCCGTGAATCTCGTGCACGCTCTTCCAGAGCAGGAACAGGCCGCCTCCGATCAGGATCAGATCGCGGCCGGAAATGCCCCGACCTACAATGCTGAAGAGGTCGTCGGTCAGCGTCATCACCCATGCGAGCGACAGCAGCAGCAGGATGCGCGTGAGCATCGCGAAGCCGAGACCGAGAACGCGCGCTTGCTGGCGCTGCGCTTCCGGCAGCCGCCCGACCAGGATCGAGATGAAAATGATGTTGTCCACGCCGAGGACGATCTCGAGCGCCGTCAGCGTGAACAGCGCAATCCAGGCCTCGGGGTCGGTCAGCCATTCGAACATGCAGGTTCCTCGCCGGCGCGGTCAGCACACGCCGCCGCGAGCAGAGGCAATTAACAGACCATCCTGTGCCGCAGCGCGGCGCTCACCGAGCGGCTGCGGAACGCGCCGCAAGCGCTTTGCCGAGGGCGATCACGGTGACGGCGCCGGCGGCGGGCAGGAGCCAGGCGACGACACCCGTCGAGCCACGCCGCCATTCCGCGGCGAGCGGGTCCGCGAGCGCCAGCTCACCCGCCACCCAGCCGATCACGCCGGCGCCCACGGTGATGACGATCGGCCAGCGGCGCATCAGCCGGAGCAGGACCGCCGCCGCGAGCACGACAACGGGAATCGACAACGTGAGCCCCGCCACCAGCGCCGCGATGCTGCCTTTCGCGGCCGCCGCGAGCGCCAGCACGTTGTCGAGGCTCATCATGGCGTCCGCGAGCACGATCGTTCTGGCCGCAGCCCACGCAGTCGCCGCGGAAGGCGTGTCGGCCGCGTCGGCATCGTCGTGCACGAGGAGCTTCGCACCGATCCACAGGAGCAGAGCCGCGCCCGCGAGCTTCAGATACGGCAGCTTCAGCGCTTCGACCGCGGCGATGGTGAGCACGATGCGCAGCAGCACCGCGCCCGCGATGCCGAACGCCATCGCGCGGCGCTGCGCGGCCCGCGGCAGCGCACGCGTCGCGAGCGCGATGACGACCGCGTTGTCCGCGGAAAGAACGAGGTTTAAGCCGACGATCTCGAGAAGCGAGATCCAGAAAGCGCCCGCAGTCACGCACTGGACCCCCGCCTGCGCGGGGGTGACGGTGTGGCGAGGCTAGAAGAGCCCGACGACTTTGCCGTCCTCGGTGAGGTCGATCTTCTCGGCCGACGGCACTTTCGGCAGCCCGGGCATCGTCATGATGTCGCCGCAGACCATGACCACGAATTCGGCGCCGGCGGCGAGCCGCACCTCGCGGATGTTCACCACGTGGCCCGACGGCGCGCCGCGCAGGGCCGCATCGGTCGAGAACGAGTACTGCGTCTTCGCCACGCACACCGGGTACTTGCCGTAGCCGTCTTCCTGCAGCTTCTTGATCTGCCCGCGCACTTTGGCGTCGGCGGTCACGTCGCTCGCGCCGTAGATCTTGGTCGCGATCGTCTTGATCTTGTCCCACAGCGGCACGTCGTCTTCGTAGACGAACTTGAACTGATTGCCGCCCTTCTCGATCAGCTCGACGACCGTGCGCGCGACGTCGGCCGCCCCTTTGCCGCCCTCGGCCCAGTGGTTGGCGAGCAACACCGGCACCTGGTGCGGCGCCATCTTCTTCTTCAGCAGCTCGATCTCGGCGTCGGTGTCGAACGTGAACTTGTTGATCGACACGACGCACGGCAGCCCGTAATGGTTGCGCACGTTGTTCACGTGCCGCTCCAGATTGGTCACCCCCTTCTCCAGCGCGGCGAGGTTCTCCTTGTTCACTTCCTTCACGTCGACGCCGCCGTGGTACTTCAGCGCGCGCATCGTCGCGACGATCACCACCGCGTCCGGCCTTAAGCCCGACTTGCGGCACTTGATGTCCACGAATTTCTCCGCGCCGAGGTCCGCGCCGAAACCGGCCTCGGTGACGACGTAATCCGCGAGCTTGAGCGCGGTCTTGGTGGCGATCACGGAATTGCAGCCGTGCGCGATGTTCGCGAACGGACCGCCATGGATGAACGCAGGATTGTTCTCGAGCGTCTGCACGAGATTGGGCTTGAGCGCGTCCTTCAGCAGCACCGTCATCGCGCCGTGCACCTTGAGGTCTTTCGCGCGCACCGGCTTCTGGTCGCGCGTGTAGGCGACGACGATGTTCCCGAGGCGGTTCTTCAGGTCCCTGAGTGAGGTCGCGAGGCAGAAGATCGCCATCACTTCACTCGCGACGACGATGTCGAAACCGTCCTGGCGCGGGTAGCCATTACCCGGCCCGCCGAGCGAGCAGACGGTTTCGCGCAATGCACGATCGTTCATGTCCATCACGCGCTTCCAGGCGATGCGGCGGACATCGATGCCGAGCTCGTTACCGTGGTGGATATGATTGTCGAGCGCGGCGGCGAGGAGATTGTTCGCGAGCGCGATCGCGTTGAAGTCGCCCGTGAAATGGAGGTTGATGTCCTCCATCGGCACGACCTGCGCATAACCGCCGCCCGCGGCGCCGCCTTTCATGCCGAACACGGGTCCCAGCGAAGGCTCGCGCAGGCAGATCACCGTCTTCTTGCCGATGTGGTTGAGCGCATCGCCCAGGCCGACCGTCGTCGTCGTCTTGCCTTCGCCCGCGGGCGTCGGGCTGATCGCCGTCACGAGAATCAGCTTCCCGTCCTTTTTCGACGCGAGGCTGTCCATGTAATCCAGCGAAACTTTCGCCTTGTAGTGGCCGTAAGGCTCGAGCGCGTCCTCCGGTATGCCGAGCCGTTTCGCGAGCTCGAGCGCGCGCGTCATCTTCGCCTGCTGGGCGATCTCGATGTCGGATAAAGCCATTTCAGGTTCCCTTCTTCGTTTTATGTGTGCGGTCGGACCCGGTGATCAGACCGCGGTTTTCTCCAGCTCCGCGAGCGCCTGGCCACCGCCGTAGCTCGAGCGCGGCGTGAGCTCCCCTCCACGCATCACTTTCACGGCGCAGTATTTGAACTCGGGGATCTTGCCGAACGGATCGAGCGCCGAGTTCGTGAGCAGGTTCGCCGCCGCCTCGTAATAGCAGAACGGGATGAACACCGATCCGCGCGGGCTGCCGTCGTCCGCGCGCGCGTACAGCGAGACGATGCCGCGCCGCGATTCCACCGTGATGACGTCGCCCGCTTTGGCGCCGATCGAATCGAGATCGAGCGGGTGCATGAGCGCCGTCGGATCGGGCTCGATCGCGTCGAGCACGCCCGCGCGCCGGGTCATCGCACCCGTGTGCCAGTGCTCGAGCTGACGCCCAGTGATGAGCACGAACGGAAACTCGCGGTCCGGACGCTCGGCGGCGGGGATAATGTCGGCGGGAACGAACTTCGCCCGGCCGCTCGGCGTCGGGAAGCTCTCCGTGAACACCACGGGCTCACCGGGATCGCCTTCCTTCTCGCACGGATACGTGACGCAGCTCTCCGCTTCCAGGCGCTCCCACGTGATGCCCGCAATCGAATTCATCGCTTGGCGCATCTCGTTGAACACATCCGCCGGGGCGTTGTAGCGCCACTTGCAGCCCAGCCGGCGCGCGATCTCCTGGATGATCCACAGATCGGGTTTGGCCTCGCCCGGCGCGTCGAGCGCCTTGCGTCCGATCTGCACCATGCGGTCGGTGTTGGTGACCGTGCCGTCCTTCTCCGGCCACGCCGTCGCGGGCAGGATCACGTCCGCGTGATAGCAGGTCTCGGTGAGGAAGATCTCCTGCACCACCAGCCAGTCGAGCTTCGCCAGCGCCTGCCGCGCGTGATGGACGTCGGGATCGGACATCGCCGGGTTCTCGCCCATGATGTACATGCCGCCGATTCTTCCGGCGAGCACTTCGTTCATGATCTCGACCACGGTGAGGCCCGGCTTCGGATCGAGCCGTGTGCCCCAAAGCTTCTCGAAGCGCGCCAGCGCTTCCGGATTGTCGACGCGCTGGTAGTCCGGGAACACCATCGGAATCAATCCCGAGTCCGATGCGCCCTGCACGTTGTTCTGGCCGCGCAGCGGATGGAGCCCCGTGCCGGGACGGCCCACCTGACCGGTCATGAGACACAACGCGATGAGACAGCGCGCGTTGTCGGTGCCGTGCACGTGCTGTGAGACGCCCATGCCCCAGAGGATCATCGAGCCCTTCGAGGTCGCGAAGAGCCGGGCGACCTCGCGGATCGTCTCCGCGGGAATGCCGCACACCGGCGCCATGGCCTCGGGACTGTACCCCGCCACGTTCTTCTTCAGTTCCTCGTAGCCCGAGGTGCGGTCCTGGATGAACTTGTCGTTGACGAGACCCTCCTCGACGATCGTGTGCATCATCGCGTTGAGGAGCGCGACGTCGGTATCGGGCTTGAACTGGAGCATGTGGCTCGCATGCCGCGCGAGCTCCGAGCGCCGCGGGTCGGCGTAGATCAACTTGGCGCCCGCTTTCGCGGCGTTCTTGATCCACGTCGCGGCGACCGGGTGGTTCGAGATCGGGTTCGCGCCGATCAGAAAGATCACCTCGGCCCGCATGACGTCGTTCACCTGATTCGAGACCGCGCCGGAGCCGATACCTTCGAGCAGCGCGGCGACGCTGGAGGCGTGACAGAGCCGCGTGCAGTGATCGACGTTGTTCGTGCCGAAGCCCGTGCGCACGAGCTTCTGGAAGAGATACGCTTCTTCGTTCGTGCCTTTCGCCGAGCCGAATCCCGACAGCGCGCCGGATCCGCGCGCATCGCGGATCTCGCGAAGCTTGCCGGCAGCGAGGTCGAGCGCCTCTTCCCAGGTCGCTTCGCGGAAATACTCCAGTGGATTCGCCGGGTCCATCGTGAAGTCGGCGTGCTTGGGCACGCCCGGCTTGCGGATCAGCGGCCTGGTGAGCCGCTGCTTGTGATGCACGTAATCGAAGCCGTAGCGGCCTTTCACGCAGAGCCGTCCGTGATTGGACGGACCGTCGCGGCCGTCCACGTACAGGATCTTGTTGTCCTTGATCTTGTACGTGAGCTGGCAGCCGACGCCGCAGTACGGACAGACGGAATGCACTTCCTTGTCGGGTTTCACGAGACCGACCTCGCGCGCCGGCATCAGCGCGCCCGTGGGGCAGGCCTGCACGCACTCGCCACACGCGACACACGTCGAGCCGCCCATCGGATCGTCGAGGTCGAACACGATCTTCGAGTGCTCGCCGCGGTAGGCGTAGCCGATCACGTCGTTCACCTGCTCCTCACGGCAGGCGCGCACGCAGCGCGTGCACTGGATGCACGAATCGAGATTGACCGCGATGCCGTAGTGCGACAGATCCGGCGCCGGATTGTGACGGCGCGCGAACCGCGGCTTGCTCACGTCCAGTGCCTGCGCCCATGCGTCGAGCTCGGACTTCAGCGTGTGGCGCTTCTCCGGCATGTCGGAGAGCAGGAGCTCGACGACCATTTTCTGCGAGTGCAAGGCGCGCGGGCTGTCGGTCGTGACCTCCATACCGGGTACGGGCGTGCGGCAACAGGAGGCAGCCAGCACGCGCTCGCCTTTGACTTCGACCATGCACGCGCGGCAATTGCCGTCCGGGCGGTATCCCTCCTTGTAGCAGAGGTGCGGAATCTCCACGCCATAGCGCTTGGCCGTCTGGATGATCGTCTCACCGCCCTGCGCGACCACGTCCTTGCCGTTCAGCTTGAACGACACCGGCATCGCTTCGAGCTCCTTGTTGCTGATCGCCGTCATTTCACTTCATCCGGGAAGTACTTCATTACGCAGCGTATCGGGTTCGGCGCCGCCTGACCGAGGCCGCATATGGATGCGTCGGCCATCGCGGCCGAAAGTTCCTCGAGCAGCGCGCCGTCCCATTTCCGTTCGGCCATCAGGCCCAGCGCTTTTGCTGTCCCCACGCGGCACGGCGTGCACTGGCCGCAGGACTCGTCAGCGAAGAACTTCATCACGTTGCGCGCTGCAACAGCGGCTTTGTCCTGGTCGGAGAGCACGATCACGGCCGCCGATCCGATGAAGCAGCCGTGCGGCTGCAGCGTGTCGAAGTCGAGCGGCACGTCGCCGAGACTGGCCGGGAGAATGCCCCCGGAAGCGCCGCCGGGCAGGTACGCGTAGAACGTGTGGCCCGGCAGCATGCCGCCGCAGTATTCGTCGATCAGCTCCTTCACCGTGATGCCCGCCGGCGCGAGGTGCACGCCGGGTTTCACCACGCGGCCCGACACCGAGAACGAGCGCAGGCCTTTGCGCCCGTGGCGGCCGTGGCTCGCGAACCACTCCGGCCCTTTCTCGATGATCTCGCGCACCCAGTGGAGCGTCTCCATGTTGTGCTCGAGCGTCGGTCTTCCGAAGAGCCCCACCTGTGCCACGTACGGCGGTCGCAGCCGGGGCATCCCGCGCTTGCCTTCGATCGACTCGATCATCGCGGACTCTTCGCCGCAGATGTACGCGCCCGCGCCGCGCCGCAGGTAGATCGGCGGGAGCTTGCACGGCGGGTCGCGCGTGAGCGCAGCCAGCTCGCGCTCCAGGATCGTGCGGCAGCCGGCGTACTCGTCGCGCAAATAGATGTAGATCGCGGCGGCGTCGATCGCGCAGGCCGCGATCAACGCGCCTTCGATGAACCGGTGCGGGTCGCGCTCCAGGTAATAACGGTCCTTGAACGTGCCGGGCTCGCCCTCGTCGATGTTGATCGCGATCAGGCGCGGCGCCGGCTCGGCGCGCACGATGCGCCACTTGCGACCCGCGGGAAATCCGGCGCCGCCGAGGCCACGCAAACCCGAGCTCTCCATCGCCGAGATCGCCGCTTCGATGGCCGGCGAAGCGCTGCCATCGGCCGGGCGAGCGCCCGAGACCAAGTCGGCGGCGAGCTTGTATCCGCCCTCGGCGCGGTACTTCGCGTAATCGATGTACTCGCCGACGGGACACTCGATGTCGTTCGCGCCGGCCGCAGCCGTCACGGCTTCGGGTGTGGCGTTCGCCACGGGCCTGCGCCCGACGATCGCCACCGGCGCCTGCTCACAGCGGCCGACGCACGGCGCGGTCTTGACGCGCACGCGCGCGCCGAGTCCTTGTTTCAGCGCTTCGAACAGCGCGGCGCCGCCCGCGAGCTCGCACGACAGCGAATCGCAGACGCGGATCGTGAGCGGCGGCGGGGGCGCCGCGTCCTCCTTCACCACGTCGAAGTGATGATAGAACGTGGCGACCTCGTAGACCTCGGTCGGCGCGAGCTGCATCTCGCGCGCCAGCGCGACCGCGTGCGCGGCGGAAATGAAACCGTAGCGATCCTGGATCTTGTGGAGGTGCTCGACCATGAGCTCGCGGCTGCGCGGCGCATCGCCGAGCAGCGCCTGCACTTCCGCCAGAGCCTGTGGATCGACCGGACGGCCCTTCAACTTGCCCGGGCCCTGCCGCTTACGTTTTATGGTGCCGCCTTCCAAACTGCCTCCTGAACTGCCGTGATCCGCGATCCGCGACTGGTGAGGCGTGACTCGCGATCGCGCTCACGGTTCACGATTCACGATTCACGCCGTTTGCGGTTCACGCCGTTCGAATCATTTGAGGACCGACTTCATGAGCTTTCCCATCTCGGCGGGATTGCGCGTGACCTTGATGCCGCACTCTTCCATCACCGCGAGCTTCTCCGCGGCCGTGCCTTTGCCGCCGGAGATGATCGCGCCGGCATGACCCATGCGTTTGCCCGGCGGCGCCGTGATGCCGGCGATGAAGCCGACGACCGGCTTTTTCATGTTCGCCTTGACCCACCGCGCGCACTCTTCCTCGTCGGTGCCGCCGATCTCGCCGACCATGATCACACCCTCGGTCTGCGGATCGTCGTTGAACATCTTCATGACGTCCACGTGCTTGAGCCCGTTCACGGGATCGCCGCCGATGCCGACGCACGAGGACTGGCCGAGCCCGAGCGCCGAGAGCTGTCCCACCGCCTCGTAGGTGAGCGTGCCCGACCGCGACACCACGCCGATCGGCCCCTTCTTGTGGATGTGTCCGGGCATGATGCCGATCTTGATCTCGTCCGGCGTGATCACGCCCGGGCAGTTCGGCCCGATCAGCTTCGTCTTGCGCCCCTGCATGCGGTACTTGGTGCGGATCATGTCGCGCACTGGGATGCCTTCGGTGATGCAGATGACGAGGTC
>DASPNJ010000154.1:0-8865 GCA_035626595.1 Burkholderiales bacterium
GCACCCGCGCTCGGCGACTACAGCGGCACGCTCCAGCAGGAGGGCGGCGGCGGCACCTCCGACGTGAAGCTCACCATCAGGCACGTGACGGCCGACGGCCGCGTGACGGCGCGCGCGCAAGCTTCCCATGCGCTCAAACCCTGCACCGCCGTGTTGCAGTCGAACGGCGTTCTGCTGAAGGAGGGCGGGATGCGGCTGGAAGTGAACGACGGCGCGCCCGAAGGCTGCGAGCGCATCTATCACATCAAGAGCGCGTCGGGCGGCAGGTTGTCCGGCACTTACATCGACGCGATCAAGACCGGCGGCAAGCTCGTCGCGCGCGGCAAGAAGTAGGGTGGGTTAGCAAGGCGTAACCCACCGCCCGCACTCGTGCGAAAGCGGCGGCAGCGCGGCTGCGGCCGCGAAAGCGAAGGAAAGGAGGTAACGGAGGGAAACCATTGGTTTCCCTCTGTTCGTAGGGCGGCCAGGCCCGAGTCGAAGGCGAGCGCCGCCCGTCACGCAAGCGCCGGCATCACTTCGCGCGAGAAGAGCTCCATCGAGCGCAGCACGCGCGCCTGGTCCATGTCGCCGAACCAGAAGCTGCAGTTGAAGTGCGAGATGCCGACGAGTTCCTGTACGCGTTTGATCTGACGGATGCAGGTGTCAGGCGTACCGACAACGAGGTAGCGGTCGAGCAGCTCGTCGATCGTGGGCTCGGATTTGCCCGGCACCGGAATGGCGTGGCCGTTGTCCACGCGCTCGTAGTTGTTGCGCAGCGAGAGTGTCACTCGCATGTTCCAGCGCGCCTGCTCGGCGGCTTCTCGCGCGTCGGCCGCATCCTTGGTCACGTAGACCGCGCGCTGCACGCCGACGAGCGGGCTCTTCGGATGCTTCGATGCCTCGACCACTTTGTTGAAGAAGCCGCCGAATTCCGCGAGCCGCTCGACGGGCACGCCGAATCCGCCCGTCAGCACGTTGAGCCCGCGCTTGGCCGCGGCTTCGATCGAGTACTGGCTCTGCGCCGTCACCCAGATCGGCGGATGCGGCGTCTGCACCGGCTTCGGATAGATGGTCGTCTCGGGAATCTGGAAGAGCTTTCCGTCGTAGCTGAACGTCTTGCCTTCGAACGCCTTCATCAGGATGTCGAGCGATTCTTCCCAGCGCTGGCCGCCCGAATCGAGCTGCAGCCCCAGCCGCTCGAACTCGTACCGCTGGTAGCCGCGGCCGAGGCCCACGTCGGCGCGGCCGTTACTGAGGATGTCGAGCATCGCGACCTCCTCCGCGATCAGCAGTGGATGGTGCAGCGGCACCACGATGACGGCGGTGCCGATGCGCAGCCGAGTCGTTTTCGCAGCGATGTAGGTGGCGAGCTGCAGCGGACGCGAGAGATAGCCGTAGGTGGAGAAGTGGTGCTCGCCGAGCCAGACGTTGCGAAAGCCGAGCGCTTCCGCGGCCTGCGCCTGCTCGACGCCGCGCGCGTAGATCTCCTCGGAGGAGCGCCCCGAGGGCGACTGCATGAGCAGGAACGTTCCGATGTCCATAGCTGTCCTCTATTCGACTTTGATGTTGGCCTCGCGCACCACTCGCGTCCACTTGTCCAGCTCTTTCTTCACGAACGTGCCGAGCTCCGACGGCGTCATGTCCACCGAAATCGCGCCGAGCTGCTCGAGTTGCTGCTTCACGGTTGGCGCCTGCTTGATGTCGCGCATCGCTTCGTTGAGGTGCTCGACGATCGCCGGGGGCGTTCGCGCTGGCGCGAAGAGCGCGTAGAACAGGATGCCTTCGTAACCGGGCACGCTCTCCGCAACCGTCGGCACGTCGGGCAGGTGCGGCACGCGCTGCGCGGTGGCGACGGCGATCGGACGCAGCCGCCCCGACTGGATGTGCGGCCGGGCGGCGACGACGTTGTTGAACGCGAACTGCACGTGACCGCCGAGGAGCGCCGTCAGCGCCGGCGCATCGCCCGGATACGACACGACGAGCATGTCGAGGCCGGCCATCTGCTTGAAGAGCTCGATGTTGAGATGCGAGCTCGAACCGATGCTCGATGCGCCGGGCGTGAGTCCGCCGCGTTTCGATTTAGCCAGCCGGATCAGCTCCGGGACCGTCTTCGCCGGGAACGCCGGATGCGCGACCAGCACGCCCGGCACGTGCGCCATCATCGCGACGGGCGCGAAATCGCGGATCGGATCGTATGGGAGCTTGCCGAACAGCGGCAGCCCGGTGGTCATGACGCCGCCGTAGGTGAAAAACAACGTATAGCCGTCGGGGTTCGCTTTCGCCGCAGCGGCCGCGGCGATTCTTCCGCTTGCGCCTCCGCGGTTGTCCACGACGACCGGCTGAGCCCAGCGCTCCTGCAGCCCCTCCTTGAGCATGCGCCCGAGGATGTCGGTGCCGCCGCCCGGCGGCGACGGAATGAGCAGCCGGATGGGCTTGCCGGGATAGGGCTGTGCGATCGCGATCGAAGACACCATGAGCGCGAGCGCGACCAGCAGCGGTTCAGCCAGATTACGAGTCACTGCCGCCTCCCAGCAGCGGCGGCAGGTCGCGCGCCGCCTGCACGCCCTTGGCCGCTTCTTCGGCGTCGTAGTCGCCGAGCTTGTGCTGCGGATAGACGTAGATGTTCAAGTCCGGCATGTCGAGCGCCTTCGCCTGCGCGCGCGCCGCACGTTCGAAAAAATCGTGGACGAACACGAGCGTCGGCAGCCCCGCTCGGGTGAAAAAGATTCCGTCGCGCACGGCGCCGGAGGTGCAGGACCCTCAGGCGCCGACGCCGACGAGCACGTAGTCGGTTTCCTCGAGCAGCCGGTTTGCGTCCGCGCGCGGCGCCGGCGCCCACGTGTTCGATTTATAGATGCGCGAGACCTGCGATGGCTTCAGCGTCTGCTCGAGCTCGGCTTCCATCGCTTTCCAGAACGCGAGGGCCGAGACGTGCTGGTTGAACACCAGGCCCGCGCGTTTGCCCGCGAGGCTCTCGATGACACGCATCGGTGCGCGCTCAACGGCTTCGACTTCTCCGACAGGGTCGAACAACTGAATGGTCATGGCTCCTCCATGTTGGTCATTCCCGTGAAGGCGGGAATCCAGTGCGCGTCTGTTCTGGGTCCCCGCCTGCGCGGGGACGACGATTCTTTCTCACTCGGGAAACTGGACGCGCCTGCTCACCGTGCGTCCGCCGAGTGTGCCCCACCCCGCGCACACCGCGCAAAAACCGGCGCCCGAACCCCAGCCGCCGCTCACCGCGATGACGAGATTATCGGGGCTACGCACGAACGGCACCTGCGCGTTGTCGTCATGCTCGTCCACGATGTGGCTCCAGTGCTCGGGGTTCGTTTCCGAGATCGAGCTGCGATGACGCGCTTCGTGCACCGGCCGCGTCGCGAGCGCCATGATGCCGCGCTTCACGTCGAGCTTGGTGAGGCCCTCGTCGGCGAGCTTCTTCGCGGCCATGGGGCACATCACGAGCACCATGTCGCCGCCGGTTATGTTGTTGGAGCCGAGCAGGTTGATCGAGTCGGCGAGGAGATACAGCACGTCGTGGATCGTGCTGTAGCCGGCGCCGGTCGCCACCGATGTCGGCGCGGTCGTCGCAGTGATCGTGACGACGGTCTCGTCGGCGCCGAAGCCGCGCTCGACCTGCAGCGGCTCCCACGGATTCGACTCGGCGTCCTCGGCCACGCAGAAAGAGAAATACCCCGGATGGCCAAGCGTCGTCTTGCACGGCTCGCCCGGGAAACCGCCGCCGATGTTCCACAGGACGAGCCGGATCGCGCGTCCGATCGTAGCGCTGGGGCGGCAGCCGTGGCCGAGCGCGCCTTCGCGCGTGTTGAAGCCGAGCGCGTTCACGCCGGGTCCGCTCACGACGCAGAGCGGTGCGCACGCGTGCGTCGTCGTCTGCACGCCGTTCAGGTTGAATCGCTCTTCCAGCATCGCTTCGACGGCGGCGATGACGATGGGTGCGTATTCCGGCCTGCAGCCGGCCATCGCGCAGTTGATCGCGATCTTCTCGACGGTCGCGACACCGTTGCGCGGCGGCACGACGCCGACCAGTTCCTGCGGATCGCGCTTCAGGTAGTCGAGAATGCGCTCGATCGCGCCACGCGTCGGCGGCACGACGGGAAGCCCGTCGGTCCATCGGTTGGTGAAGCACAGCTCCACGGCCGCTTCGAGGTCCTCGGCCTCGAAGATGCGCGACGCGAGTTGCATCGGCGAGTCCTCATGGTGAGACGTCGGCGTCGCCGGCGTCGCCGAATCCTACCGCGTCATTGCGCGAGTTAGCGAAGCAACCTCGGGCGCGCGTGGAACCGTTATGGGGACTCGATGCGCAGCAGCTCGACTTCGGGCGGGCCGGTCAGGATCTCGCTGAACGCGTGCATCCACCGGCCAGTCTCGTCTTCCGACTGGATGCCGCGCTCGCGAAACTGCTCGAATGCGTCGAGGCTCGCGAGCTCCACCTCGAACTGCAGCGCGGCGCCGCCGTGGCCGCGGGTGAGCGGCACGAGCAGGCGCGACTTCATGTTCTTGCGCGCTGCCGCTTCCACTTCGCGGTGGATGAAGTCGATGGCGCGCTGGCGGTTGATCGGCAGCACGTGATACGAGAATCGCGCGACGTACATGGCCCGGCTCCTTGCCGCCCGTCCTTCGACTCCGCGGATCGCTATCGGGACGAGCGCTGTTATAAGCTGCTGATTTTTTGGCGGAGTCGAAAGTGGCAGAAGCAAGCGGCGGACCCCTCGCGGGCGTCAAGGTGCTCGAGCTGGGGACGCTCATCGCCGGCCCCTTGTGTGCGCGCATGCTCGGGGATTTCGGCGCCGAGGTGATCAAGGTCGAGGCGCCCAAGGGCGGCGACCAGCTCCGGCAGTGGCGCAAGATGTACCAGGGCACCTCGCTGTGGTGGTACGTGCAGGCCCGCAACAAGAAGTCGCTGACGATCAATCTGCGCGACCCGCAGGGCCAGGAGATCGTGCGCAAGCTCGCGCGTGACGCGGATATCGTCATCGAGAACTTCCGTCCCGGCGCGCTGGAGAAATGGAATATCGGCTGGCCGCAGCTTTCGGCCGAGAACCCGCGGCTGGTGATGGTGAGGCTTTCCGGATTCGGTCAGGACGGGCCGTACCGTGACCGACCGGGCTTCGGCGTCGTCGGGGAGGCGATGGGCGGCATGCGCTATGTCACGGGTTACCCGGATCGTCCGCCGGTGCGCCTCGGCATCTCGATCGGCGACTCGATCGCCGCGCTGCACGGCGTGATCGGCGCCATGATGGCGCTGCACCAGCGCAATGCGAACGGCGGCAGGGGCCAATACGTCGATGTCGCGCTGTACGAGGCGGTCTTCAACATGATGGAGAGCTTCATCCCCGAATTCGACGTGCTCGGCTTCAAGCGCGAGCGGGCGGGCAACGCGCTGCCGGGGATCACGCCGTCGAACACCTATCCCACGCGCGACGGCAAGTTCGTGATCATCGGCGCGAACAACGATTCGATCTTCAAGCGGCTCATGAGCGCGATGGCCCGCAGCGATCTTGCGAACGATCCGGAACTCGCGACGAACGCGGGCCGCACGCCGCGCGCGCGGGAGCTGGATACCGCGATCGAAGCGTGGACGCGCGAGCACGATCTTGCGGAAGTCCTCGACGCGCTCGAGCGTGCCGAGGTGCCGTCGGGACGCGTGTACGACCCCGAGGACATGGTGAACGACGCGCATTACGCGGCGCGCAAGGTGATCGAGCAGTGGCACCTGCCGGACGGCAAACCGATGAAGATCCCCGGCATCGTGCCGAAGCTCTCCGACACGCCCGGCAAGACGCGTTGGCTCGGTCCGCAGCTCGGCGAGCACACCGCCGAAATCCTCACCGGGCTCGGCTACGACGAAGCTGCGCAGCGCCGTCTGAAGGAACGCGGCGTCATATAATTCGCGCGACATCCAGGGGAGACATCAGCATGCGTTTGACGAAACTGCTCGCAGCCCTCATCGCGTTCGCAGCGCTCACCGCGAACGCGCAGACGCTCGAGAAGAAAACGATCACTCTTGCGGTCGGCGGCAAGAACCTCCTGTATTACCTGCCGCTCACGATCGCCGAGCGCAAGGGTTTCTTCAAGGCCGAGGGATTGCAGGTCGACGTCGTCGATTTTCCCGGCGGCGCCAAGGCGCTGCAGGCGATGGTCGGGGGCAGCGCCGATGTCGTGTCGGGCGCATACGAGCACACGATCAATATGCATGCGCGCGGTCAGCCGATCGTCGCGATCGCCTTGCAGGGCCGCTACAACGGCATCGTGTTCGCGGTGCACAAGTCCAAGGCCGCGCAGTACAAGGGCCCGCAGGACATCAAGGGCATGAAGGTCGGCGTCACTGCGCCGGGTTCGAGCACGCACATGGCGGTGCAGAACCTCGCCGTGAAGGCCGGGCTCGCGCCGAACGATTTCTCCGCGATCGGGGTCGGCGCCTCCGCCGGCGCTGTCGCTGCGCTGAAGCGCGGCGGCATCGATGCGATCTCCAATCTCGATCCGGTGATCACGAAGCTCGAGACGGACGGCGATGTCGTCGTGATGGTGGACACGCGCACCGCCAAGGGCATGAAGGAAGTCTACGGCGGCGCCTACCATGCCGGCTGCATTTACGCGCCGGTGGAGTGGGTGAAGCGCCATCCGAACACGACGCAGGCGCTGGTGAACGCGATGGTGCGCGCCGTGCTGTGGCTGCGGACCGCGAGCGTGGACGACGTTATCGCGACCGTGCCGAAGGAATACTACGGTCCCGATCTCGCGCTCTATCGCGGGTCGCTGCTCAAGAACAAGGAAGGCTTCTCACCGGATGGCCGCTTCTCCATGGAAGGCGCGAAGAACGTGCACGCGGTGTTGAGGCAGTTCGTGCCCGAAGTGCAGAAGGCGAACGTCGATCTCGCGGCGACGTTCAACAACACGTTCGCCGATCGCGCGCTGAAAAAGTACGGCGGAAAGAAGTAGCGCTTGCCGATGGAATCGTCATCCCGGCGCAGGCGGGGATGTAGGGTGCGTCAATGACGCACCGCGGTGCGCTACCAGCGCACCCTACGATGCCGTGAGCTCGCGGGAATGACGGCTGTGGCGGCGCTAGCCCTCGAAAACATCAGCGTCACCTTTGCCGCACGCGGCGCGGACGCGGCGGCATACACCGCCGTGCGGGACACGACGCTGGTGATCGAGCGCGGTGAGTTCGTGTCGGTCGTCGGACCGACCGGCTGCGGTAAATCCACGCTGCTCAATGTCGCCGCGGGCCTGCTTGCACCTTCCGCAGGGCGTGTCGCGGTGTTCGGCGAATCGCTCGCGGGACTCAATCGCAAGGCCGGTTATCTCTTCCAGGCCGATGCGCTCATGCCGTGGCGCAGCGCGCGCGACAACGTCGCGATCGGTCTGCTGTACCACGGCGCATCGCGTGCGGACGCGTATGCCAAGGCGGACGATTGGCTCGCGCGCGTGGGATTGTCGGGCCATGGCCACCGTTATCCGCATCAGCTTTCCGGCGGCATGAAAAAACGTGTGGCGCTCGCCCAGACGCTCGTCATGGACCCGCAGATCCTGCTGATGGACGAGCCGTTCTCGGCGCTCGACGTTCAGACGCGCCAGCTCATGGAGAACGAGCTGCTCGAGCTGTGGTCGGCCGATCGCAAATCGGTGGTATTCATCACGCACGATCTGGAGGAGGCGATCGCGCTCTCGGACCGCGTCGTCGTGCTCTCGGCGGGTCCCGCCACACGGCCGATCGGCGAATACGCGATCGACCTTCCGCGCCCGCGCGACGTCGCCGAGATCCGGCTCACGCCGCGCTTCGTCGAGCTCCATCGCGAGATCTGGGACCGCATGAGGGACGAGGTGATGAAGGGCTACGTCCAGAGCCAGAAGGTCGCATGACGCGCGCGCGGAACGACGACGCATGAAGCCGCTTTGGCCATGGCAGGTGCTGCTGTTCCTGGTCCTGTTCGGGTTGTGGTACGGCCTCACCGAAACCGGAATCCTGCCGCCGTTCTTTTTCGGGCGGCCGCTGATCGCGCTGCAGAAAGTGTGGGAGTGGTTCGAGTCCGGCGAGATGACACGCTTCTCCACGTCATGGGTCACGATCGGGCATCTCTGGGTGACGCTGATCGAGACCGTGCTTGCGTTCGTGATCGGCACGGTGCTCGGTCTCGCCGTCGGACTGTGGCTCGCGCTCTCACCCACGGCGTCCGCGCTGCTCGATCCTTACGTCAAGGCTGCGAACTCGATGCCGCGCGTCATCCTCGCGCCGATCTTCGCGGTGTGGTTCGGGCTCGGCATCTGGTCGAAGGTCGCGCTCGGCGTGACGCTCGTCTTCTTCATCGTCTTCTTCAACGTCTACCAGGGTGTGAAGGAGGTGAGCCCGGTGGTGCTCGCGAACGCGCGCATGCTCGGCGCGAGCGCGCGCGATCTGCTGCGCACGGTGTACCTGCCGTCGGCGACGAGCTGGGTGTTTTCCAGCCTCCACACCTCGGTGGGAATGGCGTTCGTCGGCGCGGTCGTCGGCGAGTACCTCGGCTCCGCGCGCGGCGTCGGTTATCTGATCCTGCAGTCCGAGGCGGTGTTCGACATTAACGGCGTCTTCGCCGGCATCGTGATACTCACGGCGTTCGCGCTCGCGCTCGACTGGCTCGTCACGGTGGCCGAAAGGCGGCTGCTGGTGTGGCGGCCGGCACCCGGCGAAACCGAACCGCTATAAAACCTACGACGCGTCTCGAGGCTTTGCCTCTCGACGCAAAAAATCGCTTAGCGCGGCGGTCGCCGCGTCTTTGAAGAAAACTCTACGACGCGTCTCGAGGCTTTGCCTCTCGACGCAAAAAATCGCTTAGCGCGGCGGTCGCCGCGTCTTTGAAGAAAACTCTACGACGCGTCTGGAGG
>DASPNJ010000155.1:0-21822 GCA_035626595.1 Burkholderiales bacterium
ACATCGACAAGATGCTGGTCTATACGTTGGCGCGTTACCGGAACAGCGTCTCGCCGGTCATCCCGCAGCGCGTGCTCGAACGGCCGCCATCCGCGGAGCTCAAAGCGGACCAGCGCGACGAGGACAGCCTGCCGCCGTATCCCATACTGGATGCGATCCTCGAAGCCTACGTGGAGAAGGACAACAGTCCGGCGGAGATCATCGCGCGCGGCTACTCGCGCAGCGATGTCGAGCGCGTCGTCGGCATGGTCCGTGCCGCGGAATACAAGCGGCGGCAGGCGCCGATCGGCGTGCGCATCACGAGCCGCGCGTTCGGCAAGGACTGGCGTTATCCGATCACCAACCGGTTCAGGCACCGCTTCGAGTAGTGCTATCCTTAGCGGCTTCTAAGCGGCTGTTTTGACTAGGCGAACAAGGGGGTCCCGGTGAAGAAGATCGAGGCGATATTCAAGCCGTTCAAACTCGACGAAGTGCGCGAAGCGCTCTCCGAAATCGGCGTGAGCGGCCTCACCGTGACGGAAGTGAAAGGATTCGGGCGGCAGAAGGGCCACACCGAGCTCTATCGCGGCGCCGAGTACGTTGTCGATTTCCTGCCGAAGGTGAAAATCGACGTCGTCGTCCCCGATAACCTGCTGGAGCAGGCGATCGACGCGATCGTAAAAGCTGCGCGCACGGGCAAGATCGGTGACGGGAAGATCTTCGTCTCCAGCGTCGATCAGGTGATTCGGATCCGCACCGGTGAGACGAACGAGGCGGCGATCTAGTTAGACGAGCCTCAAATCACGCCTTTGGCTTCGAGGTACTTCTGCGCGTCCAGCGCGGCCATGCACCCGGTGCCGGCGCTGGTGACCGCCTGCCGGTAGACGTGGTCCTGCACGTCGCCGGCGGCGAACACACCCGGCACGCTCGTTGAGGTAAAGCCGCCCTCCGCGCCGCACTTCGTGATGATGTAGCCATTCTTCATCTCGAGCTGGCCTTCGAAGATCTCGGTGTTGGGCCGGTGGCCGATCGCGATGAAGACGCCCTGGAGCTTCTTTTCCGTCGTCGAGCTCGTTTTGACGTTCTTCACGCGCATGCCGGTGACCCCGGTGTTGTCGCCGAGCACCTCCTCGAGCACGTGGTCCCACAGGATCGTCGCTTTGCCGTCGTTGACGCGCTCCCGCAGCTTGTCGACGAGGATCGCCTCGGCGCGGAACTTGTCGCGGCGGTGGATAACGGTGACGTGGCTTGCGATGTTGGTGAGGTAGAGCGCTTCCTCCACCGCGGTGTTGCCGCCGCCGACGACAGCGACTTCCTGTCCTTTATAGAAAAATCCGTCGCAGGTCGCGCAGCCGGACACGCCCTTGCCCATGAATTTCTGCTCGGAATCGAGCCCCAGGTACATGGCCGAGGCGCCCGTTGCGATGACGAGCGCGTCGCAGGTGTAAGTGCCCTGATCGCCGACGAGGGTGATCGGCGTCTCCTTGAGCTTCACCGTGTGGATATGGTCGAACACGATCTCGGTCTTGAACCGTTCGGCGTGCTTCTGGAACCGCTCCATGAGCTCGGGCCCCTGCACTCCCATCGCGTCGGCCGGCCAGTTGTCCACGTCGGTCGTGGTCATGAGCTGTCCGCCCTGCGCGAGGCCGGTAATCAGGACCGGCTGGAGGTTGGCCCGGGCGGCATACACCGCCGCGGTATAGCCGGCGGGGCCGGAGCCCAGGATGAGTACACGGCAGTGTTTGGGTGCTTGCGACATGGTCGGTCCAGTGGAATCAGGCATCGTAGATTGAGGGTGCAGGCCGGAAATGCAATCCCGATTCTAGCGCGACAGGTGTTGTATTCGTGTCTTCGAGACCCGAAAATCCTGCCAATTCAGTGAGTACCGCGTGACGTTTCGTGCTGGTTCTGGCAGTATAGGCGCGGGGTCGGCCCCTCCGGTCGGCGTAGCGGGCGGATAACAAAACTATGGCTCAGTTCACGGTAAACCCGGTCGTTCTGAAGAACGTTCCGCTGTTTTCGTCGTTTTCGGACCAGCAGCTCGCAGCCCTCATCCCGGCCGTTCAGCACCGCCGCTTTCCGCGCGGCGCTTATGTCATCCGGGCGGGCGAGGAGACCGACGCGCTGTACATCATCATGGCCGGTCGGGCGAAAGTCCTCATTCCCGATGACGACGGCAACGAGGTCATCCTGTCGGTGATCGGACCCAACGAGTTCTTCGGCGAGATGGGGCTGCTCGACGACCAGCCGCGCTCCGCCAGCGTTGAAACGCTGGAGCCGTGCGAGATGCTGCGGATATCGCGGAGCGCGTTCCTGAACTGCCTCAAGGACAACTTCGATGCCGCGATGCTCATCATCCGCAACCTCGTCAAGCGGCTGCGGGAAGCGGACCGCAAGATCGAAAGCCTCGCGCTGATCGACGTTTACGGCCGCGTTGCGCGGCTCCTGATCGAGATGGCACAGCCGCAGGAAGGCCAGTGGATCATCGAGAAGGCGCCGCCGAAGCAGGAGATCGCGCGCATGATCGGGGCCTCCCGCGAAATGGTGAGCCGCGTCGTCAAGGACCTGCACGACAAGGGCGTCATCCGGGCCGACAAGCGCAAGATCTACGTGCTCGACCGCCAGTCGATGGCGCGCCGGTCGGCGGTGCGGTAAGCCCCTGAAACGGTCTCACACTTTTGCTGTGGTCTGAAAAAGCCGGGGGCGCCAAGGTAGCGGGCAATCCGCTGCCGCCGAAAATCGCTGCGCTCCTGCGCGAATCGTGGTGGCTCGCGCTGGTCGCGATCGCGCTCTATCTTCTCCTCATCCTCGCGACGTACGATCGCAGCGATCCGGGCTGGTCGCAGAGCGTCAGCGTCTCGAATATCCGGAATGCCGGCGGCGTCGTCGGCGCGTATCTCGCGGACCTCCTGCTGTACCTCTTCGGTGTCTCGGCTTACTGGTGGATCGTGCTGTGCGGCGCGCTCGTGGCGTGGGGATTCCGCCGCATCGAGACGGTGCGCGAGAGTGACCGCCGCTCGTATGCGGTCGCGCTCGGCGGATTCGGTCTCCTGTTGCTCGCGAGCAGCGGCATCGAAGCGATGCGCCTGCACACGATCAAGGCCGCGCTGCCGCTCGCGCCGGGCGGCGTGATCGGCGACATCCTCGGGCGCGTCGTATCGGCGGGATTCGGATTCACCGGCGGCACGCTGATCCTGCTGATCATGTTCGCCGCGGGCCTGAGCCTCTTCAGCGGCGTGTCCTGGCTGGTCGTCATCGAGCGCGTCGGCGACTGGACCGAGCGCGGGCTGCTCTTCGTCATCGGCAAGTGGACCGAGCGCCAGGACCGCCGCGCGGGCGAGCAGGCGGTGATCGAGCGCGACGAGATCGTCGAAGTCAGCAAGAAGAAGCTGGTGATTCACGAGCCGGTGCGCATCGAGCCGCCCAAGGCGGAAATCCCGAAATCCGAGCGCGCCGCCCGCGAAAAGCAGGTGCCGCTGTTCGAGAACCTGCCCGATTCGCTGCTGCCCCCGCTGCACCTGCTGGACGACCCGGAGAAGAACGTCGAGCTCATGTCCGCGGACACGCTCGAATTCACGTCCCGCCTGATTGAGAAGAAGCTGCTCGATTTCGGCGTCGAGGTGAAAGTCGTCGCGGCCTATCCCGGTCCCGTGATCACGCGCTACGAGATCGAGCCTGCCGTCGGCGTCAAAGGCAGCCAGATCATCAATCTCGTGCGGGACCTGGCGCGCGCACTGTCGGTGGTGAGCATCCGGGTCGTCGAGACGATCCCGGGCAAGAGCTGCATGGGCCTGGAGATTCCGAACCCGCAGCGGCAGATCGTGCGTTTGACCGAGATCCTGAGCTCGCAGGTGTATGCCGACGTCGGGACGCCCCTCGCGCTCGCGCTGGGTAAGGACATCGCGGGCAACCCGATCGTCGCGGACCTGGGGCGCATGCCGCATCTGCTGGTCGCCGGCACCACGGGCTCGGGCAAGTCGGTCGCGATCAACGCGATGATCCTCTCGCTCGTCTACAAGTCGCCGCCCTCGCAGGTGCGCCTGATTCTCGTCGATCCGAAGATGCTGGAGCTGTCGGTCTACGAAGGCATCCCGCATCTGCTCGCGCCGGTCGTGACCGACATGCGGCACGCCGCCAACGCGCTCAACTGGTGCGTGGCCGAGATGGAGCGGCGTTACAAGCTCATGTCCGCGCTCGGCGTGCGCAACATGGCGGGCTTCAACCAGAAGATCCGCGACGCGGAGAAGAACAAGACGCCGATCGCCAATCCGCTGCTCGCGGGCACCGAGAACGCCGAGCCGCTGCACGAGATGTCGCTGATCGTGGTCGTGATCGACGAGCTCGCCGATCTCATGATGGTTGTCGGCAAGAAAGTGGAAGAGCTGATCGCACGGCTTGCGCAGAAAGCGCGCGCGGCGGGCATCCATCTCATCCTCGCGACGCAGCGCCCGTCGGTCGACGTGATCACCGGGCTCATCAAGGCGAACATCCCGAGCCGCATCGCGTTCCAGGTCTCGGCCAAGGTCGATTCGCGTACCATCCTCGATCAGATGGGTGCGGAAGCGCTGCTCGGTCAGGGCGATATGCTGTATCTGCCGCCGGGAACGGGCCTTCCGCAGCGCGTGCACGGCGCATTCGTCGCGGACCACGAGGTCCACAAGGTCGTCGATTACCTGAAGCAGCTCGCGCAGCCGCAGTACGTGGAGAGCGTGCTGGAAGGTCCACCCTCGGAAGAAGAGGGCGGGGAGCTCTTCGAAGGCGCCGGCGATGCCGAATCCGATCCGCTCTACGATCAGGCATGTGCGATCGTGCTCAAGACGCGCCGCGCTTCGATCTCGCTCGTGCAGCGGCACCTGCGGATCGGTTACAACCGCGCGGCACGCCTGATCGAGCAGATGGAACGCGCGGGCATGGTCTCGCCGATGCAGACCAACGGCAACCGGGAAGTGCTGGTGCCGGCCTCCGCCGCCGCGGAAGACTAAGCTCGTCATTCCGGCGCAGGCGGGAATCCAGCAAAACGCCATCATTCCCGCGAAGGCGGGAATCCAGGACGCATTTGGTTACAAACGCGCGTTAAACCGGGCATTCGGCGTGCTGTCGAACCTGGACCCCCGCCTACGCCGGGGTGACGAACTACACGAAAGGTTTCCTGCATGCGAAAGCTGATCTTCTCTGTCTTATTACTGCTCCCGCCCGGCGTGGCCTTCGCCCAGCAGAGCGTCGAGGCGCTCAAAAGCCTGCTCAACCAGACCACGACCGGCAGGGCGGGCTTCACGCAGGTCGTGCTCGACAAGAACGGCAAAACGCTCCAGAAGGCGAGCGGCACGATGGAGTTCGCGCGTCCGGGCCGGTTCAGGTGGGAATACAACAAGCCGTACGAGCAGACGATCGTCGGCGACGGCTCGCGGCTGTGGATCTACGACAAGGACCTGAACCAGGTCACCGTCCGTAAGCTCGACCGCGCGCTGGGCGCGAGCCCCGCCGCGCTGCTCGCGGGCAGCAACGAGATCGAGAAGAGCTATGTGCTGAAAGCCGCGGGCAGCGAAGGCGGCCTGGATTGGCTCGAAGCGACGCCGCGCACGCAGGACACCGCGTTCCAGCGCATACGTCTGGGCCTCGGCAAAGGCGGGCTCGAAGCGATGCAGTTGCACGATCAGTTCGGCCAGACCACCCTCATCCGGTTCAGCGATCTCCAGCGCAACGTGAAGCTCGCGCCGGAGGCGTTCAGGTTCTCACCACCCCAAGGCGCCGACGTCATCAGTGAATGACCTCTTCGGCAAGCGTGAGCCCGCGGCGCCGTTAGCCGAGCGGCTGCGGCCGCGCACGCTCGATGAGGTCGTCGGGCAGAGCCATCTGCTCGGGCCGGGCAAGCCGCTCAAGCTCGCGTTCGAGGCGCGCAAGGCCCACTCGATGATCCTGTGGGGTCCACCCGGTGTCGGCAAAACGACGCTCGCGCGTCTCATGGCGGAGGCATTCGATGCCGAGTTCATCGCGCTCTCGGCGGTGTTTTCCGGCGTGAAGGACATCCGCCAGGCGGTCGAGCGCGCGCAGCTCACGCTGCAGCAGACCGGCCGTCACACGATTCTCTTCGTCGACGAAGTCCACCGCTTCAACAAGGCGCAGCAGGACGCCTTCCTGCCGTTCGTGGAGCAGGGGCTGATCACGTTCATCGGCGCCACCACCGAGAATCCCTCGTTCGAGGTGAACAGCGCGCTGCTCTCGCGCGCTGCCGTGTACGTCCTCCAGCCGCTTTCGGACGCCGAGCTCGAACAGCTGTTCGAGCGCGCGCTCGCGGCGGCCGACGTGCAGCTCTCTTATACCGAGCTCGCCAGAAAGCTCCTCGTCGGTTACGCCGATGGCGATGCGCGGCGGCTGCTCAACATGCTCGAGCACATGCAGACCGCCGCGGCCAACGCCGGACGCACCGACGTCGACGAAGAGTTCGTCCGCAACACGATCGCCGAAAGCCTGCGGCGCTTCGATAAAGGCGGCGACGCGTTCTACGACCAGATCTCGGCGCTGCACAAGTCGGTGCGCGGCTCCTCGCCCGATGCGGCGCTGTACTGGCTCATGCGCATGCTCGACGGCGGCGCCGACCCGCTTTACGTCGGGCGGCGGCTGGTGCGCATGGCGAGCGAGGACATCGGTCTTGCGGACCCGCGCGCGCTGCGCATGGCGCTCGACGCGTGCGAAACGTACGAGCGCCTCGGCTCACCGGAAGGCGAGCTCGCGCTGGCCGAGGCCGCGATCTACCTCGCCGTCGCACCGAAGAGCAACGCCGCCTACGACGCCTTCAATCGCGCACGCGAGCTGATCCGCAAGGACGGCTCGCGTCCGGTGCCCGAGCATCTGCGCAACGCGCCGACGCGGCTCATGAAGGAGCTCGGCTACGGTAAGGAGTACCGCTATGCGCACGACGAGCCGGAGGCTTATGCCGCGGGCGAGCGCTATCTGCCCGAAGGACTGAACGCACGGTTTTACGAGCCCACGCCGCGCGGGCTCGAAGCGCGCATCCGCGAGCGGCTCGCGGAGCTGCGTCAACTGGACGCGAAGTCAGAGAAAAAGTCATAGGGTGCGCCGGTAGCGCATCGCGGAAAGGAGGCTTCCATGCTCGATTGGCAGGAGCTTTTCGGTCTGAGCGTCTCACCCTGGGAACTGATCATCCGCGGCACCGCCGTCTACTGGTTCCTCGTCCTCGTGTTCCGCTTCATCCTTCGCCGCGACGCGGGCTCGGTCGGGCTCGCGGACATCCTGTTCCTCGTCATCATCGCCGACGCGGCGCAGAACGCGATGGCCGGCGAGTACAAGTCGATCACGGATGGTTTCGTGCTGCTCGGCACGATCATCGGCTGGAACCTCATCATCGACCGGCTGAGCTGGCGCTTCGCCAAGGTGAGGCAGTTCTTCGAGCCCGAGGAGGTCATGCTCATCCGCGACGGACGCGTGTTCTGGCGCAACCTGCGCAAGGAACATATCGCCGAGGCGGAGCTGATGGCGAAGCTGCGCGAGCAGGGCGTTCAGGACGTGAAAGAGGTGAAGGCCGCTTTCTTCGAGCCGGACGGCAAGATCAGTGTGATCAAGAAAAAGTGACGGTGGGGCCACGTAGGGTGCGCGGATAGCGCACCGTCAGAATCCGTACAACCGCGCCGGATTATCCACGAGCACCTTCCGCCGCTGCACCTCGTCCGGCACCCACTCGAGCAGTAGATCGGCGAGGTCGCCGTCGTTCGGCATGGGCACGTTCAATCGGCCTGTCGCCGGATGCGGCCAGTCGCTTCCCCAGACCACCCGATCCGGCGCGGCCGCGACGACCGCACGCGCGAATGGCGCGACATCGACATAACCCGGCGCGCGGCTCGACACGAAATACGGCCCCATGATCTTCGCCCAGACATTGGGCCGCTTCATGAGCCTCAGCATCGTCTGAAAAGGCGCGGCATCGAGCCCGTCGTCGGCGCGCACCCGTCCGAAATGATCGATCACGAGATCGATTCCGAGCCTGCCGAGCTTCTCTTCCGCATCGGGCAGCTTCTTCAAATCCATGAAGAACTGCAGATGCCAGCCGAGCGCTTTCAGCCGCGGCGCGAGCTTCGGCGCATCGGCGAGCGAGAGCCCCTCCGTGTCCGACGCGATGTTGATTCGCACGCCCCGCACGCCGGCGTCGTGCAGGTCCTGCAGCTCGCGGTCGCTCACGTCCGCGTCCACGACGGCGATGCCGCGGAACGCGAAGACACCGGAGCGCAACGCATGCACCATTGCGCCGTTGTCGGTGCCGTACACGCTGGGCTGCACCAGCACCGCGCGCCCGCAGCCGATCGTGCGCAGCATGCGCGCGTAATCCTCGGGCGATGCATCATGCGCGATGTACGACGCGCTCGGCAGGTACGGAAAACGGCTCTGCGGCCCGAAAACGTGTGCATGGCAATCGCACGATCCCGGCGGCATCGTGAAGCGCGGCCTGCGCGTTGCTGGATCGGGTGCGGGAAGGGTGGGGGCGCGCTCTACGGGCATCTCGTCGTTCGCGTAAACGTTGGAAAGTCCGGGATAATACGCGCTTCGCCTCTACACCTTCAGGCACCATGCTCGACGTTCAAATCCTCCGTGCGGATCTCGAAAGCGCCGCGCGCCGTCTCGGCCAGCGCGGTTTCGCGCTCGATGTCGCGACCTTCCAGTCGTTGGAACATCAGCGCAAGGCCATACAGACCGAAACGCAGGAGCTTCAGCAGCGCCGCAATCAGCTCTCCAAGCAGGTCGGGCAGCTCAAGGCAAAGAAAGAGGATGCGTCCGAGCTGATCGCGCAGGTGAATGCGCAGGCCGACCGTCTGAAAGCGCTGGAGCAGGAGCTTGCGGACATACAAGGCAAGATGAGCGAGTTCCTGCTCTACGTGCCCAACGTGCCGCACGAGTCGGTGCCGCCGGGAGAGTCGTCGGCGGACAACGTCGAGGTGCGGCGCTACGGCACGCCGCGCACGTTCGATTTCCCCGTGAAGGACCATGTCGACGTCGGCGCGGCCCTCGGCATGATGGATTTCGATACGGCGGCCAAGATCGCCTCGGCGCGCTTCGTGCTCATGAAAGGCCCGGTCGCGCGGCTCCATCGCGCGATCGCGCAGTTCATGCTCGACACGCACACGCAGGAGCACGGCTACACCGAGGTCTATGCGCCGTATCTCGTGAACGCCGACTCGATGCGCGGCACGGGCCAGTTCCCGAAATTCGAGGACGACCAGTTCGCCATCGCCTCCGACGGCCTGTTTCTCATTCCGACCGCGGAAGTGCCGGTCACGAATATCGTGCGCAACGAGATCGTCGATCTCAAGGCGCTGCCGATGAAGCTCGTGTGCCACACGCCGTGCTTCCGGCGCGAGGCGGGCTCCTACGGCAAGGACACGCGCGGCATGATCCGGCAGCACCAGTTCGACAAGGTCGAGCTCGTACAGGTCATACACCCCGAGCGCTCGTACGAAGGGCTCGAAGAGCTCACGGGTCACGCCGAGAAAATCCTTCAGAAGCTCGAGCTGCCGTATCGCGTGATGACGCTGTGCACCGGCGACATGGGCTTTTCCGCCGCCAAGACCTACGACATCGAAGTGTGGCTGCCGGGCCAGAACGCGTACCGTGAGATTTCCTCGTGCAGCAACTTCGAAGCGTTCCAGGCGAGGCGCATGCAGGCGCGCTTCCGCAACGAGAAAGGCAGGACCGAGCTCGTGCACACGCTCAACGGCTCCGGTCTCGCTGTCGGCCGCACGCTGGTCGCGGTGCTGGAGAACTATCAGCGCGCCGATGGCGGCGTGGACGTGCCCGCCGCGCTCAAGCCCTACATGGGCGGCCTCGACGTGATCCGCGCGTAGCGCCTGCCGGTCCGGTAAGCAAAGCGCGGATGAGCGCAGTCGGTATCATCGGCACGGGCTGGGTGGGTTCCAGCGTCGCAATTTCAGCGCTGCATGCAGGCGTCGCGCACACGCTCATGTTGCACGATGTGCGGTCCGAGCTCGCCGACGGGGAAGCAATGGATCTCGCCCACGGCGCCGCTTTCTACCCTGCCTGTCACGTCCGCAGCGCCAGCATTGCCGAAATGCACGAGGCCGCCGCCCTCGTGATCGCGGCTGGACGCGGCGGCACTGCAGGCCAGACGCGGCTCGAGCTCCTGCGCGAGAACGCAACTGTTGTTCGCGATCTAGCGCAGCAACTGAGCGGCTACCGCGGGCTCGTCGTGATGGTGACGAACCCCGTAGACGTGCTGACGTATCTCTTTCACAGGTCGTCCGGTCTGCCGCGCGAGCGGGTGATCGGAACGGGCACCCTGCTCGACACGGCGCGCCTGCGGCAGATCGTGGGCCGTGAGCTCGCTGTCGATCCACGCTCGATTCATGCGCAGGTGATTGGAGAGCACGGCGACTCCGAAGTGGTGCTGTGGTCGAGCGCGCGCGTGGGCGGAGGACTCCTGAGGCAGTGGAGAGGGTGGAGCGCCGAACGCGAGTCACGCATTGCGCAGAAGGTGCGAACCGCGGCCTACGAGATCATTCGACGCAAGGGTGCGACGAATCATGCAATCGGGCTCGTGACCGCGTCGCTGCTCGAATCGCTGTTGCGCGACGAGCGGCGAGTCCTCACCGTGTCGCGGGTGCAGACCGAAGCGATGCAGCTCGAGGACGTGGCGCTGTCGCTGCCTTCGATCGTTGATGCGTCCGGCGCGGCGCAGGTGCTCGAACCCGAGCTCGACGAAGGCGAGCGGGAGGCGCTCGCCCGCTCCGCACTCGTCCTGCGCGAAGCGATCGCGTCGGTTACATAAACTGCGAAACGCTGGAGCCATCCCGCTCCTAGCGCGTACACCCTGTAGCTGCCGTCGGGCAGCACGAGCATCACATCGCGAATCAAGAGCCGGAGTTCACGGTTGCTCGACGCGTATCGGGGCTCGTGATCACGCGAGCGCGATCTCGACGCGCTTGTTGCGTTTGCCTTCGCTGCGGATCTTGAGCACCTCGATCCCGCCGATCTCGGCGATGTTCGCGATGTGCGTGCCGCCGCAGGGCTGGAGATCGATGCCGGGGATACTGAGCAGGCGCACGCGCCCGGTGCCGCGCGGCGGCTGAACTTTCATCGTCTTCACGAGGTCGGGGCGCGCGTCGAGCTCCTCGTCGGTGATCCAGAGGGTCTCCGTCGGCGCGCCGCGCGCGATCAACGCGTTCATCTCTTCGGCGATCCGGGCGGCGTTCAGGAGGCTCATATCGATGTCGAAATCGAGACGCGCCCGCTCCGGCGAGATGTTGCCGCCGGTGACCGGCGCCACGACGACGCAGGACATGACGTGCAGCGCGGTGTGCAGCCGCATGAGCGCGTAGCGGCGCCCCCAGTCGATCTCGAGCGTCAGCGTCTCGCCGATTCCGGGTTGCGGCATGCCTGCGGCGGGGATGTGCAGCACGGTATCCATTGCCTCGCCCTTGCGCGTATCGGCGATTGCGATGCGCTCGCCGCCGGAGCGCACGAGCACGCCGCTGTCGCCGACCTGACCGCCGCCCATCGGATAGAAGATCGTCCGGTCGAGCTCGATCCCGCGCGCGCTGACGCCGATCACACGTGCCGTCGCGGTGTTGAGATACGCGTCGTCCCTGAACAGGAGCTCCGTCGCCATAGTGGGAGAGGGTATCGAACGGCACGGCGTGTCACAATCCCCGTTCCCTCGTCACCCGATCGGCTATGACTGCCGTCACTCAGGAGCTCTCGCGATTCCTCGTCGCGTCTCGCTGGTCCGACGTTCCGCAGAACGTGCGGCACGAGGCTGCGCGCGCCGTCCTCAACTGGCTCGGTTGCGCGATCGGCGGCTGCCGCGACGAGACGGTGGACGTGATGATCGCGACGCTGCGCGAATTCTCGGGCCCGGAGCAGGCGACGGTCCTCGGTCGCGGCGAGCGCTTCGACGCCCTGACCGCCGCCTGTATCAACGGCACGAGCTCGAACCGGCTCGACTTCGACGATACGCACCTGCGCACCGTGATCCATCCCAGCGTGCCGGTGGCGAGCGCGTTGATCGCGCTGGCCGAGTATCGACCGATGACCGGCGCTGAATTCCTGCACGCCTTCATCCTGGGCGTGGACGTCGAGTGCCGCGTCGGCAACGCGATCTCGCCGGAGCATTACGACCGCGGATGGCACATCACGTCGACGTGCGGCGTGCTCGGCATTGCGGCCGCATGCGGGAAGGTCCTGAAGCTCGACCCGCAGCGCATGGCGTGGGCGCTGGGCATCGCGGCGACGCAGGCGTCAGGACTGGTGGAGATGCTCGGCACCATGTGCAAGAGCTACAACATGGGCCACGCCGCGCGCAACGGCCTTGCTGCGGCGCTGATGGCGGAGGCGGGATTCACGAGCTCGGAGCGTGCGCTCGAAGCGCCGCGCGGGTTTCTGAACGTGCTGTCCACGCGTAACGATCCGGCCGAAGTGGTGGGCGATCTCGGCTCGCGCTGGGAGCTCCTTCAGAATGCCTACAAGCCGTATCCGTGCGGGATCGTGATCCACCCCGTGATCGACGGCTGTCTCGACCTGCGCGCCGGGCATCGCATCGATCCCGACGCCGTTGCGCGCGTGGACGTCACGGTCAATCCGCTCGCGCAGACGCTGTGCGGCAGACCGGCGCCGCACGACAGCCTCGAGGGTAAGCTGAGCCTCTTTCACTCGGCCGCCGTCGCACTGCGGGACGGCGCGGCCGGTGTGCGCCAGTACCTCGACGATCGCGTGACCGCGGCGGACGTGATCGCGCTGCGCGAGAAGGTCATTCTGAAGACCGATCCGCAAATCGAACCCGATCAGGCGCGCGTGCGGGTGACGCTGGCGAATGGCGCGAGCCACGAGACGTTCGTCGAACACGCGCGCGGCTCGCTGGAGCGCCCCATGACCGACGCCGAGCTCGACGCGAAGTTCCGCAGTCTCGCGGCGGCCGAGCTCACGCCCGTGCAGGTCGACCGGCTTGCGGAGCAGTGCTGGTCGCTCGAGAAGTTGCCGGATGCGGCGGTGATCGCCCGCAACTCAGTGAGCCGTGCGCGCTGAGCCTTCAGGACCGTTCGTGCCGAGCCTGTCGAAGCATGAACGCGCTGGTCGAAGCATCAAGCAATCGGAGCCAACATGACAGAACACGAACAGTACATGGATCGCGCGATGGCGCTGGCGGCTGAATCGCTGACGGACGGCAACCGCCCGGCGGGCGCCGTGATCGTGCGGGACGGAAAGGTCATCGGCGAAGGCCGCAACCTCGTATACAGCGAAGTCGATCCGACCGCACATGGCGAGATCGTCGCGATCCGCCGCGCCGCGCTGAACCTGCGCAGCGTGGATCTCTCCGGCGCGACGCTCTACACGTCGATGGAGCCGTGCCCGATGTGCTGCTGGGCGATCATCGACTCGAAGATCTCGCGGCTCGTGCTCGGCTGCCGTCACGCCCAGATGGGCCGCAGGGACATCGGCAGCTACTCGGTCGATGCGCTCGTCGCGATGACCGGCCGTCCGCTGGAGATCGTCACGGGAATACGCGCGAAGGAGTGCGAGGCGCAGCGCAAGAGCTGGGGCGGGTGGAAGGCGTTTCAGGGAGAGGTCTAGGGCGGCGCTCGCCTCAAGGCTCGGGCTCCGCCGCCCACGAACAGAGGGCAACCTTCCGCGGTTTCCCTCCGTTACCTCCGTTCCCGCATGCCTCAGTCGGCCTTGATGCCTTTCTCTTTGACGAGCTTCGCCCACTTCTTCGACTCGGTTGCGACGAAGCTCGTGAATTCCTCGGCGCCGCTCCCCGTTGCAACGAGCCCTGACTCCAGCAGGCGCTGACGCACTTCCGGCACCCTGAGCACGTTACGGATCTCGGTGTTCGCCCGCGTCACGATGTCGCGCGGCGTTCCGGCGGGCACGAACGTGCCGAACCAGAACACCGCCTCATATCCGGGCACGCCGGCTTCGGCGACGGTGGGAAGATCCGGCATCAGCTCGAAGCGCTTGCGGCTGGTCACGCCCAGCGCCCGCAGCCGGCCCGCCTTGATCGGTCCCACCGCGACGGCCATCGTCGCGATCATGAGCTGTACGTTGCCCGCAACGAGATCGACCATCGCCGGCGCGCCGCCCTTGTAGAGATGTTCGTGAGCTTGGTCCCGGCGAGGCTCGCGAAAAGCTCCGTGGCGATGTGGTCCGAGCCGCCCGGGCCGCTGGAGCCGTAATTGAGCTCGGTGGGCCGCGCCTTCGCGAGCGCGATCAGCTCCTTCACCGATTTCGCCGGCAGCGCCGGATGCACGACCAGCACGTTGATCACGTCCACCGCCGGTGTGACCGGCGTGAGATCGCGCAGCGGATCGAACGTGAGCCGGCTGTAGATGTGCGGATTGATCACGATGTTGCCAGTCGTCGCCGTGAGCAGGGTGTGGCCGTCGGCCGGCGCTTTCGTCGCGAGCTCGACGCCGATGTTGCCGTTCGCGCCGCCGCGATTGTCCACGACGATCTGCTGCCCGAGCGCCGGTCCGAGCCGCTGGGAAATGGTGCGCGTCGTAACGTCCACCCCGCCGCCTGGTGCGAACGGCACGATCCAGCGGATCGGCTTCGCCGGCCAGGATTGGCCGAATGCCGCGAACGGCGCGAGCGCGGAGAGGGCCGAGATGCAGATCAGACCGAACCGAATCATGCGAATCCCTCCGATGATGAGTGGCTCGCTATGTTACCTGTCGCTGTGCCGCGGGCTCTCGCGGTCAGGTGCCTGATTACTAGGCTTTATTCGGATGCGCTGGTAAGATTCGCGGTTCCGGAGAGGTGGCAGAGTGGTTGAATGTACCGGTCTCGAAAACCGGAGTACCTGCAAGGGTACCGTGGGTTCGAATCCCACCCTCTCCGCCAAGCTCGCCGCTAACTAATTGTTTCGCAACTTAGTTCGACGAGCCGTCTTTTCTGGCCCACAAATAGACCCACAAACAAATGGTACCACGTGCTGCAAGTGAAATAGTCGCGACTTGACCCCACTCTGGCACTGTCGGCTGCTGACAAATTTCGCGCCGATGGCACCGGCCGAGATCGGCCAGAAGCGGCTAGTTACTTATAGCGCGAGGTTGCGGCGGCAGATTGCCAACCGCTTGAGCGACTGGTGCCCGAGCGGCGATGCATTGTCGGTATTCGAGTGCCTCGGGAACGTCATCAAACTGCAGTAGATCACCGGCGAGTTCTGCCATGTGAGCCTTAACCTCGGCTGGCGTCGCACGGAAGAACTCTCGCCTAAGATTAACCGTGTTAATCCGGCGATCTGCCAGCCGCTGATGAAGGCTCGTCTCGATAGTCACTGCGTCCTTCGAGAAAAAAACCGCATGCACGTCAAAATTGAATGGTACCGATGCATCGCTAAGCTCGCGGATGCGCTCCATCGGGTCAAGCCGCCGCGTCAGGCCGATCTTTACAACCGTCTCCCCAAACGCGCCGATATTTGATATCACGTACACATACCCGGCGCGGATGTTTGCCGCCCGGTAGTCGACGTCTTCGATAGCACGTTCCACTTCGCCTAATTCGCATTGCAGCCGTTGAACAGCTTCAAGATCACCTTTGGCCTTGAGGGCTTCTATCGAGTTGCAGTAATGCTGTTTCTCTTTTTCCAGGCGTGCTCGCTCCCGCTCGATCTCTTGCTGGACTTTTCGCTCCTCCCGCAGGCGCTCTCGTTCCAGGCGCTCAGCTTCCTTGTCCTCGGACTGCTTCTGAAGGAAGTCGGCTGTGAGTTCTAGTTCCTCGATACGTAAACGCACATAAGAATCGGCGATTCGAATATTCATGGTCTTACCCAAACGTTCGATCGTCGCCTCAACCTTATGCAGCCGTTGGATAGCAGCATCCAGCTTATAGGGTTTGAGCGTCCGAATGAGATTGTCCGCCTCGGCATTGAACGCGCGCAGCATCAGCTTGGAGAAGTCGCGGATCATCGCAGCGCCTTCGCGCCGCGAACCGTTTACCGTCCAGTCTGTCGATGACAGCACCGCGCCGCCATCCTTTCGATTCATTTCCTTGATGTTTCCTTGCAGCTGATTCAGCTCGGCTGCATAGGCGACGGCGTCCGTCAATGGATGGCGGTAGGAATAGAGGCCGGCTTCCTGCAGTATGGCGACCTCTTCGGTTAGTAAGATTTGCTTCTTCACTTCCGCGAGTTCCGCCTTGGCTGCGGCGACCGCGGCTGCGGCCTCGGCGCGTTCCTGCGCGAGTCGCTGGGCCTGAACCGAGACCTGCTTCTCCAAGTCTCGCCGCTGTTCCTCGAGTTCAACCATGGTGAGCGCGCCATAGCGCGCAAGTTGTGCTCGAAGGTCATCGCACTCGGCTCGTAGTATCTCGACGTCATGTAGTAACGCGCGGGCCATCTTCCGCGCGCCAAACCAAGGAACGCTCTTAAGCTCTGCATTTAAAGACATTGGATATTCCTACGTCGCGCTGAAATGGTGGATCGACAGCCTGAGGACGGTTTCATCCTAATAGTACGACCGTAGCATACAAGGCTCAAACATCCGCTTTGGGTCGACATCAGGCTAAGCGCTCCCGAAAAAAGCGGACGGTGCCTCGCAGTCGGATCATTTTCGCGACGGAAGATGCATCGCGTAAACGGCTCTTACTTCGCTGCGGTCTCGCGGTCGAACCATTTGCGCAGGCCTGGCAGATAGTGCTCGAGCGTGTCGACACCGAGTGGCGTGACGAAGCTCAGCGTTTGGGCTGTTGGCGGCAGGCCTAATGCTGCACCGGCAGTTTTGCTCGTCACGTTGAAAAGCTGCCGCAGATCCGTACGCTTCATCGTCACAAGTTCGCGTTGACCGAGTCCCAAGCGCTTAAGCTCCTCGGTCGCGGATCGACTCCAGTGCGGCCGCTCTTCGATTACTTTGCGTTGGCGCAACAGCGTTACGACGTCCGCGCCGTAGACCATCCACGTGTCTCTCACAATGGCGAGACAAAGGAGGGCGTCGTCGAACTCCGCCCGGCGGATCGGCAAACTAGCCGCCACTTCACCTTCGAGCTCTGCGATGCGCGCTGTCAGATGCCCGATGGTGGCGCGGAGCTGTCTGTTTTCTGCCTCGGCTTTGGCGAGCCTCCGTTTTTGGGCTATCGTGTGATGATCGTTTGCGCGAGCACGTGACGTCGACATGGTCTAAACGCTCATGGTCCACGAGATGACATTTTTCTGAACCGCAATGGCACGCACCGCTCTTCTATTCGGATGCATTCTTGGCGCTGGCAGCGGTCTTCTGGCCTCGGTTCCAGATGCACTAGGGGTGAAAATCGTAATGATGTCAATCGGAGCGCTAGCAGGCGTGGCTATTAGTGGTGCGTTTTCACGGCTGCGCCGCCGGAAACCACCTGAGCATGATCCATTCGTTGAACGCACCTTTCCCGCTCATGATCCAGCCCTAACGCATTGGCGCGACACGGGGGAGATTTATCCAATGCCCGGTCATCCCGATCCTGAGGGCGGCAGGCACGAGCGGCCCTAGTTTTCAGCCAGGTTCGCGCGTCACGAATGGGCGGTTACCCCGCTTTGCAATGCTCTTCGAGCCTCGTCCGGGAACAGACGCGATTCCCCGGGGCCGTTCTTTTCTGCGTTACATGCGATGTTCACAGACTGGTGCGACATTGATGAAGCGGCGCATGGGCCTAGCAAGACGCTCGTCAAGCTCGCGGAGACGGTCGACGGCCGCGACGCGGTAAAGGATCAGCTTGTCGAGTGTGTCCGCTCGCATTACGACGACCTTGACCAAATTGCGGAGGATGTCGAGCGCCTCGGCTTCCCCAGCGCTTCGGCGCTTCTAAAAGAACGCCTGCCTCGCACAGCACGGGCGCGTTCAGGGGAGATGGGCGAGATTCTGGCCACGGAATTCGTCGAGTTCAAGACTGACTTCCGAATCCCTGTTCGTCGGTTGCGATACAAGGATGGCCGCGAACTCGCGCTCCGTGGTGACGACTATCGGTGACAACGCCAACACAACAGCCATTGAAGCGCTCGCAGTCCGTTTCAGCAGTCCAATAATCATGAGGACCTTATTAAGGAAGAACGCGCCTGTTCGTACTCGGCACAGATTCAGGAGACGTCGTCGAGACGGTCGAGATTCGCTCGACGAGCTGCGATTCCGACAGCACGCCAAAGCCGATCGGGCTGATCTTTCCCGTAAAAGGCTGGGCGAGAAATACGGCCGGGACTTGTGTCACGTTTAACGTCCGTGCGATGCCGTTGTCTCTGCGCGCGCGCGGAAAGCCCGGTATTGCCCCGCCATCGACGCTGATGGCGACGATACTGATGCCGTATCGCGCCTGAAACGCGGCGAGCGTCGGTGCCAGCGCGTGGCAGTACGGGCAATCGCTGCGGAAGAAGAAGAACAGCACATGGTCTTTAGCCAGCTCGGCTATAGATCTGGAACGCGCGGCGAGCTGCTGCTGCTCAAAAACCTCCAGTGCCCTGGCGTTGACCGGACGGCCCTGCAGGGTTGGATCCAGCTCGGGCGTGGCCCACGCGACGCGTTGCGCCACGTCTGCGAAGTAGGAGGCCTGTGAGACGATCCTGGCTTCGAGCTCCATGTACCGGCGCACGTTTGCCTCGGTTGGCCGAATGATGGCGATGTTTCGGTATTCCTCGAGCGTCTTTTGCAGTCTTTCGAATTCAACGAGCTCAGGCGCTTTGGCGGGCGGTTTCGGCGCCGGAGGCGTCCTCGGTTGCGGTGCCGGCTCCTCCTCCGATGCGGGTTCTTCATAGAAGTGCCAACCTCGCCAGCTATCGGACCAGTACTTCAAGGCGGCTGCTGGCGGTATTCGCTGCGCCGGCTCCTGTGCGGAAGCTGCAGAGGACGGCAGCAAAAGCGCAGGCAGAAGCCACGCGAAATGGGGCAGCCGCCGTTTCATCTCTGATCGCTCACGCCAATGACTTTGGCGGTAAGCCATCGCGGCAGTAATTGATGCCCATTTCGATGGTTTGCTTGCGGGGCGAGGCAGCGCCCGGTAGGAGCACCCCCTCTTGCCAGAACAACACCTTCAAGCGGCTGCAACCCGCTTGCGTGTAGCGGCGCTCGGTTGATACATCGATATAGATCGGCGAGCTGCCTTTGAATTGGCGCGTAATCGCGTCCGCCGTGTCGCCGACCAAGACTCCGTAGGCGACACCGGCAGGTGAGTCGATCGCCGCGATCATCAGTGGGCGCGCGTCGGCCACGGCCGTACGGTCGGACGCTTGAGCGTGCGCGAGAGCGGTGCACATCGTCAGCGCGCATGCGATCGAAATGACTTTCACTGGCAGCGTCCTTGGCCGTAGTAGCAGTTCGAAACACGCCCCGCATTGTTTGCGCGAACCGTGCTCACGTTGGGCAGATTCGGAACGATTGAGGCATAGAACTCGCTGAGATCCATTGCCGCGAAGTCGAGCGACTGGAGTTGCGCGATGGTGAAGCCCGAGCAGTCGGGGCTCTGCGCGCTGCCCCAGCCTTTGCCGACTTGTGCGCGACCCTGTTCATTGACGATGCGCGCGAGGCGGCTGTTGAAGCAGCACTTGCCCGTCGTGCGCTCGATGCAGGCGATACAACGTCCGAAAAGGCGAATACAGGACGAACAATAGGTACCGAGGCTGCGGCAAAGGCCTGCGCCTTCCTTCATCGCGAGCTTCGCCTCGTTCTCGTTGCAGGACGTCATCGACATGACCGCGTAGAACGTGACTGCGATGGCCAGCGACCATGGATCGAACGCGATCAGCAGGCTGTCCGTCGCTGCGAGGGTCACCGACCCCGCGGGCACGGCAGCGCCGTTGACGGCGAACGTGACGCCGTAGCTTGTGAAGCTCCCGCTGAAGCCGCTGCTCGTGAGCAGGGCCTTGATGCCTTGATATATGAACTGCCGGTTCTCGGAGTTCATGAGAATGTCGAAGACGAGGCGGGAGCCGATGCCGAGCACCGACTGATTCGTCATGCCGGCGCCGCGCGAATCGCTGTAACAGCAATTCTTCAGGAGCCGGTCGCGGCAACTGTTGGCTTCCCCCTTGAAGACCTGCAAGTTGTCCGGGTCTAGGTAGACTCCGGCTTCGCGCGCAGCCTCCATCAGCGACATGCTGCGCGCGAAGTCGGTGTCGCTGGTATAGCTCGTGTTGAAGCAGCTCGTGCCCAGGCAGTAGACGTTCGTCGGACAACTGGAAGCCGTGGTCGTCGACTCGGCGGGAGCGGGGCAGTTATAGGTATCCTGGTAAACCTCGCAGACGCCCGTCGCCGGGTTCATCTGTTTGCACACGCTTCCGCGCGGGGTGCATCCCGCGGCGACAAGCGGCGCGCATTCGTTGAGCGCTGCGCCTCCCGCGCAGGAAAGGCTCTGCTCGTAAGACCAACAGGCGCGCGTGACCGGCCGTCCGCCAACGATCTTTGTCGCTGGGCCGTCGATACACCGATCGGTGGTCGTCGCGACGCAACGCCCGCCGTCGGGGAGCGCTGCGCGCTTGTCGTCCCACACGTCGGTTTCCGTGTGGTTCATTGTCGGCTGAGCGAACGCGAGAGGAATGCTCCAGCCGGATGCACCGACCAGCGTCGCGGGGCCGGACGGCGCAGCGCAATATGTGCCGCTGTAGTCTCGGAAACGCAGTGTGTCGTTCGGGCAGGGCGCTTCCAAATCGGTCAGCGCCGCGACCGTGAAGCATTGCTCAGCCGAGCCGAGCGCGGTGTAGAAGTCCTCACCGCTATAGGAAATCAACTCGTCGCCGCGAACGCTTCCAGCAGGGCAGGCGTACTGCGGGAACCCGAACTGAAAAGTGTAATTGCACCGGCCGTCGGCGCAGCCCGATCCTGGCATCAGGACGACTTTCATTCCGTACCAGCAGAAGCCCTGCCAGTGCGGCGCCAAGTCGGTCACAAAGGAGGCTTGTGTTGATAACGCCGTTGGCAGATCCAGCGCCTGCCAGCCGATGCACGCGCCCATTCCGCCTGCGGCGTAAAACCGGAAGCGCTGTTTGCCGTCGCCGCGAATGCTGCATTGGGCTTCGGCATGCATGTGATCCATGCCGTTGCGCCACGCTGAGCCCTGTGCGAACCACTCACCGTCCGTACAGCTCGGCACGAGCTTTACTTCCACCGTGAGATCGCGCCGCGCGGAGTAGTTGCCGATGCCGGTGTAGCGGTTACAGATTCTGGACGCGGTGCGCGCAGGCGTCGTGACGTCGGACGTCACGCAGCCTGCATAGAAAGATGACAGGCTGCCCAGAACATTTGACGGGTTGCGCGCGATGTCGCGCGCGCTGGCGACAGAAGAGTCGTAAGGTGAGATCGCGGGGCGCGAAGTATTGGCCGAAGCGAATGCGCCACGCTGCGCCTGACATGATGGGTCGTCAGCCGCGCAAGTGGCGAGTCGCGCATTAGCCTGTCCCGAGATACCTTGCCCGTAATACGCGGCCTCAGCGGGGGGCGTGCCGTAATTCGGCACCACTCCGGACGCACTCGGCGCAGCGACGTTGCCGCGGATAATCGGATTGGCGGCCGCTCCGGCGGCAAGCCCTTCGTCGTGCGGACCCGCGATGGCGCGGCTCTGCGCGGTTACTAAGCAGAGCAGCATCACGTATAAGGCGAGCGTGCGCATCACTAACCGCGGATTCGCTTCAGGAACTGTGCGGCTTCGCGTGAATACTGCGGCGCGGTGCGCTGGATATATTCGAGCGCGTAATCGAGGCTGACATCGCCGGCGGTGCTTACAAACGCATCGCTCGCGAAACACTGGCCGCTCGAACAGGGTTTCGACTGCGCGCCCTCGCGGACCAACACAAAGCTCGGCGTCTTGGCAATCGCGAACCGGTCGAATGCTTGTGGGTCGATCTGAAACGCGACCTCGCGCTGGCCGATCAGCCGCTGC